>JAZDGT010000043.1:0-20228 GCA_043806635.1 Methanobacteriota archaeon | reverse complement strand
TGAGCGATGTAAGCCTGTTCCTCCATGAATAAGTGTATTTTTCTGTATTTTGTTAGTAATTCTCCACCAGGATCTATTAGAACTGCTGTGTTGTAGATCTTATCATCAGCTTTCTCCAGTATGGAAGCAACTACGTATATCCCATTTTCTTTGGCAATTGCTCCAAGTCTATCGACTGCATATCCTGGAATTGGTTCTGCTAACTTACTGCATTGCTCAGGGACACTGCCGGTCGAGAGGTATTCTGGCAGGCATACAAAATCAACCCCTTGTTTAGAAGCTACAGAGACTATCTCAGCAGTTTTTTTAAGATTTGCTTTCTTATCTCCAAGTTTAATATCCATCTGTGCAACAGCAACTTTAAATTCTTTCATTCTTTCACCTCGTTATATCCGTTTTCCACAATATTTTTTTCAGCATACATAGGTCGCGCTCGAATAATCTCCTCTATTATTTTAAGCCTTTTGTGCCCACGATTTTGTCTAACTGCTGTCAGGTGTAGGTGTTAGCCCTGAAGCGACCGTAAGGATGCAAAAAGTTGGGCGATGTAGCATCATTTGAGGATACCTTCCTTTTTACTTAAGAATTTCACTCAAAATTCACAGATTGCAATATTTACGTAATCCATCTACGACGTATCAATTAGATTTTTAAGAAATCTACAGGATTTTTTTCGAGAATCAGTTTTATCAATAATGAAAGTCTTTGACTATTTGTTAATCTTTATTTCTATGATATCCCCCTCCTGAAATATCCCACCAATCAATTTTATTTTTTCCTGATTACAATAAATACCAATTCCCTTAACCTTCTGGTCGTTCGCGATAACTTCAAAGTTTGTTTCAAAAATTCCTATTTGATGATGTAAGTATTTTCTGTTTTGTAAAGATCTACCAAAAAGGATAACTTCCTTTTCTTTTCCAAAAATTGCCCCATACTTATAATATGGCAGGCCGCCTTCAATTGAAACACTTTTATATGTTAAAGGAGTCAGGTTCCTTTCACCAACGTTCATTGGTCTGAGCCAGAAATAAGTATCCCTCTTCTCAACAACTTTAAACTCATTTCCTGAAATTGAAGGGACAGCTTTCACAATAATAGGTTCTATTGGAAATCCACCCCTTGAACGATACCTGTCTCTGCAATCTCTGAGTTCAAAATGCGCATGCTTATCTGACCATGGCATGAAAAACCCCGAAAGAATTAAATCACCAAATTCATCTCCTTGATATACTTTCTCTCCAGCCCTAACATCTGGTTTTACATGGAGAATTTTCAAACAAAGATTGTTTACCTCTATAATAGTAAGGAAATCAATCTCCATGGCTATATTCTTAGGAGTTCTGATTTTTTTGACCTCTTTCACTATACCTTCTTCAAATGGAAAAAGTGGTCTATCTGGATAGTACACATCTATCGCAGTTCCTAGTTTATGGCTTATGTACGGACTATTGTAGAAACTATACCATGCACCTGGAGGAACTTCAATATAGTGCCCTTTGGCTTTTGCTACATACATTTTCATCAACTCGATATTGCCTTACCGATACATCTTTCTTCCAAGTGTTTATCCCATTTATACATCTTCTTTTTTAGGTGATTACCTAGTATTTCGATCATTCTTCCGTTCTAATTTTTAAAATATTTTCCAGTCATACTACCCGATTTCGCCTAACGTTTCGTAGATAAACGAAGTTGCCGAAGGCCGTTTAGGCGAACGAAGTGAACCTTTTATCCGCTGTTATATGACCCCAATGGCAAGGTTGCGAAGCAAATCCGCAGAGTTTTCCGAACCCTGCCATATATTTTATAGATCATATGCTTCCCCTATATTCAAGGGCATAACCTTGATGTTTGATATTGCTTCTACTTTTTTCTTATACTTATGAAGATTTGATTTTAAATGATGCATAGGGATTACAATCTGAGGTTTGATTCATAATTCCAACAGATAGGAATCACTTTTTTCGTGGCAGTTGTACAATTATTAATTAGATTTTTTTCTGGGTTTATCCCAATACGGACTTTTACATTTCGGGCAGACATTAGGATATTCTTCCTTATTTCTTGGGATCCATTCGTGCTCGCATCGTTCACATTTAAATCCGTTTAGTTTCACTTTTGCCATTGAACAATACTATATTACCAGTAGTATATAACTTTAACTCAAAATATTAATAAAGTAAAGACTATTACTAATAGTATAATACTAAAGAGAATATACAATTAGTAATTGCCAAGGGAAGTTTTGAGCTCCCCCTTGGCAGGAAACACCCGAATGCCCACAAGCAAACGAGACATCTCCCATTCAACCATTGAAAAGGAGATTTATAAAACCTTCGAGAAACTCAAAGAATGCAAGAGCATCAAGATAGCTGACTTCCTGAAAGCACTCAATATAGAACCATTTGGAGAACACAAATATCGAAAGATTAAGTTCCCCTACGAGGCACTCCTGAAACTTGTTTTATTCCAGAAACTCAAAGGCATAAAATTCCATACAAAGCTGACAAAGTATCTGAACAGGAATCCGTCAGAGAAGTTCAAACTTGGGTTCAGCAAAACACCTGATAGAACCAGTATCGGATATTTTGTCAATCATATCCTCGATGATGAAACAAAAGAACTCATTGATTTTGCAGCATCAAAGACAGAAGAGATCTCAGAAAAATTTGGTATCCTCCTTGATGTTAAAACCTTCGAGCCGGAGAGATTGCATAGGAAAACCAAGGAACGAAATCAGTATCTCCAGAGGAATGATAAAACAAAAGAGATCTGCAGGTTGTTCAAGAAGCGATTCGCACCGCTCATCAACCTGAATATCAAGAATAACGCCTTCTACAAAAAAACTCAGTTCATCGATCTCTTGATCTACATGGGGATGACCAAGGATTTCGCTGAGAACGGCTCAAAAACTTATAGAAAAAACTCGGGATCAAGTAATCCAGATGCGGATACCTTGTTATACCATCTGAAGAACTACACAGACACCAAGGATCTCCACCGAATGTTCACCACACTCTTCGAGGTTGTCTGGGAAATGACCCGGAAAATCAACCTGTTCGACATCAGAAAACACTATGATGTTGCCATTGATTTTACAGAATGGTATTTCTACGGTGACCGTGGCGCTCCAATGGTTGTCGGGAAGGAACCAGAACGTGGAACATCAAAATGCTACAAATTCGCCACGATAAACATCGTAGAATCAGGGAAGCGATTCACGCTTCTTGCATTGCCTGTAGGTCCATTTGACACCAAAGAACAGATCCTCCGAAAACTATTGAGTTATGTTTTGGAACGCATCAAGATAAGAAGAGTATACGTTGATCGTGGGTTCTGCGATTCTAACGCAATCAAAGTGTTTAACAGTCTTCATCTGAAATATCTCATGCCCGCTACGAAGATTTCCACTGTAAGAGATGTACTAAAAATCACCTCTGCACCAAGTATAATCACAGATTTTGAGATGAAAGACATCACGTTCAACTTGGTGATTGTCGAAGAGGAAGATAATAATGGAGAGATGGTAAAACGGGCGTTTGCTACCAACGAAGAATACAACGAGAATGACGTAAACCTTGCTGAGAGACTGTTTGACTTGTACGGTAAACGTTGGGGGATAGAAACAAGTTACAGGGTAAAGAAGCATTCTTATCTTCCAAAGACAACCTCGAAGAATTATCTCATCAGGTTGTTTTATTTCATGTTCTCAGTATTGCTTTATAATTTATGGATTCTTGCTGACATTTTGATTTGGCTTGCATTATTTGGAGAGGTAAAAGAAGGTCATCTGATTACATCGAAGTATTTTGGTACCGTGTTATATACGATTGATCCTGGAGGTTAACGTACGTGCTTTTCAAGGTTATTTTTTCCATCGTTTGTCGAGTGATAGATAGGTTTAGAACGTGTTTTTCTTGTTTTTTTAACCACTTTATTGTTGATTTTCCCCTGTTTTTCAATAAAACAAGCTGTTAGATTTTCTCCGAGAAGACTGTTTTTCATATGATTCACCATCCAGGAAGCTACTTTCGGAGCTACTGACGCAATACAAACATTTCTAAACAAAAATTGTATTACAGTATGGTTTATGGATGATATACCTAAGATCGGAATTACGGGTATGCCCAGTGTGGGGAAAACCAAAACATTGCTGAAAATTATTGAGAAGATCGAGAAGACTGGGTATAAGATTGAGGGGATGATTACTGAACCGGTTTTTGAGCATAAGAAACGCGTCGGGTTTTATGTGATGGATTGGATGACGAAAGAAAAAGAGGTGTTCGCCCATATCAACTTCGATGTCAAAGACAAGATAGGGAAATATGGGGTGAATATCGGTGCGTTAGAGAAGGTGGGTATCCCGGCGATTGAGAAAGCAATCAGTGACGAGACCATTAACATCATTATTATCGATGAGATCGGGAAGATGGAGATGCTTTCTGAGAAATTCTGTGAAGTCGTCATTGATGCGTTAGACTCTGATAAACCACTCCTGGTGACCTTGCATAAGAAGTCACGAAGCCCGTTGTTGCAGGATGTGCGGCGTCGTGATGACATCCGTATTCTTGAGGTGACAACAGTGAACCGGAATCTGCTCCCGTATAAAATCGAAAAAATCTTGGCTGAGAAACTCCCACCGTTGTATTAAATCATGATAAGAAAAACACGTCCTTTTGAGGTTGTGAGGGAAGGAACCACCGAGGTTTTTGTTTTAAAAGAGAAGCAGACGCGGAAAGGGCCGGGTACTCGTCATGGTGAACCGTTTTATAACCCGGCGATGGAGATGAGCAGGGATCTCTCTGTCCTCGTGTACCAGTGGTTTATTCAGGGATCAAAAAAACCAGTGCATCTTCTTGATGGTCTCGCATCATCAGGGATCCGCGGGGTACGACTCGCACATGAGATCCCTGGTGAGTTCATGGTGACGATGAACGACTGGAATGAGCAGGCGTACCAGTTGATTCAGAAGAATATTGCTCATAACCATCTTCAGAATGCATCAGCGACACAGCATGATTTGAACGTGCTCCTCTCTCAAAGCAGTTTTGATGGAGTGGATATCGATCCGTTTGGTTCACCCGCGTATTTTGTTGACTCCGCGATGAGAAATCTGAGCCATAACGGGATACTCGCGTGCACGGCGACGGATACTGCACCACTCTGTGGGGTGTACCCGCTCGTCTGCCTCCGACGCTATGGCGCGCAACCGTATCATTCACCCGTGATGCAGGAGATCGGCCTGCGGATCCTCCTCGGGTTCCTCTGCCGGGAAGCAGGGAAATACGACAAAGGCATCGAACCCCTTCTCTGTCATGTCACTGATTATTATTTCCGCGTCTACGTCCAGATAAAACAGGGGAAACGAAACGCGAACCTTAACCAGGAGAACCTCACCACGATATCAGTTGATCAGCTCCCCGGTTTCAAGAATACTAAATCCACGATACACCAGATCGGTCCACTCTGGATGGGGCATCTTCACAAACCATTGCTCATCAAACAAGTACGTACGGATCTGTTCACGAAAAACATGAACACCAAACATGAACTCTGGATGCTCCTGCAATTATTAGAAGACGAAGCAGAGGCGCCCCCCTTTTTTTACACCATGGAATCTGTCGCCGCTGCATTAAAGACCTCGCCGCCACGTCGCGAATATCTTTTCGAAAAAATCCGAGAACATGGATATACCGTTACCCGTACGCATATCACCCCAACTGGTTTTAAAACCACTGCGCCGAGTAGCGTAATTAAAACCCTTTTTCAACAGAAAAAAACTGGATCAGACATATGATACTGACCGACGATGCTGATGCTGCATCCAGGGGATCATCAAACGACTCAGAATCTTCAACGTGACCACGCAGGTGATAATCATCTGTATCGATAAACATACAATCTCTTGAAGAAGATCTGCCCAGACTGGTCTATCATTAAATGCACCAGGGTACGCCTCACGCACGATCACACAACCGAGTACCGAGGGAAGAACATGATCAATTCCATTAGAACGAGGAACACCAAACGGATAAAACGAGACCACTTGAAGATGCGGATCAAGACTGGACATCACCAGATGACCGGTCTCATGAAGCGGCGTCGTCACAATCATCATACAACACGCAAGTAGGAACGCAGAACCAACAAGGAAAACCGTCTGACGAAGGGAAACCCGATGGCCCCGGTATTTTATCTTACCCATGAAACGTTGTTTTGTCCCTGAACTTATTAACGAGTTGTTGTACAACCAGTACCCGCTCTCTGTACAAGCGATACCCACCTGAGAGAAAACATCAAAAGCACCTCACGCTTACTCTTCATCAAAAAACAAGGGGGAGTATACGAGTACAAAGAAGATTCCCCCTTTAATCATCACATAAAAAGTCATAGAAAGGTGAAACCTATGGTGCGGAAAAAACTCCGAATAGGTGTCCTCGCGTCCGGGGGAGGAACCGATCTGCAGAGCATCATCGACGCTTCAGAAACACGGATGATCGATGCAGAAGTCGCAATCGTACTCAGCGATAAAAAAGACGCCTATGCGCTCGAGCGTGCTCGTACGCATCGTATTCCTGCTCATTTTGTCGACCCGCAGGGGAAAACCAAGAAGGAACACGAAAAAAATATTGATACACTCCTCAGAAAACACAAGGTGGATCTAGTCGTAGGTGCGGGATACATGCGCCTCCTCACCCCCGCGTTCGTGAAACAATGGAAGGGTAAATTGATCAACATTCACCCTGCGTTACTCCCCTCTTTTAAAGGAACGAATGGCCAGGGGGACGCGCTTAATTATGGTGTGAAAATCACGGGGTGTACCACGCATTTCATGGATGCGGAGATGGATCACGGTCCGATCATTCTTCAAGCCGCGGTTCTCGTTCATGACGATGACACCCGCGATACTCTTGCTGCGCGGATCCTTGAAGTGGAGCATCAGGTTCTCCCACGGACGATACAGCTGATTGCTGAGGATCGAGTACGGATAATCAAACGAAAAGTCCGTATACTCCCTGGTGAATCCTGGCGTGATCGGTACCCGCTCCACCCTGATGTACTGTATTGCGAAGGATATTAACATGGATGAGGAAGCGGCTCTTCAGTGGATTAATAGTTATGAAAAATTCGGGTCAAAATTCGGGTTAGAACGCATCACCATGCTTCTCGACCGACTCGGGAATCCTCAAAAAAATTTTTATGTCATCCATGTCACGGGGACGAACGGGAAAGGGTCCGTCTGTCTCTTTCTTGGTTCAATCCTGCAGCATGCCGGGTACAAAGTGGGGGTCTACTTGTCCCCTCATCTGCAACGATTCACAGAACGAATTCAGGTGAACACCCAGGAAATATCACCCCAAGAGTTATGTCGACTAGTCGAGCAAGTGAAACCTGTGGTGGAGGAGATCAGCCTGAGTGGTGAGACGCCAACATATTTTGAGATTGTGACCGCGATGGCGTTCCTCTCATTTTCTCAACAACAAGTCGAATATGCGGTGGTTGAGGTCGGCCTCGGTGGTCGTCTTGATGCCACCAATGTGGTGTCCCCGATGGTGTCTGTGATCACGACGATCGCATTGGAACATACGGATGTGCTTGGGGATTCCCTGAAGTCTATCGCTCGAGAAAAAGCAGGTATCATTAAACAGGATACACCAGTGGTAACCGCAGCGAAACATACTGCCTTAGAAGTCATTGAGACTATCGCGAAGGAACATAACGCACCGCTAATCATTGTGAATGAATCCTCATGGCGACGCATAAACTGTACCATGACTGATCAGGAGTTCCTTATCCATGGGCGGTTCAAAGACTACCCCATCCGTACACACCTCCTTGGAGAATATCAAGGGGAGAACATCGCTGTTGCGATCCTCACCGCCGAACAACTCCAGATGAAGGGGGTGTATCTGAGCGACCCTGATATCATCGAAGGCGTATCAAACACGGTAAACCCGGGGAGACTTGAGGTGATAACACAGGACCCGATCATCCTCCTGGATGGAGCACATAACCCTCAGGGGACAGAGAAGCTGAAACAAGCGTTAACCACTGATTTCTCGTATTCGAACCTGATACTCATACTCGGCATACTCAAAGAAAAAGACTACCCGCAGATGGTATCCATACTCGCTCCGCTCGCACAAACCATCATCTGCACCCGAACAGCAAACCCACGTTTCTGCGACCCGCTCATTCTCCAAAAAACCATTAGGGAATTAAGCATGAATAAAACCGTACTCGTTGAACCAACCATCCCACAGGCGATCGAACATGCACGAACCCTTGCGCAACCAAATGATCTGATCTGTATCACCGGGTCGCTATTCACCGTTGGAGAAGCACGAACCATCCTTAAAACAAACAAGTATCTGCCTCCTCTCAGTAAAATATAAAAACACAAAATATAAATAATACAAACGCAAATCTATTACGTACAACATTATGAAACAGACGAGGCAACAGAATTTTTTATCCTATTACATCTCATGGCTAGTGTGCATTATACTAATTTCGTCACCCGTAACCATCGGATCACTCCTAAATCCTCCGCAACAAACAGAAAACACTGATACAACCATAACAGTCCACTACACGTTCCAACCACCACAACTCACCCAGAAAACCATCGGCAACACAATCTACTGGGAGATACTAATGTCAGACGATATCACCTGCTTCGGTGCCCCCGGAGAACCCGTACTCCCACGTAAACAAGCCACCATCATGCTCCCCTACGGAACAACCATCAAAGACATCACGGTCCATCCCAGCCCAGAGATAACCATCGGATCAGGATACACAGTCATACCTGGAGAAGAACCCATACTCCTCACTTCAACAGACCCGATACCTCCACCCATTCCGAACACAGAAATCTATCACTCAACACAAC
Organism: Methanobacteriota archaeon; assembly: GCA_043806635.1. Classification (GTDB taxonomy): domain Archaea; phylum Thermoplasmatota; class E2; order DHVEG-1; family DHVEG-1; genus JAZDGT01. The sequence continues at coordinate 11,329 of JAZDGT010000043.1, read as the reverse complement.
CCATATTTTCACAACCATATGATGTTGTTGGCGTGCAACTCTTCCGAGGAATACCACTCGCCACCATCAGCTTATACCCCGTACAATACACTCCTTCATCCGGAACCCTCAGCTACTATCCTACGATCACCATTGAAATCACCACAACCCCAGAACACACAGCGCAAGAACTCTACCGCGGGTTACCCACAGATATCCAAGAAACAATCGAGATGGTTGACAACCCTGAAACCGCAAAAACCTACCCCCTGATTACTCCCCAACAAACAAAAAACATTTCATTACTCCTCATCACCACCAACGAACTCAAACCAGGGTTCCAAAGACTGATACAAGCACACAGTCGAGAAAAAATATTTACCATCGTAAAAACCCTCGGAACCGATATCCCTATCGGAGACTCAACAAATCAGACCTGTGAAAACATCAGAGACTACATCCGAACAATCTATAACCGTTACGGGATCCGCTACGTCCTCATCGGCGGCGATATCGACGTGATCCCTGCACCATATCTCCTCAATTTTGTTCCCTCAGATTTTTATTACGCATGTCTTGATGGCCCCTACAATAATGACCATGATTCCTACTGGGGTGAGGCAAACGATGGAACGAACGGTGGCGATGTTGACCTCATGGCTGAAGTCTACGTCGGTCGTGCCTCTGTCGGGAATCTCACCGAGGTTGGCCATTTTGTGAATAAAACCCTGCGATACATGAAAGGCGTACCCCAGATTTCTCCTTATGATTACAAACTCAACTTGAGCACAATAAACGATTACAACCGATATATGAAAAGTGTCGTGATGGCAGGAGAATACTTGTTTGGAACTCCAGATAACCCTGATAACCCCTTAATATTTGGGGATACCTATATTGAGCGATTAATCAACGGATCATCGATCGGCTACACCACAGTTGGTGTCCCCTCTGATGAGTATCATATTCAACGACTCTATGATCATACCTGGCCCGGGTTTGACCCCTATAACCCAACATCCACGGGGTGGCCCGGAGAAGTAATGCTCGGCATTATCAACAATGGAACCCACATCATCAATCACCTTGGCCACTCCGGGAACTTCTACAACATGCGCATCTACGTTGACGAAGTCGACGCTCTCACAAACAAACAACTCTGTTTCATCTACTCAGAAGGTTGCGATGCAGGAGCATTCGACCAGGATGCCTACCAACACACGGATTGCATCGCAGAACATTTCACCATCAAAACCGAGTACGCCGCGTTCGCAGGGATTTGGAACGCACGCCCCGGATACGCGGATACATCAAACAGGGTTCATCGATACTTCTGGGACACCGTCTTCAAAGATGGCATTACCATAATCAGTAAAGCAAACCAGGTATCAAAACAAAAAAATATTCAGCTCATCCACTCAGATTACGGGATGAGATATCATTGCTATCAACTCAATTATTTCGGGGATCCCGTACTCGCCTTCCACCTACAACTTCATGCGGATGCCCATGGCCCCTACGAGGGAATCATCGACTTACCCCTTCAATTCAATGGAGTAGCCTTCGGGGGAACACCACCGTACCGCTGGCTCTGGACCTTCCATGATGGAACCACTTCGCAACAACAAAACCCACAAAAAATATTTCACAATCTTGGAACATTCACAGCAACACTCACCGTCACCGATGCGCTCGGTCGAACCGACAGGAATCAAACCAGGGTAACCATCGCTGAACCCATCGTCGTCAACCCTCATGGGCCATACTGGGGAGTCACCAATCTCTATGTACACTTCATAGGATCTGCTCAAGGAGGAATACCGCCGTACACCTGGGAATGGGAGTTCGGTGACGGAGAACAACCATCGCCGCAACAAAGCCCCTTCCACGCCTACACAGAACCCGGGAATTACACGGTCACCTTAACCGTAACCGACAGCCATGGAAACAATAAAAGCAGAAATACCACGGTCTTTATCGGAGAACCACCTCAACAGGTTTGGGTGAACGCCACCTATACTCCCTCGGCACCATGGTATGGATATGACCATTTCGCAACCATCCCTGATGGTATCGGTGCGGTTGCACCCAATGGCACCGTCTTTGTTTTCTCAGGCGGATATTATCAGGAAGTCCTCGTCTTTAAACCTGTCACGCTCATCGGAGAAGATGTGAACCGGACAATCATCGACGGTGAATTCTATCGATCCGGTATCACATTAATGGCGGAGAATATCACCGTCACCGGATTTACTATAAGAAACACGAGCGGAACCGCGATCCGATGTTTATCGTCGCATGGAACTATTTTCGGTAATCACCTTGATGGTGCCTGGATCGAACGAGCCACCGACACCATTATTCAGGATAATGTTTTCCTTTCCAGCGGCGTGTTCATCATCGGAGAAGAACCAAGCCAATGGACTACCCACACCATACAGAATAACCAGCTTGCTGATCAACAAATATATTACTATGCAGACGTCCACGAACCCCAAGAAGTTCCTCTCAATGCGGCACAAGTGATTCTAGCAAACTGTTCAAATATCACTCTACATAATCTCACGTTGTATGCTGCAGGGAATAGTATACTCTTAGGGTTCTCCTCACACAACCTCATCGTGAACAACAGTGTTACTGCAGCACCAAGCTATTCTTTTTTACCGGTCGCCATCACTCTGTATCATTCATTAGATAATACCATAGCCGGGAACACTGTTTTTGGTAGCCAAAATGGAATCTCCATCGCCTTTGAATCAACAAATAATCGCATCATTAATAACACGATCCAAAACAACCAATACGACGGTATCGTCCTGTATTCCCAAGCACATAATACCACGATACGCGGAAACACGATTACTGGTAACGAATTTGGTATCGAGATACAAGATTCTTCAGGCATCGTGATTGAGGAGAATGTATTCCAGGGAAACATCAATGATGGGATCATTCTGTTTTCAAGTGATCAAACCATCATCAGAGAAAACTTGTTTGATTCGAATTACCGTTTTGGAATTCACACGAATAATGCGCAGTATCTTCAGATAGAGCAGAACAATATTACGGGGAGTTACGGTGGCGGTCTCATCATCCGATCTCAGTCTAATCATGCGTTGATCCAAGGAAATCAACTGGATGGGTTCTTCGTTGAAGGTTGTTCATATGCGCGGATTATGAATAACACGCTTCGATCCTTCGGCTTAGTTCTGCAAGGTTGGACTCGTGATCAATGGATCACCCATACTATCGAGAATAATACGATTAATGAAAAACCGATTTACTACTATGCCAATACTGATCTTCCTCAGGAGGTTCCAGTCGATGGGGGGCAGGTTATTCTTGCGAATTGTTCAAACATCACCGTTCAGGGACTCACCATCACCACGGTATGGAACGGTATTCAACTTGCGTACTCATCCGATAACACGATTAGTGATAACACGGTTGCACAAAACGAACACGGTATTTTTCTTATTGATTCCGTGGGTAACATCGTATCCGGGAATACTGTTGAGATGAATTCCTATGGGGTGAAACTCCAACACGCAACCTCCAATCAGTTTTTTGACAACACGATCAGGTATAACAGCGTGGTTGGACTCTTTTGCGATAGTACTTCGGCAAGTAACATCATCTATCATAACAACTTTATCGAGAATAGCATGTGGAATGCGGTAACCGATTTATGTAACATATGGAACATGGATTATCCTATTGGTGGGAATTATTGGTCTGATTACACCTCACAATATCCTGACCCACAAGATCTCGATGAGGACGGAATCTGGGATTACGCCTACCATATTGGTGGAATGTATGGTTTTCTCTCACAACCGAACTACGATTACTACCCTTACGTGAATGAGAACGGATGGCAATAAACCAGAAAAAACGGGTATTCCACGACAGAGGTCTTGTTTTTTTCTTCTGCGTGTGTTATCATTACAACAAATACGGTATAGATGTGTGCCACAAATCTTATATAGTCTTTTATATAAATTCTATACATTAAAAGAATGAATGAAAAGGGGATCAACAAACTCTTTCAAATAATAGGATGAGATGACAAATGAAAACACAACAAGTACCAAAAACCATTCTTATCACTGTCCTACTCTGCGTTCTGATTATCATCCCCTTCTTCACACCAGCTCTCTCCGCTGAGAATCCACAGACAAATGAATCAGATGATGCTCGCCAACAAAATCAACAACAGGAACAAATATTCGACGAAGACAGTCCAATAGAATATCCTAAAGAGGTATTCTATCAGCAAATAATACAAGAACGATCCCAACAGATGGTAAAACCTGATTCAACAGTTCTTCCATCCTCTGAGGATACACCAGATATTGTCCCTGGTGAGATCCTCTGTAAATTCAAACCCGGTGTTGACTGTTCAACACCACAAAAAGCATCCGCTGTCGTACAGGACCTCTTACAAAATGATGATGCTCATATTAGTGTCAGCTCTGTTGAACCAGTACTACCCGCAAGTATGCTCATGACCAATGTTGCTGAAAAAACCAGGGTTGGCCTTGATTGATGGGTAATCATCCGGCTTCCCATTGAAACCAATATCCCCGAAGAAGTTCGTAAATATCAACAGAATCCTCTTGTAGAATATGCGCAACCAAATTACCGCATGGTCATGGATCGTGTACCAAATGATCCCTTTTATTATACATCAGGGAGCTGGGGACAGAATTATCCAGACCTTTGGGGAATACATAAGATTGACACCGAGCACGCATGGGATCTCAGCATCGGTGATCGCGAGGTCATAGTTGCCGTCATCGACAGTGGCGTGGATTATACTCATGAGGATATTCAGGGGAACATGTGGAAAAATACGGATGAAATCATGGGAAATGATATTGATGATGACCTTGACGGGTTCGTTGATAACCTGTATGGTGCTGATTTTGTGTACGATGACGGAGACCCTTTTGATGGATATGGTCATGGGACACACTGCGCAGGTATTATCGCTGCCATGGGAAACAACGCACGCGGTGTTGTTGGAGTCACTTGGCAGACCCGGATCATGGCGGTGAAAATATTCCCTGATACATTTCAAGAATTCCCGGGTGATATCGTTGCAGGAATGATCTGGGCAGTAGATCAAGGAGCAGATATCCTGAGTAATAGTTGGGGGCCTCGAAACAGAAACCCCTATAACCCGTTGTATGAAGATGCGGTACGGTACGCCTACGAGCAAGGATGTGTTATTGTTTTCTCTGCGGGGAACCTCGATGATGATGTTCAGTATTATAGTCCAATGAATATGAATGAAACTGTTACGGTTGCAGCCGCGGATTATCAGGATCACCTCGCAGGGTTCTCGAATTGGGGTGAAAAAATCACGGTGTGCGCCCCCGGTGTTGATATATTATCTACCATGGCGGATGATTCATGGATCGCGCAACAATATCCCGAGTTGAAAGTCGCTGATGGATATTATCGACTTAGTGGAACAAGCATGGCGTGTCCCTACGTCTCAGGACTTACTGCACTCTTGTTATCATTTCTCCCTGATCTCACGAATAATGAGCTTATGCATCTGCTTCGCGAGTCCGCAGATGATATTGATGGGTTAAACCCGGATTACGATGGGTTATTAGGAACCGGGAGAATCAATGCGTCTCATGCGTTCCCACCTGAACATGATGTTGGTCTGCGTACTGTTACTGTTTCCTCTAATCACCAGCAATCTCCTTCTGAGTCTTTTGTGAATCTCACGATATCAAATTTTGGGTATACCAATGAGGCGAATGTCCTGGTTAGTCTCTTTGTGAATGGCGTTGAGGCTGATACGATGGTGATACCCATGTTTGATCGTTTTACTGAGCAACTGATCAGCTTCTCCTGGGTGCCATCCATTGTTGGAGTCTATCAGATTTCTGTGAATATTACTCTCCCTAATGGGATTGATTCATATCCAACTAATAATGAATACACAACACAAGTCCTTGTTGGTGTGTACAATAGAAATAGCGGTGAATGTTACCCGACGATACAGGCGGCAATCAACGATGTTCATACGATACATGGGCACACCCTCGTGGTTCCAACTGGTGTTTACCCGGAGAATATTGTTGTGTCAAAGAATATCTCGCTTGTCGGGTTCGATAGGGAAAACACGATTATTACAAGTTATGATTTCCAAAAACCTGTGTTACTAATCCACCGGGGAGACAAAGTGAATATTACAGGTTTAACGTTTCAACATGGTTCCTGTGGAGTCCTTATCGAACAATCAACGCGTGTTCATCTTTATAATTCATGTATCAGTCATAACCAAAACGTAGGGATAGTTCTTGATGAATCTGAGGGTTGTAAGATTGAAGGAAACGACATCCTTGATAACTCTCTTGGAATAAAAATTACGAGTCGAAGTTATAAAAACATTCTTTATCATAATACGTTCAGTAATACACAGAATGCATATGATGCAGGCCGTGATAACCGCTGGAATGCAGGGTATTCAGACGACGGCGGTATTCATCCGATTGGTGGGAACTGGTGGTCAGACTATTCACTAGGTGTTGATGAACTCGGTGGTCCAAAACAAAACCGGTCGTACGCTGATGGCATCATCGATGCACCATATCAAAAAATCCTTGGCGGAATAAGCAGAGATATGTATCCTTTAATTAATCCATATACTGGGCTCCTCACGGGAACGATTTTTGTTGATGATGATAATGTGTATGGGCCATGGCTGGGAACATGGGACAACCCCTATAAACGAATCAGGAACGGTGTAGCTGCTGCCTCTGGTGATGGTGATACTGTTTTTGTGTTCAGTGGAACATACTCTGATAGTGTAACCATACGGCAGCATGGTATGAGAGTACTTGGTGAAAATCAGAGCACCACGATTCTGTATGGGAAATTTTTTGTTCTCGCTGATCAGGTAACCCTCAAAGGGTTCACCATATATGTACCGATGAATACAGAGGGGGTATGGGCTCGTTCATCGAATTCTACGATTGCAGGGAATATTATTACTACGATTGTGGGTCATAATTGTGGTATCTTTTTTTGGCGTTCAAATGATTGTAAAATTATTGGGAATACAGTCTCGTATCAACCTTTTGGTATCTGGTTAAAAAATTCATACTACAACCGAGTGTATTATAATAACGTCATCAACGATTTTTGGTATGCGATTGATGAATCCATGAATTTTTGGGATAACGGGTATCCGTGTGGTGGGAATTATTGGTTAGATTTCGCGTATTTTGATGATTATCATGGGGAACATCAGGATCAATGGGGCTCAGATGGAATCGTTGATCATGGTGAACTGCAAAGTAGTGGTGTTGGCGGGTTGAATCCTCGATACATCCCCAGTCTTGATAATGATCCTTTTATTCATAATGATTCGTATGCTCTGTTTACTCCTTTTACTGGTCTTAGTGGTGATGCTCATGGTCCTTATGAAGGAGCTGTTGGCATACCTGTTCAATTCACAGGGACGGCGGTCGGGGGGTTCTCCCCGTATACTTGGTTATGGAAATTTGATGATGGGAACCGATCTTTGGAGCAGAACGCGACTCATTCGTTTACTCGGCTTGGTCGGCATACGGTGATGCTGGTGGTGACTGATAGTGAAGGTTTTATTTTTTCGGTGACGACGACCGTTATCGTGAAGCATCTTGTTGCTGATGCGCAAGCCCCCATATATGGTCTTATAAATGAACCAGTGCAGTTCACGGGATTGGTTGTTGGTGGTTCGCCCCCGTTTCGGTGGTCTTGGGTGTTCGGCAACGGGGTTACCTCTACTCAGCAGAACCCGGTTGTCACTTTTCGAAAGACGGGTACGTATGAGGCGAGGTTGCAAGTGAGTGATACCAGTTATGATAGTAAAGCACGCGGTGATGATGATACGGTTCGTATACAGATTTTTGCACCAGTGGTTTGGGTTGATGATGATTTTACTTCTCTGACGCCGGGGTGGGGGAATGATCATTTCGCATCAATTCAGGCGGGGATTGATGCAGTGAGCCCTGGTGGTATTGTCCATGTCGCTGAGGGTGTTTATAGGGAACACGTGGTGATAATAAAATCGCTTGAGCTGCAGGGGGAAGATTCGGATGATACGGTTATCGATGGTGAACACAGTAGGCCCTGTGTTTCGGTTTATGCGGATAATGTTATCATCAGTAATTTCATGATTCGAGATAGTAGTGAAGCAGGAGTACAATTATATTCAGACTATACTACTCTGAAAGAAAATAGTATCACGGGAAATCATTATACTGGGGAGAATAATAATCATGGTGGTGTCTATCTCTATGACTCATATTATAACACATTTGTTAATAACACTCTGAATTACAATAGCGCAGGTTTTTTCTTGATCGGTCGTTCATCATATAATATTATCATAGGAAATACGGTTTCTAATGGCAACTTTGGTATTGATCTTTTTGATGCACGGAACAATACAATCAGCAGGAATGTGATCTTGAATACTGTTTGGGGTATCAATCTCGTTGGATCTGCAAATACGAATCTTATCTCTACTAATACGATCACTAATAGCGTCATTACTGGTATCTCGGTACACTATTGTTGGGACACGAGTATCTGTGATAATGTTGTGATGAACTTATCAGATACGGGGGATGCGGGGATTACAAGTGTTGTTTCAACGAACACATCGATAATACGAAACCGGGTTATGATGAATAAGTACGCTATTCATGTACTTGATTCGCTTGGAAATACGAACATTGTTGATAATACGCTAGATGGTATCCTTGTTGAACGATCTCCTGAGACAGTTGTACGAGGAAATATCTTACTCTCCACGGGTATCACGGTTGCTGGTTTTTCACTTAAAGATTGGAATACTCATACGATGGAACGGAATTGGTTGCAGGGGAAATTAATCTATTACTATGCAAACGGGGAAGAGCCATTGATTGTTCCTCTTGATGCAGCTCAAGTGATTCTGGCGAATTGTTCGAATGTCACCATTCAAAATCTTGAGATTAATTCTGTAGATTATGGTGTTCAACTTGCGTATTGCTCTCACAATCGTATTCAGGGGAATTTGATTCACACGGTCCATAGTGGAAACATTTACAACCCGCCGGTAAGTGTTCATTTGCTTAATTCATCTTTTAATATCATATGTGATAACATTCTCCAGAACGCAACGTACGATCTCTGGCTGTCCTATTCACCGAATAACACAATTAGAGCAAACACGGTTGAGACCGCGGTATTGTATGGGATATGGTTATTAGACTCAGCTAATAACCATGTCGAGGAGAATACGATAACGAATAACACATGGGGTATCAACGTCTTACGCTCTCCTAACTTAGTAATCAATAGTAACATGATCCTGGATAATAGTGAAGGGATCTCCGTAGAACAATCATCAGAATATTCAGAAATCTTCAATAACAAAGTTAGAATACAACAGTATGGTACCGGTATTCAAGTTCTTTCTTCAAACTATATAAACATCTCTAGTAATAATATCACTAGTGTTATGAAAAGAGGATCAGGTCTTGTCATTATAGACTCCAGAGGAAATACAATCCGAAAAAACAACATCACCAATACCTCAGAAGGAATCTACATCGAGTCATCAACAAACATTATCCTCAAACAAAACACCATCGCATACAACCAAGTCGGACTCCACACCACAAATACCTTAACCTGTACCATCTACGAAAACACCATCTCCCAGAACGAATACCAAGGCATTATCATAGAGAATTCCTTCAACAACTTTCTCTATCACAATAATTTCAACAATACAGAAAATGGCTACGATGACGGCTCCAACATCTGGAACCTCGACTATCCTGAAGGAGGGAACTGGTGGTCAGATTATCAAGACCAACATCCTGATGCCCATGAAATCGATGATTCAGGCATCTGGGATTTACCATACCATATTGACGGTGGAGAAAACACAGACCAGTACCCGTTCATCAACGAAAATGGATGGCAGTAAAACATATTTAGTCCAGAATCAGCTACAAATTTAGCTTTTGAATAGCGTCACTTAAATCTTTCATAAAACCGGTTTTCTTCAACAAACGGGGATCTCCAATAGCCTGTTCTACACCAGTATCATATGAGATACTCCCAAGATACCTCACCCCTAAACGAGCAGCCTCCTTTTCAACCAACGACGATGGAACCATTTTCATATTCTCAACTACGCCAAGTACTGGTTTTTTCATTTCAACTAAAATCTGTATCAGCTTCCTTACCGGACCCAGAGCAACTTGAGATGGTGTCGTTACCACAAGAAACTCGCAGGAAGGTAAAAACCTGAGGACATCCAATGTTTCCTCACCTAAACCTGGGGGCATATCAATAATGAGGTAATCAAGAGGTCCCCATTGTGTAATTGCCAGTAACTCGATGATAATATTCGTTACGTCTCCTCCACGGAAGGGAGCAGCTTTATCCTTCGTATAATACACGATTGAGAGAAAACGAATACCTTCAACCTTAGGGGGAATAATCCCTTTATCTTCCTCCGGGAAATTTTCGATATTTGCTCCAAGGATGATATGTGATGAGGGCCCTGAGAGATCAAGATCGAGTAGTCCTACGGTATATCCTTTTTTCGTAAGATATAGAGCAAGACCTGATGCGACAAGGCTTTTTCCTACTCCTCCTTTCCCACTAGCTACCGCGATTATTCTTTTCACGGGTTGTAGTCGTTGTGCGATAACACTGGTACGTGATTCCATAAGTTTATCCTAATCCTTTAATCGATGAAAGAGTAGCACCTCTTCCTTTTATAATAGTAAAATCAGGGCTTCTGCACTGTGGGCAGCGGGTATGTGCAAAGGCGACTTCTGGGATAAAATGGATTGCTTCTGCTTGCTCAGGGTCAATTGTTTTTTTCATCTCAGAAAATCCCCAGGTATTATGACAGTGTGTACATTGTAACTGAGTCTTCTCAGTTTTGATATGAAACTTGACTTTTTTCCATTTCGTATATTGTTGTTTTAGGATTTCTTTTAGCGCGAATCTGAGGATATCTGACTCAATTTGTTGGAGTTCACCAATCTGTATAGTGATGTTAGTAATCGTTCGAATGTGTTCTTTTTTTGAGGTGTTGAGTGCTGTGAGTATTATTGATTCTGCTAACGCCCATTCATGCATAAGTACTTAAAAGGACATAGAAATCGTGTTTTAAATGTTCCTATCAACGTGGCTTTGGGACAGAATTAGCCGGGTCTGATTCTCACGGTAAAAATGTTATGAAGAAATGCGATGGAAAATAATGCTATCTCACGTCGATCCTCTCGTTTCTGTCTCACCAATCCACCAAACCGTCGTTTATCAGCAGAAT
>JAZDGT010000042.1:0-6208 GCA_043806635.1 Methanobacteriota archaeon | reverse complement strand
CAAGATTGTCCAACGCGCGAAAGCAAGCCTGGGTCCAAACACCCTTGCGAACCTGAAAGCCCAAGAAGCCGCTCGCAACGCAGCGAACGGAGTCTTAAAAGCTGATACGGTTCTCAGCCCTGTGTTCGCTCAAGCAGTAGCCGGTAAAGTCACCTACAACCGTGACAGCATCTCTGTCGTGTTCAATGGTGCTCGAAACTTCCAGGTGATCATTGGTCTCCAATCTGGAGAACTCCAAGAGATCAACCTGATATAAAGAAGTCAAGAGACAAACGACACAACTCTTTAGGAGAGAAGTCTCTCCTACCCCTCTCTTTTTTTATTTTATTTTAGAATACGTTACACGTCTCTTACTATCTTATTAGGAAACTTAATACCATATGATTTAATACCGATTTCAACGATATCCGTGTTGGAGGCATATCATGACTATTGTTATTACTGGAACAGGATTAACTATCGAGAAACTTGTCCAAGTAGCTCGACATAATAAGAAGGTTACGATTCATCCGGACGCAATAAAACGTATTAATGCCTGTCGTGCCATGCTTGAAAAAAAGTTGAAAGCACATGAAATCATGTATGGAGTTAATACCGGGATTGGTGAATTCTCCGAGGTCGTCTTAACTGATGACCAAATCAAAGATTTTCAAAAATATTTAATTTATAATCATGCCGCAGGAATAGGTGATCCTGCACCGATTGAGTATGTCCGAGGTGCAATGCTTGCTCGGGTGAATGTTCATGCGCATGGGAATTCAGGATGCCGTCGAGAAATTACTGAAACGTTGGTTGCTCTGCTGAATAAGGGGGTTACTCCTTTTGTATGTCAGAAGGGTTCGGTTGGTGCCTGTGGTGATTTAGCGCCGATGGCTCAGATTGCACTTCTTATGTTGGATCAGGGGAAGGCATATTATAAAGATGAACTTCTCGAGGGGAAGGAGGCAATGAAAAAAGCAGGTATCCCAGCCCCCGGGTTACAAGCACGTGATGGTCTTGCTATTATTAATGGATCGAATTTACTAACGGCGATGAGTGCTATTTTTTTATTTGATGCGAACCAGTGGTTGAAACAGGCTGAGATTGCTGCTGCGATGTCTCTGGAGGCGTTGAAAGCGAATATGCGACCGTATACGGTGAAGCTTCATGCAGCTCGGGGTTTCCAGGGTGCTGTTCGCAGTGCGAAAGCGATACAAAAAGTAATTGATGGTGGAGATCTGATCGAAGGAAAAATCAAATGTAAAATCCAGGATGCCTATTCGATGCGTTCAACTCCTCAGGTGATTGGTGCTGCTCATGATGCGCTTGCGTATGCGCGGTCGCAGGTTGAGATAGAACTGAATGGTGTGGGTGATAACCCAGTTTTTTTCCCTGAGGAGAACCTACAGTTATCTGGGGCTAACTTCCAAGGATCCCCGGTCTCGCTGCCTATGGATATGGCAGGGATTGCGATCACGATGGTGAGTGTGATGTCTGAACGGCGGATGAATCGTTTGAATAATCCAGCGTTGAGTGTTGGTCTTCCCGCGTTTTTAACGAAAGGCGCAGGAATGTTTTCTGGGCTTATGTTGAGTCAATATACAGCAGACATGTTAATTGTAGAGCAGCGTATTCTCTCGAGTCCAGCGTCTATTCAGTCGATTCCGGCAGCTGCTGATCAGGAAGATTTTGTGTCGATGGGGATGAATACTGCAATAAAAAATTTTCAGATACTCGATAATGCGTACGGGGTGCTTGGGATCGAGTTTATGGCTGCGGCACAAGCCTTGGATTTTCGGGAATATAAGGTTGGACGAGGAGTATCTAGAGCAAAAGAGGTGATACGGAAATATGTGAAATTTCTTGATGAGGATCGCCCGTTATACCCTGATCATACGCGGATGAAGGAGCTCGTACAATCCGGTGAAATTTTATATGACGTGGAAAAAGTGGTTGGTAGTTTAGGATAATAAAAAAATAGTATTACCGAAGCGTTTTTCTCGATAAATTTTCTTTATTTTTTAATCATAGGGATTTGAAGATCAGTTTTTTTTACAAGGTCTATGGATTCTTGGTATCCTGCATCTGCATGACGTGCGACACCCATTCCTGGATCAGTGGTGAAGACTCGTCGTATTCGTTCATCGGTTTCTTGTGTGCCATCGCAGATGACTACCATTCCTGCGTGTGTTGAGAGACCGATTCCGACACCTCCACCATTATGTATTTGTACGCTATCTGCTCCTGCTGCACAGTTCAGTAATGCATTTAACAGTGGCCAATCAGCGATCGCGTCACTTCCATCCTTCATTCCTTCTGTTTCTCGATAGGGTGAGGCGACACTTCCACTGTCAAGATGGTCTCTGGTGATCGCGATGGGGCCGATTTCTTTCTGTCGAACCATAGCGTTTATTTGTAGGGCGAATTGTGTTCGTTCCCCGTACCCGAGCCAACAGACTCGTGCGGGGAGTCCCTCCCAGGGGAGATGGTGTTCAGCGAGGGTGATCCAGTTCAGGAGCACGGTATCATCGGGGAATAGTTTCATGACTGCTTTATCTGTTTTCAGGATGTCGTCTGGGTTCCCGGTTAATGCGATCCATCGGAATGGTCCGCGTCCGACGCAGAACAGGGGTCTGATGTAGGCGGGGACGAACCCGGGGTAGGTGAACGCATTCTGTAATCCTGCTTTAAGGGCTTGGCCTCGAAGATTATTCCCATAATCAAAAACAATGGCTCCTTTTTTCTGGAAATCGATGAGTGCTTGACAATGGTGTTTCATACTTTGTAGGGATCGTGTACTGTATTTTTTCGGGTTTTCTTTTCGTAATCGGATCGCGTCTTTTAGTGATGCTCCATAATATCCTGAGGGGACGTACCCGTTGAGTTCATCATGTGCTGAGGTTTGATCGGTGACAACATCTGGGTTGAATCCCTGCTTGACGAGTTGAGGGAGGAGATCTGAGCAGTTCCCGAGGATGCCTAACGAGAGTGGTTTTTTTTGTTCTTTTGCGTGGTTGGCGAGGGCGAGTGCTTTGTCGATATCATCGGTTTTTTGGTCACAGAATCCTGCTTTGATTCGTCGGTCTATTCGTTTTTCATCGCATTCAACCGCGAGGCAGACTCCGTGATTCATGGTGACTGCGAGTGGTTGTGCTCCGCCCATCCCGCCGAGTCCTCCGGTGAGTACTATTTTTCCTTTGAGGTCTTGGTTGAAATGTGTTCGTGCGCAGGAGGCAAATGTTTCGTAGGTTCCTTGGATGATGCCTTGCGTGCCGATGTAGCACCAGGATCCGGCTGTCATTTGGCCATACATGGTTAACCCTAGTTGCTCTAGTGAGCGGAAGTGTTCCCAGGTGCTCCACTGGGGGACAAGGTTTGTGTTCGCCATGACTATGCGGGGGGCGGTGGTCCATGTTTTGAATACGGCTACGGGTTTACCTGATTGAATCACGAGGGTTTCATCGTCTTCAAGTTTTTTTAGTGATTTCACGATGGCATCATAGCAGTCCCAGTTCCGTGCTGCTTTACCGGTGCCACCATAAATAATGAGTTCTTCAGGAAGCTCCGCGTTCTCGAGGTTGTTCTCGAGCATCCTGAGTATGGCTTCTTGTTTCCATCCTTTACATCGTAACTGTGTGCCTCGTGTCGCCACTATTTTTCTCCCCATACTGAATCATGGTTGAGAAAGGTTGACGGTACTTAAATCTTGTTTTATAAGGAGAAATAAACGGTAGTAAACGTTAGTAAACGAAAAGGGAAGGATGGCTGGCCTCACTAGGAGGGGATGGGATGCACTCTAACAAAATAACAACTACCAGCCCAATTCCTTCCACATACATATAGTAAAAGGCTCTATATATTCTTTTCGCTTCAATCCATAGAGATGCTTACAACATTATTTCCACGGAGAATAATCTTCCCGATTCTTCTTTTTGTGTCATCCTTGGATTCTTCTACGTCATCTAAAACAAGGTTCATGTATTCATCATATCCTATCAGTTTCCCTTGGATGCTTCTTCCGTCTTTTAGGAGTAACAGGATTTTTTGGTTCATCGTTTTTTCAAGGACGTCTAAAGGTAATGCCATGGAGAGCCTAAAACAGGTTCTCCTTTTTAAACGTATTCCTTAAAATAAACGTCATAAACAGGGGTAACTGTTTGATTATTCTGGATACCCACCTATCAGTAGACTTGGGTCACCAAATAGCGCCCATTGCTGCACTGTTTTGGCATCAATGGATGAATCCCCTCTTGTGGGTGTAGTCCAGTTAATAGGGTATACCTTGAGATAATCAGTGAGTGTGTTCCCCCATGTTTCACCGAGATAATGGGTTCCATTTACCCCATACTCGTAGAAGAATGATGGCTCGAGGTAGTCTCCTGCTCCGCTAAATGATTGTTTATCCTCTTTCGTCATCCCAAGCCCTGTGCAGCCGATTGTTGCAATGGATCCTCCACCGATTTTCCTGGTTAGTTTCCATCCCCAGCATTCCGGGATCCATGTATAGTAATACCAAGGATCTTCACTGAGTTTACCTAGATGTGTGTCGAATTCGAGGTTATGGCAACCACCGACGATACATACAGGGAGTTTTTCTTTATTCTGTAGTTGTGACATAGTGAGGACTGAGAGTCCTTCAATCCAGGTGTCCGCATCATTTGGGGGATGTGTGCTCCAGCGAAAAGGGTTCGCGTGTCCATCGAAATATAAAAACCCGCATCCCTGGTTAATTGCATTAATTACTGCATCGGTGCCAGTGAGTGACCCATCTGATGTCCACAGTTTTGTTGGTTGAAACCCAGACATATTTGCGAGTACATGTAACGTGTTTTCTTCTCCTTCGTAGCCAGTCCAGTTCGGGTTTATCGACTCAGGGTAGGTGTCACCGGCGACCACCACGATTTTCTTGAACCAGTCAGTATCATAAGTGGTGGTTTCGTAAGTAATGATTTTTTTCACCATGGTTCTGACTTCGATGGTTGTTCGGCAGGCGAGACGTCCGACATATACATCAGGGTAGAGATTGATGTCTGGGTCCTCGGCAACCGCACCAGTCCATTCTCCATAGATTCCGTTTTGGTTGGTATCCCAGCTGGAGAAATTCCCTTTGTCGTCGTAGAGATCCGCGTAATAGAGTTCTGAAAGAAATCGTAATTCAGGGTATCCTGTGTTGTTATCAGCGTTGTAACAATAACGGACTGGCATCTTTCTGTAGTCTCCGACGAGCATGACGTAGGTGATCCCCCAGGTTTCATGAGCGTATTTGATGTAGTATTTGATTTTCTCAGGGTTGTCTCTGCCCTGGGAACCTATTTGGGTGTAGACGTCGTCTAAGGTTACCAGTTTGGTGGGCATTCCTATATCGTTTTTGTGGTTCACGAGTGATTGTAATGATCTGCTAAAGATTTGTGGGGTGATGATGATGAGTTTATAGGTATCGGATAATTCAGCGTTGGTTTTTCTAGCGAGTCCTTGTTGTATGGATGCACTGAGAAGGATACAGAGTATTATGGTAACAAGGAGTGTTCTTGTGAGTGATTGGTTAATGTGTTTTTTCATGGTCGCCCCTCTTATATAGATAGTATAGTATACATAAGACTTAATAAATGTTTTTAGGAGGTTTTGATTCTTTGTTTCAGTTGAGGATGCGTGTGTATATGCTTTTGGATATTCATCTACGAAAAAGATAGATAAAGCTGTGGTAGAATACTTGGGGTATAGGGAAGGAAACAAAGATAAATATTTTTTTATCTAAATACCCATCCTAACCATCCCTCCCTTCCCTAATCATTTTTTTTACAAATTGAGGGCCCGAACCTGCCACAAAATATTTTGTGAGCACCCAGGAATGTTTGTGGATTAAGCCCTTGCCAACAAAAATATTAACCAGATGGAGGATATCAATGTAGCGAAACAGAAAAAAGAGATTCTAAGGAATGCTGTCTTCATCCCAGCGATAGAGCTGATCCCGATACGTATCAGACACCTCTTTAATCTTCACCAGGCATCCTCCTTTAAAATTTTCATGAATTCAACTATAGCATTTACTTTTTAGGAAAGACATTCTCTTCAACTTGACCCCGACCTTGGAGGACAAGAAAAACCATGATTGTATTCCCTCCAACATCCTTGGATTCACCAGGTACTTATAATCCCATAACATAAAAAGTTTATTTTAGTAAAATATATAAATTCTTAAATCCAATATGATAACATGGAGAAAAAACGG
>JAZDGT010000041.1:0-37089 GCA_043806635.1 Methanobacteriota archaeon | reverse complement strand
CGCTTGTGCTACAGGGGGTATACCAACAACGGTGGTTGTCACGGTGTTGGTGTCAGTTCCACCGAGGTCATCGGTGACAGTAAGTTTCACTGTGTAGATGCCGGTGTGTGCGTAACTGTGTGTTGTTCTGGCATCTGATGCCGTGGTGCCGTCTCCGAAGTTCCATTGATAGGTGACTATATGTCCATCGATGTCTGTGCTATGCGATCCGTCAAAGGTGATGGGTTTGTTTTTCCATCCGAAGTAGGGTTCACCCGCATTTGCGATGGGTGGCCAGTTCACGATTAACGTCTGCGTTGCTTCATCTGACCATTCTAAAAGATTATCTTTTACTCGAAGTGAGATGGTATGGTTTCCGGTTGAGAGTGTGGACAGGGTAAAGTTTTGGTTGGTGCTGAGTACGCCGTCTTTGTTCGAACGCCATTCCCAGTAGATTATGCAGCCGTCATCCCATGCATCACCATAAAAGTATACAGTTGAGCCAGGGATTGCAGGGTTTGGGCTAATAGAAATAATGTTCGCGGTTGGTCGTGCCTCATTAGATAGTTGTGATTCCATTTGTGTTTCTTGTGATCCTTCAGCACTAAAACCCGGGTCTATTCCTCCATTGACGTTGCCGCCCATGGGATCATTTGTAATACCACCACCAGGGTCTCCAGGGGAAACCGTTTCTGGGTCTTCTGGTGAGACGGTGCCCGGATTTCCAGAGGGGCTGCCAGTATCTCCACTTGGGGTAGCTCCTTCCCCGCTCGGGGTGTCATCGGTGGAATCATCCGTTGAGGTGTCATAGTTATCAAGAGAAGGACTGTCTTTGGTATTATCGTTTACATTATCATCGTTGGTGTTCGTTTCTCCATCAGGTTCACTCACACTATCAGAGGAGTCTTCAGTAAAACCATTGGAGGTGCTGAGTGCAAAAACATGGAGTGATTGTGAGGGAAGAATGAGGCTAATGAAAACGATTGCGATAAGGATGAAGAAAAAAACGTTTTTTTTGTGTAACACATGGGTATAGCTAATATATTTTTTTTTCAAGTTATGTCCCCCAATGGTGTCCCGCTTTTTTCATCAATACTGTATATGTATTATTTATGATGAAATATAGTATTTAAACATTGTTGTTCAAATCCTACCAAATCCGATGACGATGGTATGGCGAAGTTTTTCTTTCATATGATATCGTAGTAATTATTTAATTAATGTTCGGCAAAGATTCATGAGTAGGACATACCCTTTTTTGTTGCGTTAGATATCTGTTATCTGGTTTTGTTCAAGATAGACTGGTCTATTGATGATAGCAACCGCGGGGTCACCAAGATAATTCAACCCAAAACAGCACCATCGCATTGTTTGGCTTGTATGAACACCTGCGATGTTCATCTCTTTTGAATATTGGTTTGCTTTACTGAGGACTGAGTTCCCGCGGTGGAACACACCGTCCCAGAACCATCGATGATATCGTTGTGACGGGCTGTCCGTGCCGCCAGGCATGTACCATCCTTCTCGAGCGTTCCAGATTCCCGCGAATGCACCCGTTGGTCTTTTCACGGTGAAATACTCAGCGATACAATCAGGGTTAATATTGGATGAGTTCCGGTCGAAGGCACCAGCAGAGCAGCCCTGAGAATAAATAAAACAGTATTTTGTATTCGTTAATGCGTCAATGTCGTCTAAGTCCCAGTATGTCTCCATTTTCATGTTGTAAAAGCGTTCAGAATGTCCTAGATGATTAATGATATGGACTCCACTATTTATCTGAGCAATGAGTTCCCCAACTGGCCAGCCTGTTGACCAGGGGTTCGTCCAATTCCACCCGGGCCATTCGCCGTCATATAACCTGATGATACGGTAATATTGTGGGGGGATACCAATTGTGTTGTATCCGTTATGCGTTGATTTATCGATGAGTTCTTCCATATAGTCATCACCGAATGTGAGCGGCATACCCTCAAGGGGACCACACATGTACTGTCCTACCATTAACGCATTCTTCAGATAATTATCGTTTATATTAACAGTCATATACGCGATGGTTTTGTTCACAAAATTTCCGACCTCTGTGAGATTCCCTACGCAGGCTCGACCGACGTAGACTTCAGCCATAAGGTCTACTTCGCCACCGTTCTCTCCATCATTTCGTTCACCCCATTTCTCATCACCATCTGAGTTAAATGGTCCATCGAGGCACGCGTAATAGAGATCTGATGGTCCATACACTGGGCCGTAATATGAACCAAAATACAGGAATTTTGCTGGGACCACATCGTTGTCTCCACCGATGAGGACGTAGGTGATCCCAAGATCCTGATACGCCTGTTGGAGATATGCGCGGATGTCCTCCGGGGTACTCGCTCCGATTGATTCAAGTGTTTTAATGGTGGTACGAACTCCTTGTCTTTTATGGGCATCAACTAACCGTTTGAACCCGCTTTTTAGCTCCTGGGTGGTAAGAATAAGGAGATCATATTTGGTCAAGGTGACCTGTTGTTTATCACTGTATGTTCTCTCCACTTCAGGGTTATCGACCTTGCTGAGTATGTCGCTTCGATCGGTTTCAAATCCACGCAACATAGTGGTATCGGTGGGTTTTTCCTTCGTTGAAATGGAGATAGTTATCTCTGGGTAATACCAGAGTCTCCCAGTACTTGGGTTGTATTCTACCGGAAATAGTTGTCCTACGAGTATGGTGTATCCTTTGCACTGTTGGATACAAACCATCTGAAAACAAGTGTTTGGATATGGTTCATTGGAACCATAAATAGTGATATCTGGGACTAGTGAGACGATATCTTGTTCCTGTGATGTGGGGATGGGAACACCAGCTGGTTCAACGGTGTACCCTGATCCAAGGAACGTTTTTTCGGTATGGGTTATCGTGATATCATTCACTGTTTTCCCTTGAGGAATGAGGAGATAGATGCTTCGTGCTGGTATATATGGTTGACCGGTTGTTCCTGTGCAGGGTGCGTTGTTGAGTTGTATTTGATTGTAGATTGCTCCGTTGATGTTGATTTCATTGATTGTTGGTCGTTCGAAAGAGTATGAAAGGGTAAGGTCTTGGTCTTTGGTGATGGTGTTGCTGGATCCGGTGGTAAAAAACGGTGCTGAGGCGAGGAGCATGATGAGTACGATAATACTTGCCTTATATTGTACAATAGATTTGTTGTTCCCCCTTATCATAAAATCACTCCTTTATTATATAAAATTCACACTTTAAATATTTATGGTATGATGGATTTTTCCTCTAGAGTCGCTGTCGTATATAAATGATCGTTCGTTATCGTGAGTCCCATGCGTTGGGGATGATGAAGGGGTACCAATCTCTGTTACCGCCTCCACCGACGATATGAGTATACGGGTTTAATCCGCCAAGTGGTGGTCCGAGGTCAACGATGAAATCAGCACCAGTGATGTTCTGGTATTCACCATGATACTCATCGTATGCTCCTTCGTGTGGTTCATCGAAATCGCTCCAGTAGTTTCCCCCGTCAAGGTATCCGTTGTCCCATTGGTTCCCGCCGTTATCCATTGGGAAGCATGGATTGCTGATGAAATTGTTATGATAAATTTTGTTTGTATATGAGTCGTCGAGCGACATCGCCCAGGTGTTCTGAGAGATAGTGTTTCGCGTGATGATATTATCGTACGATTGATACATATAGACCCCGACACCGTTATTGTTTATTTGATTGTGATCAATAATGCATGCGGAGGATGCAATGAGATCAACCCCATACAGTGGTTCATCCCAGGGTAATATTGGACCGATGATGTTGTTCGTAAGAGTGACATGATTTGAGTAGAAGAGAGAGAGCCCGCCAGCGTATCGTGCGTTCGCTCGGATGGAGAATCCTGTGATGTTGACCCATTCGCAAAAAAAGATGTTTATGAGTGCTCCATCATTACGATATTCTCCTCCAAGAATGCAGGTGTTTTCGGTATCTAAACCGATAAGATTTACTGATCTGGAAATTGAGATATCTTCGAGGTAGGTGCCTTCTTTGACGTAGATGGTCCCTCCCTCATTTACGATTTCAAGCGCCATTGTTATTGTGGGGAAGGGGTCGCTTTCTGTTCCATCCCATGGTGGCATACGGTTGTCATCATCAACCCAGACTGTGGAGGGGTTGATTTGTATCATTGTCGTGTTTATTCCTTTATTTCCTTTGAAGTCGGTTACGGTTAAGATAATGGTGAATACTCCTCTGTTT
Source organism: Methanobacteriota archaeon (assembly GCA_043806635.1). Lineage (GTDB taxonomy): Archaea > Thermoplasmatota > E2 > DHVEG-1 > DHVEG-1 > JAZDGT01. Next base: position 32,878 of record JAZDGT010000041.1, on the reverse strand, counting down.
TGGAAGCGATATGTTGGGTTTTGTTCCCATGAATAGCCGATGTGATCACCAAAATCCCATGAATAATTATACGGGGGGAATCCGCCTGTGATTGATCCAGTAAATTGAACTGTTTCATTCATGAGTGCTTCATAGGGTCCCTCGGCAGTAACATGAAGCGTGATATTTGCGGTCGTCGTATCACTGCTTCTTCGTCCAATTTTGTCGATAACAGTGAGGCGAACTGTGTAGTTCCCAGTATAGGAATAGCGATGAACTGGGTTTTTCACTCTTGATAGCTCTCCATCGCCGAACTCCCAGTACCACCGTATAGGGTAGGTTGCACTATATGCTGATCCTCTAAATTGAATAGATTCATTCGCGAGACCATTGTATGGTCCATGGACATCGGCTTGGAGTGGTCTATTTTTGAACGATAGGGTTGGATCTCCAAGGAGGTTGAGCTCGTAGTAGCAATTTCGTACATACGAGATTGGAGTATAGAGGCGGTACAGGTTATCCTCTTTAGAGTCTTGATTAGCAACGCTAATGATGGAGATGTTTTCTGTGAAGACGGCATCCCAGAATTGGGCGTTGAACCAGTTTGATGGTCCGATCCATCCTTCTCGGCTGTACCATATTCCCGCGAATGCACCTGTTGGTCTTTTCACGGTGAGATATTCTGCGATGCAGTCGTAGAGGCCGTATTGTGGGTAGGCATCGAGATCAAATGCGCCTGCATGGCATCCTTGTGAGTATATGAAACACAGTTTTGTGTTGTTGAGGAGGTCGAGGTCGTTCCGTGGGTCTCCGACTCGGAAGAGGTAGAGTTTCATGTTTTGGTAGGTTCCTGAGTGTCCGAGATGGTTTATGATGTAGGTTCCATTGTTGATCTGATTAATTAGTAGTTCTTTTGGCCATCCACCAGCGCATTCAAGTGGTGGATCCCATCCGTAGAGCTCCCAGTCTCTATCATATAATTTGTTGATTGTATATTGGTCTTCTGGTATACCGTTTGTTCCGTAATAGGGATCATACCCAATGAGTTTATCCATGAGATTTCCGCCCCATACCCCTGGGGAGAGATATTGGCCGAGCATGAGTATGGTGTTGAGACAGTGCTCAGTAGTCTCCATGTTCATATATTTCAGGGTCTTATTCACAAAAATATTTACTTCAGTCAGGTTTCCGACGCAAGCGCGACCGACGTAGACTTCAGCAAGGAAATCAACTTCGCCGCCATTTTCACCATCATGGCGGCTACCCCAGTACCTATCGTTCATATAGTTAAAAGGGCCGTCAAGACACGCGTAATAATGATCAGAGGGGTACTCCCCCATCATAGAGATCGCTGGGATGATATCAAAATCGCCTCCGATGAGAACATAGTCGATGCCCCATTGTCGATATGCAGTGCGGATGAAATCTCTGATGTTAGTACATGTTTGGTTACGATTCTGACTAACGTTGATATCGGTTCCTAGTGTTTTTATTATAGTCCAAATTCCTTCGCGGTTATGCGCGATTGCAAGTCGTTGGAAACCAGTTCGAAATGTTTCATTGGTAATAATTAAAAGGTCGTACTTCGCCAGGATGCTATTATGGTACGGCATATGGTCAAGGTATTGACTGATCATATCACTGTTTTCGATTTTATCCAGAAGTATTGTTTCATCGTCTACGAGTGTACGGTATAGGGGATCGGTTTCGTTTTTTCCCGCTATAGGTTTAGTGGTCACCGTAACCGTTATTGCAGGGTAATAGGTGATGATTCCTTCTTTTGGGTTGTACTGAATCAGGGGGATGGTGAGATAGAGTATAGTGTATCCTCGCCATTGTTGAGGTCCGATCGTCTCATACGAAAAACTAGGGTATGAGGTTGTTGATTTGTAGATTGTCGGGTTCGGTGGTGTTTCTGTGACCTGCTTAGTTGAGCTGAGCGGAACTGGTTCTTGGCCGTTTGCTAAGAAATAAGAACCAGGAAGAATCGTAGGGTTATCAGGTGTTACAGTGATTGTTTCAACCTGAGAATGGGGTGGGAGGAGAATTTGTAGATCCTTCACCGGTATACTTGGTTCACCAGGTGCCTCTCGTATTGTTGAACCAGTAAGAGAAAGATAATCGCGGTCGTTCACGGTGTGGACCAGGGGCGCAGTGAATGTGTACGCGAGTGTTATTACAGTATTCTCATTATTTAATTGTGGGTTAACCTGAATTGGTTTTTCAGCAACTGTGGGGGTGAGGGAAGATAAGGGGGATATAAGCGTGATTAAAACCAGAAATATCATAGGTGTTATCCTGGTTTTTTTACTCGGTAGCCCCCCATAATTTTTCATACTATATTATTCATAACAAGTACTATATATATTTTTCTCATTTTATAATAGTTTTACTCTATAAAAACAGTATCAAACACACCTCAGAACCTAAATAAAAAAAATCGTGTTTCTACTCGATTCTATTCACTATTTCTAACCGCTCGATGCGTTCTTTCAACTGTTTATTCTCAGCAACAAGACGTGTAATTTTCTCTTCTTGTGCATCAAGCGCTTTCCAGATTTCATCAAAATTCATCTTCCAATCAGCAATCCGTGTCTCCATTTTCATCTCACCCTATCAACAGATTATTGTATACACTCGTTATATCTTATTTCCTTAAAAACATACCCTTATCATTTTTCATTAGAACACTTTCCACACCACCAGCGTATCACTGATGCTGGTTGTGTCGTAAAAAGCAGTCGTTTTGATTGTATGTCTAAAAAATCCTCGTTCATCCCACATCCATACATATGGTGCTTCAGTGTCGGTGAACTCAACTTGACCATCAACAGAAAACTCTACCTTCTCAACATCAGAGGATACTCCATTCACCTGGGCCTCCACGCTGATATTCCCAATAATCACCGTGAGTGGTATCGAGGCATTCCTTAACTGTCCCCGGATATACAAATGATTCTGCTGAGGGTTCACAATAACAATCGCTGGAACCGCGTCTTCTCCACCAAGAGCCACGAAATCGATCCCGTTCCCCGCCTCACCAGAGTATCTCTCAGAAGAAAAAATATCAACACTCGTGTTCCAATGTTCATGAACACCGAGACTCGCCGTCACAAACACGTCGTCATTCTCCGGATCGTACACCCCAACAGGAGGCTCAGCTGCTTGATGTAAATAATTTTGTGATCCTTCACACGGGTTCGTTCCCTCCGCTTTTAAGAAATCATACATCACTGAGTCAATCGCGACCGGGTCCTGAGAGAAAAACAGGCTGTTCGACCAGTCATCATTAAACGGGTACATCTGGAATTTCGCGATCGTTCGATGATCCACCTTCGTTCCAAACAAGCCATCCCCAAGATACAACAAGGTTTTCCCACCAAGTTGTTCATCCGCAAGGAGATCCATCTGAGGCGCAGAATGACCTAGAGTAAACCCTGCTTCATGATACGGGTGAACATCAACAACAGGTTCGATAAACACACCAAAAAGATTCTTCCCTGAAAGCGTGACACCTTGATTGATTGGATGCCGCTTCAAAATCGGCATATTAATCAGGTATTTCGCGTCAACCACGCAGGTTGGCAGCGTACGAGTGAACCCTGAACCATCAGCAAAAAATATTTTTTTATCACTCGCAATCACTTGTTCTCGTCCAGCAGCACCACCCTCGGTATCAACATAATGAACATTAGGGAACTCGGGAGTGAGCGGATATGTAGGGTACGTCTCATAGTAGACGCGATAGTAAAACCAGTTCGGCATCTGTCGCGAGGCATCAAAGATTGTGATATCTTCTTGAGGAACACCAACAACATTGACAAGTGACCGTAGTAGGGCTTTCACCACGTAGGGGTCTTCATCTCGCTCGTTATCCCTCTCCGTGTACGGGTTTTTCAGGTATTCCCAAGCGTTATTCAGGTTTACTTTTATCGCGATCTTTTCCCCTGGTTGATATCCTCCTGTTCCGTAACCGTGAATCTGGTTGAACGATTTAAACAGAAGATCCCAGGCAGCACTCTCGTTATCTGCACCCATAAGACCTCTGATTCCTGTGGAGATCATCGTGTCAATCACTGCTTCGTTATTGTTTTGTTTCTCCCACCAGAAACCGTTTAACTCGTTTGGGGTCGCATCAGGGTTCCACACCCAGACGACTCGTCCAGGGTTGAGTCCTTGCGGAGTCCCCATTGGTTGGTTCGGGATAGGGTTCCATGATTCAAGTGAAACAGGATTATTATTGTTTAAGGATCCAGCAAACACCATTCCACCAAGGGCGCAAGAGATTAGTGAGATGACGATGAAGGCTGGTGCTACTACAGCGGCCTTGATCTTCACTTTTCGTATCCAGTGGGTGAGGCCAACGAATAATCCACCCCAGAACGCAAGATATGCCAGAACGATAGGTATGGAGATTTGTTGGCATGGATACTGGGAGCGGTGTGGTGCTGGAGCAACGCGGATTAAAAACCAAAAAAAACAACAGAGACCTATGAGGTGGAATAGAATACCTTTCCGATTCATGAATTTGTCAAAAAGAATTTTTTTGTATCCTGATAGTTGATGATGACCATGCATCACAGTTATATTAATAGACATGACTTATATAAATTATGGTCAAAAAAGATGTAGGGAACATATTTTTTTAGTCAGATATCAAATGTACAGATGCGTAGGCATACGCGGTTTTAAACGACCAAATAGGGCCATCAGTCCGCAGTCCATGGTTGTCGTACGCGACGATTTTCCAGAAGTATTTCACATTACCTTGCATATGTCCACCAGGAAGATAGGTACCAGGGTGAATGGTTGTCGTTGTCTTGTTTTCAGCGATGATGTCTTCGTTGGTGAACTGGGTGCTCCGCATTTTGAAATACACCGTGTAGGTAACACGATTATCTTGATCAGGGTCACCGCCGGTCCAGCTCAGATTCGCATACACATTGACGTGTCCACTACAGTCCGGAGGCGAAGGATTACTAGGGGTATACGGAGGATTGTTTCCTTCGAAACAATATATTCCATCGTAGTCTGCTCCAACGAACAGCTTCCCTTCTACAATGGTGGGGGATGAATAAATTGGGCCATTGGTTTGATAGGACCAGACCAGCTGGCCGACTTGAAGATCAACACAGTATATATTATGGTCCCTGGAGCCAACATAGGTTTTTCCATCTGCTGTGATCGCCGGTGAGGACCATATTTGATCCCCTGTGGGAAATACCCATAGTATGTCCCCTGTCGTGCTGTTCAGACAATACAGGTTTCCGTCATCTGATCCGACAACGATTTTCCCAAAAACAACCGCGGGTGAGGAGCGAATCGGCCCCCGTGTTCTTTGTTTAAAAGTAAGTTCTGTTTCTGTGATGATGCCGTCGCTGTTTGGGTCTATGGCTGGTATTCCGTAGATATATCCGTCATTGGACCCGATATACACAACATTATTCACGACTGCGGGTGAGGACCAGATTTCATCCCTGGTGTGAAACATCCATTCTCTGGTTCCATCCGAAGCGTTGAGACAATAGACGTTGCCGTCGCAGGATCCAATAAAAACCTTGTTTTGAGTTACTGCTGGTGAAGATACGATTCGCCCATTGGTTTTGTTTCTCCAGAGCATTTGTGGATGCAGAAGAGAACTGGTGTTTAGACAATAGATATATCCATCTTCTCCACCGATGAATAATCGGGAATTAAGAAGGGTGGGGGATGAAAGGAAGAAGTTTCCACCATGTCCTATTTGGTACGCCCAGTAGAAATACCCAAAATTCGTGTCAAAACTGAGAACGTCGCCATAATAATTTTTTAGAAAAACCATTGTGGTGTCGACTGCAAGAGAAGAACCAACGCCTCCGCTATACGATGACCAGTATATTGAACCATTTTCAGTATTTAAACAGAGTGCGTACCCCCAGAGAGGCTCAAGAGCAATGGCGTCACCAATATACAATTTGTTGTCTACGACTGCTGGAGAAGATCTCAGGAGACCCGTAGGCGTTTCAACCTTCCAAAGTATCTGTGGCGTGTCAGGTCCTAGGGAATTAGTAAATCCAGTATGGGATGGATCATGACGGAACATTGACCAATGGTCCTGGGATGGTGGATGCTCAGTCATTACCGGTATCTTTTCATCAGATAGGACTCCAGTTATTGGTGAGAAACCTGAAAAGAGGAATACCATCACAACGGCACAAATGATTTTTTTGTTCATTCCATACCATTTTCTGTATTCAGGTGAAATGAGTGTGTAGCAACTATGTTTATATCCATGGGTTAAGGAGCGGATACCTATCCTGATTCGTGGTGCCCTGTGGGAAAACCGGGTAAGGGTTCAACCCTCCTTCAGGAGGACCAAGATCTATGATTCCATCCATACCAAGAATATTTTGATATTCCCCCTGATAGTCATCATATATAGGGCCCGCATGTTTTTCGAAGTCATCCCAGTAGTTCCCACCTGAGGGATACCCGTTATCCCAGCTGTTCACTCCTTCGTCGTACGCACTTTGGAGGTTACTAATGAAGTTATTGTGTGAGAAACGATTCTTAGATGAGTAGGTGGTGTAGACGCCTTGGTCATGGCTCATGATCGTATTTTCCTTGATCTCATTGGACCCTGAGAATATGAGGGATAATCCTACGTATCCATTGGAATTAAGGATATTCCCTTGTATCACACTGTTGTTGACAAAGTTCAGATCAATCCCATGGAAGTTGTTATAGGCACAGGTGTTGTTTTTTATTACGTTATTTCGTGAAGGTGGGGTGCCTCCCCATATCAAGAGTCCTTCATTTCTGTTTTCGGTCATCACATTTCCAATGATTGTGTTGTTTTCTGAGATCGTGATCTGCCAGAAATCTGGTTCTATTACTATTCCGCAACCACCTAAATCAAACCCGTACCCATTATGAATACAAATATTATCTGAAATGATATTGCCTTTGGAACCGAAGAGACCAATACCATCTTTTCTCATGTTTTCCACGGTATTTCTCGATACTGTATTATTGTTTGAGGTATCCACTGCGATCCCGTATCCAAGGTTTTTGAGGGTGTTATCACTGATGGTGCCGCATGGCCCCCCATAAACAGCAATAGCTGTGGCGAAGCTACTATTCGTAATCATGTTATGTGATAGGGTGCACCCCCCAAGTGGGTAATCGAGGTAGATGCCAGTACCGATTCTGATAAATGTGTTGTTGGATATGGTGGTATTGATACTTTCATAGATTGATACGGCATTAAAGTGGATAACATCAAACGTGTTCTCTTGTATAGTCAGTTTTGTGGAGTATGCATAGATACCGAGGAGGAAGATGTTTTTGAACGTGTTCTGGGTGATAAGCTGATTTGTTCCCTCATAGTTGATGATTCCGAAGGTGGTGAAGATCAGGGTGTTTCCTGAGATGCTGTTGTTGTTTGATCGGATGGAAATCCCTGCGTCGTCTTCATCATGATAGGGATAGAAAGACGTTCCACTATCACGAATCTCAAAGCCCGTGAGAGTTACCTGGTTCGCAGTGATTTGTATCACGTCACCAACGCGGGTGCCGCGTAGTATTGTCGTGTTTTTTTCTTCACCAATTAACGAGAGTGTTTTATCGATGAGAATATTTCCGTTGTAGGTGTTGCTTCTCACGTAGATGGTGTGCCCGTTCAGCGTTGTAGGATCATCGATTGCCTCTTGGATTGTTGAAAAATTTTTATGGGTGTTGAGATTGAGTATGTGTTTGGTTTTTTGGTAGAGTGTCGGATAATAGTCCTGGCTCGTTCCACCTTGGATATGATAGGGTTGATCGCCGATGCCATCTGGTCCTGGAATGGTTTGTTCTGGTCCCGAAAACAAGTCTTCCCCTGTGTAGTCATTCCAGTAGTTACCACCATGGGCGAGTCCATTATAGATGGTATTCCATGCATTGTTTGTGCCGGTATCGATGGCGTTGACGGTGTTGCTGAAATCGTTTTCAGAGATGTGATTAAACGTGCAATCAGCTTTAAGGGTGATACCATATGTGTTGTGTCGAATAGTGTTTCTGGTGATGAAGACGTGGTTGGAGTTTTGTGCGAGTTGTATCCCGTATTTATTGTTTTGTATGATGGTATCAGTGATGATACATTGCTCTGATTCGACGAGTGTCACTGCCGTTCCTGTAAGTTTTTCTACTGTGATGTCGTGAAGGGTTGTCTGCGTTGATGATTGGATGAGGATTCCTTGTGTGCCTTCAAGTATGGTGAGGTCGCTGATGATGACCTCATTGGTGTTCAGGATGCGGATCGTGTACTGGTTTGCGGTTTTGATTGAGGGGGCGAGTATGTTTCCTTTGATTCGTGTTTTTTCTTGTGAGTATCCACGTAGGGTAATGTTCTTTGGTATGAGGATGTTTTCTGTGAAGACGCCTACAGGTATGAGTATCCGATGGCCGTCTTCTGTGTTGGGGTTGTTGATCGCTTGTTGAATGGTATCAAATAATTGGTCCGTGTTCGTGTTCCAGACTCCTACGCGAACAACAGTGCTTTTCATGTTATCATCAAGGTATTCCTCAGATCCATCAGGTGTTCGTACGGCGATGGTGAGGTTGAAGAGTCCAACAGATGGTGTCTGCCAGCTGAATCGTATAGTCTGCGTCGTCCCTTGTTCCATGAACGATATCGTTCTCTGGGCTGTTTCGACGCCGTCAACGAAGAAACGGACTTGGATATTTGTCTCAGGTGCATGGCCATGGTTCACCAGGGTTGTTTCAACAGAGACGCTATCATGTGATTTCACCTGACCATCTACATTGAGGGGACGGAGTACGATGTTATGCTGAAACACTTGCAACGCACGAAACGCATTAATCCGGCCGCCTCCTAGTAAGCCTTCGTAGCCAGGGTTTACTGCATCAATGTTGTCCGCGGTTGAGATGATTTGATCCATTATTCTTTCATTAGAATATCCTGGAGCAAGAGAACAGAGTAATGCGGCAAGACCAGCGACATAGGGGCAGGCCATACTCGTACCACTTGATCGATAATATTTTGCATCATCATCAAATGGCGGCACAAAATGTTCCCCGCCATAATATCCTGTTGGGCGATATGGGCTGTAATACATGTCTGTGTTGTTGGCTTTCAATGAAAGGATATCTTCCCCTGGTGCACAGACATTAACCCATGATCCATAATTCGAAAACCATGCTTTCATATCGTTCCAATCAGTTGCCGCTACTCCAAGAACCTCGCTGTACCCCGCAGGGTATATCGGGTAATTTTCATTATAATTTCCTGCTGCGGCAACAAGAACAACTCCTTGTGAGTACGCATACATTAACGCATCATGAAGGAGTTGAGAATCTTCCCATCCCCCCCAACTCATACTGATCACGTCAGCGCTATTATTGGTCGCCCATCGGATCGCCTCGGCAAGGAGTGTATCCACAAGATCCGTCCGGATCCCCATAATTTGTACTTGCCAGTTCACACCGGTGATACCTTGATCATTATTCCCCATTGCTCCTATGATACCTGCGCAATGTGTTCCATGGCCAAAAACATCCATGGGGTTATCCCCATCGACATCAAATATGCCGTCGTTACAGAAATCTGCACCGTAGATGTTGTCAATGAATCCGTCAAGGTCATCATCAACGCCATTATCTGGTATCTCATCAAGGTTGATCCACATGTTCCCCTGTATATCTTCATGTGTGTAATCGACACCGCTATCGATGACGGCGACAACGACATTATGGCTACCCTGGGTGATATCCCATGCATCCTCAGCGTTTATCGTTTGTAACCCGTATAAATCCGGTGAGCTTTGTTCCCAGCTGCCTGATGAAGAATAATAAGGGTCGTTAGGGGGAGAATCAAATGTTCTCAGATAATTTGGTTCTGCGTATTCGACAAGAGGATTTTCTGCGTACTCCTGTCTAGCTTGTTGGATATCGCTTTCCGTATCTAGGGTAAGTTTGTAGTACTGTGATAATCGGGGTACGTTGTCATTGACATCGAATATCTTCTCCATTTTCGTTACCTGGTGTTGTGTGTTTAGTCTATCAAATGATAAGGTACCTATTTGTATAATCCCGTTGTTGGATGTTGTTATCGTAATCTGAGTTTCTTCTTTGAATTTCACGATAAGTTCTCCTGGTACGAATTCTTGGTTTAATGATTGTTCGATGGAAAATGGGTTTGGGTCTCCTTGATGGTTATAATCTTGTAATATGGTTGTTGCTCTTTCTTGGTATGGATTATGGTGTGAGGGAGGTATTGTTTTGTAATTAGTGTATTGGTTTTGTGAGATTTCTGTGTTTTGTCTGTTCTCGTTTTGATTGTGTGCGAGTAGTGCTGCGGAACATGATGTCAGAAGAAAACAGATGCTTACTATTGCTGTTATCATTATATTGTATACTCTATTTTTTTTCATTCTGTTCATCCCTTTATTATTAGTAGGTATTAGATATTTCTGTGTTTTTATTTATATAGTTTATTTGGGTCATTTCGAACTAAATGGATGTGAGTTTTTCTCTTGTTTTTATGGCTTGTTATTTCTATAGTATGAATAATGGGCATATTTTATATAAATAGTTTATTATAAAAATATTAAAAATGTCTAATCATTGACATACGAAATATTTTTCCTTTTTTCTCTCTTTTCTAGATGGTATTCGATGTTTGTTCTAGAAAATATTTAAAGGTAAACATAGCAAATATAAATTTATAGAAATAAAGTTATAATATTCATAGGGAGGACAAAGACAGGATTATGAAAAACCCGAGCAAGATTTTTTCTCTTCAGAAGTTAGGGATGGCAAACAGGAATCTCATTCGTGCTGGTGTTACTATCTATGCAGATGAATAGATGCGTATGCCAAAATAAAGTAAAGTTGAGCCGAGGTGGGGCGCACTACGGAAAAAATACCAAGAAAACTAGGAGGTGAAAAAAACAATGATACCTCATATCTTTCTTCCCCAATATCCCTGTTCGGAATATTACGACGGCGAAGGATACATACACAGTGGAAATTGGGATCACATATAAAAAAAAAGTAAAACAAGACGATGGTACATCTAAAAAACCGATACCCTGAGGTGTAATTATAATGAGCATACAGACAACAATGTTAACGCAACTTTACCCTATTCTAGTTACAGGTATCCATCTTCATCTCACCCCTAATGATTCTTACATATTTTCTAAAAATTTAATAATTCCAATAAATAGGGACGCAGCAACATTACTTCGACTCTCCAATGGAAAACGTTCCATCAGTACAATTTTAAAAACTGCTTGTGCTGAGAACGAAGCAAATGATGCAGAAACTAAAAAAAACGTTTTAGCTTTTTTTATTGATGCAGAAAAAAAAGGATATGTCATACTACAGACCAAACAAAGTAGTAATTCTTATAAAATTCCGGTAACTGGTGACTTCTCCGTTTTCTATCCCTATATGTTGTCTATTGAGTTAACCCACCAGTGTAATCTTCAATGTGCACACTGTTATTTAGACGCAGGCCCTGGGAAAAAACCGGTTTTTATTGATACTAACAAGCTCATTTCTTGCTTAGATGCCCTTCATCTAAATGGGCTTCAGATTGTTGAACTGACTGGTGGTGAGGCGCTTCTTCATCCTGATTTTTATAGGATTTTAGATTTTTGTGTATCAAAATTTATGTGGGTATCAGTTTTATCAAACGGTACATTAATTGGTGAAAACGAAGCTCGCAAATTTGCGAAATATAAAGAGAAGATTAGTATAAGTATTAGTGTAGATGGCTCTACTCCAGAGATCCATGAAAAAATCAGGAGGGTACCTGGTTCTTTTCACAAAGCAGTAACAGCAATTCAACTGCTCTCAAAATATGGTATGAATGTGCGAGTTGCCATGACGACAACAACAGAAACAGTTCAAGATATCGAGAATACGTTATTATTAGCAAAAAAATCTGGTGCATCTTCTTTTAATTATTCTTCAACAATTCCTTTTGGGCGAGGTAAGAATATCAATTGGAATGTAGGAAAACAAGGATCTCGACGTATTGGTAAACTTTATGAAAAATTAGCGTATACTTACCCTGATTTTCTTCGAGTATATAAAGAAGATGAGCAGTATAAACAAGAGATGAAACGAAGAAAAAATTGTGGAGCCGGGTACCTTCGTATTACTATGAGCCCAACAGGCGCGTTACGTCCATGTCTGCTTGCGCCTCAAGAATGGTTTGATATGGGGAATATACTTGATAATTCTCTTGATGACATGTTAACGAAACCGTTGAATAATTTTTTTATTCATCTACAGAAACCAAATAAGGATTTAGAACCCTGTAAAGAATGTCAGTATAAATTTTATTGTGATTCCTGCTGGGTACGGGCGCTCCAGAAGAACATTTCTGAAGATCTTAATTGTCCTTGGTTCAGGCAATCTAAAATTAATAAATTCCTGAAGGTGAAACCGGAAAACAAATAGATACAATTCGTAATTGTTTCAAATAAGGAGAATTTCTATTTCTTCTCTCCATTTCTATCTAATTTATTCGATGTTTGTTCTAGAAATAATATAAATATGACGTGCATTTAATTACAACAGGGATAGAGTATGATACGAAAAATAAATAGAAAAATAGCAGTAATACTCCTTATTTTGATGATAGTGTGTGTTACTATCGCTACAGTATCACTCGCAAAATTCAACTATAGCAAAGGGGATCCTGATGATGTCGATAATCCCAGCGGTGGAAATGAACTTGATTTCCGCGTAAACAATTATTTGACTATACAGAACCCGGGTGAAGGTGGAGACGCAGACGAATATTTCCTATAAAACCTAAAAATCTATTTTTTTTATCGATTGAAGAGTAAATCCCTCTTTTTTGTTTTCTTCGATATTTGTTCTAGAAAGTATTTAAACCAAGAGATAAAATAGTAACTGATATTGATTACTAAGAGTTGATAGGTATGAAGAGTTTGTTCTGTAAAAATGTACCGTGCATGCATTGGATTTTTGTGCTGAGTTTTCTGTTGGTATTTATCTTGGTTCCTGTTAGTACGAGTTCTCTATCAAGAGACCGTGTATTAAATCCGATTCAGGTGATTAGAGGTGGTTGGGAGGCACAAGAGAGTGGGATCACTGATGTGTTATGCGGTGTTTCGTTTGCTACGAAGGATGTAGGGGTAGCTGTTGGTGGTCAGTATTGGAAGGGTATTATTCTTCGTACAACGGATGGCGGAAAAACGTGGGATACTCCGTCAAAAAATAGGGATATTCCTGATCAACCTGATCCACTCGTTATGGGGTTAAAAGATGTTTCTTTGTACAACACAGATGTTGGTGTTGCCTGTGGCTATGATGGGATTATCGTGTATACTACGGATTGTTTTAAAAACTATGAAGTCATCCAACCAAATTATAATATTTGTACCTATTACGGAGCCCAATCTTCTGATTCGAATTTTCAATGCGTTGTTGGAACAAATTCGTTTTTGAAGTCTCTTGTTGTGGTAACTCATGATGGTTGGGTAACTTGTGAGAGTAATTCCTTTTGGCTTATGCATCCGGATCTGCCCATGGGTTTTGATGCGAGTTTATTAGATGTGTGTTTCATAAATCCTGATGTAGGTTTTGCTGTGGCTGGTGTGTGTTACGGGCAAGGTGCTGTTATACGTAGTACGAACGGTGGTGTGGATTGGACGACTGTGTTTTGGGATGATTCGCGGAGTGTGCAAGCTGTTGATTTTCCTTCTGCACGTGTTGGGTATGCTGCTGGTAATTTTGGTATGCTTGTGAAAACTTTGGATGGGGGTGAGACGTGGAGTTATCTTCAGAGTGGTGTGGGTGTAACCTTACGTGATGTTTCTTTTGTTACTGAACAAGTAGGAACCGTCGTTGGTGATAATGGCGTAATCCTTAGAACCAATGATGGTGGTGTCACGTGGTATCTTCAATATACTGGGGTTCATGCTGATCTGTTTGCTGTTGATTTTATCGATGCGTTCAATGGTTATGCGGTTGGTGAAGATGGAGTGATAATGCATACACGTACCGGTGGTTTTCCGATTACTGTGACAAATCAGTAATATTAGAAATTCATCGTAATTTTTTTTTAGGCAAAAATATAAGATCCAATAGGTAAAGTCCTCTCCGTTTTTCTTTTTTTATTCGATGTTTGTTCTAGAAAGTATTTAAATATATATAAATCTATTAATTTTTAATACTGTATGGTGATAAAAATGAAAACAATTCTCTACAGAACACACGTTTTTATAATATCCTTTCTTCTCTTGACCACCTCTCTTCTCTTCGCAACGTCTATCCCTTCAGAAACTACTGCTGTTCCTCAAAATACGGACACGCAACAAGTCCTTCAGTTCACATACACTTTTACTACGCCTGTATTACAGCAATGTGATGATGGTAGTCAGGTGAACATGAACGAGTTAAAACCATGGGGGCAACCTGGTTTACCTTCTCTTCCGGTGAAAGACGCGCGAATACTATTACCACCCAATACGAGTGTTAAAAAAATCAGGGTGACCCCTGGGGAGAAAGTGGTACTTTCTGGGTCTCATTACCTACCACCGATTCAAGAACCACATTTTTTTTCTGAGACCGCACCGACGAAAACAACAGAACAAAACCCAGCCATATACGAGTCTACCGATCCGTATCCTGGAATACTCTATCAAAGCGGCGGAGTACAAAAATCCCGCGGCTATAATATCTTTTTTTAACAGTATTTCCCATTCACTATATTCCCCTATCTGGTACCATTTATTACTATCCCGATATCACGGTAGAAATTGAGCTACAGAAGGATCAAACCAAAACCGGGTTATTCCGTGGATTAGAGTGCGATCAATACGATGTCATGGGACGGATTGATAATACACAAGATGTTGAAACATATACTGAAATTGCTCCGATGAATACAATTAAAAAACAGTATGATTTACTTATTATCTCGACTCGGGAGTTGGCGCCTGGGTTCACCCGGTTGGTTACTGCTCATAATGCTGAAGGTATCCGTACCTGTATTCGAATTTTAGGAGTAGATATTCCCTTTGGTGCTAATATAAATAAGACATGTGAGAACATCCGTGATTATATTAAACGGGAGTATCTTCAGCATGGAATAGAGTATGTGCTTCTTGGTGGTGACCATGATGTTGTTCCCGCACGACTCTTGTTTTATGGAGAAGATTGGGAGTGGGGCCGTGTCTATGGTCCTTCTGATAATTATTACGCGTGTTTAGATGGATCGTATAATAGTGATGGTGATAACGACTGGGGTGAGCCGACCGATGGCGGAGACATCCCTGGGGGAAGCGGTGACGTTGATCTTATGGCAGAAGTCTATGTCGGCCGTGCTTGTGTGGGGAACATGACTGAGGTTGGCATCTTTGTCAATAAAACCGTAGCGTATATGCAGAGGTATGCGTCTCTTGACCTTATTCGAGATCGTGATGAGTTCTTCCGGACTGTATTGATGGTTGGTGAGGATTTAGGTTGGGGTGGTATGGGCTGGTGGTATATGGAGCAATTGATTGATGAGTCAACTGATCAAAACTACCTTACGATTGGTTTCCCTCCTGAGAAATATGTTATTGATAAATTATATGATAATGAATCACACTACTTTACAGCGGGGGAGCTGATTGATCGGGTCAATAACGGTGTCTATATCATTAATCATCTTGGTCATTCTCTCCATGATTATAGCATGAAACTCTGTATTGAAAATATCAGTGAACTTACTAACTCGCAGCCGTGTTTCATCTACTCGCAAGGATGTCTCGCGGGCGCGTTTGATGACCCTGAAGGCGGTGATTGTATGGCAGAGTATTTCACTGTGAAAACCAAGTACGGGGCGTTTGCTGGCATCTGGAACTCTCGTTTGGGATTAACCGATTATGATGGTCCAGCATCGCAGACGTTTCATCGTCAGTTCTGGGACGCAGTATTTTATGAAGACATCCCTGTCATCAGCAAGGCAAATCAGGATTCTAAAGAGGATAACATTTACCTTATTAATGAAGTATGGTACATGCATTGGCTCTATTATGAGTTGAATCTTTTTGGTGACCCAACCCTTCGATTCTATGATCGGCCACTTCTCTGCTTTATTGACGGGCAAACCGAAGCGTTAATTAATACCTCAGTTCAGTTCACCAGCCAAGTTTCAGGGGACAACATACAACCGTTAAAATGGTATTGGGATTTCGGTGACGGCTATATCTCGAATAAACCCGACCCAATACATGTGTTTACTCGGGCTCGTACCTATACGTTAATGCTTACGGTTATTGATAGCGCACGACAGAGTCATACCGATACATGGGATATTATAATCCGTCCTCCCGTCGTCTGGGTGGATGCTAATTTTACCGATACCACACCGGGGTGGGGTGAAGATCATTTCAGTACTATCCAAGCTGGAATCGACATGGTATATTATGATGGCACTGTGTATGTTGCACCGGGGATATACAGAGAAAATCTGGACATCAGGAAACCACTCACGCTATTGGGGGAAGATAAAAATCTCGTGATTATCGATGGTGGAGGAATCGAAACTGCTATGCAGATTTATGCGAATCAAATCATCGTCACTGGATTCACCATTCAGAATAACGGAATAAGAAATGGTATCTACATTAATTCAGTAGAGAATACAACAATTAACGATACTATTATTAAAAACACGACGACCGCTATATCGCTATCTCGTTCGTATAATCAACATATCATTGGGAATACGTTTATAAATAATGATTATGGGGTTCGACCTAGTTACTCCGACCATTCTGTTATCGATCATAACCTGTTTATTGACACCGATAATTCGATATCCCCCTTGAGATCATCGAATTTGACGATTATCAAAAACACGATTTGTAATCAATCTTTAATTATACAAGGGGGGATATCCCTTGATTCATACTGTGACGGAAGCATAGTCCGAGAGAACACGGTCACCAATGCTTCTATGTGGGGTATAAGATTATATCAGACCAAGAATAACCTCGTAATAAATAATACTATTAGTTCTAATAAAGACGGCATTTACCTCTACAGATGTTCCTATGGCCAAAACACTATTACGGGGAATTTGATTACTAATAACTACGGGCATGGTATCTATTCCTATGATTATGCATATGATTTCCTGATCCGAGGTAACATGATAGCGAATAATACAGGGAGCGGTATTTATCTGCGGACACATAGTCAAAGGAACATCATCGTTGAAAACACGATCACACATAATGACCAATACGGGATTTATCTTGGATCTGGTATCAATACGATTTATCATAATAACTTCATCAACACCATTAACGCGTACGTGCTGAATAGTGCTAACAATTGGGATCATGGTCCTCTAGATGGTGGTAATTTCTGGAGTGATTGGGAATCGAACCTGGGATATCCTAACACCTATATTATTAATACGAACAATATTGATTATTATCCGTTTCAGAGCCCAAACGGTTGGTTCCTCTAGCGAACGTGTTGTTTTTTTCCTCTTTTTTGTTTGTTCTTCGATGTTTGTTCTAGAAAGTATTTATACCATGAGTCACAAACGTATATTTTTGAGGAAGAGATTAAAAAACATAAATGATTAATGTTTAGTAAAACCCTCATGGGAAAATAAAGAATTTAATCTCTTAAGTAGAAAGGAAGAGTTGAAATAAACCTATGAAAAATACTATTCTGATATATGGACTAATAGTCCTGATTATACTATCCCAAATATTGTGTATTACTCCTGTTGTACACGCAGAAAAAACGTTAGTAGTGTATGCACCAGAATCAATAGCGGAACAAGAACAGTTCACCGTGACTATCAAGGATACTGATGGGTTTACGATTTTCGGTGTCAACGTCAGCTTTGCTAACACCTATAATATAACAGGTGGAACAGGCACAGCAACGTTTACCGCCCCCTCAGTAGACACGGATACTGAGTACCAGATTACCGCCACGAAACCAACCTATCAGACCGGGACAGGAAACATAACCGTGCTAAACGCCTCAGGTCCAGACACAATCCTTGGAGAACTTCAAATATTCCTCGGTTTTACTCACGTCCCCGAAGAAACAGATTTCCAGATCAGAATACTCAGCGGTGGAAACCTTGCTCATAACACCACCATTCTTTTCAATAACCAAGAATATCTTGTAGCGGATGGTGTTCTCATCCTTTCCACTCCCCTGGTTGATAGAGACACGAATTTCTCTATCCGTGCGCAGAAACCTCACTATCAAGAAGGTATCGCATGGATTAAGGTAACAAATAATGAGACTGAACCTACTCGCAATCAGTTACAGATTACAGCGCCATCATCGGTCACCGAAGGAAAACTCTTTCAAGTGAACATCACCGCAAACAACACTCCCATACATGAAGCCACAGTACTGTTTATGGGATCACCACACATAACAGACCCCGACGGTAGAGTATTTTTAACAGCCCCATTAATTGAAGAAAACACTATCTACCCGATCAGCGCAAGTAAAAACACGTACGAAGGAACAACCACGTACATATGGGTTCTCAATCAAGAAGAACCTTCAAACAACAACAGCTGGATATACGGAGTAATCACCAGTAACCAACAAATACCAATCAAAGATGCCATAGTCTGTGCACAACAAACAGGTGAACCGACAGAAACATGCACCACCACAGATGAAGAAGGAAAATACGTACTCTCCATCTCACCAGGTTACTATCAAGTAACCGTCAGGAAACAACCCTATATGACCACAGCTGCTCATGACATCCTAGTTCAGCAGAACACCGCCTATGAACTAATTTTTAAACTTGTATCCACAAACGACTCAGATCACGATAAACAATATCTAATAGATTATGCAATCACCCAAATCAAAAATGATGGAAACGTGTTTGGGGAGATCCGTGTCCAAGACTCTGAAAACCATTTCATCACACAAACACAAACCTATGACAACACTTCTCGTATCAACATCACCTCCGCAACAAATCACTCCCTATCAATCACTATAAATGGTTCTCAAAACCTCAGCGGAGACATACTCATCATACGGTTTGATCCACTCACTCTCGAAAACATACAGAACATCAGTGTAGAGTATGATCATGCGCTCATAAACGAGGTAACCATCGATGAACTCCTCAATGCAGAGAATACTATGGGAGCCATCTGGGCGAGTGTGGCAATACCTGAGTCCCAAGGAAACACGTCTCTGTATGTTCTTTTAAAAGTTACCCTGAGTACTCACACCATTGCTATTTCTTCAATATCAGAAGCGATACCGGAAGGACTCATGCCGTTCACAGAAATCACTATCATCAGTGCTATCATTATTGTTTGTTTCGCCGCAATTATTATGTTCAGAAAAAACAAAGAACCATAGCTATTCTTGCTTCTTCTGAGATTTTTGAGTCCGTTCTGGATCTAATCCCATCCAAAGCTCAATAAATCGGTCAATTGATTCGTCAACAAACGTTTTTCTATACGTGATAAGTAAATCAGAAACATGCTCTGGATCCTTGACAAAAAACACTGTTTTCTTCATGGAGTGAACACGAAGTATAATATCCAGTTTTTCCAGTTTACTTAAATAAAACGAAGTTGTCGACAGTGACACACCAAGATGATTACAAATATCCCTATGGGTGGAATGAGGATGTAACAATAAAAACATGATGACCCTCCGGGTTCCTTGTTGCCGAAGAATCGCTAGTACGTCTTTATCTTTCACACCGATACCCTCAGCAGCGTAATACCGAGCATATCGACCATCTGATCGACCAGTAATCATTCCCCTGCATTCAAGGTAATGAAGGTGATAATCCAACGTACTTAACGCAATGGTTAACACTCGTGATAACTCGCGTTCATGCAACCCTGGACATTTCAAAATATGATTGTAGATTCTCCGTCGGATTTCAAGCTCAAGAACGTCGGTGTCTTGCATCGATTACTCCACAACTATTTTCCGCTCGTCTATCCTTTTTTGATTACCGAAAAATACAATAAAAGAATAATTATCGAATCGATAACAACAGATTTTTCGTCTTGAACCACTACCCCTAAAAAAAGGAGAATCGCTTTTATAAAAAACGCGAAAAAAGCGAGACTCACAAATACGAACTTCATCGCTTTTACTCGATACCATGAAATAAAAGAAACAACAAAAAGCAAACCAGATAAGCCCGCCATCACAATAGAAAGAAACAAGACAATGTTATCCATCTCACTCACCGTATTTCACATCAACAGCATGTATAAAAAAATATTTGTATAATAAAATCTTTTAAATCACGAGCTTATTTGTATACACTGAGGAGGCATTAACAAATGCAAGTACATGAAGCTATTCAGAAAAGAAGAGCATATCGATCGCTATCACCTGTTGAGATTACTGATGAGTTGATTGAAGATCTTGCGAAGGTGGCGCAGCTTGCTCCGTCCTGTTTTAATAATCAACCATGGCGGTTCGTGTTTGTGTATGATCCTGAGGCGTTGAAGAAGATGCATGAGGTGTTATCGTCAGGGAATGAATGGGTGCGACGTGCGTCGATGATTATTGTGGTGTTGAGTAAAAAGGAGTATGACTGTGTGATTCGTGATCGTGTGTATCATCAGTTTGATACGGGGATGGCTACTGCGTTTCTTATTTTGCGAGCGACAGAGTTAGGGTTGGTGGCGCATCCTATCGCAGGGTTTAGTCCGAAGAAGACTCGTGATGTTCTGGGTATCCCTGATGATGTAGAGGTGATCACGTTAGTGAATGTGGGGAAGCATTCAGGTTCGTTGAATCCTGTTCTGTCTGAGAAGCAGGTTAGAGATGAACAGCGGCGTCCTGAGCGTTTTTCGTTGGAGAAGTACGTGTTTCGGAATCGGTATCCTTCTGATGTGAGCGAGTAGCCCTAGTTTTTTTTATCCGTACATGGTTGTGGGGAGCTGGGGTGTTGAGGGAGCGGTGGGTTTGGATTGGCTCATGTATGTTCGTATACGTTTTTCTATTTCGTCTGCTTCTTTGTAGAGTGGTTTCGGGTCGATTTTGATTCCAGGGAGGAGTTTGTCAAGTTTTTCTAGGAGTAGTCCTGCGGCGCGGGAGTCAGGATATGAAGCGTGGGCGTCTGCGAGGAGGCAGATGACGTCGCGTTTGAGTCGAGCGCCTTCGTAGAGGAGGATGGCAGTGTCGCCGGTGATCATGCCATCATGTATTTCTTGGATATCGTATTTTTTGAGTGTTTTTTTCATGGCGGGTGTGGTTGCTACTCCATAGGTTTTTGGTTTTTTCCCGTTTTTAGCGTGCATTCCTTCGAGGGTGACGATGATTTTGCATCCTTTTTTTTCTGCCCATTTGAAGATCATGTCGACGAGTGGTTTGGTGAGGTCTAAGGGGGGGCATGAATTCGGAGATGATGACCGCGAGTTGATCGCATGATTTGTTGATGCCGCAGATTTTTTTCCCTGCGTAGATACGTACGGGTGGGGAGGGTATGCCGTTGTGGATGATGGTGGTAGGCATGAAGTATCTGGAGGAGATGGTTCCGATTTCTTCGAGTTTTTGTGTGTCGATGATGTATCGTCCGGCAATAGAGCTGACGATTCCGACGGTGGGGAATGCGACGATGAGCATGGAGTTGGAGAGATCCATTTTTTTATATTCGATAATGGTTAAATCTTTTTCATTATTCATTTGTTGTTCACCTTTGGCGGTTTACATCGGTTCCTGCTTCTTAAGAATTATGATATGACCTTTTCTAGTTGTGGAAAGCGTTATTAGATTGTACTTGTTTCTTTTGTGTTATGGTGGAGAAAAAGAAAAAATTATATTATAGTAAGGATGAGAAGAAAGCCGGTGCTGTGAAGAAGAAGTCTTATTACAGTAAGAAAGAAAAAAAAGCGTAGCACCTAGTTATTTGAGGAAGCGGGGGAGCGCGTCCGTTCTCGGGTTGAACCGTTCGAGTTGTGTTTTAGTGAGTGGCGTGACGATTCGTGAGGATGCCCCGTTGAGGGTGTAGGGGAGGCGGATGAGGCGCATGTCTCCTTCGGTGACCCAGGAGTCGATGCCGTGGTGTTTGTTGGTGTCCGCGATTTTTTTTCGTTGTTTTTTTGTGAGATGTCTGGTGTCGTTGTCGAGGACGTGGAGGTGGAATCCGCGTCCTGAGAAGACGATGCGGACATCCGAGTAGTTTTGTGTGAGGTGTTCGTAGAGTTCGAGGGTGTTGTGTTTGCTGATCTGGAACGCGGTTTCGCAGAAGCTGAGTCCTTGTCCCTTGTGTATGCGTTCTTGGAGAGAGCCGTGGATGGGGCAGTCTACGTTTTCTGGGTCGAGGTCGAAGGCGAGTTCTTGTCCGTCGAAGTTGCTCCACGCCCAGGTGTTCCTGAGGTTTCTGGTGTGGCAGAGTGAGAAGTCTTTGTAGTAGTTACGGTCGTAGTAGACTCCTTCTGGGAGGAATCTCTTGATGTAGTGGTGGACTTCTTTGAGGCTGTGGTAGTTGTCGATGGCGAGTGGCGTGTTTTTATCGTTTTTATATTCTGGTGGGTAGATGTTGGTGTGTCTGCCGATGATGACGAGGTAGACGAGTTTTCGTCCGACCCAGTCACGTGCTTTTTTAAGATTAAAATGTTGGTAGAATTGTTGCCGCTCTTGTAGTGTCGACGGTCGCATATGAAAAGGGAGAGTCATCAGTAGTCCATCATATGTGTGGTTTTTTAAGGTTATGCAACAAGGTCCAAGATTTGCGATAATCGTTGTATCCTGATGTCAGCGTCTATGTTCAATCCGATCACGGTGCACCCTGCTGATCTCCCTGCTTTCACATCACTCTCTGTGTCGCCAATAGTAAGAACTGTGGTGGGGTCTACGTTGAGGAGCTGACATGCTTTGATGATGATCTCTGGATGGGGTTTTGCATAGGAGACTTCGTCGCTGGTGACGATAACCTGGAAATACTGGTTGATTGCGAATTGTTTCAGGATTTTCTTGGTGCATTCTCGGGGTGTGTTCGTAATAATACCTTTTGTATAGTGATGCAGAGTCTGTAACGTTTTTTGTGTATCCGGATAAATTTTTATAGCATTGAGATGGGCGCTATAGATGGTGTTGCAGAAGGTTCCTATTTCTGGGTCGAGATTCATGGTTTTTAGGTTATCGCGGAGGTCATGTCCCCAGTATTTCTTGATGAACTCTTCTCTACTGATCTCTTTCTGGTTGTATGTTTTCAGTGCGCTGTTCATGGCATACCACCAAGAATCAAGGGAGTCGACGAGAACACCATCCATATCAAATAGGATCGCATGTGGGTTTAACAGCATCATAATCACCGGTACATTTGATAAACAGAAAAAGAGAGACCTCCTAAAAAAGTTTTTTATTTCCGCTTTTTCATTTGATTCCGTTTACTCTTTGTTTCACCATCCCTCAGGATTTATGAAAAAAGAATGCTAAGGTCTGGTATCGTCAGCATCGAACCTATTCTTAATTGTTGGTTCTCATTCAAAACAAAAAAAGAGTAGATTCTACCTAATCAAAATCTAAGTCTTCAACACCGCCTTTGTGAACAGGTTTTCCAATAGCCTGATTGCTAGTACCCCCGTTCATTAACACGGCTGCACACCCGTAATCATCAGGGTCCCCCTCCTCATCTTTCGCTAGAGAAACCGAAGTGAAAACAGAGAGGGTCACTGTCAGAATCAGCAGCAACACACAAACGTATACGAACATTCTTTTTCTCATAATATTATGCACCTAAAAAGTCTATAGTTACTCCTGATTAATAATAGTTATTTGAAAATTTTTTAAAAAAAACATATTTACTGATCGTCCTCTTCTCTCTTCTTCGCTTTTGGAACCTTACTACTCAGCGGGAACGCATCAGCCCAAGTATCCTTAAACCGCTCCAACAATACATTCGGTTTATACCGAATAAGCAATGTCAACACCACGTGTTCCTTCGCAACACTAAACACTTTTTTCTGCTCAGACGAGTCCTCAATAATCACATTATATTTCCTTAGTTTTTTCAGATAATACGTGAGCAGCGCAGGAGAAATCCCTAATGTTTCCCTAATGATCTTTGGCTTCGAACATGGATGATTCAGCAAAAAAAGGATGACCTGCAACGGAATCTCTTGATGCAACAAGGACAAGATTTTTTTTTCTTCCGTCCCGATTTCTCCTTTCACATAATACCGTTTGTATCCGCCTTCTTTCTCAATCGTGATTAATCCATTCGATTCCATATAATACAGATGATAATCTGCTAACGCGACACTAATATCTAGGAGTTCAGCAACTGAGCTGAGGTTCACCCCGGGGTTTACTAAAAGGAGTTTGTAGATTTTTTTCCGTATATCCAGATGAAGAACTTCGTTCATAACATCGTTTATCTCTTGAGGGAAGTAATATACAGGGTGATCAGGATGAAGAGATCAAACACCCAGAGGGAGACGAACTGGTTTTGATCGCTGATCATACCTGATAGCACATTCACGCTGAGCAGTATCCCCCGGATAAAAAACAGGAGGAAGACGATGCTGATGAACAGGAGTTTTTTGTTCCGAAATCGTCGATAACTGAATACTGAAACTAGGAAAAGGTTCACTGCGAGTATTGTGATTCCAGCGCTTAGTATGATACTAATAATCTCTCCGTTTATGGTCATTCCATTTCTGTCCTTTAGTTAATAAAAAATATTCCATTTACTCCTTACTCAATTTTTTTCCATAGTCGCACGATCGGTATGGCGATGAGGATCGCGAGAACTATAATGGTGAGGCTGTAGAGGATGATCGCGGTGATGCCACCGAGTGTTTCGATCATATGCTCAACGGTGTAGATTCTGATTTCGTGGGTGCTGAAATGAGGGATTTTTACAAGTGCGGTCAGGGTTTCACCGGTGATGACTGCTGCCCAGTGGGGTGTTGTTGAGGTGGAGGAGGTGTTGAAGAAGTCATCGAAATTTGTGGTCATCGGGATGGGTATCCCGTCGTAGGTGATGATGAGATTAGAGAGTTCAAGGAGGGTGGTGTTGAAGTACGTGTTCGTGTTTCCGATGCGGACCGCGATAATGGTTCCGGGGGTGTTATCAGGTCCGGTGATGGTGAAGGTGAGTTCGCTTTTTTTCTCTCGGGAGACGTTGAGGGTTAACGCTGGGTTGTAGATGTATCCTTGTGTTGTTTCTTCTGTGGTGGTGAGTTGTGCTCCGATGATTTGGTTTTCGACTCCCCATTGGATGGCGAGAGCACCGGTGTTGTAGGTTTCAGAGGGTGTGGTTTCTTCTATGTTTTCTAGGATAAAGCTGAGTTCATAGGCGGTCTGTTCTTGGAGATCAAGTTGGTAGGTGATGGTGGTGACGTACCCGGTTTTTTCTGCTCGTATGGAGTAATGACCTGGTGGTACTGAGATGTTGTATTCGCCGTCTTCGTTGGTTTCTGTGCAGTTCTCTGTTGTGGTGGAGATGATGCAGATTCGTGCGCCGTCTACTGGGTCGTCTGTGGTATCGGTGATGGTGCCGTAGATCCAGCTTTGTGGGTTTTGTGTGGGTTCTTGGTTGAGGACGGTTATGAGGACGGTATCGGAGAGGTGTTCGGGTTTTCTGACGGTGATTGTATAGGTGGCGTCTTCTTGAACTGAGGGTGCAGTGAATTCTACGATTCCTTCGTCGTTGGTGGTCTTACTGTCGTCGTTGAAGTAGACGGTTGCTGATGTGGTGGGGAGGTCGTTGGTGGTGATGAGGATGGTGAAGGTTTCTTGTTCTGTGATGGTGGAGGTGACGGTGATGTGGAGTTGTGGTTGTTCTTGATCGGGCGGTGGTGTTGTGGTATCTTGTATGGTTATCATTTTTATGGTATCTGGGTACCCTGTTTTTCGTGCGATGATTTGGTATTCTGTGTCTGCGTTGACATAGGGTGCGTTGAGGATGATGACGCCGTGTTGGTTTGTTTCTCGTGTTTCTCCGAGGAATATTATGGTGACGATGCCGGGTTCTATGGGTTCACCGGTTCCCATGCCGGTGAGGAGTGTTTTTACTTCGAATTGTCCTCCTTCGTCTACTTCTGATGGTGCGGTAAGAATGATCTGTGGTTCGTCTGCGGCGTGTATGGGTGGATAAATGGTGGTGAGGAGGAGGAGTGTTGTGAGGAGTATAAGTAGGTTTTTTTTCATAGGTTCATCTCTCTTATATACTTTTTATTTTCTTTTCAGGATTTTAATCTGGTTACTATATATAGTTTATTTGAAAATTTTTTAAAAAGCTTTCCTACGAACTAATATACGCGAGAACAAAAAAATGAAATAAAAGAAAAAAAGGAAAGAAAGAGGGAGGTAGATTGTGAATTTCTGGTGTTTAACTGTGTGTGAAATGTTGTCCGAATACGGTAAAATCAGCTAAACTGACCTGGCCATCAAAGTTGAAATCACTGCGCCATGCGGTCGTGGTGTAATCCTGGCCAAAGACGGTGAAATCACCGAGACTGACCTGGCCGTCGAGGTTATAGTCCATGGTTTTACATGTGAGTGTTGCGGCGTTGTTGATGATGAGGCCAATCACAATGACTTGTATGTTGATGTTACCAGTGATTGAAGTATCTCCGCGGATACTGAATCGTATTTCTCCGTTCGCGTTCGTTTGTGTATCTATTGCGGTGAATGTGCAGGAGAGTGTGCCATGCCATGATGCTCCTGCGCTGGTGACGATGAATTCAAAGACGTTTGCTGGGAGGGACGGTATCGGGTTCCCATTTGAGTCTTTTACTGTGACTTTGAGATAATTGTAGATTGATCCGTCTCCTGCGGGGCATGTGACGAGTCCGGGTAGATTTTGTCCTGTGAGTTCTACTATGGATAGGATGGGGTCAGGTACATTTCTTTGGGCGATGGTACTGGGTATAATGGCAGCTCCAATGAATAGTACGATGAGTCCGAGTACTATTCCTCTGTTGGGTATTTTTTGTTTTATCATTTTTTTCCTCCCGTTATAATTTATTTTTTAAGATATAATGCTGCTAAGGATATCAAAATTTATATAGTTTATTTGAAAGTTTTTTAAAAATAGGTTTTTTTTAAAAAAAAAAGAAAAAAAAGGGGGAAAAAATATTTTTTTTAGAACCAGTTGAGGATGAGTATGGATTTTCTTGCGGGTATGTATCCTTGTTTTGAGGCGAAGATGTAGGCGATCGTGTCGTTTTGGACGCTGGGTACTGAGAAGACGGCGGTACCGTTTTGGTTGGTACTTCTGGTCTGATTGCAGAAGAGTACGGTGGCGTTTTGCATGGCGATTCCGCATTGGTTGGTGATTCTTACGGTGAGATTGCTGCCTTCGCGTATTGTGGGTGGTGCGGTGATGACTAAGTATCTGGTGGGATTTTCAGGTATTTTTACTGCTTCGCAGAGTTGGTGGTTAGCTGCCGCGGTCGCGGTGAACATGGCGGCGAGGATTGTACACACGAGCATGATTCCACTTATTTTTTTTATTTTGTTTTTCATAGGCGTTCCTCCTTATTCTTTTTTAATGGACTCTATATTTATCTTTGTTGATTTATATAGTTTATTTGGATTTCTTCGAACAAGAAGTTTGGTGAAAAAAAATGTGTAGTGTAGGTGTTTTTAGAAAAGATATTATTTTTTTTTGGGGTGCTGAAATGAGTCATGTTTGGTGGTAAATTATGGCATTTTTACCCCCCATTGTGTTGGTGGTTAGCTAAGCCATGCTATAATGATTACCGTTATCATGGCTCATTTCAGCATATAATATTATTTATATCTTCTAATATAAATAATTTTCTATAAAAACAGGGTTCCCAACACAGAACACCTACTCCCCGGCACGAAAATCATCACACGGCTCATCCGACTCCATAGGACGCGCATGCTCCGAATGCGAAGGCTGCAAACAAATCTCACGCGGCACTTTCTTCATCGGTTTCCCACAACACACCGGTGCCTTCTTCGAACTATTCACCGAAAACGTCCGCTTACACGACTGACATTCATACAAGATATCAACCATATCCATACCTCACAAACACCCTACCTATACCATCTCTTCCACACGACGAATAATCTCATTTCTTTGCTCATCAGACAACTCCTGATCAAGCTTCGGATACAACTGCTGCTCCTCAAACACCTTATGATTCATCAACAACTCACGAAAATCCTCAAAATCACACCGCCGTTGTTTCAACAGATCCCGTCGCATCACCTCAAGCGAATTCAAAATCTTGTTATGCTCCTTAATCAACTCAGGAACCATCCGATACCCGACCTGGATATTCACCGGGTTATACGAAGTAAAAATCGCCTTCTCCTCAGTAAAAAAATGTTTCTCCAAAGCCCATTGAAACGAGTCAAACACCTTCATTACCGTTAACGTCTGCGCCCCAACACTTTTTTCAACGTCAGATAACAATTGCACAAGCTTCCCGTGATCCTTCACCATTAACTCCAATATCGCTGTCGATTTCACACGATCAACCTCCCGAAGAGTTCCGTATACAATCTACAGATATACACTCATCTATTTTATACATTCTCTTTTACTATAATACAAGGAGCACACTCTATGAAACCATTATAACAAAGCTTAACATACACTTTTTTTAGTTGAGGAATACGAGATGGATTTATTTCTGATAACGTTTCAATCAGTCATTGTACTCCTTGCTCTCGGTGCTCTTGGTTTTTTGATTATTCAACGCAAGATCATTCCTGAGCAGGCGTTGGGGGTGTTGTCCCCGCTTGCTCTTGAGATTGCGTTACCGTGTTTGATTTTCTCGAATATTATTACGACGTTCTCCCCAGAGAATTCACCGGACTGGTGGTTGCTCCCAGGATGGTGGCTGGTGTTCACAGTGTATGCGTTGGTTTTCACACTTGGTGCGCGATATCTCTCCGCAAAGGGTACAAGACGAGAGTTTGCGGTATCGTTGTTTTATCAGAACGCGTTGTTTTTCCCGATCGCTATTCTGACGGGGATGTTCGGGGGAAATTCGCCGTATCTGGTTTCCTTGTTTTTGTTCGCTCTTTTTTTTGCTCCGTTTCTTTTTAACTCGTATTATTTTTTCTTTGGGAAATCTCTAAAAGAGATTCAGTGGAGGAAGATTGTTCATCCTGTATTAGTGGCGACTCTAGTGGCGGTAGGGTTTCGTCTTGTTGGTGCTCAGGTGTTGATTCCGGATTTTGCTTTATCTTTTTTTCAGCTGGTTGGTGCGATGACGGTTCCGTTGATTATGTTGTATCTTGGGGGGAGTATGTACGCTGATTTTCGGAGGAGGGAGAAGATTCAGCGGTTGGAGATCGTGAAGTTCGTGGTGATGAAGAACGTGATGCTTCCCGTGGTGTTTCTTGGGGTGTTGTTGGTTGTTCGTCCAGGGTATATGGTTGCTCTGTTGTTGATGTTGCAGAGCGTGGTTCCTCCGGTGACTGCGATACCGTTATTGGTCGGTCGTGTGGATGGGAATCAGGCGATTGTGAATCAGTTTGTGGTCACGAGTTTTCTGTGTTCATTGATAACTATCCCGGTGTTTCTTGGTGTGTTTAGTGTATTTTTCTCTTAGTAAAAAAAAGATATTGTTGGCAGGTATATGACTAGCTAAAAAATTTTTAATATTATATGAAAGAGGTCTTGTTTATTCAAAGTCTAAGTCACGAACAGTACCCTTGTATACAGGTTTACCCAGGGGATTCCCATTACTGTTTTTCATTCCGACAGGGGAGCACCCGTAATCATCAGGGTCGCCATCATTATCCGGGTGTGCAATTGCGACGATGGTGAAAATACTGGTGACGAGGACCAGTAATAAGGCGAGTACACCAATTTTTTTGAGTGTTTTTCTTTGCATAATATTTCACCTGTAAACTAGGAATAGTTTATTCTTGTTTATATACTTTTCTTGGAATGATTCGAACAAGGTTATTCTTTTTTTCTTCGTTGAAAGGAAATCCTCTTATAGGTATCATGTTTTTTTTCTGGTGAAGAGTTATGGATAAGTTGGTTGATCAGCTACTGTTGTTGCAGCATGATGATGGTGTTCGCACTGTAATTGATACGCGTATTCAGGAGTTTCATCGTCTACGTCGTGAATCAGGTCTTATTTTGTTTGAGGAATTGTGTTTTTGTATTCTGACTGCAAATTGTAGTGCGGAGCGTTGCTTGAGTATTCAGCAGGAGATTGGTCCTGGTTTTTCCGGTTTATCTGAGGAGGATCTCAGGAAACGTTTCAAAATGTTGGGGTATCGTTTTCCTCCTCGTGCGAAACATATTGTTTCTGCTCGGTGTTTCTGTGCAACACTGCCTGAGGTGTTAGCCTCGTTATCTGGGGAGGAGCGGCGAGAATGGCTCGTTCGGTATATTGACGGGTTTGGGTATAAGGAGGCGAGTCATTTTTTGCGCAATATCGGGTATGATGAATATGCAATTATTGATTCTCACATTATTGATGTGCTTGTGAAACATCAGATTATTAAAAAACCGAAGTCGTTAACGAAGCGGAAGTATTTAGAGATTGAACAGAAGCTGAAAACCTTGGGGGAGCGGGTGGGGTTGACTCTTTCTGAGTTGGATTTATATTTATGGTATATGGAGACAGGGAAAATACTAAAATAATTTTTTTATCGGATTTTTTTTCTGAGGAGAAAGAGGATAAAGGCGACGCCAAGGGAGACTATGAAAGCGGTGATGGTTCCCCAGAGAAGACCGATGCATGGGTAGAGGATGGAGCAGAGTATTGCATACGTGACGACGGTGATGCTGCCGAGAATCATGGTTTTAGCGAGTGATGCGGCGAACCCTGGTCCATGTTCCCGGACGCTGATGAGCATGGTGGAGAAGAAGATTACGGGGAAGACTGAGATCATACCGCTCAGGATGGCGTCGATTTGGGATAAGGAGACCGCTATCGCGATGACTATCCCTGCGAGTAATCCTCGGAGGAGTATTTTGAGGGGGGTATAATGGACTTGGACTTGTGAGGTTGATGGTATTTTTTTCTTATATTCCATAGTAATGAATGTGGTGAGGAGTGCAATGATGAATATGATGAGTGAAACAATGAGGAGGTTCGTGTTGAGAAAATATAATCCGAGTGAGAGCACCGTCCATATGGTGAATGATCCCGCAATCGCAAGAATCAATGATCTGGATGCAAGGAGGGCGAATATGAAGAGGAACACGAGGTTGATGCCCATTTCTGCGGGGACGACAGTGGCTACCTGTGCTGCGAAGTGGTCTCCTTGGTTAAGACCAATAAAAATTAAGGCGATAGGGAGGGTGCTGGGGAGTGTTCCGATGATGCCACCGGTTTTTGTGCCGTAGCGTTCTGCGATGATGGTGACGAGGATGACGATGACGGCGGAGAGGATGAAGGAGATAACGCTTTGGATAAGGAGCAGGGTCATAGGTGCGGGGAAACAGTACAGGTATATAAAAAACCTTATCTTGTTGTGTCACGTAATTGTTTTGGAAAGGAGTAAAAAAAAGAGAGGACGTTTTTAGGAGAACCCTTTCATCTCAGTGGCGCATCCTTGGCAGACGGTTTTGAGTTTTCCTTTTACTTTCACATGTTTCATGTCACAGGTGTTATGTTCTTTGCCACAGATTTCACAGCGTGTAATACGTGTTCACCTCCCACATTTTTTTCTGTGTTATTAATAGGGTTGTTGTTTAAAAAACCTGTCTTTTGATGAGGGTTTCATTTTCTTGTTTGGTGAGGTTGGTGAGGGCGTGTCCTGCGATCACGTTTTGTCCGATAGAGATGCCGCCGTCACCGTTGGGTATGCGGTGGTGTATGAGGAGTCTCATGTCGTAGATTTTCGCGTGGTTTTCGATCATTTTCACGATGGGGATGTTGTAGGAGACTCCGCCGGTGACGCCGATGGTGTTGAGGCCGTGTTTCTCCGCGGTTTGTATGGCAAGATCGGTCATGGCTTCGATGAGGGTTTTGACGAAGGAGACGGCGAGGTCTGCTTTTTCTTTGAGCATAAGAGGGAAATGAGTAAAGGTGTCGAGTTGTTGGAATAATTCCGAGGTGTTGATGACCCCGTTTTTCTGGGTGATGTGGAACAAGTGTTTAGGGACGCCGCGAGCGGGGTATTTCTCGAGTTTCATGGCTGGTTCACCGTCGTAGGTCATGGTGGTGCAGATGTCGAGGTAGCAGCTGAGGGCGTCGAGGATGCGGCCGAGGCTGCTTGAGCGTGGTGCTTTCGGTATCATTTTTTTGAGGACGTCCGCATTGGTACCCGTGAAGTATTTTTCTTTCCCGTAGGGTTGGAAGAGGGCGTAGACGAGTCGTCTGGGGTCTCGGGTGGCCTTGTCTCCTCCGAGGAGTGGTATGGGTTCGAGGTGTCCGACGCGTTTGTAGCCTTCGTACGTAGTGTGGAGTATTTCTCCGCCCCAGTAGGTACCATCGGTTCCGTAGCCGAGTCCGTCAAGGGTGAGGATGACGCTTTCATCTATGTTGTTGTCGAGGAGGAGGCTGGCGGCGTGTGCCCAGTGATGTTGTATTTGAATAAGGGGGACTCGGTAATCCCGGGCGAATTGTTGAGCGAGAGAGCGCGTCCCGTATCCTGGGTGAAGGTCAAGGGCGACCGCATCGATCTCTGGTGTTTCCATGGTGAGGGTGATGAGATGGATGAGACTTTGTTTGAGGAATTCGACGGTATGGTGGTATTGGGAGTCGCCGATGTAGGGGGTCGCGTAGACGCGGTTATGATTGGAGACTGCCCCGGTGATGTTCTCCCCAGCACCGACTGAGACGATTCTGGTTTGGTAGGGGATGGGAATAGGGTCAGGGACGTCCCCGCGTGATTTTCTGATGAAAAACGTGTTTTTCCCGTGGAGTTTGACGACGGTGTCGTCTACCCGATTTGGGATATCACGGTTATGGAGTAAATAGTAGTCTGCTTCGAGGTC
>JAZDGT010000040.1:0-2186 GCA_043806635.1 Methanobacteriota archaeon | reverse complement strand
TCATCGCAGGGACTGTCATTGCCATCGCTGTCACATTCTCCAACGTCGGAGTCTTACTCAGCGGAATATTCTCGGTGTTTCCCGCTATTTTCTTATCAACCATGCTCATTTCCATGAGAGAACACGGACCCAAGTTTACCGGTGCGATGGCAAAAGGAATGATCTACGGCAGTCCCAGTGTCGTCAGCTATGCGGTAGGAATCTATCTCTTCTATCCGCTCGCTGGCATCCTTATGGGAACCATCAGTGCATTTCTTATCGCCCTTGTTGTGACCCTGATTCTGTTCAAACTTCGTAAAAAAATACGATAACCAGATGCTTGCTGCCTATTTCTTCGAGTACCGGCATTGAATGTTACAGTTCCCCTCACTGCTGACCATACACGGACCAACAGGATTATCCGGGGTACACTGACGACCAAATAAAGGGCACTCTTTTGATGAGATCAATCCTCTGAGAACGTCACCACAGAGACAACCCACCGGTTCAGTAAACTCTTTTTCAGTAAGCTCCGAAAGCTCTTCTTCGTACATCTTTCGCGCATCATACTGCGCATACTTCTTCCGAAGCATCAGACCAGATTGAAGAATCACCGGAAACCCTCTCCATTTGACATCCACCGGCTCAAAAACCTGCTTCATGATCTGCTGTGCTTTCCTGTTTCCCTCCGGCTTCACTACACGAGTGTACTCGTTTTCAACCTCGGCTTTTGCCTGTTGTATCTGCCGCACCAGCATCCAGGCTCCCATCAGAAGATCAATCGGTTCAAAACCAGTGATCACTTGGGGAATATGATAGTTATTGGAGATAAACTCATACGGTCTTACGCCAATGATCGTTGAGACATGACCAGGTTCGATGAACCCATCAATCTTTATTTCACCCATATCAAGAATCGCCTGTAACGCAGGTGGAATCAAACGATGACAGCAGAGCACAGAAAAATTCAACGGCGGATCTCTCAAGAGCACTGATGCGGTTGTCGGAGCGGTTGTCTCAAAACCCACCGCCATAAAAACAACCTCTTTCTCTTTTTGTTTTTCTGCGAGGAACAGTGAATCTTCGATGCTGTACACCGTCCGTATATCACAGCCTTCTGCCTTCATCTGCTGAAGCGAGGATGTGACACCGGGCACCCGGGTCATGTCACCAAACGTGGCAATCGTCTTTCCTTCTTTCGCGAGTACCAATATTTCCTCGATCTCTTTCGGTGTTGTGACACAGACCGGACACCCAGGACCCTGCCCAATCTCAATACCACATTTTTGTAATAACACATCCAATCCATGTTTTACGAGCGTATCTTGATGCGTACCACACACATGCATGAACTTGAGATTCACCTCTGCTTTTTTAATCTGAGAAACAATGTCATCAGCCAGATGTTTATCGCGCAATGAAAACACTATACATCCTCCTGCAGAGACAACATTTCTCTAAACAACGCGAGAGTTTCTTGTGCTTCTTTTTCATCGAGAACCTGGATAGCAAACCCTGCGTGAACCAGCACGTAATCGCCTATCTTTACCGCAACAAGGGAGATGTTCGCTTTCCGCTTCGTACCGCCCCCGTAATCAACCGTCGCACTCTGTTTTTTCTTATCGATTTCTACGATTTTCCCAGGGATTGCCAAGCACACAATATATCCTCTTTTTCCCATGCTGCTGGGTTATCCACCAAAAATAACTTTGGTGACCCACATGATGAGTATTCCACAGATGAAAACGAAAAGAGTTGCCATGTATTTTTTCATATCAAGTTCTTTCCTGATCTCTGGAACGAGATCGGTTGCAGCAATGTAAATAAATCCTCCTGCTGCGAACGGGAGGATGAAGAGAACGATGTTTTCAATGAGATTGGAAACGAAGTAACCAACAATTCCCCCGAGAACAGCGGTTAACGCAATAACAAAGTTTAGAATAATTGCTCTTTTTTTCGAAAATCCTCCGTACAGCAACACACCAAAATCACCGATTTCTTGTGGAATCTCATGGGTAGCAATGGCAATCGTTGTGGTAATACCAAGAGGGATGGAGACAACAAAGCTTGCTGCCATGATAAGTCCGTCGATGAAATTATGGATGGAATCTCCAACGAGATTCATATAATGAAATGTGTGAACATCGCACTCTCCTTTATGACAATGTCGCCAATGCAATACTTTTTCTATGAGAAAAAAGAGAATG
>JAZDGT010000039.1:0-6894 GCA_043806635.1 Methanobacteriota archaeon | reverse complement strand
ATGGTATTTTCTTCAAATCTTTTTTTGATGCAACTGAATCGGGTGTTACCCCATTTACCTCACAGACTCGATGGTACAGGAAGTTGTTTTCATAGTGGTGTTTGAAGGTATATTGGATGGCCGGAAATACTAACTCGTGTGCCTTTTTGTAATCAATAAAAAAAGACTTCGGGGCATGCAATGCTGTATCGACAGGCGTCCACTCCTCCTTCGGTGGTATAAATTTTTCTAATCTTTCTGTGTAATCCTTGTTTCCGAATGGTAGAGTCATTTTCTCACAATGTTAGTTCCTAATATTCAGTTTCAATTTTTTTTATACACATATTAAAAGTATCAATTGGTTTTGTGATGGTAAAAGCCTTAATTTTATTCCCGGTCATCTTCACCCGGTTCTTCAGTAACGCCATGGCCGAACTCATTTGTCCGCTGCTAATCTGAACGAACGTTGTATAGTCCCCCGTTATGGTAAATTCAGCGTTTTTCTCTTTTATGGATTCGTCTGAACCAGTTAACAGCTCTTCTAATTTCCCATCGGTAAATTTGATGTAGAAATACACTGTTTGTTGGTCTGGTGGGACATTTTGAACGACATTTAACAAAGATGCGTTCATATTTTTCAAATCTTTTGTCCTGTCAAGTTCTTCTAAGACTTTTTTCTTGGCTTGTTCAGCCCATTCTTTTGAGAGATATTTTACCATGTGTCTTCACCTCCAAAGAGAGTTTCTATTAGTTCTTCGAAATGCCCAAGATCCTCTTCTGATAATCCCTCCGGGACTGGATAGAGGATATGCTCTTTCCTATGGAGTCCTTTACTGCATATAAACTCGAGCGGAGTGACTCCTTTAATCGCGAATTGTCTTCTCCAGGATTCGACGATGGCTTTATTCAGTCTTTTACGTGCGTCTGGGTCGGCATGGTCGTAGTAGTAATCGTATTCCAGATGCGCTAATTTTCCCCGTTCGAGGTAACTGAGGAATCCGAAAGCTCCTTCGATTTGGTATTTCTCAGCAGGTTTTTCCAATGCATCGACCACTTTTAAGATAGTCTCCTTATCTCCTGGCATGTAGCCTCCGCGATACATCCACATGTGTTTTCTTTCCATGCGGCAGGGAAGAATGCGGAAGGAATGAAGCCAGACCGGATCGGTTAATTCCGGTTTTGAGTAAAGCTTTTCGAAGAAATCCCGTAAATCCTCGTCAAAGCTTTTCACGAGTTCATGTGGAGAGGCGGCAAGGCCGTTCTCGAAATGCTTCCGCATCGGTCCACCAAAGACGGCCTTTAATGGGTTCTCTTCTTCTCCAATCATTTTTAGGAGGCTGCTGTCTTTCATGGATGCAAGCTTTGATGAGCCAAGAATCAAACTTTTTATCATTGAGTGACCAAACGTAACCTCTGCAAGCTCTTCGATAATTTTCTTGTGATATTTATCACAGATGACATCAACAATGTAGTTGAGTTTCAGATATTTTTCTGCGATGTAGTTGAAATCTTCTGCAATTTCATGCGTGGGCGAAATAAACTCCGTGAGATATTTCCTTGAAAGAATAGCTAAAGAAATACCGATATTTCTTTTTGCTAGATTATGAGCCAGATCTAGGGCATCGGAGAGATTGGTAAAGGGGATGAAGATTGCTTCTTCATCGTCAAGAATTTGATGAAGTTTTAACGTCAGTTGCGTCACGATCACCGAGGGAATGAGAGACAGACTTAAGAGGCCTTGTTCAGAGGCATACGGATTTGGTATGTCCTTATCACTCAGATGCATTATTGTTCCTGTTGAGTCGATGAATTCCGCGTCGATGAAGTTATCAGTCCCCCATCCATAGGTATTACTCCATGTGGTAATGATGCCGAGGTTCTGGGCGTTCGCGCAGACATGGGATTCTGCTTCTGCGACATTTGCACGTAGCTTATGAGCGTGCGCTGCTTTTTGCAGCTCAAAAGAGGTGATTCCTGGTCCGACGGTTGCAGTGAAGGTTTCAGCGTCAATGTGTATATCTTTCATCCTCCACAGATCAATGATAATCCCCTGTTCTATAGAACACGGTTCAGCGAGGAGGGTTTGCAAAGCCACTCCAAAGAAAGTACCATTTCCTCGTGGGAGGAAGGGGATTTTATGTTTGTTGGCAAGCTGTACAATTGCAACTATTTCCTCTGTTGATTTTGGCATTACAATATAGAAATTGCCCGAGGATTTTTGCCTTATAATTGAGCGCAGATAAGAGGCAATAATGATCGGATCGTTTGTTGCCCAGTCGTTTCCCACGATTGTGTGGAGGTCTTTTACAATCTCATCTTCCGGGATAGGCTTGAATGTATTTGGCGTTAAGGTCTTGACGTAGTCTTTCAATGCTTGTTGGGCTTGCGTTGGCCGTCGTTGTGTAATAAAATAACATTGTCGATCGCAGATTCCGCAGAGGTTACAAGAATTTACAATATCGATGAGTGTTGCTGTTGGTTCGACTTCGTTTTCTGCAAGTGCTCTCGCAAGTTCCATTCGTCCCTCAGGCCAATAGGCGAGAAATCCGTGCTTTTTACCAGCAGAACACACGCCAGTTCCAAGAAAATCTATCTTACACATCCCGCAATGTGGCTCTTTTTTCGTTGTTTCTAAAACATCAGTCAACTTCATATTATCCCCTTAGAATTGATAAAGTAAAAAACTTGATGCCCTCTTCCTTCTTAAAGCTTTTCTATGAGAGTAAGAGGTCAGCCGTGTGAAGTTAATAAGATGGCCGACCCATGATCAAGAAGGTTCTTCTCATTCTGATGAAGTGTTTGAACAACACTAAGAAGAACCTCGTAATTTTTCGCTCCAGCATACGATCTGCTCCCCCCACTTATTTTTCGTGCAACCACCGGTGGACGGATCGCTCGTTCTGCCGCAGAATTCGTCCCATCCACCTCCGGGTTTTTCACAAACTCGAAAAGATTCTCTTTCTCTAACAAAAGATTGACGACAAACCGATAGCAATGCTGCGATTGATAGGGACGGTCCAACATCTCTGCCATATCCTGAAACAATCGTTCAATATCCTCCTCAGTACCCCGGTGATCATACGCTTTCGCCCTATCATATATGTCCTTTACCACCTGATAAACATGCGCGCCTTCCACTGCATAAAATTGAACAAGTTCCTTAGCGTCACAGATAATATGCGTCCAGCAATCCTGCTGAACGTTCCCGGTCTTCCTGGCAAGTGTCTTGTACGCGGAAAAACGATCATGAACATCAACACCTTGATGTTTTATTCCTAAAACCTGCAACGGGACTGTATGAGCACGTGAAGAGGCAATAGTATACACTGTCACCCATTTCGTCACAAATGCCCACAACTGTACATTACCACCGTTGATCCGCCAGGTGGTCTCATCGATATTTCGCGCTGACGCAGCACGAAGCTCATCAATCAACCGTTGATAATACGGACCGAACGCCTCCGCCATCTGGGACAAGATATGAATCACTTCACCCTCAGAGATTTTCAACCCGAACAACCGGTAAAGAACCTCAGGAATAGCAGCCTCCGTCATCCGCAGTTTAATCTTAAACCACACTACAACAAGCATCACGCGAAGACCAAGCCTTGCACCAGGCAACACCACCGACACCGGCGTCTCAACCAATTTCCTGCAAGTTCGACAATACCGTCGGTCAATCTTCAACTGAATGACAAGCGATTTGCAGACCGGTATATCCTCATAGATCCGCTCACGTACCTCCTGAACCTCTTCACTGAGTTCTGTACCCCCACATTCCGGACACCGCGTCACCGGCACCAGACAGACTTCGTCAATATGCTGCGGCAATGGACGAATATGCGGCGGATGACCGGGTTTCGCCCCAGGTTTCTTCGGTATCCGTGATTCTACAGAGGATTTGAGAACATACGGCTTGTCATGTTTCACGCCTACACTCCACGGATGTCTTATCTTATAGTTTTCAAATTCCTCCGTTACCCGTTCCAGCTTCCTTTTCAGCCGTTCATTCTCCTGGCGTAACGCTTCATTTTCCCTGCGTAACTGTTCAATCTTGATCCCTGGATGTTGTTCATTCATCGTCTACGATCACCAGATAAACAGTTTCACCCAGGTACTCTTTTGGACAATCGACTTTAGCGCCATTGCCAAATGGAGTAACCGTTCTGCGAAGGAATCCCCGGATTCCTTTCAGATTAAGCTCTGTTGTTCTTTCTATTTTTACCACCCTCATAGTATATACATAATATATACAAAGATTATATAGTTTTCGGTATAAATCATTAGAACCGGTTATGAACTTCAGACCAGTGACCTCTTACGTTTTTATGAAATCGATTTTGACACGATTACTGTGAATGGTAAAAACTTATGTGACAATATCATTTCTGATGTAATAATACTTCAATTTATTTTGAATAAGAATGGTAAAACCACTAATAGGTATTGAGAAAAACATATTGAAGAACAGAACGAGTGAAAATGTCTCCACAAAAAAGGAAATATTTCCTCTCTTTTTTTACAGTAATTCTCTATTTTTCATGGAGACTACTTCGCATCTCCTCGAATGCGAGTCCTTGTCAAGTAATATAATTGTTACAAAAGTTATAATTAAATTCCTATGCAATGATTTATATAGATATTAACGATATTCTTTTAGATAAGAATATTATTCAAGGGAGGAGTACTCATTATGAAAAAAATAGGAAGGAAAAAAAATATTTTAAAAAATATCTGTACGCTGGTGATAGCTTCCGTTCTCATCTGTTGTAGTTTCTCTGCATTAACCATTACCACAATTGGTGCTTTAAAGCAGAACAGTAACCTTGATATAATCTCATCCAACTTCAGGGGTTCTCAAGCATCGTCATTAGCCGAATATAACCTCTTGGATGAAAATTTTACTGATGGAAACATGCCTCCGGAAGGCGATTCGGGGAATTGGGTACTACAACAGACAAACCCTGATGAAACGTGGTATATCGACTCTACTGTCCCCTACACCAAACCATACTGCGGCACCATCCATCGTGACCAAAGCCAAACTCTCCAAGACGAATGGCTCATCACCCCAAGCCTCAATTTCATTGGTGATGTCCATAATTACACAAGTATCGCGCTTAGCTTCCATTGGTATACCTGTTATTATACTACAATATACAAGCGCTATGTCGAACTCAATATCAGTGTCTCAACGAATGGAGGAGCGAACTGGACGAACATCTGGAGTTTTGATGACATGAGCGTCGGCATACCCCCAAATCCTTTTACAGACTGGAAATGGTATGAGTCAAATTATCTTGATACAAAACCCATTGACTTAAATGATTTCATAGGGGAAAACGATGTGCTTATTGCTTTCCAATATCATAGTAACACTACAGCATCAGCAGGGCAACAGGAGTTTAGTATTGACAATATCAACGTGATTGCTACTGGTCCGGGAGGAAACTTTAGTTGCGATGCAGGAGGCCCTTATAATTGGTGGTGGCCTATG
Source organism: Methanobacteriota archaeon (assembly GCA_043806635.1). Lineage (GTDB taxonomy): Archaea > Thermoplasmatota > E2 > DHVEG-1 > DHVEG-1 > JAZDGT01. Next base: position 1,418 of record JAZDGT010000039.1, on the reverse strand, counting down.
CAATACCAATATTTACCGAAAGGTGTTCGATTCCATGGGAATGTTACCAACGGAACAATTTTCACACAATTTCTTTGGGATTTCGGTGACGGCAATACCACCATCACTCAGTATAACCAAAATCCAATCCATTTTTATACTGATATTGGGATTTTCAACGTGACCTTAACGGCAAAAGATAATACGTTTACACCGCCTCGTATTAATGTCAACCGCACAACTCTAACACTATTCTTACTCAAACCACCAGCAATAAATATCACCGCTCCACGGATTTCAATTGGGATAAAAGCCGACATCAATAATATCGGAGAATACAATGCTACCTACTTGACCTGGACGATCAATATCACCTGGGGCATATTACAACACAAAAAAACTGTTGCAAATGGGACTATAGAGAATATAGAGGCGGGGACTTCAGTGACCATTCAAAGTAAACCTTACTTCTTCGGATTTGGCTTAATTCATATAGTAGTGGCAGCACATCCAGAAAACCAACAGGGTCTCATCAAGCCTTTTAAAGGAATTAAGATTGGACCACTGGTCTTCGTTTTCCCAGAAACATAAATTCAATACACACCCAGGACAACTACTTTCCTCATTCTTTTTTATTTTTTCAATTCTTGTTTTTGAAAATCAAAAAACAATCCAAGATTGATGGTACTATAAGGTAACCGTATTATTCATTTGTTTTTCAAATATTTTTTGACCAGCTCCAGTGCACAGAGATTCCCACACATCGAACAGGTCTTCGTATCCTCAGATGGTGACCGTTTCGCCCGATACTCCTTTGCTCTCATTGGATCGATACAAAGCTTGAACATTTTCTCCCAATCAAGAGCCTCCCGTGCTGTACTGAATGTTCTATCAATATCTCGATCAACACCTCGTGCAAGATCAGCAGCATGAGCAGCAATCCGCGTCGCAACCACTCCATCCCGCACATCGTTTTTATCAGGCAGACAGAGATGCTCCGCCGGGGTGACATAACAGAGGAAATCAGCGCCACAAAAACCAGCAAACGCCCCCCCGATACCCCCGACAAAATGATCATACCCAGGGGCGATATCAGTAACGAGCGGGCCAAGAACAAAATACGGTGCTTCCTTCGTCACGGTCTTCATCACCTGGATGTTTGCCTGGATATCAGAGAGAGGCATATGACCGGGACCTTCCACCATCGTCTGTACCCCGAACTTCCGTGCTTTTTCAACGAGCTCCCCTATAATGAGTAACTCCTGGAATTTCGCACGATCGTTCGAATCAGACAGAGCCCCGGATCTCATTCCATCCCCAAGAGAAAGCGTCACGTCATAGTTCTTTGCGATCTCTAAGAGATATTCAAAGTTCTTGTAAAAAGGGTTCTCCCGATCATGATGAAGGATCCATGCCATATGAAACGAACCACCGCGAGA
>JAZDGT010000038.1:0-79727 GCA_043806635.1 Methanobacteriota archaeon | reverse complement strand
CACTGCTGGTGCGATACCCAGAGACGTCATATCAGCCATGGCTTCTAAATACTCACCCAACTCCCCATGACGGGTCTTACGAGCAACCATACCATCAAGGCCATCCGCGATCATCGCAAGAAGAATCAAACAGAACGAAATCTGTACCCTGATATCCTCAGTAACAGTCACAGGTAAAACAAGAAATAAGATAGCTAGAAAACCCAATCCTGCATTCACTAACGTGATAATATCTGCAGGAACAATCACTTTACTCAATGAGTTCCGCAAGGGTATCCTCACCTGCTTTAATCGTATCATGAAGCGTAACCGTTACCCGTTTAATTGTTTTTGTTGGGAGATATACATCCACACGAGACCCTAACCGGATCAACCCGATTTTCTCCCCCTTCTTTAGCACATCACCTTGGTGAACATAGGGAACAATACGACGAGCAAGGGTCCCGGCGATCTGAACGATTTTAATAACACCTATCGAAGTCTCCATCAGCAGGATAGCACGCTCGTTTTTCTCTGATTCCTTCTGAAACGCGGGAACATGAGCACCCGGGTGATGAGTCAGATGAATGATTCGTCCATCAAGCGGCATCCGATTCACATGGACATTATGAAGATTCATGAAGGTGGATATCTTTGTACATTCACCGACTTCGTCATCATGGACGGTTGTGATTTCTCTGATTTTTCCATCAGCAACCGCGACAACACCATGGGATATGGTTCGTTTCGGATCCCGGAAAAAGATAATGAGCAGACATGATTTAAGGATGAATATGGCGAAGAAAACGAGAAGAAAAACTCGTATTAAACCTTGGAAATAGATTGAGAGAATGAGGAGTATGCTTGTGAGGATGATTGATGTTACAACCCAGGATCCTCCTCCTTTCGCGATGTGAATCATTCTTTCTTCCTCATGATAGCCCGTAGGACTCGTTCCAGAGGTCCGTCTCGTTTAGGTAAATCGATGATACCGGTGATCTCATCATAGAGCTCTGGATTGATTTTTAATACGAGAAAGAGTAACGCAATAAGTGCGATCAAGGAACCTATTTTCGCGATAATATTATGTGCGACATTAAATGTTGTGATATTTCCTCCAACTAAAAAGATGACCCCTGCGTTACGGATAAGGTTGAGCAAATAAATCGGGATGACCGTGATGGTGATACCAATGAGTTTTTTTTTTTCATGTTCGTGTGTAATGCTCCGATCATTCCGACAAAGAGGACCATCGATTGAATTGCGGTACATGCAAAAATGATAGTGATCGTTGTCCCCGCGTACTTGATAATCGATCCTTGATTGGTAGCGTGTAAATTAAAAAGATTTAACACCATCGTACTATGAGAGGCCACTATCTCAATGAGGGTAGTCTTCAGTTGGGGAAATACGCCAATATCAATGGTGAAGTAGATGATTCCAGCAAGAAACGTTCCTCCTGCGATCCAGTTGAGACTGGCGGGGTATTCTTTTTTTTGTATGGAGAGCCATTCTTGGTAGGCGAGGTAGAATAAGACGTAAACGCCGATGATGCAGACTGCTGCGTTAAAAATATCTCCGCCTTCAGAGTAGTAGAGATGATGGGGGTAGGTCGCCCAGAATGAGGAAAAAAGAACCCATCCTGCAATTTTACTTTTACTCGCGGTTATGTTATCTTTTTTGAGATAACCGATACCTAGGAGGAGTAAGCCTAAGAATAAGAGGGAGTAGGTGACGAGTATTGTTGGCTCAGGCTGTGGATAGGGGAAGACAAAATATCCGAATAGAAGCATGATGGTGGGAATAAGGAAGAAGACACCGACAATAGTGGTATCATTAATTTGTGATGATTTTTTTTGTGTATCCATAGGAAGAATCGTCCCGTAATTGGGGATATGGTTTAAGAGTATTGTGATAGATAAAAGGGGTGTAACGCTAGGATATTCACGGTTTGATAATTCTCAGCATTTCTAGGACGGGGGACCAGCCGAACTGCGCCATCGTCCATGTATCCCACATGATCAGGATTAACCCGATCAATGCCATGAGGGTGATGGGAATCCAGTAAGTGTAGACGATTTGGTCAATCCTTAATCGCGCGATTGCTACGCGTATCAGGGTGACGGAGAACAAGATAATCAGGAATACTTTCAGGAAGAAGAACAGGATATCTAAAGCATACCCAGGCAATGTACCTACCAACCCATGGAGTAACCCTGCTTGCGTCAAATTATACGGGAAAAACAACGCGACAATCAGTGATGCCATTACCACAGTCTTCACACCATCGGTGAGGTAGAACATAGCGAGGTTCCGCCCGGAGTATTCAACGAGTAAGCCTCCAGCAATCTCGGTTTCTGCTTCTGGGGAATCGAATGGGATCTTTGATAACTCTGCAGGGGTGACGAGGATGAGTGCGAGCAGGAGGACAATGAATCCGATGAACCCAAACGGGCCTGCGAGATTCCAGACGGGTGTTGAGGTAAGTAAGGAGAATGTGAACACTGGTCCACCGAGGTTGGTTTGGAGGAGTTTCCATGCGATACTAATAATGATGATGGCGAGGGGGAACTCATACGCGATCATGGTCGCCATCTCTCGTTGTGCACCAACGACTGCGTAAGGGGAGCCTGAGGAGAACCCGCCGATGACCATCGCAAGGGAGGGAATAATGAGGAGATAGAGTATGAGTATTAGGTCTCCACCCCAGGCTGGGAGAATCGGGCTAAATGCTCCTTGTGCGCCGAATGGGAGAATCGGTAGATATAGGAGTATTGAGATGGTGGCGATTAACCCGATGAGTGGGGCGAGGTTGAAGATCCAGGGTATCGCCTGCTCGGGGATGATGTTTTCTTTCACGAACAGTTTTTTAACATCCCTGAAAGGCTGGGTGATGGGTGGCCCAATCCGGCCTTGCATGTGTGCAGCGATTTTCCGATCAATCCCTTTGAAGAGTAACCCGAAGAAGATACCGAAACCGGTGAGGAAGAGCCCTCCAAGGATGATTCGTAGGAAGACGAGTTCAACGATTGCTTGGATATCCATCTTAGATCACCACCATCCCCACGATGAAGAACAACGCAAGGATAATAATGAACCAGAGGACGTAATCACTCGCGTTCCCCGTATGCATCCGTCGTAAAAGTCCGAATAACCATTTCAGGCTTGTTGTGAACCCCCAGTAGAGATTGCTCGCTTTGATATGCTGCTCCGATGGAGCCTCGATGTTCCCTGAGAGGAATGATTTCACTTGATCCGTATCTTTTTTGTAGTCTTTCCGTCCGAACCCTCTCAGGATGTAGATGAGCAGAAACGTAATGACAAGGATGAGGCACCAGATAAGCGGGGTCCAATACCCTGCACCGGTATCAATCGTGAACATGCTTAGATTCCCCCCATGATAACTTGTGAGAAATACGTTTTATACCCAAAGAGCGCCTGTGTTGCGGGTTGTACAAGATTCTGTAATATGAGATCTGGGAACAACCCGATGAAGATGATGAGTCCTGCGATGATCGCCATCGCAATCAACATACTCCGGGGGACTTCTTTCACCTCAATCATGTGTGGAAGCTGTGGCCCGAGGAATACGGAATAAAAGACTTTCACGAACACGGCAAGAAGCAGGATACTGCAGAGGATTGCGACGATACCCAGGATCGGGTTCAACTGGAACGTTGACTCATACAGCATGAGTTTAGAGGCGAAACCGTTCATCGGCGGCATCCCTGAGATCGCAAGAAAACCGATGATGAAAAACACGGTCGTATATTTCATCTGTCGAGATAACCCGGCGAGGTTATCCAAAGAACGTTCTTTCGTCGCATAATACACGGCACCAGCGACCAAAAACAACAGACCGATATCTAAGACATCATTGAAGATATGAAAAACACTTCCTTGTAACGCGGTCACCCCATACGCTGGATACGTGACTACGTGACCTAGGCCAAGAGCATCGAAGCTGATCTGCACAGACGATAAACGAACACCGATACCTAGGAGAATATATCCGACCTCAGCAACCGCAGCATACGCAATCAACCGGGTGAAATCAGTCTGCATCAACGCCATGATCACCCCAACGAATATCGCGAGGAGTGCTAACCCAGTGATGAGCCCCCCGAAAACCATTGAGGAGACAGGGGATATCTCGTTGAACACGTTCCCATAAAGGGTGAAACAGATCCGTAACAGCCCATATAGGCTCGCCTGGGTCGCACCAATAATCACCAGAGTCGCCGCATGCGGTGCCTGCCCATACGAATCCGGTAACCACATATGCATCGGGACTAACCCTGCTTTCATCGTCAGAACAACAAGGAACAATACCAACGCTATCTTGTCTAAAAACGTGAACTGTAACAAGCTACCGATCACACCAATATTCAACGCATTATATTGCGCGTACAACAACCCGATTGCGAACAGAATAAACAACGCACCAATCGCGCTAACCACGATATACTTAAACGCAGCCTCAACCGCCTCTGGTTTGTACACCCAAAACGCGATCAATGCAGCAGAAGAAATACACGTGATTTCTAAGAAGACGAAGAAGTTGAACAAATCACCAGTAAGCTCCATACCCAGCATCGCAGTAAATAACAATAACAGCAGTGTGTAATACTTATCCAGTCCATCATGCTCCTTCATAAACGACCAAGAATAGATTACTGCCACCAACACTAAAACGAAGCTCACCAGAGCCATGAACAGACTCATACTGTCGACTTCAAACAAGATACGGACAACAGGAAGACTAAGATTTTTTGCACCAAAAATATAGGTCCGAGGAACACCAGACGTGAACACATCAGACCCCAACAAACCTATAAAAACTCCAGTGATACCAAGGATGACAAGGACGAAAACCTGCCGGATTTTCTCCCCCAGCCGACTCACCAAGGGCGTGAGAAACGCACCAAGAAGCGGCGTCGCCACAATCAAGGGAATCACATAATCTGGCGCGTTCATTCCTTCAACCTCCTCATCTTCCGAACATCCAAAGTTCCATAATGACGATAAATATACATCACTAACGACAACATCAACGCAAGCACCGCCACACCAATCACGATACTAGTCAGGGTCAACGCCTGAGGCACCGGTAACACCATCTGCCCAGCAGATGTTACCTCAGACGGGAAACTCGTGTAAATCGGTGCAACACCACCCTCACGATACCCCAAGGTGATCAAAAAGAGGTTCACCCCATTCTCAATAATCGAGATCCCAATCACGAGCTTAATCAGATTCCTCTTAAAAAGAACAGCGAACAACCCAATACATATCGTCGCAACAACAATAAGAAACGGCAGATTCAGAATCATGGTTTCCCCTCCTTCCAATTACTAGCGAACGCCATCACCAGGACAACCACAAACAACCCAGCAATCACCTTCAACCCCACCGCGAAATTCATTAATGGCAACACACCACCTGTGTTCAGATCAGCAACTGTGGCACCAAACTGAGGTATGTTACCAAACACGGGTGTTCCAACTAGGAAATTCAGGAAAAAAACACTTCCAAAGGCTAGACCAAGCAACGCAACCACGATAAACCATACCGCACCAATGCTTTCGAACATCGAAAGATGTTTCTCTTTAATCCTCTCAAAAACCCAGGGGGATCCATAGGCAACAAGCAAGAGAGCCAACCCTGAGGCAGCAACAGCGCCACCCTGAAACCCACCACCAGGAGTCAGATGTCCATGGGCGATCACATACAACCCGAATATCATAATCAACGGGAAAATCATGTTCGTAACCGTCCGCACAATCTTTGACATCTCGGTCATGGTTTCACCCTCCGAAAGATCATGATCACACCAGCAACAGCAGTAAACAGGATCGTTGCTTCACCAAGTGTATCAAAACCTCGATAATCAAACACGACAGAGGTAACCCCGTTGTTCGTTCCTGCTTCACCCTGAGTATGCAGAATAATATAATCATCCATAGCAGGGCTTCCCGGGTCACCAAACGGATGAATCAGAAGCATACTGAACACAAAAAAAACGGCAACAACCGTGAAAAAGAGAGCCGCAACCATATCCCGCTTCTCCATTTATTTCTCATCCTCCATACGCTTCGTCGCTTTTATCGCAATGATAAGAATCGCGGTAGATAGACACGCACCCACACCAGCCTGCGCGATCGCCACATCAGGGGCTTGTAAAAGATAAAACTCAAGGGATAACAGCAGACTCATCGCCGCTAATGCAACAGCTGCAGCAAGAAGATCTTTTAAGAACACGGCGAACACGGCAGCAACAACCATGAGGATGAGTATGATGCTATTCGCAAGTTCAATAAGCATTTTATGGCCCTCCCTCGTTTTCCATAATTTTTTTCGTATTATTGGTTTTCTTTCTACCCCGTTTATTCGGCGGCGTCTGTTTCAAATCATCTACGACCGCCTGCGCAGGCATCACCCCGCTTCGATGCGCAGCACGAGCGATCGCATGCGCACCTACCGGGTTCGTCAAGAGAATCGCGACTAACGCGATAGCTGAGTGGATTGCAAGGACTGATCCATTCACATTATACGGCCACCATACCCAATTTTTTAATCCGATAAGTATCACTGAACCGATAATGAAGATAGAGCCAAACGTGGTACATTTCGTCCCCGCATGCAACCTCGTATACACGTCAGGGAATCGTAAGAGTCCGATTCCTGCTAAAAGGTTGAAGAAAACCCCGATACCAAGTAACAGGTAAATTACCGCATCAAACACTTGTGCAAGCACCATCTTAAAACTCCCCTCCCTCAAGATATTTCGCGATAAACAACGTGGAGATAAACGACAGAAACGCATATACGATCGCGACGTCAATATAGATGACTTCATTGAACGCAGCACCGAACACCACCATACCCACGATCACAATCGTGTTAATCGTATCAACACCACAACACGATCAGGAGCAGTCGGTCCAAGGAAAACCCGTAGAAGCGCTAAAATGGTGCATAAACCAAGTGCGATCACCACAATCAAATATGTTGTATACACGTCGATCATTCCGCGATCCTCCTCACCCACTTCGGGAAATTCCCACAAATATATTTACAGTCAACCGGCTTGTTCTCTAATGCTTTCTCATCAACGTTGATCCAATGAATATACAAATCATTTGTTTCTTCATCGATATCCACGCTTAAGGTACCCGGTGTTAATGTGATCGAGTTCGCCAGCATCGTGATCCCCAGATCAGTTTTTAGATCAGGGGAGATCCGGACGATACCAGGGTGAATCTTCCCCGTGATTACTCTGTAGGCGACATCAAGGTTGGCTTTCGCGAGTGCAAAAAAAAACGGACCAATCACATAAGCGAGGAACAGGAACCATCTCACAGGGTTCAACATACGATAGTTTTGTTTCACAAAAATCTTCCGGGCGATAAACCCGATGAGTAGCGAGAGTATTACTCCAAGAGCGAGTTCTTCATAGCTCCATAGTCCCATCACCGCGGTTCCACTGCCCGTCGTGAACAGGAGATAGATGATGAAACACAGGATGGTCGTAATAAGAAATGCGATCATTTTTTCGTCCTCCCTTATACGATATTTTATTACGCAGGGTAATCATATTGTTTTTTAAAAGCTTATGGTATTTATTAAAAAAGAATAAAAACATGTCAGCATTGTGTGACGGGGGATTGTATTCATGAATGTGAAACTGATTGGGTTCACGCCTGACCCGGAGAAGATTCCTGCAATGGCCGCTAAACTCACTCATACAACGAGTAAGCCAGCGGAGTTAGAAAAAACGAGTGATAAGGAGCTGCAAGCTATCCTCCAACAGGTGGTAGGTTTGGGTCACACCAGCGTGGTGGAGCACGTATGTTTCACGTTCGCTATCAGTGACGTGAGCAGATCATTGACGCATCAGCTGGTGCGTCATCGTATCGCGAGTTACTCTCAGCAGAGTCAACGGTACGTGAACCTGAAAAAACCAAGTTATGTGATTCCTCCGACGATCGCGAAAAACAAGAGGATGAAAAAAGCGTATGAAGAGACGATGACGCATATCTGGATGGAATACAATAAGTTATTAGCGTTAGGAATTCCTGCTGAGGATTCGAGATATGTGCTACCGAATGCAACGTGTACAAATATTATGGTAACGATGAACGCACGATCACTCTTGAATTTCTTTGAATTGCGGTGTTGTCTGCATGCGCAATGGGAGATCAGGCAGCTTGCTCAGAAGATGCTACTGGAAGTCAAGAAGGTGGCTCCAACCATTTTCAAGAACGCTGGTCCGTCATGTAAAACCAAAAAAGTTTGTCCTGAGAACAAAAAAGACTGCCCACTGTACCCAAAATAAGGAATAAGTATGAGGCGACCGAAGGTTATTATTAATTGTGCGATGTCCGTGGATGGAAAAATCGCGCTCCCATCACGCAGGCAACTCCGGATTTCCTCTGATGAAGACATCAGACGGATGTATGAGTTGCGGAATACGTGTGATGCAGTCCTGGTTGGAGTGGGGACGATTCTGACTGATAACCCGAAGTTAACCGTGAAAGAATCCGTTGTGCCTCATCCGAAGCAACCACTCAGAGTCGTCCTTGATAGCTCGTGTCGGACACCTACTGATGCACTCGTACTCAACACAGCAGCGAAGACGCTTATACTCACCGTGAAAGGAAATGAGAAACCATATACGGGGGATCACATCCAGGTGATTAGTTGCGATGCCGATGATGAAGGACACATAAGCCTCCCGTGTGCATTAGATGTTCTCGCTAGTAACGGAGTCAGAACAGTCCTTGTTGAGGGCGGCGGGACAGTAATCTGGAATTTCCTCCGTCAGCATCTCGTGGACGACTTGTACGTCTATATCGGATCATGTATCATCGGTGGAATGCAAACACCGACTCTAGCGGACGGAAATGGGATACCCACTGAACATGAACTAATCCGGCTCACCCTGAAGAACACAACAAAAGTAGGGTCGGGATTGCTCCTTCATTATCAACTGAGAGTATGAAACTTTTATGCGATCAGATGCTTGGAACACTCGCGCTCTGGTTACGCGTACTCGGGTATGATACCTATTTTACTAATAAAGAGATCACCGATGATGAACTCCTCCAAATTGCTCTGGATGAACAACGAACCCTTATCTCCCGTGATAAACGCCTTATTCAACGTGCTCGGAAACAGAACATTGCCCTCATCGAACTCAGCACTACTGATCTTGATGAGCAGCTCCATCTCATATTACCTCATCTCGAAATCAAGGAAGATAAGCTGTTTTCTCGATGCACCCTGTGCAACACACGATTAATACTTATTGAAAAGAAAAAGATAAGAAACATGGTTCCGGAACGGGTTTTTGAGCAACAGGATACGTTCTGGTTCTGTGACCAGTGTAAAAAACCGTATTGGAAGGGGACTCATTATGAGAACATGGTAAAAAAAATCGAGTACATCACTGGGAAAAAACTTTCTTTATAGCATGCGCACCATCTGCGCATGGGGGATTCCCTTGATTTTTAATATACAGGTTTTGTCGACAAGACCAAGCTGTATCGCACAGTTTACGGCTTCCTCTCCGACGAGGTTGGCGATCGTCGCCATCATCAGGTGTCCACGGAGTGTTTTTGCATCGACGACATCGCCTCCGTAGAATTTTTCTGAGGCATCAATCTGGAGTTTGCCTTGTCTGTATGTTTTACCGAGGAGGTGTTTGTCGCAGGCGCTGACAAGGATGTCTTTTCCTTGTTTGTATATTTTCATGCTGATCATGGTTATTCCTTATGTTTTCGTCTTTTTTGTCTTTCTATTTTAATGTTAGTTTTTCCTGTTTTATATCTTTTTCGGAAAAAATGATACTTGTTGACATGTGAAGCGTGTGTACATGGCGGATTTGTGTGTATGGTGTGTTCATCTACGTCACAAACTGATTTTTATCGAAAAGTATATATAATACCTATCGTGCGTAAGTATTTTTTTCTTGTTCAAGAACCATAATACTAAAAACATCACCACGTATACTCAATCTTGGCAAGCAGTTTTTGTGGGTTCGAGGGCATGAAATCAGTACTCCATTTATTCTCAGAACATGGCACCTTTATTCAACCAGATGCTGTGACCTATATCCAAAACAAGGAGAAACCCAGAGAATTCGCGGAAACCCTCCTCAAAAACCTGAAGGAATACCCGCTCATCCTCACCATGGACCATATACTGACCATCGAAGAACACACAAAACCCCAAGAAACACCACCACTCATATCAGAGAAACCCTCTGAGGAAACAGAAAAGACACGACAACAAACCGAAGAAGAAAAACAGATCCAACGCATCCTCCTCACCAAACTCTACAGTGGAAATCTACGTCCGAAAACAGACGAAGACGACGAAGAAGAAGACGATGATCCTGATAAAGATGATCAACTCTCGGAAACCAACGGTACACAAGAACCAGATCTGCACCCCGTCGAAATCAAAAAAATAAAAGGATGGAAACCACTCGCCAAAGAATATCATGCTGAGCTGCGCATCATCAAAGATGTCAGCGGGAAAAGCACCTGCGAAGGAACCACGCAGGATTTCGCGAAACTCTTCAAATACCGATACACCGTCATCCGGAAAATACTTCAGACCCAGCGCAGAGAACTCGCAAACGTCCTCCCCATTAACCGGATCAAAAAAAGTGGTACAAACGATGTCCAACTCATCGGCATCGTGAAAAACGTTCGGACGACCTCACATGGTCATCGCCTCATAGAACTCGAAGATGAAACCGGTACTGCACCATTGATCGCGTTGAAAACCAACCCGGATGCTTTACAGCTCGCCTCCGAAGTCGTCCTCGATGAAATCATCGGTGTCACTAGTAAACTCAGTAAAAACGGTGACCTGCTCATCATCCAAAACATCGTCTTCCCTGATATCAGTATCCAGCATAATAAACAGAAAGCAGAAGTACCAGTCCACGCCGCATTCCTCTCCGACATCCACATCGGTAGTAAAATGTTTCTTGAGGACCAATGGCATAGTTTTCTGAAATGGATTAATGGGAACCTGGGGAATACGCGACAAAAAGATGTGGCAGGGAAAATAAAATACCTGATCGTCCCTGGTGATCTCGTCGACGGGATCGGCATCTACCCGAACCAGGAAAAGGAACTCTCGATCCGCGACATCTACCGCCAATACGAGGCACTCGCGCAACAGTTCCAACTCATCCCGGACTATATCACTATTCTTATACAGCCGGGGAACCATGACGCAGTCCGACCCGCGGAGCCGCAACCCGCGTTTGAGAAAGAAATACAACAGTTGTTCTCCGGGAACGACGTCGTCTTCGCGGCGAACCCCTGCTATTTCTCAGTTCATGGGGTGGAAGTCCTCTCGTATCATGGGCAAAGTCTGCTGGATTTCGCGACGAACATCCCGCAGCTCAAATACAATGAACCCCTCGAGATCATGAAATTGATGTTGAGGAAACGTCATCTCGCACCCACGTACGGCGGGTATACGCCGCTTGCCCCGGAGCATATGGACTACATGATTATTGATCGCGTCCCCGATATCTTCGTCACTGGGCATGTTCATCTCGCAGCGCTCGCTGATTACCGCGGTGTCACGATGATTAATGCGTCAAGCTGGCAGGCGCAGACCACGTATCAGAAGATGCTGAATTTTATTCCAGACTCTGCTAAACTCCCCATCGTTGATCTGAAAACAGGGAACGCGACCACGATGGATTTCAGCCAACCAATCACTTAAAAAACAGTAGAATTTTTTTTGGTGAATCACAAACCTTAAAACTAGACGATGCTATTCGTTTCGTTGTTCATTTTTCGAGATGGGGTCAGATGGTTGACGGGGGTATATCCAATTCTATCGCAGCGAGCCCAATGATGCAGGCGTACTTCACCCGGTTACAACAAGAAATCGATGCCTGTTATGCGGTTGCAGAACTAGCGAGGAAGAAAGGGTTAGACCCTGAATGCACTGTTGAGATACCGCAGGCTCTTGATCTCGCAGCACGTGTAGAACAACTTGTTGGACCAAAAGATATTGCACCGAAGATCCGTGCCGCAACAAAAAAACTAGGGAACCGAGAACTCGTCTCCATCGAGATCGCACGAGAAATCGCGAAAGGAACAACGTATCAGTTTTCTAAGGTGGAACAAGCACTGGATCAAGCCATACGAACCGGCCTTGCCATCTTAACCGAGGGAGTACTTGTCGCACCACTCGAAGGCATCGCTGATGTGAAACTCGGCAGGAACAAAGACGGTTCATCATACGTTGATTTGTTTTTCTCAGGACCGATTCGAAGCGCGGGAGGAACTGGTCAAGCGATGAGTGTCCTCATCGCGGATATTGTTCGCAGGGAACTCAACATCGGCGGCTACCAACCCACGTTCGGTGAGATCGAACGATACAAAGAAGAAATCCCCCTCTACAAACGAGTACAGCATCTCCAGTACCTCCCCACGGTTGATGAAATCGAACTCGTGGTGAAGAACTGCCCAATCTGCATAAACGGAGAAGGAACCGAGGATGAAGAAGTCACCGGGTACCGCGACCTACCCCGTGCCGGAACCAACCGCCTCCGCGGCGGCGCCTGCCTTGTTATTGCTGAAGGACTCTGTCTCAAAGCACCAAAAATCCATAAACACATCAAAAAACTCAAATTGAAAGGCTGGGAGTTCCTCGAAACCTTCGTCAACAAAGGCACCACACAAGAACAACAAATCGGCGACATCCCCCAAATCCCACCCTCATCCAAATACATCGGCGAAGTCATCGCAGGAAGACCAGTCCTCAGCCACCCCTCAAAAAAAGGAGGCTTCAGACTCCGCTACGGACGCGCACGCACCGGCGGGCTAGCATCCACCGCGATCAACCCCGCAACTATGTACATCGTTGATAGTTTCATCACCGTCGGAACCCAGATGAAGATTGAACGACCAGGGAAAGGAACCATCGGGACGCCCTGCGACCAAATCGAAGGACCAATTGTATTACTGGAGAATAATGATCTCGTCCAAATCAACAACATACAAGACCTCAAAGGCGAAGTAAAACGCATCATCGACCTCGGAGAAATACTCATCCCCTACGGTGAGTTCATGGAGAACAACGCCCTCCTTCCGGATTCAAGTTACGTGTATGAATGGTGGATACAGGACCTCCAAAAAGCAGTATCCTGCCTCCCGAAAACCTATACGATGAACGATATCGTCCAAGCAGATGAACAAACACAAAAAACCATAAACGACACATTCCAGAGAGAAATCACCCTAATAGAACCAACACAGAAGGATGCGTTCCTCCTCTCAGAAAAATATCAGATACCCCTTCACCCCCACTATAACCTGTTCTGGCACGACCTCCAACGAACCGACATCGTCACCCTCGCACAATATATCAAAGAACGAGGAACCATAACCAACGATGAAACAAACCAACCGAAACTATCGTTACCATTCAACCAACACATCAAAGACATCCTCATCGAACTCGGAGCACTCCACACCCAACGAGAAGAAACCCTCCTCATAGATCGATACGCGTACCCGCTCATCCGCTGCAGCGGCCTCGACATCACCGACAACACAATCATTGAAACATCACGATACCCACTCCTCACTACGAATAACGAGGAAAACCCAGTAACGCTCGTCTCACAACTCGCAGGCATACCCATCAACGCCCGCGCACCATTCCGCATCGGAGCCAGGATGGGACGACCAGAGAAAGCAGCAGCACGAAAAATGCGACCACCACCACACGTCCTCTTCCCCCTTGGCAACTATGGGGGAAACCAACGACTCTTCAGGACAGCAGCAGAAAAAACCGAGATCGAAATCGAAGCCGGAGACCGACACTGCCCAACATGCGGGAAAAGAACCTACAAAGTCACCTGCGCCTGCGGAACACACACCCTGACGTCAAACGGACGAATAAAAACACATACCATAAATCTTACAGAGGAGCTTCAACGAGCGAAACAAGCATTAAAAGAACGGGATCTCCCAGAGACGATCAAAGGAGTCATCGGCACCATCTCCAAAAACAAAACACCAGAACCCCTCGAGAAAGGACTCCTCAGAGCGAAACACAACGTGTACGTCTTCAAAGACGGAACCAGCCGTTTCGACATGACGGATGCACCGCTCACCCACTTCAAACCCCATGAGCTTGGAGTATCACTGAAAAGAATCAAAGAATTAGGGTACACGAACGATTATCTAGGAAACGAGCTCGAGCATGATGATCAGATCTGCGAACTCAGGGTTCAAGACGTGATTGTTGCGAAATCATGCGCCGAATATTTCGTCCAAATAAGCCGCTTCATCGATGACCTCCTCATGAAATACTACAAAATGGATGCGTTCTATAAAATTAAAACACTGGAGGATCTCACTGGTCATCTCGTAGTTGGACTTGCGCCGCATACCTCCGCAGGTGCTCTTGGAAGAATTATTGGTTTTACCAATGCACAGGTATGCTTCTCACACCCGTTTTATCATGCAGCGAAACGAAGAAATTGTCTTTCACCGGAGACCCGGATTCATGTCCTTGACTCAGGGAAACCTGCTATGTTACCACTCCAAGAAATTTATAATCGTACATCATCATCAGAGA
This sequence comes from Methanobacteriota archaeon, assembly GCA_043806635.1. GTDB lineage: Archaea > Thermoplasmatota > E2 > DHVEG-1 > DHVEG-1 > JAZDGT01. The sequence continues at coordinate 65,120 of JAZDGT010000038.1, read as the reverse complement.
GAGTTGTTGATGATTTCGGAACAACCGCGAAACAAGTCAGTAACTTACGCACGTTCGCTTTTAATCCGCTCACAGGGAAGACTGAGATTAAAAAGATAACCTCTGTCATGAAAACACGGGCACCACATCATCTTGTCCATGTGACGTTGCAGTCGGGGAGATCGTTTGTATCATCTCCTGCGCATCGCATGGTGGTCTGGTCAGAGGATGCTGCGGTGACAAAGAAAATAATCCAGGTGACTAAGGACGATAAACTCTTGGTGTCTCAGAACATCGCTGTCCCTGAGAATGATGTGGTGGAGATCGATCTTCTCTCTGAGTTTTTCCAGACTGGTCTGTATGATGATCTCGTTGTGCGAGGTGTTCATGATCTGGTTCAACAATGTATCAAACAAGCAGGTGGATTGCAAGCGATATCACAGAAATTACAGTTGAATAAGAAAACGTTCTCCGATTATCTGTATCGTGATAGTATCCCTCTCACTATTCTTTTCCAAGTCCTTGATTTGTGTGGTCAGAATCGTGAGTCTATTCCGCGGGATTGTTTCTTGGGTGTGAAGCGAGACGATACGAGGATACCACGGTTCATCCCGGTGAATGAGGCATTCATGCGGTTGCTTGGGTATTATCTTGCTGAGGGTCATACCAGGTACACCACTAAGAATTGTTATCAGGTCGGGTTTGCTGTGACGGAGAAAGAGATCCGCGCGGATATTGTTGATTGTATCCATGAGGTTTTTCATGTTCATGCCTACGTCGATGATCATGGGATAGCGATGTCTAGTAGGTTGATTCATGATTTCTTTAGTCGGATTCTTTGTGTTGGGAAGAATGCGAAGACGAAACGTGTTCCTTGCCGATTCACAGCTCTGCCGTTGTATAAGATTCGTGGGTTGTTGCGGGCGTATTTTGCTGGTGATGGGTCAGTGGAGAAAAACCGGCTTCATGTTACGTGTTGTTCTGTTGATCGTGATCTCCTTCAGGATATCGGGTTTCAGTTGCTTCGTTTTGGGATATTTTATCGGATTCGTGAGGAGCATAAGCCAGCGGGAGGATTAGCAAAAACCTTTTATGAGAAGAAACATCAAACCCGAGTTTTTGAATTGTTTACGTTGGATATTCGTTCCTCGTTTGCGCGCGTGTTCGCGCAACAGATAGGGTTTGCTCTTCGAAGGAAACAGCAGGCATTGGAATCCGTTTTGATGAAGGAGCGGAAACCTCGTGTGGGACGGGTTGGTGATTATGTTCTTGATGCGGTGAAGGAGATTCACCCGGTGTATGTTGATTCAGGGTACGTGTATGATGTTGAAGTGGAGGATCTACATAATTTCCTTATTAATGATGCTCTTCTCTCAAAAAATTGCGATGGAGATGAAGATGGTCAGATGTTGCTTATGGATGCGTTGTTGAATTTTTCGCATGCATATATTCCTGATAAGCGGGGTGGTCGTATGGATCTGCCGTTGATTCTGACGACACGTCTTGATCCTGCGGAGGTGGATAAGGAGGCGCATAATATTGATACGTTGTCTCGGTATCCGTTGGCGTTGTATGAGGCGTCGTTGAAGCATGAGCATCCGAAGAACCTTGAGTCGGTGATGGGTTTAGTGTCCTCTCGGATTGGGACTGAGCTTCAGTTTGAGCAGTTCGGGTTTACGCATGATACGTTTGATGTGTCTGCGGGTCCGAAGGAGTCGTTGTATAAGACGTTGAAGACGATGATGGAGAAGATGAATACGCAGTTGACGCTTGCAGCGAAGCTTCGGCCGGTGGATGAGGCGGATGTGGCGTATAAGGTGATTGAGCGGCATTTCCTGCCGGATATCTTGGGGAATCTTCGTGCGTTTAGTAAGCAGTCGGTTCGTTGTCCAACGTGTAATGTGACGTTTCGTCGTATTCCTCTGCAGGGGGTGTGTTCGCAGTGCGAGGGGAGGCTTACGCTTACGGTGCATGAGATGTCGGTGAAAAAGTATTTGAATATTTCGAAGGAGATCGCGTTGAAGTATCATCTCCCGGAGTATGCGTGTCAGCGGATCGCGCTTGTTGAGAAGTCTATTGATTCGTTGTTTATGAGTGATCGGGTGAAGGTGACGAAGCTTTCTGATTTTTTTTGATTACGTATTTTGTTTTAGTATGAATATCCATCGAGGATGTGGAGAAAGATTTCGAGGATGAACATGATTATTTTAACTATGTATCCTACCCCTAATATGAAACCGAGGAGGAAGAAGAAGAATCGAAACATGCTCCCTGCTTCATCTTTTTTATTCTGTAGGGTCGTGATGATGTGTATTACCGTATCCTTGTTTATGCATTTTGCATAGACTACTGAGTTCATTGTTATGATAAGTAGTATTGCAGTTATGAGTATGGATATGGTAACGTTTTTTTTGTGCATGGTTTTCTTTTCTCAATAACTATGTAATGCGGAGAGTATAATTAACCAGAGATAGAGGATAATAGCGGTGGTGATGAACCCGACGCCTGCGAGGAATCCAAGGAGTAGGTTAAACAATGCTCGTAGGATGGTTCCCCCAGCGAGATTATCTGGTATTATCTTCTGTTGTTGTTTGAGATCGTTTATTTTTATCGTTCGAGCATTTACAACAGAGGTACACGTAAGAAAGATAAGCAGAAGTGCTACGATGCTTCCGATGAGGATTTTCTTGTTCATATTCCCAACATTTTCTTTTTTATCAAACTATAGGACCGCGAAAACCAGAAAGAATCCATAATAAACCAAAAATAAATAGAGGAATTATACCAAATAGATACTCTAAAAAATCAATTAAATTTCTTAATAAATCTCTAATATCATTTATTTGGTTTCGATTATCCGGAATATTTCTTGCCTCAACTACAGACGAATATGAAGTAAGAATTAGGATGGAAACAAGTAGGATACTTCCTACTGCAAGTATCTTCCGCATAAAACCTTCCCAATAGTAATCAAATGTTACTCCTTTTATTTAAGGGTTTGTTCCAATTTTGAAGAGTTTCGAAGAAAAAAAAGATTATAATATTAATTAAAATACCAATGGAAATTTAAATATCATCATAAAAAGTAATGCAAGATAAACAATAATACCTGCCATAATCTCATTCAATATAATTTCTCCTGGATACCAATCTTTATTTTCAATTTTATCTTTTATCTGTTGAAAAAACGTATTTGATTTTATTGTTTGAGCACTTGCTACCGAACTGAATCCCGCTAACACGATGATGACGGCAAGGGTGATTCCGATGATTATCTTTTTGTTCATGCTCAAATATATCCAGGATGTAAAATTAATCGCCTGGTTGCCATGGATACCAGTCTAACACATTTATCCTTCTTAAATTATGAAATTATGCTGGTGATGGTCTACTTGGTGTTGATGGTGGTGTATTACCAATAAGAATTCCAATTATATACATTGTAATTCTATATAATACATAAAATACTGAAAATATCAGTAGAATTCTAATTAGTTCATTATCGAAGCTTAGACCACCATCTTTTATTTTATCCTTCAATTCTTCAAGAAGCTCGAATTTATTTTTTTCTATAACTGTGTTATGTTCAATTGCAGAAACAGATGGCAAAATCATCAACAAATATGATGTAATTAATACACTTCCGATGAGAAGTATTCTTCCTTTCATGAATCCTCCCTACATAATACAAAATAACAAGTGATATTTAACCCTTTGTAACAATAATTAGATTTTTAGTTCGACACTGTTATAAAAGAATCTTATGGGCGAGGCTGAAAAATCAAACATAACAAAATTATTATCGTAAGGATAGTTCCGATGAGGATTTTCTTATTCATATTATCTCTCTAATAGAAAATGTTGCCTTCTAAAAATCCTATGGATTCAAAGATGCCGACAATTCGAGTAATGGATCATGTTAAAGACCAACTATTTGAAATTGCGGAAAAAGGAGAAACTTATTCTGAGGTCATTCAGAGATTAATAGATCATTACAAAACAATCAAGAAGAAATAATTGCTTCTTACATCAAAACATTTCTATTATTTCATGTTTTTAGAACATCATGTTTTGTGCTAATGAATGACGCTTTTAAGAAACGGAAGAAGCGATTATATACTGAAATATACCAAGGATTATTACAAATAGTCCAAGGATAAATCCAATTTTCCCATAATGATCTCTTGGTTTTTTTCTCCAATAGGCAAGCATTCCAAAAACAAGAGCGAGTGATGCTGCTGCAAAATTTGGGGTTAAATACCGAACAATGGCAACAAAACCTAAAGACGGTGTATGATACATAGATACACCTTCAGGCAAAGGTAGAAACATACTAAAAAAAGGTGATATCCAAATAAATGACAATGCGAGAATGCCACAAAAAACAGACGAGATTCCATATACTGTGAGAGTTCCTTTTTTTAGATTTTCTTTCAATTTTTTAATATCATTCGGTACTTGAAATTCCATTCTTTTCTCCTTGCTATGTTGTCATCAGACAGTGCTTAATAAAACTTAGCTATACAAAAAAAATTACGTCTTCTAAACTATCGAAATTTATTATTTTACTGGAGTGATAAAGAGGCTTACGGCCTACACCTAACACTTTTTACATTCAAACATAATGTTCTGGTCTGGGTATTAGAGAATGCTTCCGGTTACTATCTTTCTTTTCATACTATATCAATTATTAAACCGCCACAGCTCCAATCGAGTAAAGAATTAAAAAAAACCAAAAGAACAAAATTAATCCAATACATCCACCGATTAATGTTAAAATCATTTGAATAATCCCACCAGAAGCCAGATTATCTTTTTTATTTACAATATTCTGAATTAAAGAGGTTTTTTCATCTACAGTTGATTTTATGGTTTGTGCACTTGCTACAGAACTGAACGAAGCTAACACAACTATAAGGATTGCACCGATACTTCCGATTATTATCTTGCGTTTCATCTCTTCTCCTCTAATTTATGGGAACATCCAACCAAATAGAATTAAAAATATAAGACCAATCAATCCGAGAATAGAACCTATAATATCTCCTGGTTTCCAATCAATCTTCGCTTTGATTTTAGTTAATAGAGAGTCTTTTAATGAAGTTGATTGTGCACTTGCTAAAGTACTGAATCTCGCAAACACGATGATGACAGCAAGGGTTGTTCCGATGAAGATTTTCTTGTTCATATTCCTCCATAAATTTCTACGGATAGTAATAACCACTTCCTTCTGAAAAAGCTAATCCGAAGAGAGCGTTTAAAAATGCCTCTACAAATATTAATAACCATAAAGGTGGAGTCACTAAAATAATAAACAATGCGCCTAAAACTCCTGCATTAGTGAGTGAAGTAAAAAGATCAATAGCTCCCAAAGTAGAATAAAAAAGTGAGATAATAAAAAAAATTGCAAATTTTATTGCAAGAATAATTAACGAAATTCCTTCTCCAAATTGCACAGTTGATTTCGTTCTTAATAAATGTAAAATAGTGGGTAATTTTTCTTGTTTTGTATTTTCAGATTTAATTGTTTGCGCACTAACAATCGATGGATACGTTGTAAGAACAAGAATTATAACCGCTACGATACTTCCTATTGTAAGTATCTTCCGCATAACTCTTTTCCCCAGAGTAATCAATATTGCTCCTGTTATTTAAGGGTTTGTTCTATAAAAAATCAATAATCTTTTTTAAAAATCAGCACCCGTATATCGTATCTGTATTGATTATCTCTCGCGGAAGATCACTCTTATTTTTTTCTCTGGTTCAAAATCAATCTAACTTGTTTCTTCAGTACCGGGGTTTTGGTTTTAATGATATCCCAGACGATACCTCGATCAACCCCAAAATACGCATGTATAAGTATATCTCGTAATCCTGCTATCTTTTTCCATTCAATCTGAGGGTATTTTGTGCTTCTTTGGGGATATGTTTTACTGCTTCTCCGATGATTTCAAGATTCCGTACTACCCCATCTTGTATTAACTGGTTTTCGCAGAATTCTTCATATGAAAGACCTTTGGTGTATTTGTCGATTCGGTGAATAGCATTCTGGATGTCTTTGAGAAAGATGCTAAAATCCCGTGGCATAGCGTACACTCTTTAAAATCGAAGGTTTCAACTCCAGTTTTAGTGCTTCTTTTACGACCAGGTCAACGGGGCGGTTGAATAGTTTTTCTAAAAAAAATTTTAACTCCATGTAGTTATCAAACGTTTTTTTTCCTTTTTGAAACTCCACGAGGATATCGATATCGCTTTTCCGATGGTGGTTATTTGTTGTATATGAACCGAATAACCCGATTCGTTTTACGCCGTATTGTTGGATTTCTTTTTGATGTTGAGTCAGCATCTTTGTGATACTGTTGGATGTGAGCATGATTGATTTAATGTATGAGCCGGTATAAGAAAGTGACGGATGATAAAAAATAAAAAAAAAGAATATGTTGTTTGCATAGTTCATCAATATATGCTGATATACAGAAAAGGGCGAATACCACGGTCTTCAATGCTTCTTAGGAAGGGGTTGGAACGAATCATAACTTTCTTATATCTATTAGTTTATGCTCCTGTATATTTCAAGGGTTGATGTGTATGGCGGAGAGTTGGGCTCATCCGATGGAGAAGAAGACGTGGAACAGGCTATCATTCTATATTAATATTATCTTGTTTGTTGTGATTGCTTTGTGTATTGTGTTCTTGATCCTGGATTCGTATCAGGCGGGGAAGCTTGCGGCGAGTGGCCGGGCTGGTGATTTGTTGTCGACGGCGTGGTTGTATGTTGGTCGTGATATCGCGTTTTTGTCGATCGCGTTCGCGTTGATTTTCTTCCAGTTCTTTAGGAATCTGCGGATTATTATGTTACGATCATGGTGAAAAGGAAAATGGCGATAGGTGTAGAATAGACCGGGGAGCTAGGCGTTCCCTGTAACCAGAAATCGCCGATATGCTGGGGTCGAATCTGCGAGGCGATGTAACGATCATCTATTGATCCATTTGTTACCTATGAAACCTTGTCCTTTGGGATTAGGGGTGACGATGATGCATACTCGGAGGAGTATGTGTCGCGTCTTTGCTGTGGGAACCGGGCGAGGCACGGAAGTGAGCAACCTTACCATAGACTACTGATGCTCAGAGGGTTAACGGGGTTGAGAACGCAGATGGGTAGTCAGTAGATGGCACGTGCGTCCACTTAAGGGGTTTCTACACCCGCTAACATTTTTATAGGAGACTGGTGATGTGGGATAACCAATTTATTTTGGGGGAGTGTCGTTTGCATGGTGCGGTTATTGAAAGATGATAATTTAGTTGCTTCGTGGCGGAATTTTTTTGAGGAGAACTGCAAGTCGGAGATTGAGACGCTTGCGTTGGAGTACCCTGAGAAAAAGAGTTTGTATGTGGATTATTGGGTGATTGATAAGGCGGATCCGAAGCTGGCGGAGTTGTTGTTGAATCAGCCGTATAAAACGTTGTTTAATGCGGATGAGGCGTTGAAGTCGATTGATGTGGCGGCGGAGCAGAAGCTGGTGCTGCATTTCCGTGTAGTGAATATTCCTGAGACGCATAAGGTGTTGATTCGGAAGATTCGTGCGAGTCATATTGGGAAGCTTGCGGCGGTGGAGGGGTTGGTGAAGAAGCGGACTGAGGTGCGTCCGAAGCTTCTTGTGGGTGCGTTTCAGTGTCAGAAGTGTGGTGCGGTGATTAATATTGATCAGGATGAAGATATTTTGAAGGAGCCTTCTGAGTGTTCTGAGGATCAGGGAGGATGCGGTCGTGTTTCTTCGTTTAAGTTGACGACGAATATGTCCACGTTTATTGATTCGCAGAAGGTGGAGGTTCAGGAGAACCCTGAGGGGTTGCGTGGTGGTGCGCAGCCGGAGCGTATCAGTGTGTATTTGGAGGATGATCTGGTGGGGGAGATTGCGCCTGGTGATCGGGTGGTGGTGAATGGTATTCTGCATTCGATGGCGCGGCGTCGGGGGACGTTCCGGTTGACGTCGTTTGATAAGACGGTTGATGCGGTGAGTGTGGAGAGTCAGGAGATGGCGTTTGAGGAAGTCGAGGTGACTGAGGAGGATGAAAAAACGATTCTGTCGATGAGCCAGGACCCAGGGATTTATGAGAAGATTAAGGAGAGTATCGCGCCGACAATCTTTGGGATGGATATTGAGAAGGAGGCATTGGCGTTGCAGTTGTTCGGTGGGATAGCGAAGGAGATGCCTGATGGGACGCATATTCGTGGTGATATCCATACCTTGTTGGTGGGTGATCCGGGTACGGCTAAATCACAACTGTTATCCTATATAGCGAAGCTTGCGCCTCGGAGCGTGTACGCATCAGGGAAGGCGTCATCCGCGGCTGGTCTTACGGCTGCAGCGGTACGTGATGAGTTCGGTGAGGGGCAGTGGACGCTTGAGGCGGGTGCGTTGGTGCTGGCGGATATGGGAGTTGCGTGTATTGATGAGATTGATAAGATGGAGGAGACTGATCGGAGTAGTATGCATCAGGCGATGGAGCAGCAGGAGATCTCGGTGGCGAAAGCTGGTATTAACGCGACATTGAAATCCCGGTGTAGTATTTTGGCGGCGGCGAACCCGAAGCTGGGTCGTTTTGATGAGTTCCTGCCGATTCACGAGCAGATCAATATGCCGCCGGCGCTATTGTCTCGTTTTGATCTTATTTTTTCTATTCTTGATAAACCGAATCGGAAGAAGGATACGGCTATGGCAACGCATATCCTGCTGTCTCATAAGGCGGGGGAGATCCAGCAGAACATCATCAAATCAAAGCATTCGTTATTTTCCGCTGAGCAAGGAGCGGAGTTGATGAAACATGTGATGCCGACGTTTGAGCCTGAGTTGTTACGAAAGTACATCGCATATTCAAAGAGGAATGTGTTCCCCGTCATCAGCGATGACGCGTTAGATATGCTGCGGACGTACTATGTTGATTTCCGTAGCTCTTCGGAGGATTCGGTGCCGTTTACTCCTCGTCAGCTTGAGGCGTTTGTGCGTCTGGCTGAGGCGAGCGCGCGCATTCGTCTGAGTGAGGAGGCGACGGTTGAGGATGCGAAACGGGCGATCTCGATCATTGATCAGTACTTGCGTCGGGTCGGAATGGATCGAGAGACCGGGCGGTTCGACATCGATGTCATCGCCACAGGGATTAGTCACAGTCAGCATGAGCGGATGCGGAACATCATTGATATCATTAAACGGATCAGTAAAGAGTCCACTGAGGGGAATGCAGCACGAACTGATATTATCAGTGAAGCAGAGATCCAGGGGATAGAATCCAGTAAAGTCGATGAAGTCTTGGATCGACTGAAACGGAATGGTCAGATCTATGAGCCAGCTCATGGGAAATTCAAGGTGACGGAATATTAAATCCTGATATTGTGTATTTCTGGAGGATACGCAAAGGGAGACAAGTATAGAATCTGGATACTGTTGTTGTCGATAGTAATTTTTAATTTATGTAACAAATGTTACAATTTTTATTACAAAAGTTTATATTTATGAGTAGTTATTGTATCTTATCTCTATCTTAATCGGGGGAAAAAGAATGAATAAAAATAACCGATATGGAATATGTTTGGTTTTCAGTATAATAGCGATATTATTAGGATCAACGGTTGTCGCAAGTATACAAAAAATTGAAACCAATGCGGATAAATTATTTTTATTAGATCGTGGACAAACATTATATGTTGGGGGAAGTGGACCAAATAACTATACTAGTATTCAATCTGCAATTGACGATGCAGTAGATGGTTATACGATTTTTGTATTTAACGGAACTTATAATGAGCATTTAATTATAACCAAATCAATTAATTTAATTGGCGAGAATAAAGATAACACAATAATTAATAGTGGTGGTACTTATGTCCTCAATATCAGAGAAGATAATGTAAATGTTAGTGGATTTACGATTAGAACCCTGGGATATACTTTATATTCAACTGTTTTCATGTGGGGTTCGGATTATAATAATTTTTTTGGGAATGTAATTGAGAATGGTGAAATTGGAATCGAGATGCACCATCCTCAATATACTACTGTTTCTGAAAATATTATTGTTAATTGTAGAAATGGAATTAGATTAAGACTTTCAACTCACAATATTTTGCAAAAAAATATTATTCTTAACAATACTCATTATGGCATAAGACTTGAATCATCTTCAAATTTCAATAGTTTTATCGGAAACAGTATCTCCTTTAATCAAAATGGTCTAAATATTTTGGGCAGTACGGGAAATATAATTTATCATAATAACTTCATCAATAACACTGAAAATGCATATGATGATAATACGAACACTTGGGACAATGGATATTCATCAGGGGGCGGAAATTATTGGTCCGATTACACTGGCAAGGATTTTTTTTCAGGCCCTGGACAAAATGCAACCGGTGCTGATGGATTTGGTGACACTTCATATAATGTAGCGGGTGGAAATAATCAAGATAATTATCCTTTAATGGATCCTTGGCCTTCAGATTCATTAATTGATATCTTTGTTGATGGCAATGGATTACTTGAATGGTATGATAAGACACATGTTCGAACGATTCAAGAAGGCATCAATAATGCCACATCAGGTAATACTATTTTTGTTTATCATGGGATGTATACTGAAAATATCATTATTAATAAGACTATAACTCTTCGGGGTGAAGATAAAGATACAACAATTATTGATGGAAAAAATGGTTATACGGTCATCTCAATTTCCGCCGAATACGTTACTATCTCAGAATTTACAATTCAAAATACGGTTAATGTTTCAATTGGTATCTGGTTACTGTCAAATTCAAATGATAGTACGATTACTGAAAATAAAATCATATTAGATCAGAATGCTGGCTTATGGTCTTATTCTAGTAATAATACGATAAAGAAAAATATTTTTATCGGAAACGGCCATGGAATAGTATTCAAGGATTCTAGTAACAATAACGATAATATTATTTCAAATAATAATATCAGTTCCAATAGTGGGTTGGGGATATACCTATCTGAAGCAAATCGTAATATCGTTTTTAATAATACGATTAGATTAAATGATTTAGGAGTTGGTATTTGGTCTTCTTATAACAATGTTATCTATCATAATAATTTTATTGATAATAACCAAGATGCTTTTGATTCGGCAATAAATGTTTGGAATCTTGATTATCCCATTTGTGGGAATTATTGGTCTAATTACACTGGTAATGATCTTTTTTCTGGTCCTGGACAAAATATCACTGGTTCCGATGACATTGGTGACTCTCCATATAATATTTCTGGAGGAGCTAATCAAGATAACTATCCTCTGATGATGCCCTGGGGAATCATTCCTCCAGCTGATATCTATGTTGATGACAATGCAGATCCAACCTGGTACAATGAAACCCATGTACGCACAATTCAAGAAGGAATAAACCGTGCTTCAATTCATGATATCATATATGTGCATACGGGAACATACAATGAAAATGTAATCGTAAACAAAACAATCAACCTGATTGGTGAAGATAAAAATAACACAATTATAGATGGTAGTAGAGATACGGTGATGAGAATTATTTCCCCCATGGTCATTGTTTCGGGGTTCACTATTCAAAATGGCGGAGACACAATGGATGATTCAGGGATATTCATTGCGAGCGACAGTAACATAATTATTGACAACATTGTAAATAATACCGAAACAAATATCGAAATAGTAAACTCAAGCTATAATATTGTTTCTGGAAATATTGTTGGTTTTAATACAGACGGTAAGGGTGCGTCGAACATGTGTGGTATCGTACTCGATCATTCTTTTTTCAATGTTGTCGAAGATAATAGGTTTGAGTATATAGCAACACCTATTTGCATTATAAATTCAAATAATAATGAGATTCAAAATAATATCATCTTGGATTTATGTGAAGGATTGTATATTGAATCGTCTTCAAATTTGACTATTGTGAATAACTTGTTTAATCATTCAGGAATCATTATTCGTGGGGAATCAATAGATCATTTCACTACGCACACTATTGAAAATAATTATGTGAATTTTAAACCGATACGTTATTATAAAAACCAAAATAATCTCGTTGTTCCAAATGATGCGGGACAGGTAATTTTAGCAAACTGTACAAATATAACTATAGAGGATTTGGATTTTTCAGGAACGGTTGTTGGTGTACAGCTTCATTTTTGTTCATTTAGTACAATACGGGAAAATACTTTTGGTGATAATTTATGGGCAGGATGTTTTGTCTCTAATTCACATCATAATTTTATCTATAATAATGTAATAAATAATGTAATTTGGTATTCAGGAATAATGCTGATGAATTCTTCAAATAATAGTATCTATAGGAATATTTGCGCGGTAAATGGTTCTGGCTATGGATTCAATATTTATAACTCAGAGGATAACAAGTTATTCGAAAATTTAGTAGTAAATAATTATGTCGGTATGTATTTTAGAAGTTCAAATAATAACATAATTTACCATAACAATTTTATTAATAATACCATAAATGCAAATATCTTCTCAGGTTTAGGAAATAACCTTTGGGATGACGGATATCCATCTGGTGGGAATTACTGGGACGATTATAATGGTAGTGATCTTTTTTCAGGGCCAAATCAAAATATGAATTATTCAGATGGGATTGGTGATACACCCTACAATATTTCTGGTGGAGTTAATCAAGATCGTTACCCCTTTATGCAACCTTATGGCTGGAATGAACCTGAAATTGATTGGTGGTCGATGTTTCACCATGATCAATATCATAGTGGATATTCCACATCAACTGCACCAGAGACAAACACGGTAATATGGAATTATTCTGCAATAATTTCTATTTATTCATCACCTGCTACTGTAAATAATAAAGTGTATTTTGGATCATCAAACAATAGAGTGTATTGCTTAAATGCATCAACTGGGGAACAGATTTGGACGTATGGGACGTACGATTGTGTGGATTCTTCCCCTGTGGTTTACAAGGGAAAAGTCTACATTGGATCAGATGATGGACACTTGTATTGCCTGAATGCATCCACGGGAGATTGGATTTGGCAATACACCACAAATCACGTAGTATGGTCTTCTCCAACTGTTGCCGATGAAAAAGTGTATTTTGGTTCAAACAGAGCATTATACTGCATAAATGCATCAACAGGGGCAAAGATTTGGAATTACACCATCGGTTTCACTATTTATTCTTCCCCAGCGGTTGCCAACGGGAAAGTCTACATTGGATCAGATGATAATAACGTATATTGCTTTAATGCAACAACTGGGGAAAAGATATGGAATTACACTACAGGCGGTGATGTTACATCATCCCCGGCCATTGCCAACGGGAAAGTCTACATTGGATCGTATGATCACAATGTGTATTGTCTAAACGCAACTACTGGAGCTAAGATTTGGAATTACAACACTTTTGACTGGATTCATTCGTCTCCCGCGGTTGTTGATGGGAAAGTCTACATTGGATCAGCAAGTTATAAGGTGTATTGTCTAAATGCCTCAACTGGGGAACAAATCTGGAATTATACAACCGGTGCGAGTATATCCTCGTCCCCTGCTGTTGCTGATGGGAAAGTCTACATTGGATCGTATGATCACAATGTGTATTGTCTAAACGCAACTACTGGAGAAAAGATTTGGAACTATACCACTGGTTTCACTGTTTATTCTTCCCCTGCAGTTGCCAACGGGAAAGTCTACGTGGGATCACGTGACAGTAAACTGTATTGTTTTGGGCCATACGAAAACTTTCCACCACGTGTCCCAAACAATCCAAATCCCGCGAATGAATCAACTGACGTTCGAACAAATAGCATACTGACTTGGAATGGCGGTGATCCAAACCATGGAGATAGTTGCACATATGATGTATTCCTTGGAGTAACCCCATCAGTGCAAAAAGTCAGTAGTAATCAGACTCAAACAACATATACTCCCGGGATTCTTAATTTTAATACCACGTATTATTGGCGAATTATCGCCTGGGACATGTATAATGCTTCCACTATTGGTCCTCTCTGGCATTTTACAACAAAACAGGACAGCCCACCTACCCAACCGAGTAACCCCCATCCAATAAATAACTCTATCAACATTTCATTCAATACCGATCTAAGTTGGTCACCTTCAACTGATCCAGACTATGGCGATACCATAACGTATGATGTCTGTTTTGGAACCACTAACCCGCCACAGAAAAATGTATCAAATCAAACCAGTACCATGTACGATCCTGGGTTACTCCTCTCTGGAACAACGTATTATTGGAGGATTATTGCCTGGGATAATCATAATGTATCAACGAGAAGCCCACTTTGGTGTTTCACAACGGACCACCCACCGTACCAACCAAGCAATCCACACCCTGATAATCACACCATCAATGTGGACGTAGAGGCAAATCTCAACTGGATAGGAGGAGACCCAGATATGGGTGACAGAGTCACCTATGACGTCTATTTTGGTACTATTAATCCGCCCCTAAAGATGGTTTCAAATCAAACCACGACAACATATAATCCTGAAACGATGAACTATAATACGACATATTACTGGCAGATTACTGCTTGGGATAAATCTCCTGACAACCTCAGTACAAGCGGACCAATCTGGTGGTTTAAAACTATTGATATCACGCCACCAGAATGGCGAAATCAAGGACAAAATCACACACTCGTCCCGCCAGGAACATATAATTCCTTATATTCTCAGGGGAGAGACAATGCAGGTCTTGATTACGCGTATCTATCAACAAACGAGTCAGGATACTGGTTTAATTATTCTGGTGGAGAATGGTGGAATACAAACTGGAGATATCAGAAACCAATTCTAATCAATCATACCCTTATCCCGGGTTCTCTAACGGATTTCCCCGTCTTTATCTCAACAACATCACCGAATTTCATTAACCATGCACAGGAGAACGGTAATGATTTTGTCTTTATTGATCAGACAAATACTGTCCAATTGAACCACGAAATTGAATCGTATAATAGTACGACTGGTGAGTTGGTCGTTTGGGTGAAAGTACCGTTTTTGAGTCCAACTACTGATACCGTATTGTATCTGTACTATGGAAATCCAAATTGTGCGAATCAAGAAAATTCAGAGGGCGCTTGGAGTAACGGGTATGCAATGGTACATCATCTTGACGGGGTAGGGATACCCAATTTGAAGGATAGTACAAGTAATCATTGGGATATCACCAGCGCAGGTGGGAATCCATTATTTAATCAACCAGGGAAAATAGGCACCTGCGTTGATTTCGACGGTGTCAACGATTATTTGAAAGCTGATGCATTCCAATTATTAACTGATGGTTCTCATACCGCGAGTGCATGGGTCTATGTTGATGGGAATGCAGGACAACGCAAATACCTATTTGAGAGTCACAGTGACGTAAGCGTCTCGTTACTCGTCTGGACCAATGAAACATTTAAAGCACGGACGCGCACAGCAAGTAGTGTCCCAGTCTGTTATAGTCATACTGCTGTAAATCCGTCGAACCCACAATGGTATTACGTCTGCTCTCGAGTGAACGCGGATACGAATTTATTAGATATTTTTGTCAACGGTGTATATGAAGCTGGTACATTCTTCACGGGTACAGTGAATCCTGCAACCGGATTTGACATTGGTATGTCTAACTTGAATAGCTATTGGATGAACGGAAAAATCGACGAGATCCACGTCTCAAATAGTGCCCGAAACAACACGTGGATACGAACAGAATATAACATGATAACTCAGCCAACGGTATTCACAAGTGTTGGTGATGAGACGAAAAGTGTCTATGCCTACGGTTCACCGATGGATCTCTACACGGGACCTGGTGAATGGGTGTGGACGAACTTCACTTGGCAAAACCCTGAGATACCTAATGGAACCACGGTTGGTTGGAGAATTTTCTATGTTGACTTGAGTGGAAATAAAAATTGTACGCCTGTGTTGAGTTTTCAAATTGGGATTCCAACTCCGATCATCATTAATGGATATTGTTCCTATAGAAACGGGTACGAGGTGAACCCAGTAAACGTAGAGATCATCAACTTAAACGCTGGATTGCACTGGATGGCAGACACCAATGGTAATTACTATAGTTTGGAACTTTTGAGAGACACTCAGATAACAGTGGGAGATGTTCTGAGAATCATCGCACGGGACCAAAACGAATCAGTGAATGTCACTGATTATATTACCACAGTATCTGATTTCGAAGAAGGAATCATCACTATAAATCCTGTGCTTGATATCCACTACCGGGATTTGAAACACTTCCCATACTACCTATCGCAAGTGAACAGTGGCGCGATGGTGATGAAACAAATGATGGATTACCTCATGTGGAACAGCACCATCTACCCCCAACCACAAGACCTCTACAGCGAGCAAACCATCTACAACAACTACAGTGGCGGAGACTGGATCAACACCAGTGAACTCTGCAGTGGGTTGAACACCGAAATAAACGATTATCAGAACGGGTGGATCTACGGGTACTTCTTCTCACCATCAGCACAAGACCAGGCACTGGATGCGTTAAAAAGCGCGGTCATCTGGCTGGACTACAACATCAGCGGATCAAACGAGCATAGACTCGTTGATGTCCCAAAACTTGGTCACCCGTATCACGTCCCCATCGCAGTACCAACTGGTGGGAACTATAATCACTGGATGACGATCCGTGGGATACACACGAACCGCAGCATGTGGGACTCCAGTGTACCAGGTGATCATCACCTGATCAACGGCCCGATCACGATCTATGGATTCTGGATGAATGACCCAAGTACGGGCGGATTAGGTGAAAACACCTATGTCACCGCAGAGTACTTCACCACCGCGTATTTCCAACCATTAAACACACCAGGGGATTACTACAACAACAAATACGTAGTGATCACAGATCCACCACAAAATAGTCCACCAGTAGACACAACTCTGCTAACATTGAATACAGCCAACCCACAAGGATTCACAAAAGATGAGATAAAACAAGTGCAAACCACCCAGAAAAACAAACAAACAACCCAACTCAATACTATCTACATCAGTAAAGCACAACAACTGGTTCATGACGTATTACGATACGACCCCACAGAATTAGATCAAACGTTTACAGAGTCCACTGTTCTCAAAACACCAACCTACAAGGGAAACACTGTGATTATAATCTTTAATCATCCGAATGGCACCGTTTTCACGGTTTCTCTAAACAAAACAACTGGTGAACTCAAACAATTTTCAATAAATGAAAAAAATCAAATAAAAAAATAAAGTGATATTTGGTTTTTCAAAAAATAAAAAAAAGAAAAGAAATTAGGTATTATACATACTGAGATTGTTTCTAATTCTTATTTTAATTATTGATACAATTGTATCAATTTTTATAACGAAATGTTTATAGTTATGAACATCTATTAATTCCTACTATTCTATCTGGGGGAAACAAATGAATAAGATAAAGGTATGCAAGAACAGTGTGATGATACTCGTTGTTCTCTTATTAATCGGCACAAATGTTTTGCCTGCCACGAGTTCTAATACAAAACAAACGGTTCAGAACAATTCGGTTGCTGAACAATCATCGTTTATTTATTCATTCACGAATGAGCGAAGTACGTGGTGGAATGAAAGCTGGCAATACAGGAAAATGGTGCTTATTAATCATACAAAAGTGGATGGTTCACTATCAAACTATCCCGTCTTAATAAAAACAATAGTAGACCCAACAAAAGTTCAATCTGATGGTGGTGATATTGTTTTTATCATGACGAATGGATCGAAAATGAATCACGAGATTGAATCATATAATTCGATGTCGGGTGAGCTTGTTGCGTGGGTGAATGTACCAACGTTAAGTGATTCCCTTGACACTTTTTTTATTATGTATTATGGGAACCCATCCTGTGATAATCAGCAAAATATGGAGAATACCTGGGATGCTGATTTTCATCTTGTGCAACATTTTGAAGAGTCGGCTGGAACGTTTTTTGATTCTACGTTCTATCATAATGATGGCGTGCAATCGGGTGGTGTCACGTATGGTTCAGAGGGGAAGATATCCAGTGGGTCAGGTTTTGATGGGGTGGATGATTATGTTGCTCTTCCGGATATGGGGACGGTGGAGCAGTATCCGTTTACGTTTGAATGTTGGTTTAATACATCTTCGACTGATAATGATATGACGATGGTGTATCAGGGGAGATCAGGTGATACAGCTGTCCGGGTGCAGCTTTATTTTAGTGGGGGTACTCTTCGATGGAATATAAGAAATAATGCTGGTCAACAAGTTGATTTTTCTCCTGGGGGGGAATATCGTGATGATCATTGGCATCATGTTGTTGGTGTATGTAATCAGAATGATCAACATCGTTTGTTTGTTGATGGTGTATGGAAAGGAAACAGTACTACGCGAGTGGCTCCAGCTCCAGAAGTAGATTGTGCAAGTATTGGAAAATGGAATCCTATGAGTGAATATTTTTTTAATGGAAGGATTGACGAGGTACGTATATCAAATGTTACGCGGAGTTATCCATGGATTTCTACTGAATATAAGAATATGAATGATCCTGATTCGTTCGTATTGTTTGGGTATGAAGAACAATTTCCTGGGGATAATTATCCGCCGTATATCTCTGGTGGACCTCTTCCGCAGGATAATGCAACTGGTGTGAACGTCACTATGAATTTAAGCTGGTTTGGTGGTGATCCTGATCCTGATGATATCGTGACCTACGATGTTTATTTTGGAACCATTTATCCTCCGCCACAGGTTGTAAATAATCAATCTGAATTAACATATGATCCTGGGCCAATGAATTATAGTACTTTGTACTATTGGATGGTTAAAGCTTGGGATAATCATGGTTCCTTTTCGATAAGTCCTATTTGGCGATTTACTACTGAGAGATATTTGTATGAGATCGTATATGTCGACGATGATTATAATGAATCAACACCAGGATGGGATTATGATCATTTTAATAGTATTCAGCATAGTTTAGTTGGTGTACGTGTTGGAGGTACTGTATTTGTGTTCAATGGGACGTATTATGAAAATGTGATTGTCAACAAATCAATTAAACTTCGCGGGGAAAATAGGGATGGTACCATAATTGATGCTAATGGGGTTGCTAGTGCGATTGCTCTCAGGACAAGTAGTGGTGTGAACATTAGTGGTTTTACCATGCAAAATAGTGGAAACTATATCTATGGTGATTCAGGAGTGGAGAGTGGGAGATGGGGAATCGATTCTGACAATAATATCATTGTCGGAAATAAAATGGTGAACAATATCGTCGCGATATACATGGAGGGTTCTAGTCACAATTTCATTTCTAATAATATCATTATAAATAATAGAAACTGCGGCATTAACATGAGGAGTTCAAATAGTGGAAATACTATTTCTAATAATACATTCGAAAGTAACGGTGGAGATGGCGTATACGCATTTAGTAGTGGCGGCAACATCTTCATGAACAATGTTTTTAGTAATAATACTGGAAATGGTCTTAGTTTTACTGAAAGTTCAAGTAATTACGTAATCCAAAATTATTTCTTTAATAATAACAGGTGTGTATCTATTGGAGCTCGTTCTGTTAACCATTTTATTTATCAGAATATGTTTTTAAATAGTAGAGAAGGTGGCGTCATCCTAGAAAGTGGCACTTCTAATAATCATGTTTATCACAATAATTTTGTAAACAATAATATAAATGCAAGAGACAGTAATCTGTATAATGTTTGGGATGACGGTTTCCCTGATGGGGGTAACTATTGGGATGATTATACTGGACATGATACTGATTTTGATGGTCTTGGAGAAACACCCCATAATATTTCAGGTGGAAGTCGCCAAGATCGATATCCATTGATATATGAATGGGGCAAAAATAGACCTGTCGCGAATTTCAGTTACATCATCAGTAATTTTACGGTAATGTTTAATGCCACTTCCTCCTATGATAGAGATGGTTTAATCGAATGGTATCATTGGGAGTTCAGCGATGGAACAAATAGTACTGGGGTCTGCCCAATTCATAATTATTCACAATACGATCAATATCTGGTGGAGTTGACAATTGGTGATAATGATGGTTACCAACAGACTCATATAGAGATAATTAACGTAACTGGAATCAATGATCCGCCAATAAAACCAACAATCATTGGTCCATCCGTTTTAAACAAAGATGAGGAATATTCTTATTATTTTATGACGAATGATCCCAATTTAGATGACGTTTACTATTATATTGATTGGGGAGACAATTCATCTTCAGAATGGATTGGTCCGTATCACTCTGATTTCATGATCACGGTAAATCATACTTGGTTTACTATGGATACATTTAGTTTAAAAGTAAAAGCAAAGGATATCTATAATGATGAAAGTCAGTGGAATACCCAAAATGTGACCACAGAATCCGGACTTATTATCAAAACAGGAAATGGAGTATTTGATAATGACGATTATATCTCTTATAATTTTCATTTTCCAATTCCCCCACGTGTTGTTACCTGTGCGAATTCCATTGATACCGAAAAACCAGTAATATCATGTCCTTTGAATGTAACAACTGATGGATTTCGATTAGCTCTCATTGATCATAACGGTGTTGAAGTTCAAAATGTACAAGTATTTTGGATTGCAATGTATCCAGACGAATATTCGAATTCTCAGGAATTACGTATCGAAGCAGGATATGGTTTACATAGTGATCATACAACAATTTATTTTAATCATAGTTTTCCCGCTTCGCCAGTTGTACTCACAAACGGAAATGTAGATGGGGTACCAATTATTTCTAATGTAAAGGACGCTCAAGCGACTAATTTTATTATAATCTTAAATGATCACGATAATCATCCTGTCTATAATGCAATGGTGTACTGGATTGCTATCTATCCAAATCAATATGTTGATCTACAATCCAACCTCAAAATCGAATCACGGTGCTCATTTATTAGAGATCAAACCGTGGTATCATACACTATTCAATTTCCAAGTTCCCCGCATGTTGTAACCAATGCTGAAAGAAGTACTGCTTCTTCAATTTCATATCCCCTTAGTTCATCCAGTAGTGGGTTTACCATTTCTATCATGGAGTATCAAGGAAATTTTGGTGGTACCGCTTGGGTATCATGGATTGCAGCATATCCTGATAAATATGATCAAATGGCGCCAACTGTACCAAATATACCTGATGGACCAACTCTTGGTTCTCCCAACAATTTGTATAATTATTCAACATCTTCGTTCGATCCATATGATGAAAATATCATGTATGGTTGGGATTGGGATGGGAATGATATCGTCGATGAATGGACAGGAGAATACCAATCTGGAATAATAGTCAATACTCCTCACTCATGGAGCACACCTGGAGTGTATACTGTGAAAGTGAAAGCAAAAAATACGTACGGACATGAAAGCGACTTTTCACCTGCGCTCCAAGTAGTGATTACGAATCCACCGTATCCACCGAGTAACCCTGATCCCATTAATGGATCTGTAAATGTGAATATTGATACTTATTTAAACTGGACTGGTGGAGACCCGGATCCTGAGGATACGGTTACCTATGATTTGTATTATGGAATCGAGTTTCCATTATCAAAAGAAATCAGTAATCAAACAACAACCATTTATTATCCAGAGACAACAGTGTACAATACCACCTATTACTGGAGGGTCATCGCCTGGGATAATCATGGTATGTCTACCTCTGGACCTTTCTGGTCGTTCACGACTGAAGAAGCAGGTTATGAGGGCCCATGGTGGAATACTAACTGGCAATATAGAAAAAGTATTTCGATAAATCATATGAAAGTGGATTCAAATCTGTTTAATTTCCCAATTTTTGTACACACCACTTTGGACACATCGCATGTTCAACCGGATGGCGATGATATTGTTTTTACAACCAATGATGGCTCTCAACTCAACCATGAAATCGAATCGTATTCCGATTTAACCGGCGAACTTTTTGCTTGGGTAAACATTCCGTATTTACCTCAATCACATGATATTGTTTTATATTTGTATTATGGGAATAAGTTTTGTATGAATCAACAAAATGTCGAAGGAACCTGGGATGCTGGTTATCATCTTGTACAACATTTTGAAGAACCATCTGGAGTTCTTTCTGATTCTTCTAGACACCATAACGATGGAATACAATCTGGTGGCATCATGTATAATGAGGAAGGAAAAATCGGTACAGCAGTAGGGTTTGATGGGAGTAATGATTATGTTAATCTCCCTGATATGGGGACAGTGGAGCAGTATCCGTTTACGTTTGAATGCTGGTTCAGAACAGGATCAACTGATAACAGTATGACAATGGTGTACCAAGGTGATTCAAGTGATAGTTCGAAGAGGGCACAGATATATTTTGGTAGTGGACTACTCCGTTGGAATATTCGAAATGGTGGTCAAGAAGCGGAGATTACTCCTGCAGGACAATATCGTGATTCAGCTTGGCATCATGCTGTCGGTGTGTCTTATAGCCGTACGGATCATCGTTTTTTTATTGATGGTGTCTGGAGGGGAAACAACACCAACGTTGTAGATGCTCCTCTAGTGAACCGTGCGAGTATCGCACGATGGGACGCGGTGAGTACTTACCTGTATGGTGGTTTACTTGACGAAATACGTATCTCGAACACGACGCGTAGTTATGCGTGGATATCGACAGAATACAAGAATCAAAATGATCCAGACTCTTTTACAACATTTGGAGAGGAGGAAGAACTACACATTCAATCTATAGTGTATGTTGATGATGATGCTTCCCCTGAATGGTATGATGAAACGCATGTTCGAACAATCCAAGAAGGAATAAATAATGCAACAACTGGTGATATAGTCTTTGTTTATAACGGAATATATTATGAACATTTGGTTATCAACAAGACAATAAATTTGACAGGTGAAGATAAAAATAACACGATTATCGACAGCGAGGAAAGCGGAGCAGGTATCCGAATAACTGTTGATGGTGTTCATATCAGCACATTTACAATCAGTAACAGTTGGTATGGTGTATATCCTCATAATTCTAACAATAATACTATTTCAGATAACGTTTTTATTAACACCACTACAGGTATATTTCTTTCATCCTCAGAAAATAACACTATTATAAAAAATATATACCTAAATATTTTTGAAGGTATACATCTAGGATCTGCCAACAATACCATCATCGAGAATATCTTCGTTCATACCGGACTCTTTGTTTTTAGTTTGGAAAAAAATATAGTCTTTAACAATACAGTGAATGATAAGCCTCTTATTTATCTTATGAATGTGTCAGATACAATTTTAGACGAAATTGTAGGACAAATCATATTATTAGATTGTTATAACATTACGATTCAAAACCAAGATTTATCCAATACAACAGTGGGCATAGAACTTTTAAATACACATAATTCCTCAATATCAGGAATCTCTTTAAAAAATAATGGATTTGGTATCTATCTGATACAATCCGATAATAATTTTTTTATGGAATTAATCATGTCAAATAATTCATGTGGTGCTAATATTTATTTGTCAGATAGGAACAATATTTCAAAAAGCAATATCTTAAGCAATAGTGAATTTGGAATTGGTATTCAAGCGAGTGACAATAATACTTTGATAAACAATACTCTTTCAAGTAATGGATATGGAATATACTGCTATGATTCTGATATCAATCAAATCATCGAAAATACCCTTTCAGAAAATGGTATAGCAATATTTTTAGGTGCGAGTAATAACAACACTATCTCAAAGAATAAAATCACAGAAAATATACAAGGCATTGATTTAACAGATAATTCTTATACCAACGTTATTTTTCATAATAACTTTATAAATAATACCCGAGATGCAATTGATCCTTATTCTAATTCCTGGAACTTAGAATATCCTTCTGGTGGCAACTACTGGTCTGACTATGATGGTAGTGATCGGTTCTCGGGTCCTAATCAAAACATTTCAGGAGGCGATGGCATCGGAGACATCCCCTACAATATCACAGGAGATAATAATATTGATATGTACCCATTAATGAAACCATGGGGATTCTCAATCTCAGGAGTATGTCACTACGTTAACATGACACCAGTTGATAATCTCGTCGTCAATATTGTTAACCTGAATACGGGTCAGCGATGGCAAGCTGAAACAATAAATCATCACTATGCTCGTATTTTCGATGTCGGAGATATCATAAACATCTCCGATCCTCTTCGAATCATAGCAAAGGATGACGAAGAAAATATTAATGTCAGCGAGCACATCGTCACTCGAAATGATTTGCTGTCAGGGTGTATCCACCTCGATCTTATCTTAGACATCCATTATCGTGACTTGAAAAGCTTCCCCTATTATTTATCCCAGGTGGACAGTGGTGCGATGGTGATGAAGCAGATGCTTGATTATTGCATGTGGAACAACACCATCTACCCCCAACCACAAGACCTCTATAACGAGCAAATCTTCTACGACAACTACAGCGGTGGAGACAGGATCAACACCAGTGAACTCTGCGGTGGCTTGAACACCGAAATAAACGATTACCAGAATGGGTGGATCTATGGGTACTTCTTCAACCCCTCTGCACATGATCAAGCAGTGGATGCGTTGAAGAGCGCAGTGATCTGGCTAGATTACAACATCAGCGGATCAAACGAACACAGAATAGTGGATGCACCGAAACTGGGTCATCCGTATCACGTCCCGATCGCAGTCCCCACCGGTGGAGACTACAACCATTGGATGGTGATCCGCGGTATTCATACGAATCGCAGTATGTGGGATACGAGTATTCCTGGTGATCATGAACTCCTCAACGGACCAGTAACAATCTACGGGTTCTGGGTGAATGATCCGAGCACGGGCGGTCTAGGGGATAACACCTACGTCACCGCAGAATACTTCACCAACACCTATTTCCAACGACTAAACGTTCCTGATGATTACTACGATAACAAATACGTAGTGATCACGGATCCACCACAAAATAGTCCACCAGTAGACACAACTCTGCTAACGTTGAATACAGCCAAACCACACGGGTTCACAAAAGATGAGATAAAACAAGTGCAAACCACGCAGAAAAACAAACAAACCACCCAACTCAATAATATCTACATCAGTAAAGCACAACAACTGGTTCATGACGTATTACGATACGACCCCACAGAATTAGATCAAACGTTTACGGAGTCCGCTGTTCTCAAAACACCAACCTATACAGTAAATACCATGATCATCGTCTTTAATCATCCGAATGGCACCGTTTTCACGGTTTCTCTAAACAAAACAACTGGTGAACTCAACCAATTCACAATAAAATAATTGGTAAAGCGAAAAAAAATAAGGGACACAAAAAAAGTTATTTTTTTCGTTTATGCTAACCCGTTCTGAGTAATACGAAACAATGCGGTTTTCCCCTCAGGTTGAAACCGATGCTTCATCAACGTAGCTTGCCGTACCCCCGCTCGTTTCCGTTCCAGTTTTATCACGGTTTTACTCATATGCTCGGTTTCTTTGCAGGTGAACGGTTTAATCTCATCTTGTTGATCAGTATACACTTGTTCAGCAACAATCACATACAACCCACGTTTTCGTGCCGCCATCTGCAACGTGGTCATCTGACGAACAAAGGATCGATGGGCACCATCCGTATTACTATCGAGCTCACCACGATACAACATCGTGATCGTATCAACCACTAGGAGCTTAATGGTCTTTAACGTGAGCGTCTCCGTGATGGTTTTCTCCTGTTCCTTGAACGAGGTTGGACAAAAAAACAAGATGTTATCCAACGTCTTTTTGTATTCTTCTGGGGTACAGATCTGACGGAGTCGCTCAACAGAGACACTCTCCGTGTCGATATACGCTGCTTTCCCACCGAGTCGCACGCATTCCCGACACGCCTGCAACAATATGTTGGTCTTCCCGGTCCCCGCCTCCCCGAACAGTTTTGTGATAATACCACGTTCTATACCACCGCTGAGTAACTCATCAAGCGGTGGACAACCTAAAGGGAGCGTACTCATAATCCAACCATCAGACAAAACAATGAGGACATAAAAAACCTATGGGACGATCTGATCAAACGCATACTCATCCCAGGTTCGCTTCCCCAACGCGATTTCAAGTTCAACAGGGGTGATAACCGGTTTTTTGTACTGCATATAATCATCGATGGCGATCCGTGGGCACGCGGTGGAAATAAAACAGTCAACCGTGGGAAAACTTTGCAGAGTAACCGGTGAGAACGTATCCGTAGCCAAGAGCACAGATTTTTTCTGCACAGCATCAAGCATCATGATAACAGAATACGCGAGCGGTAACCGCTGCTGCCCCCGCTTCAACCCGACGAGTACGCCGAAGGTTTTCGCGGTTCTTGCCGCAACAATCGCTCCATACCGTTGTTTCAACATAATATCCTTGAGTTCATCGAGCTCATCTATTTTCACCGTATTCGTATATGGGTCCGCAGCAACCACTGGTTTCTTCGTACTCAACAATAAACCAACCGGGTGAAACATGCCGCTGCCGATGAATAAGAACGAGTCAACCTGGTCCATGATGCGGGTTCCTGCAGAAAAATTACACCCAAGAATCTGACCCTTTTCACTTACACGGTCGTCGCCTTCACCAATCACGGGATCAAATCCATGACTCTGAAGAACCTCCGCTGCGTTCTGAAGCATATGAAGATGCTGTGCTGTGGTGACTAAACCTATGTGTTTCCCCTTAAGAAACGGTACTGCTTTTTCAACGATACCCGTCACATCCAGATTAGAGAATGCGTTCACGAAGTAGGTGGGGATCCAGTAATTCTCCACATCAGAAATAGGCGTATGACCAAGATGCAGGATGCAATCCACATCCAGGTTCTTCAACTCATAATTTGCTAGGTCACAGGCACCATAACACGGGTCCGCAAGTAATATAATATGTGCGTTCGTCTCCTTTTTTAGGTACTCGACAAGGGGTAATGCCCCGTTCTTCAACCCATCCGGGAGCTGCACCGCGATCGTATGATATCCTTTCCCGATAATGTCTTTCACTGGCGTCTCAACATCAAGCGTGTACCCAAAGAGTTCCATACTCGCCTACATCCCCTGCACCTTATTAAGGAGGCTGATAAAAAAACCTTGACGATACTCAGAGGACGTCTGAGAAGTATCCATCTCCAATGCATTCTCTTTTTTTGTGAACGATTCAAAGGTTTCCTTCTGCCGTAGGTAAATCTCCCATCGACCATCAGAAATCGATTTCTTCTTCACCCGCTCCAGTAAACGGTGTTTCACCACCGCATCAGGACAACGACAATACACCAGGATTAACATAGAACCAGTATCCTGCGCAAGCATGCGCGCCAACTCCCGGTATTTCTGCTTCTGGAACGTCGCATCCAACACCACATTCTCACCCTTTACGAGTCGTTTTCTGGCTTCCTCAATCACCGACGTATACGTCGCATCAACATTTCTCGGGTCATACAACCCCGTGTTGAACTGATCATGATGACGCTCAAACACATCAACACCCGCACGCTGCTTCCGCACCACATCCGTATTAATCTGACATGCATGATAATCCACCGCGATCTTCGCCGCCACCGTCGACTTCCCCGTACCCGTTAACCCGCTCACCACAAACAACAACGACTTCGGATGAGACACATCAAGCGAAAATAATCGCGCGTAATACTCAGATAACGCGAAATACTTCCCCGCAGTCGACACAATCTCCTGCTTCCTCGCAGACTCAACATGAGGATCACTTAACTGGAACCCAAGGACTTTCCCACGCACGTATGCTCGATACGATTTATAAAAATTCAATACTGTAAAAAGACTGGTATCACCGCTTTTTTCTCGATAACAATTGATGAGATAACTAGAGAGATACGGCTGATTCTGATAATCGAGATCCATCGCTAAAAAACCGATATCAGAGGCGACATCGCAAAAACGGAAACGTTTGTTAAACTCGATACAATCAAAGATAAAGATTTTTTTCCCAGAGACGACAATATTCCCGGAATGCAGATCACCATGACAATCATGGATACGCTCCTCCCGGATACGCTGGTCGAACACCTCACTTTTTTTCTTGAAATACTCTGCATTTGCATCCTTCAGAAACTGATACGTCTTATTCGGAATCGTCACATCAACCACAGATGTGGTTTGCTTAAAATTCTCATCAATGTTCTGCTTCACCGCAGCGAGCTTTCCGTATTCATCAATCTCTGGTGATCGTTTCTCTTTCGCATAAAAATCAACAAGAATCGAACAAATATGTTCGATAGTCTCCTCCGTTATACGTCCTTTTTGTAAGAGATTCGTCATAATATTTTCTTGAGGGAACTCGTTCATCTTCAACGCATAATCAACAACGGTTCCTTTACCGTTGAGTCGAAGGGTATCATCTTCACTGGTAACAGGCAGGACATCCAAATAGACATCAGGGCAGAGACGCCGATTCAACCTCAGTTCTTCTTCACAAAAATATTTTCGTTTCTCAAGCGTGGAGAAATCAAGAAAACCGAAATTCACCGGTTTCTTAACCTTATACGCATACGATCCGGTGAGCGCAACAAACGAGATATGCGTCTGAATCACCCGTACTTTGGATACGGGGACATCATAAAACTTTGGATCACATAAACTCGTTAGAATCCTAGATGCTTCCATACAGGGGGGAGGGAGGTGCTGTTTTTATAAAAGCTTTATCATCCACCGTTCCCCCTCCTGGGATGGCACCTATAGAATTAAATATAACAGATGCGATGAATACTCATAACCAAATAGAAAAAGAAGAGAGGTGCACGATGGAAAAAAACCTTGTCGAACCATTTAAAACTCAATACGTGAAACTCATAAAAGATACCGGGGAGACATTACAGGGGACGATCACGGACATCGTCGGAGAAAGCATCATTTTTCAAACCGAAGTCGGCCGCTCCGCGATCGCGATGAACTCCATCATGAACATCACCACCTGTGAAGTAGGACGCCGAACCAAGAAAAAAATGCAGGAATTCAAAATATAAAACCTACAGCATCCTCAGAGTCTCATGAATAAAACCACGAACACGACCTGAACCACAAGAAGACACAGCGACGCAGGGATAAACAACTTATAGATCCGCGTTGGATCAGTTTTTAAATAATCACTACTCAGCACGTTACACAGATGAATCGGGGAAATCAAATACCCGACCAGCGAACTCAGAAAAATAATGCTGGTTAACCCCACAATAGTGATATTCGTCACAAGGAAAAACGGCTGAACAAGGAAATACGATAACGCGACAGCCCCCAGATTATACCCCGTGATAAGCCCCAACAAGAAAGGGATGAGGACAATCATCAATAACGCAGGGAGCGAAAATGCGACGAAGACGTTCGCGATGTACTCGTTCGCCTTCGCGACTTCGAACATCTGCCGAAAAATCATGATACCGAAAATAACAAAAGCAAGATTCCATGAAACATTTTTTCTCAGGATCCCACTATAGGTTTTCCAATCTGATTTTGAAAGAAAAAAAAGAACGAGAATACTGAGGAGGACCCCTGCAATAAAAATAAGACGCTCATACAACCGAATCGTGGCAAAATCGATGAACACGAGGAAGACCAAGTAAAGAAACACGGGTAGTATAGGAGGGAGAAGAAACATGAGTCCTCGATACTCCTTTTTTCGAAATACAGCAGGAGACTCAGATGGTTTTTTCGTATAATGATTCAGGAAGACCGCACCGATTACTATGAATGCAAGAAACGCAGGGATATTCGCACCCATGAGCAAGAAAATGTTTATATTTGAAAAATCCTGGCTGCAGATAAGCAACATGGCAGAGGAGATCGGGTAAATAGGGAACCAGATATGACGAAACCAGATGTTCAACAAGTTTTTCTGGTTCGGATTAAGACGATGTTTCTCCCCCTCAGCATCCATGAACGGCGCAGAAAATAATGCACCCCCAGGGACCGGCATAAGACCATAGACCGCGGGGATCAAACCGAGAGTTCCGCCTTTGGAAAAAAACGTTTTCAGACTCTGAATGAGACGCGGGATCGCACACGTCTCCTGCATACATTTCGCAAGCAGATAGACTACCATGAGGAGAATTGCAAGCTCGATCGTCTCCGTCACAATCTGATGATCAGCGAATGAATACACGCTTGCCTCAACAAATGCCTTCGGGATATCAAGAAGAGAAATCGTATCAAGAGAAAACACACCCACAATGAGTGCCCCAAGAAGGAGAGATAACCCGAAATTAAAATGCTTCCGGATCAAGACGATAATGAGGATGAATGCGATCAAAACACCAAGGAGCGTCAAAATCATAGCAGACTCACCATTGGTACCATAGTTAACTCGTTAACTCCCGTGCAACCTGTTCTGCTTCCGTAAGGATCTTCTCATAATCCAGGGTGAGGAACCGGTTCTCAAGGTACAACGGTTTCCCATTCACAATCGTTGCACACACGTCACTCCCCCGCGCAGCGTACACAAGATCAGACATGAGATCATGCTGCGGGGTGAGATGCGGCGTATGCAAATCAACCAGGATCATATCCGCTTTTTTCCCTTCCTCTAAACTCCCCAAGTCCTTCTGCATCCTGAGACATCGGGCACCATCACGAGTCGCACAATCCAGCACCGTCTGCGCAGGCATCACCTCAGGATCCCACCGATGCTGCTTATGAACCAAAGCACAAAACTTCATCGTATCAAACATATCAAGCACATTATTACTCGCCGCGCCATCAGTCCCCAACCCCACCGGTACACCCGCAGAGAGCATCTCAGGAACCGGGGCATACCCCCCCGTCGCAATCTTCATATTACTCACTGGACAATGAGAAACCGATGCACCCCCATCCTGGATATCAACGATCTCATTCTTCGTGATCCACCCGCAATGCGCAAGCACCATATTTTCACACAACAACCCCTGATTCTTCAACTGCTCCACTGGTCGAACCCCATACCGTTTCTGCACATCATAGACTTCCTCCCGCGTCTCCGAACAATGAATATGCAACAACACCTTATGCTTCACCGCGAGATCACGTGCTTTCTGCAACGTCTCCGGACCACATGTGTACGCCGCATGAGGCGCCACCACTGGCCGAACCAACTCATGGGTCTTCCAACGCTTAATGAATCGTTCACATTCCGGGTACAGCTGCTCAGCTGAGCACTCCGGCGTCCCAGAATCAATCATGGGGAACCCAAGAAAACCACGGACACCAGCTTGACTAGTTATCTCCCCGATGGCATCCTCAAAAAAATACATATCCAAAAAAGTGGTAGTCCCCGAAGCAATCATCTCCAACAAACCCAGCGCAGTCCCAACCTTCACCGTAGCACTCGAAAGTTTCGCTTCCACCGGCCAGATGCACTCCTCAAGCCATTGCTTCAACACCAGATCATCCCCGTACCCCCGAAGCAACGTCATCGGAATATGCGTATGCGTATTAATCAAACCAGGTAACACCAGTTTATTTTTCCCATCAATCTTATAATCTGCTTCTAACGAAAGCGGTTTCTGAGAAATCTGATGTATACAGTCGTCCTCAATATATAATGAACCAGTGAACTGCTCCCGTTTCTTATTCTGGGTAATAATACGAGCGTTTTTAATAAGAATACTCATAATCGCATCAACGTTTCTCAGGTGGTTTAATCTCGGTCCCGTTCTCCCATGCCGCCTCAAAATACGCGCCCAGTTTCTCCAAGATATCCTTCTCCACCGTCCAGACGCCAATCTCATCCCGCTTCAGAGGACCCGCAAGAATAAGCGCACGATCATCCCCTAACACAAAATTACCCTTAATATCAGAATGCTGCCGTACTTCAACACCCGTAAATAAACGGTTGTTGTGATATTGATTCACTAACAAACGAGAGTTCCTCGGGATATCCACATCACCAAGGTACTCAGCGAGAATACGCGGGTTATGAAGCTCAGCGAGACTCCATGATTTTGTTGACCGTGTTGACGGCTCTTTCCTTGGTTTCTTAAAACCGAACTCCATCGCTAACGCTACAACAACGACTCCCAAGATAAACCCTACAGCGAATGTAAGAATCTCCATACTCTATCCACATCCTTAACACTCGATATTTACTAACGTAGATAAATAGATTTGCTTTAAAAAAAATATATGATGGGGAAAGCAAATCTTTATGACACCTATCGATATTTATGGCAAAATTACATACACGTTCTTCGAGTCATCCTATGGAGAAAAAAACACTCGTCAACAATATCCAAGCACTGAAAAAGAAACATCAAGCAGTTATTCTTGCTCATAACTATCAGATCCCTGATGTGCAAGATATCGCAGATTTTACTGGTGACTCCTTAGATTTATCAAAGAAAGCGACGAAAACTGATGCGAAAGTGATTATTTTCTGTGGTGTTGATTTTATGGCGGAATCTGCCAAGATCTTGAACCCGGAGAAGACCGTGGTGATCCCTGATATCACTGCGAAATGCCCGATGGCTGATATGGTAGATGTTGAAAGTCTAATCGGGCTAAAAAAAGATCACCCAGGTGCTTAGGTTGTCGCGTATATTAACACAACCGCTGACGTGAAAGCCGTCTCAGACATCTGTTGCACGTCTGCGAATGGGGTGAAAGTCGTTCAGAGTGTTAAGAGTAAAAAAGTAATTTTTGTTCCTGATCAAAACCTTGGGTTGTATATTCAGCGATTTATAAAAGAGAAAGATATGATTTTGTGGCCTGGTGTCTGTCCGACTCATCATAAGATAAAAAAAGAAGAGTTATCACAGTTGAAGACTCAGCATCCTGCTGCTGAGATACTTGTCCATCCAGAGTGCAGACCAGAGGTTATTGACGTCGCGGATCACGTGTTTTCAACCAGCGGGATGGTGCATCATGTGGCACAATCTCCCGTGAAAGAGTTTATTATTGGTACGGAGAAGGAGATGTGTTACCGGTTGCAGAAAGATAACCCGGGGAAACAGTTTTATCCTGTGCAGTCCGCGGTCTGCCCTAATATGAAGAAGATTACGTTGGAAAAGGTTTATAAGAGTTTAGAAAGTTTAGAGCCCCAAGTTCTTTTGTCACCAGAAACCATCAAGAACGCCGCGGTGCCTTTAGAGCGGATGATGGCAATTGGACGGGGAGATTAAACTATGAAACGGATCTACATGGATCATGCAGCAACGACACCAGTTGACCCGGAGGTTGTCGAGGCGATGCTTCCGTATTTTTCAACGATATTTGGGAATGCATCTTCGTTGCATATGTTCGGGCGAGAAGCATACGATGCTTTACAAGCGTCCCGAGAGAAGGTCGCCCATATCGTCCATGCGCGGAAACAAGAAATCATTTTTACTGCAGGAGGAACCGAGTCAGATAACATGGCGATTAAAGGTGTCGCATATCTGCATAAAGAAAAACGGGACTCAAAAGGGCCACATATTCTCACCTCAGTAATTGAGCACCCTGCTGTACTCGAGACCTGTAGACATCTGGAGAAACAAGGGTTCAAGGTGAAGTACATCCCTGTTGATGCCTCAGGTTTTGTTGATCTGAAAGAGTTAGAAGCATCGATTACGAAAGACACGTTCCTGATTTCGATCATGTTTGCGAATAATGAGATTGGGACGATTGAGCCAGTGGAAGAGATTAGTCGTATCGCAAGAGATCATGAGGTCCTCTTCCACACGGATGCAGTCCAAGCAGTAGGAAAACTCCCGATCGATATGCAAAAACTCGGGATAGATCTCTTATCATTATCTTCTCATAAACTGTACGGTCCGAAAGGAGTCGGCGCGTTGGTTCTTCATGAGGGAGTCAAGATTCAACCGCTCATTCATGGTGGGGGGCATGAGCGAGGACTGCGGAGTAGTACTGAGAACATCCCAGGTATCGTCGGATTAGGGAAAGCCTGTGAGCTTGCACAAACCAGGATGGAGAAGGATACCAAACATTTGACTCAGCTCCGAGATCAGCTCATCAAAGGCATTCTCCCTATTGAAGAGAGTTATTTGAACGGGCACCCGGTGAAACGATTACCAAATAACGCCCATGTACGATTCACTGGTGTGGAAGGAGAATCACTCTTATTAATGCTCAATGATAAAGGTGTCGCTGCGGCAACTGGGTCAGCATGCTCATCAAAGAAGCTTCAAGGATCCCATGTGTTGACCGCGATTGGTGTTGACCCAAAACAAGTACACGGGTCACTACGTTTCACCCTCGGGAGAGGGAATACCAAAGATGAGGTCTCCTACGTGGTGAAGGTGCTCCCAGAAATCGTGCAACATCTCCGTCTGATGTCTCCACTTTGGAATCGATAATAAAAACCGGTGGTGAATGATGAGTCCAATCTATAGTGAAAAAGTCATGGATCATTTCCGGAACCCTAGAAACATGGGGGAAATCAAGGATGCAGACGGGGTAGGAACCGTCGGGAACCCGGTCTGCGGGGATCTCATGACGATTTACATCAAGGTAAAAAATAATCGCTTAGTAGATATAAAATTTAAAACATTCGGCTGCCTCCCTAAAGATGAAGAGATTGTATTAGGTGATGGGACGTGGGGAAAAATTTCGGATGTTTCAGCAGGAGTTATCAATAAATTCGGTAATTATGTTGGTATTTCACAACGATACGTCAGAAAATATGACGGTAAAATATTGAAAATTATTCCAATTATTTCACCGTACAACTCTTTTATGCTGACTCCTAATCACCCAGTGCTAGCAATTAAAAGAGAATGGTTGAAAAAAACACGTAGATCAAGTTCAATCTGTGAATGGTTAAGAATCAACAAAAAGGAGCTCCTCGCGACAGATCCTTACTATGTTGATGCACATATTCTCCGAGAAGGAGATTATTTGATATTTACAGCATTGAATAATTCTGAAGATAATCCGACATTATCAGAAGATTTCTTAAAACTGCTTGGATATTATCTCTCAGAAGGATATTTTGCTTCAAAGGGCAGAGTTGTCGCGTTTTCGTTTCATAAGAATGAAACAAACAATATAAATGAACTTCAATCACTTTTAACAAAAATAACAGATAAGACTCCTACAATACGGATTCGAAAAAATATTGCCGAGATCTACGTTTGTTCAACAAAATTGGTACAAACTCTAAAACACTATTGTAGCAGTAACGCGAAACATAAAAAATTATCTGAAGAATTAATGAGATTGCCACCAAAAAAACAGTGGATGATTTTTTTAACCTATTTCAAAGGTGATGGAAATGCATACAAGCGGAGATCTAAAGATTCAAAAACGTACAGAATAGAAACTGCGTCGAAATCTCTAGCAATTCAAATGCAACAGATATTAGCGAGAAATGGGATATTTGCATCAATAAGAATTCGAAAAAGAATAAATCATAAAATTGAAGGGAGAATGATTAACGGATCAGACTCGTATCTTTTATCATTTAAAAATATAAAGAAAAAAAATCATTTTGTGTTTAGAAAAGAAAAATATTTTTTAGTCCCTATAAGAAAAATAGAAGAAATTCACTATACAGGTGATGTCTATAATTATGAAGTTTCTTCTGATGATCATTCCTATCTCGTAAAAGGATTTGCTGTTCATAATTGCGCAGCAGCTATTGCAACAAGCAGTATGATCACAGAGCTTGCAAGAGGAAAAACACTGGAGGAAGCAATGAAGATAACCCGGAAGGATGTCGCTGATGAACTTGATGGGTTACCCTCGATTAAAATGCATTGTTCGAACCTAGCAGCAGATGCACTGCATGAAGCGATAAAGGATTACCAGGCGAAGAAAAAAACAAAAAAATGATGTTTTCATTTCTTATAATAGAGAATATAATAATAGTAAGGGGGATCATAGTATGGCTAAAAAGGCAGTGGTCTTGATTTCCGGTGGTTTAGACTCCTGTGTGACCACATTTCTAGCCAGAGAACAACACTATGAGATCTACGCACTTTCTTTCCGGTATGGGCAACATCATACAAAGGAACTCTTATGTGCAAAAAAAATCGCTCGTGTAGCCAACGTAAAAGAACACCTTATTTTTCCTGTTGATTTATACCGGTTTGGTGGCTCGAGTCTATTAACATCATCATCGAAGTCAATACCTACACGTACTCAGAATAAGATAGGAAAGGATATCCCATCAACATATGTCCCTGCACGGAATACCGTGTTTTTATCGCTGGCGCTTGCGTATGCGGAGACCCGGGATGCGGATACAATCTTTATAGGAGCGAACGCGGTTGATTATTCCGGGTACCCTGACTGCCGTCCTGAATATCTCCAAGCTTTTGAGCATCTCGCGAATCTCGCGACAAAAAAAGGAGTACAAGGAAAACACATGAAGATACAAGCACCATTACTCTATCTCACAAAATCTGAGATTATCAAACAAGGGATGCGCCTTCAGGTTCCTTTTAAAGACACCTGGTCATGCTACCGAGGTGAGCAGAAAGCGTGTGGTCGATGCGATTCTTGTCTCCTCCGACTCAAAGGGTTTCAGGAAGCAGGAATACCAGACCCAGTACCATACAATCATTATCCACCTTGGTACAAAGTAAAATAAAAAAAAAATTCTAAGGGTTGATTTTTGTTTTTTTCTTATCCTTCAGATAATCGTGAACATCCCAGACGATTGGTACAGAAATAAGAACCGTGATCACGATTGCGAGACAAATAAGACTATCCTGGTGGACGTTTTTCACTGTGTCTCTCCCATGGAGGATATCCTCGAAGAACAGGTTGATAGTACCAATCCAGGGGATTTCTGATCGTGCTTTCCCTGAGATCCACTCGAGTTTCACTGGTTCAGGGCAGATATTCGTTGCTTGATCCACGACGTTGTTGTTGTCTCCTTTTGTGAGATACCCAGAGTTCGTCCAGGCTAAATCCCGCCGAGGCGGAAAATTATACAACCCTAATTCAGGGATCGTGACCGAAGTAGAATTATGAATTCCGTACGCGGTAATCGTGTACGTGGTGATGTCATCTGATTGATACACCTCAACCCAGCACATGCATCGATGAATAATCTGTGAGGCATCGGTTCTTCCTAATGGGCGATAGATGATGACGTCACCCCAGTTACTGTAGGTGTACGCGTTCGCGTCATTAGTATTCTCCGCGTTTTTATAGGGGATGAGATCTCGTTGTTGATACACTTTCTGGACGAGAACCATGTCACCCGCGTCGATTACACCAAGTCGTCCAAACCCTGAATCCGGGTGTTCCATGCTACCGGATTCAATCGCAACCATGGGTGCGGAGAACCATTGTCCGGTATAGGTCCAGAGGCCGAGTAACACAATAAAAACCGCGAGTAACGCAACCAACACATCTCGCAGGATCGCTATTTTTTCGTTTTCACTGCGCCAAAATCGCAAAAACATAGTTTTAATGGTCTGAAGATTCATGGGCATTCACAACGGTTTTTTGATATCCTGTTTCCGCTGAGGAACCATCCGCGTTGTAGTTCCACAGATTGGACATATGGTTGTTGTTTCGATGAACTGTTTACCGCAGCCTGGACAACAGCAGAACCATTTAAACTTTTTTGTTATTTTCTTTTGATTCAGATTTTGAAAAACTACACCAAGGATGTGCGCCACGTTTTGAATAGAATAGTCGTCGGTGAGGAGCACCGCTTCTTTCATCTCATTGTGTTGATAATCGACTGCCAAGGATAATAATTCGATATCTGTGGGTGATAATCGTTGAATATCTCCAGATTCTTCCGCGGTTTTTTTTACTTTGAGTAGTGATTCTTTTGAGGGGGATTGTATCTGGAGTCCTTTTTCTTCCTGGAGTACAAACGCTCGGTAATCTCTTCCCCCGGGTTTTAACTCAGAGGATACCCCGGGTGTTGTCACGAGCAATGCGTCACCAAAATTGAGTGGTTTACCTGAGAGAAACGCGGATGTATCAATAATAAAAACCTTGGTCTTTGTTTTCATGTGA
The DNA here is from genome assembly GCA_043806635.1 of Methanobacteriota archaeon. Lineage (GTDB taxonomy): Archaea > Thermoplasmatota > E2 > DHVEG-1 > DHVEG-1 > JAZDGT01. The sequence goes on along the minus strand of JAZDGT010000038.1, from coordinate 27,110 downwards.
AACCTATCTTTATAACTCTTGTGTAGTCTTTTATTTCTTGAGGGTTGACAGGATCTCGGTTTTTTTCACAATTTGTTGATCCCCGGTTTGAAGGTCACGTAGGGTTACCGAATTTTTTTCGAGTTCTTTTGGGCCGACAAGAATCGCGTTCTGAGCATGAACACTATTAGCGTATTTCAATGCTTTTCCTACTCCTCTTCGGAGCAGGTCAACATCAACGGTGATACCATTCTGGCGGAGTTCTTGAGCAATCTCTAAAGACAGAGGAATCATGTCTTCGTTTACAGGGATAATGTATACATTCATCTTGTGCGACGGGAATTGAAATTGTTCTGTTTCTAATGCGAGTATCGTGCGGTCGAACCCGATTGCAAACCCTGCTGTGGGTACTTGAGTACCACCAAATAATCCTACTAGTTCGTAGGCTCCTCCTCCGCAGAGTTGTTTCTCCGCTCCGAGTGCAGGGGCTTCTATCTCAAACACGAGTCCTTTATAATAATCAAGACCGCGCACGATCCCAAGCGTGATTCGATAGTCGGTAATATGAAAACTGTTCTCGAGTAGATCAAGAACTGATTCGAATCGGGTGAACTCTGTCTCCGCAGTAGCGTCTCCTTGGATAACCTTTCGGATCTTCTGCCGATCAGAAGTCTGTAAAAAATCTAGGAGTTCATCCGCCTTCTTGTGTTCAACACCGAATTCTTGTAACAGTGTGGATAACTCTGCATACTGTGCTTTATCGATCAGTGGGATAAGTTGTTTTTTTTGCTCAGCGGTGATGCCAAGGTGATGAAAGACTGAGCTGAGAAGCGTTAAATCTCCGATACGAAGCTGTATGTGATGGGCACCAACATTCTTTAATAAAGAATACGCGAGTGCAACAAGTTCCGCATATGCTTCTACGGTATCAGTTCCTATGATCTCGCAGCCCGCTTGCTCAAACTCCCGATATCTTCCTTTTTGTGGCCTATCATAACGGAAGCAGTTACCGAAATAATACAGTTTGAGTGGTTTTGGTTCCATCTGGAGTTTTTCTACATAACAACGTATCACTGGGGCAGTCAATTCTGGTCGTAATGCGAGATCGCGGCCACCTTTATCCTTAAAAGAGTAGATCTCATCAATCACTGCATCCCCGGATTTCGCGGTGAACAACTCGAGATGTTCAAAGATGGGTGTCTGAATTTCGCGGTACCCGAATGTCGTAAAGGTGTGTCGCATGTTGGTTTCTATGTACCGACGTTTTTCCATTTCATCAGGTATAAAATCTCTGGTTCCTCGGGGTATTTGAAACACAGGTTGATTATATAAAAAGAGTACTTAATATTGTTTCTGTTATTCTGTTTACACAAAAATTAACAGTAGTTAATTTTATATGGATGATGAGACTATCACAGCAATAAAAAAAAGAGGTGAACAAGGTGAATACACACTATAAAATAGGTATTATTGCTCTGATGGTATGCATAGGATTCATACCGACAACATCAGCAGTAACATTTGAGCCATCACGGTCAAGCGTATCCGTCGAAACGAATGCTCTCGCAAATCATAGTCTTCTCCAATATGCCGTTGAGACGATAGCTGATGGTAACAGTATTGTCGTGTATAATGGGTCATATTATGGATCATCGGTAGTCGTAGTCTTTGATTCCATGAAAGTTGTCTATCAGGACCATCTCCCTACTGTACACGTCGGTGAGGAACATAAAGCATTTTCATCGTTCGTAAAAGAACTCTACATATCAACCGTATAACGAGTACAGAGATACATTAATGAATCCTCTGCCTCTTTTTTCTTTTTTTAATAAACACGTTATAGTGGAGTAGTGAATCGTAATACTTTATTACAGAGAATTGTTTATCCCCCAATGAAATTGGTATCTTGGATGGGTCTTCATGGAATTTAGAGACGTGGTGAAAGAGCGAACGAGCATTAGATCCTTTAGTGATCAGAAGGTTGAACCGGAGAAGTTTGAGTACGTGCTTGAATGTGCACGCCTTGCGCCATCGTGGGCGAATAAACAATGCTGGCGTTTTCTTGTCGTAACAGAGACAGAAACAATTCAGGAACTCGCGAAAACAAGCATCATTAATCGATGGCTGAAAAACGCACCAATACTCATCGTCGCTTGTGGCGATCCCTCAGAGAGTGGAGACCAGAACGACATCGATTATTACCTCGTGGATGTTGCGATAGCCATGGAGCATTTGGTTCTTGCTGCAACGGATGCTGGGCTCGGGACCTGCTGGATTGGTGGTTTCGATGAACAAAAAGTCAAGGAGATATTAGGGCTTCCCAAACGAATGAGAGTAGTCGCGTTATCCCCACTAGGGTATCCTCTCGAGAAAAAGGGGACAACAAATAAAATTATTAAAGCGGTGACTCGAGGGACGAAGCGGAAGAGCTTGGTTGAAATCGTCCGCTACGAAAAATGGTGAACACAACAGAGGACATCCTCTTTTTCTAAAACTGTTTTTTTATAATTATGCTAAATTATAAATAGAGATTCAAAGATATAACAGAATGGTTTGCCCCCCTGGGGGATCCTCAGTATACTTCGTGGTAGACCGAAGCAGGTTTCTATCATGCGCAGAGGTACACGTCTTTCCTCTCGAGAAATAAAATCCGTTCTTAAATATTATAGAGGATGTATTGAACAAGAAGATCATCTCGCACAAATCTTCGACGTCTCAAAAGAAGGAACCCTGTTTTATTCTACAATTATACAAGATGAAGAACTCTTCCACAAGAACGCAACCACGATAGACCTCCAAAAATCAGAACAAACAAACCACTGCCTTCACCACCTTTCTACCCGACAACACAAATCCATGTACTACGGATACCCCATCTATAAGGATAAAAACGGAAAAATAACCCCCGTATTCCTCACCGAGGTAACCGTACAAGAAACAGGCGACACCGTACAATGCACACGGAAATCTGATCAGACCGAACTCAATAAAGGGCTGTTAATCCAAAACGGGTACGAGCCTGAAGAAATAAAAAAAATCACATCGGAACTCGAACAAGAACCAGACCCCCTAATAAAACTCGAAAAAATCCAGGAACTACTCTCCAGTACACACCACAACCATTCTCCACAACTCGACCAAAAGAACCTATCCGAGCACCACCCCAACCAAATCCTCAACAAAGCCATCATCTACTTCGATGAACACACCGCGATCACCCATGGACTCCTCCTCGAACTACAAAAACTCATCACAACCAAATACACAGAACTAAAAACCACCGCACTCTCACCCCTCTTCGGCAACCGACCACCCCGCACCACACACCACCCCCAAACACAAAAAAACCTCCTAGAAATATACCCGATGAACCCCTCACAAGAACACGCAGTACACAACGCACTCACCAACCCAGTCACCGTCATCACAGGACCACCAGGCACAGGAAAATCCCAAGTCGTCCTCAACATCATCGCCAACGCAGTCTACCACAACAAAACAGTACTCTTCGCCAGCAAAAACAACAAAGCAGTCGACGTCGTCACCGAAAAACTCAACACCATCCTCTCACACCCCCTCCTCGTACGCATGGGAACAAAACCCCACAGAAAAAACGCGAAAAACAGGATACAAAACCTCCTCGCACGAACCCCATTCCCCCTAAACCCATCACGACTCAAACAAAACGAAACAGAACTCCACAGACTCACCACCACACTCAACCAAATCAATACCCAACACTCAACCCAACAAAACAAAACATACCAACCATCAACAACAAAAAAACCATACTGGACCCTCCGACACACAAGAACAAAAAAAATACAGGAACAATCAATATACTCACCAAAAACCATGATTACACCACTAACACCTGAAGAACAAGAACAGAAAAAAACAGAACTCCAAAAAGAAAAAATCAAAGTATCACGAGAAATATTCGAACAAGACTGGCTACACAAAATCAACACCCAAACACCAACACTCCAACACCATATCTCCCGCTACCTCGAAGTATCAGAACGATTAGAACACTACATCAAAAACCCCCGCATCTGGACACAACTCGACATCACCCAAAAAAAAGAACTCGAAAAAATCCTCCCCATCCTCCCCGTCTGGATCGTCACCAACCTCTCAGCAAAAAACAGTCTCCCCTTCACCCCAGCCGCATTCGACATCGTCATCATCGATGAAGCATCACAATGCGACATCCCCTCAGCACTCCCCCTCCTCTACAGGGCGAAACAAGTCGTTATCATCGGAGACCCAAAACAACTCCGCCACATATCCCTCCTCAAAGAAACACAAGAAAATTCACTCGCGGCTTCACACAAAATCAAGCATCTCCTCCTCGATTACTCATATACAAAACATTCCCTCTACGACCTCATGGAACGAATCATCATGATACAAGGGACTCAACCGCTCTTATTAAACGAGCATTATCGTTCACACCGAGACATCATCTCGTTTTCAAACGAATACTTCTACGGTGGGAAACTCATCATTAGGACAAACGAAAAAAACTTGATTGTTACACCTGATATCCCCCAGGGTATCATCTGGGTTGATGTCCATGGAACAACAGCCCCCTCAAAAAGCCCGTACTGTCTTGAAGAAGTAGATCAGGTAATCACCCTACTTAAACAATTCAAGGTACACGAGAAAACACAAGTCTCTTTTGGTGTTGTGACCCTATTTCGGGCGCAGATGGAGAAAATCCTTGAAAAAATCAGCTCTGATGAGTATCTGCAGAACCGTGGACTCACCGTGGGTACTGCGCATAAGTTCCAAGGTGATGAAAAAGATGTGATAATTTTTTCGCTCGCGGTTTCTGAAGGCGTACGATCATCGACGTTGCATTGGATAGAGAATACACAACAGCTTATCAACGTGGCAATTACGCGAGCGAAAAGTCTCGTCATCATTGTTGGCGACAAACAAATATGTTGTCAGACGCAAGGTTTGTTGAATGAGACGATCAAGTATACTGAAAGAAAAAACATGCAAAAATAAGTAATGTTTTTTTTAGTGTTATGATCTTGGTGTCAATTGGGTGATTTGCTCATGGAATACTTGAGCGGCGAGTTGTATACCTCGTTTGTTGAGGTGGACACCGTCCACCGTATAATATAATCCTCGTTGTTTCCCCTTCCGAGTAATCTTTTCAGGTGTATGATAGATGATTTCATCGAGGAGTAATGCGGTGCTACTTGGGATATATGGGGAGATTGGTGGGAGGGAGGGTCGTTCTGTTTGGAATCGTGTTCGTAAATCGAGATACCGTATGTTTGGAGAAGATTCTGAGAGTATTTTGATGAGCTCTGATAGCTCCTGAAGTCTTGTGTTCCATTGGTTGTGGATGTCTTCTCCGATGTATAAGGGTGAGACGGTGATGATTTTTTTTGTGTGGGGGTGGAGGAGGTCAATGATTTTTTGGTAGTAGTGTGTGAATTCTTCGTCGGATTTCGCCCATGGTTGGAACACGAGGAGTTTGGGGATGAATGAGAAGGGCCATTTGATGCAGGTGAGTATGTCGTTGACTCCGATCCAGATGAAGGCGATATCGATGGCATCAGGTAGTTGCATGTTTTTGATGCGGTAGTACAGGCTTGCGATAGTGTCACCGTTTTTCCCTTGATTTATTATGTTGTGTTGGGGGAGTTGTTGTTGAAGGAGTGGTACGTAGGAGAGTCCGGATCGTCCTTTGGTGAGGCTATCGCCGAAAAAGATGATGTTCATTTTTTTCCTCGTGTTGTGTTCGTTTGGTTTTATAGGATGGAATAGAGTTTGGTTGGAAAATGTTTTGGTTGTATGAATATTTTTTTGTGTGGTTAGGAAGTGGGTTTTGGGTTTTTGATTACGGTGAATAAGGCGAGGGAGCAGAGGGTGAGGCTGAGTGCATAGAGAAATGTTGCTTGTGGGGAGATGGTATCCCAGAGGAATCCTGCGATGAATCCTGCGGGTAAGGCGATTATCCCGGTTATGGTGTGGAATGTTCCGAGTGCGGTTCCTTTGAGGTCGGTGGGTGCTAGGTCGACGACGAAGGCGCGTTGTACTCCGTCGATTAACCCGAAGAAGACTCCGTAGAGTATGAAGACGAGAATGAGGAGGACGAGTTGTGTGGTGAAGAGGAGGCAAATGGTGGTGGCTGCGAAGATGAGGTATCCGGTGATGAGGACGGGTTTTCTCCCTATTTTATCGGAGAGTATTCCTGCGGGTATTGTGAACAGGGTGTATATGATATAAAAGAGGACGTAGAGGGTGAGTGCGGTGACGTCAGAATACCCTATGCTTTTTGTTTTAAGTATGAGGAATGCGTAGCCGAAGTTGCCGAGGGCGAAAATGGTTGATACGAGGATGAAGAGTTGGAGGGTTCTGGGGAGTTTTCTGAGGCCAACGCTGAGTTTTATTCTTGGTTGTTTGTTATCCTTTTGTTTTGTGTGTTTTTCTTTGATGAAGAGGATGATGAGGACAGCGAGTATCCCGGGGAGGAACGCGATGAGGAAGAGGTGTCGATATGCGTAGATGGGGAGGAGTATCACGGCGAGTATGGCGCCGGAGAAGGAGCCGATGCCGTCCATTGCTCGTTGAAATCCGTATGCTTTTCCGCGGATGGAGTAGTTGACTGATTCTGCGATGATTGCGTCTCGTGGTGCGTCTCGTACTCCTTTGCCGATGCGTTCTAGGACGCGGATGAAGAGGACAAACGGCCAGATGTACGCGATGGCGAACAGGGGTTTGGTGAGGGTGGAGAGTCCGTATCCTGCGAAGACGAATGGTTTTCGTCTTTTGATTTTATCGGACCAGTATCCGGAGAAGACTTTGAGGAGTGATGCGGTGGTTTCTGCTGCTCCTTCGACGAGTCCGATTATTGATGCGCTTGCGCCGAGTGAGAGTAAGAAGAGGGGGATGACGGGGAAGACCATTTGGCTGCTGAGGTCGGTGAAGAGGCTGACGAATCCGACGATGATGATGTTTCGGGTGAGTCCTTTGAGGATGGTTTGTTTGTTCATAGGTTTGTGTCCTCGGTCACTTTTTTATCATGTCTTTTTTAGGAGCGGATAGCGTGTTTTGTTTTATAACCGTTTTTTAGGTTTGGGGAGGTTGGTGAGCGGTATTTTTAAATATCTTGTCTGTATACGTGTATACACGTATTAGAACGTGTATGGATGTGTATCTATGAATAAAGGAACAATACTAGGACTCATCCTCCTCATTGGAGGAATACTCATATGGGCTTTCTATGGACTCTATCTAGGTTTTGATGAAATAATGCAGACGTTAGACCTCACAACACTCCTCATCGGAGGAATCATCCTCATCGGAATACTCATTCTGATTGTATCAATAGCAATCGATCAAGTAAAAACCATGAAGAAAATGAAACAAAAAATAAAAAAGGAGGATTTCGAACCATGATCATCACAAACACCGATTTCATAACCGGAAGAGAAATCAAAGAAATACTCGGCATGGTCAGAGGAAACACCGTCCAAGCCAAAGTCTTCTACAAAGACATCGCCGCAGGATTCCGCAACCTCGTCGGCGGAGAAATCAAAGAATACACCAACATGCTCTCCGAAGCACGAGAAATCGCCCTCAAACGAATGGAAGAAAAAGCAGAAAAACTTGGGGCAGATGCCATCATCAACGTCCGCTTCATGACCTCAGCCATCATGGCAAGCGCTGCCGAAATACTCGCCTACGGGACTGCGGTAACACTAAAATAACTAATACCATAATCGGACCACTAGGTATTTTTAAAAAAAAAATTGGGAGAAACAAACGATGAAAAAAAAAGTGATAGTAATAATAATAATTATGACTCTTTCAGTGGCACTCACTGGATGCGTAGAAACACCGAACCCACCAGAAAAAACGCAGGATGACATTGCAAGAGAACTGGTTACCGATCTCAGCAATGGTAATTATTCAGCGGCATACGATATCCTGGATGTGAGTGTCCAGCAGCAAATTAATATCACTTATCTAAAAGACGCTTGGACTGCATTAATACAACTCTATGGAGATTTCGAAGGTATTGATAACACACGAACCGCGTATGAAGCAAACTATACCTATATCTTCGTCACCTGCTCATTTTCACAGTTAGGAAACCTTGACATCAAATGCGTTTTTTTGAACAATACTAAAATCGTTGGATTTTTCTTCGTGCCCACCGAAGTAACCTATGAGTACGAACCACCAGACTACGTGAACCTCTCAGCGTTTTCTGACACGAATATCACTATCGGTACCAACCCATGGCTACTCCCTGCTATCCTCTCTGTTCCTCATGGCGACGGCCCGTTCCCCGTAGTCGTCCTTGTACACGGATCAGGACCGAACGACCAGGATGAAACCATTGGCCCCAATAAACCTTTTAAAGACCTCGCCTGGGGGTTAGCCTCAAACGGTATCGTTGTTCTTCGATATGTGAAACGCACGAAACAATACCCGACTGAATTCACTGCCCTTAAAAACTTCACCGTACAAGATGAAACCATCGACGATGCAGTCATCACTGTCGACCAACTAACAAGATACCCGATGGTTGATCCAAACCAGATTTTCGTCCTCGGCCATAGTCTTGGAGGAATGCTTGCTCCACGGATCGCCCAAGAAGCACCCATGCTCTCTGGAATCATTATACTGGCAGGAAACACCAGACCACTGGAAGACCTCTTTGTTGAACAAACAGAATATCTCGGAAACCTTGATGGGAATATCTCTGAAACAGAAGCACAACAAATAGCAGCGGTACAAGAACTTGCTATACAAATTAAAACTCTCAACATCAGCGACGGAGAATACGTCCTCGGTGCACCGAGAAGCTACTGGGCAGACCTTGCTACCTATGATCCTGTCTCCACAGCAGAGAATATTACCATCCCCATGTTGATCATGCAAGGCTTACGCGATTATCAAGTCACCCAAGCAGATTACACACGATGGAACACCACCTTTTCACAGAATCCGCGAGTAACCCTACACACCCACCCCCTGTTAAATCATCTTTTTATCGAAGGAACCGGGGTACCAACCAATACCGAGTATCTCACCGCAGGACATGTCAATCAAACCGTGATCACTGACATCATCACCTGGATTTCTCAAGTGGACGAAAACCCATGAAAAAAGTCACGATTACTTTAAGTGAAAAAACCTGGAACTGGTGGAAAAAAAATCCATGGATAAACCTCTCTCAGCTCACTGAACGAGAACTCAACAGGATTCAAATGCTCGAGGAGCGCGTCCTCGGGACCTGCCCAACATGCGGGAACACGAAACTACGATTTGATGGAAACACCTATCACTGTGCAAAATGCGGGTATACCTATGACTAAAAAACCAATAAAATTTTGTCCCCATTGCGGATCATCGAACCTCGGCTGGGTACTCCCCCATGATCGACAGAAATGGGAATGTAAAGACTGCGGATACATCGGCGCATTCATCATTGAAGACGGAATCATCGCCGACGAGATCCGAAAAGAATATCTTAAAAAGAAAAAATGATTACCTTGCTAGGGAAAAAACAAATACTGGTGTCAATAAAAGAACGATCTCTCACTAGAGAAGTCAAAGAAGTATTTGATGTTGTGTTTAAGACCAAAGTAAACAACAAAGTAATAAAAATGATGAGGAGGGAAGAGAAAAAATGGTTTCAATTGAGGTTAAAAATCTTGTGAAAAACTATGGATCATTTGAGGCAGTGAAAGGAATCTCATTTACGGTGAATAAGGGGGAAATCTTTGGGCTAATTGGTCCAAACGGTGCCGGGAAAACAACGACATTACGTATCCTTTCAACATTGTTGTCGATCACCTCAGGGTCAGTGATGATTGCGGGTCGTGATCTTAAAAAAGAGGCAAGTGAAATCCGCAAGATTATTAGTTATTTGCCAGAGGACGCTGGAGCGTATAAGAATCTGACGGGGCGAGCATATTTACAGTTTATCGCGAATTTTTTTGATGCGAAGCAAGTACCAGAAATGGTGCGTCGTGGGATAGAGATTGCGAATCTCGGGAATCGTATCTCTGATCGAGTTGATACGTATAGCAAGGGAATGATGCGTCGTCTCTTGGTTGGGAGGGCGTTGATGACGGATCCGAAATTCGCAATCCTGGATGAGCCCACCTCAGGGTTAGACGTGATTAATGCACAAGAGATCCGGAAACTGATTAAAACAACCGCAAAAAACGGAACGACTGTGCTATTGTCTTCGCATAATATGCTTGAGGTGGAATATCTGTGTGATCGTATCGCGTTGATTTCTGAGGGGAAGATCGTGGAAGAAGGGAACCCGAAAACGTTAATGGAGAAATATCAGGTTCAAAATGTTGAAGAGGTGTTTACGAGGGTGGTGCGGTCATGAGTGGACTTGGGAATATCATCAGGAAGGAGATTCGTGAGTTGCTTACGATTCAGACGTTTTTACCAATTATTTTTGTCGCGTTGATTTTTGGGTCGATGGGGAATAGTATCTCTGGGATTCAGGAGCAAGCGAAAACACCGCCAGTGATTGGGGTGATTAATGAGGAGAATACCACGTTTTCGATGATTGCAACCGAGGTGTTTTCTCATTACGGACGGGTGGTGTATAATTCGTCTTCGATTGCTGATAAAGAAATCGGTTTACAGACGGTGACTGACCAGAATGGAGTCGCATTATTGGTTATTCCGCGGAATTTCACGGAGCGCATTCTTTCTGGTCATAAAGGCTTCATTGAAGTGTATTGGATCATGAAAGGGGCAGGGCTTTTTGATAGTATTTCTTCTAATGTGGTTGAAGCATTGATTTCTGTGATTAATACAAATATTTCACAGGATCTCATCAAGGGGAACATCACAGTGAATGCCTCGGTGGTGCTTTCGCCGACGCAGAGGATAGAGACGACGAAATTCAAGGACAGGGAGTTTGTTGGTCTTTCTCCGAATACGATCTCGGGGATGTTGGCGTCGCAGTCGATGCTCATCCCGATTGTGATCATGATGATTATCATTATGGCGGGGAGTATTGTGATTACATCTATGGCGTTGGAAAAAGAGAATAAAACCTTGGAGACGTTGTTGACGTTACCGGTGAAACGGACGAGTATTGTGACGGGGAAAATTGTTGCTGCTGCAGTGATTGGTCTTCTTCTTGCTGTGATCTACATGATTGGTATGGGATATTATTTTTCGGGGATGGAGGTATCTGCTGGGGGGAATCTTGCGGCGTATGGTCTTTCGTTAACTGTTGAGGATTTCATTTGGATTGGGCTTTCTTTGTTTGTGGCGTTGATTGCAGGATTGTCGTTGTGTATGCTTCTGGGGACGTTCGCGAAGAATTACAAGAGTGCGCAGACGTTGACGTTCCCGGTGACGATGTTGGCGTTGATTCCGATGTTTCTGACGATGTTCATGGATTTTGATACGTTGCCGCCTGTGCTGAAAGTGTTTGCGTTTGCGATACCGTTTTCTCATCCGATGATGGCTCCACGGGCGTTACTTTTCCATGATTACGCATTAGTGATCGGTGGTATCGTGTATGTCACCATTTTCGCGGTAGTGATGATCATGATCGTGGTGTGGGTATTCCGGACAGATCGGTTGTTGACAGGGAGTACGCGGAAGTGGAGTAAACTGTTCAGAAGACGCTTCTAGAATGAGTGTTCCGTTCAAGGATTGTAGGAATCGGCATTTTATTTCTAAAGCATATCTTTTATTTTCTATCATTATTTTTTAATTTTTATTTTTTTGTTCGATAATTAGTAAATAAAGTATTTAAGTGAAAAACTCAACAATTGGATTTAAAAAAATAAAATGGTGAAAAAAAATGAAGAACATATGGAAAGCAATCTCAATGATTGGAATGCTGGTGATGCTCTCAACGGCGACGATGACCACTGCAACAGCAAGAACCATTAAACTACAAGCGCGCCCAATGAACAGTATGGAAATTTATCATCCTTACTCGTTAGCGATTGGGTATGTATGCAGCCCAGGGTTTGGCTCAAATACGGAGTCTGATTCCCACACAGGGTTCAACGCCTCAGTAGAGGCATGGCAAGAGAATTATCCTCACTCTACAGCATATAGTAAGGAATTCACTGAGGGGAGTCAACTAAGCAATGGATTCAGAATCCATCAGAAAGAACTCCAATTTATTATGCAAGAACCCCTAAATGATTCCACTCAGGCATGCGGAGTGTCCCAAACTAATGTTCATTTCAAAATCCATTCTGCACAACCAACTGTTACTCTCCAAGTGAGTCTTGAGTACTACAGTAATCTCTTTGCGAACAGTAATTGTCTGTCTGAAGGAGTAATAACTCTTCGATATTATGACCAAAGCTATTCGATACAAGAGATTACTTACAACTTTAGCGGCAATATCGTACAACAGGATACATTAGTATTCAACCTTATAGTACCAAATACCTTCGATGGATTTTTTGAATTACGAACACGGGGATCCGTCGAAACAGGGTTACTATTACAGACAAGCTATGCCGGGTCATGGGTTGAGACAACCCTCAGTGTAACTATAGCCTAAAAAGGAAGACGTTCCCCCTCTTCCTTTTTTTATTTTTTTTAAGAAAAATAGTATCAAATTATTCTTTGTATGAATAAGTTGTTCGAATTTTAATAAATAATGCTTATAAGGATGAAAGGAGAATGCAACAGTTAAGGTGAAAAAAAATGAAAAAACTAGTATCTGGATTCCTTGTTCTCCTCCTATGTGGAGTTACATTTTTACCCCAGGTTTCAGCCACATCAGGAAATATCAATTTCCTAGGGACAGCCTATCCCGGTTTTTATATCTCTATCTACTGGTACATACAAGTCGGATTAGATTATGACCATACCTATTGCTCCATTGAATTGTGGAGAAACAACGTCTATCTGGTAACGATCGACGATAATGTGACGGGAACTGGTCAATTTGAATGGCGGATCCCAGCAAATACACAGGTTGGTAATGGATACCAATTGAGATTAACGTATCTTCATGATCCCTCATATCAAGTTCTCTGCAATTTTTCGATATATTCGCTGCCGACGATTAACGTACTTTCACCACTACAAGGGGACATACTGATCCCAGGAGAATATACGAATATCGGATGGCAGATCACTCAACAAGCCGGGTCGAATGGTGTTCCACGATTTGATCTGTATCGCGGGGAGACATACATCAGCAGTATCACCTCCTGGTATTATGGAGGTTCTCCATATCATTGGCATATTGCAGATAATTTACCACTAGGCTCAGGATATACTATAAAAGCGCACGTGTACTTTGTGTATAACGAGAATAATAACATTACTGGGACGAGTGGTTCGTTTTCATTCGGGGGAAAAACCCTCACCATCAATTCACCACAGAACGGGTTCACCTGGTATACAGGACAACCACATCAAATCGAATGGTCCTCAAATTTCGAGAATGGGACAATTCGGATTGACCTTTTTCGCAATGGCGGGTTTCTCTCGACGTTGGATAATAACTGCCCTGTTGCAAACTATGCGTATACCTGGTATACTGCCGTTGGACTCGATTCAGGATCAGGGTACCAGATAAAACTCACGAACAACCAAGATGCCTCCATCCACGCCACCAGCGAAGTCTTCACCATCACCGCGCGACCACCAGCGTTTTCGTTTTCCTACGATTCTTTACGAAATGTGATAACGGTTACTGCTACGGAATCCGGTCATTATTATAACGAGTTCCGGTTCAGACCCTACACCTATGATAGAACCAATCAGGGGAGAGAACTATACGTCCAACCAGGGATGACCGTAGGGATGACTGGACCAGTAAGTACTACTGAGTTAAAAACCGGTGATACCATCGTTGGGTTCCCAAATGGAGCCTACGACATCACCTACAAAGATAGTTGGTCCAGTCTGTATCAGTTTACGGTTGTGAATTCTCCAATCCAGAGACAACTGATCTTAACCACCGTCGGACCACATGGAAATCACACGGTCATAGACGAAGGTGAGCTCCTCACCATATATGCCGATTATTTTGATCCCAATCAAGGGATGACCCGTGTCACGAATTATACGGTGCATGCATTCGGTAACACCTATTATCCGCCAGGAGGACCAGAGACCCTCCTCACTATTTTAACCCCAAGAGTCACCCAAGACACCCTTTATTCAATAATCGCAACAAAAGAAGGACTCCTTAGTATGACCAACCAGATAACCGTGAAAAATATCTCCTACGAACCGCCAGGGTGGAGACCACCCCAAACCAGAGTACCTGACATCCAATTCACGTACAACAGCAATACCAATGAACTCACGATTACATCGATTGATTCTCTGAATCAATATTATTATAGCGACAGTACCGACCCAACCCAAGCGAATCTGATATTTGATTGGAACGGCAACCGATTTTTCGAATACGTTCTTCAGGATTTCACAGTAGAAACCGTTGGATCACTCACCACTAATCAGATTCAACAAGGTGACGTCCTCAGTGGTTTTTTCCCTGGACATTATTACATGTATTGGAGATCAGGCGGGGGATATATCGGCACGTTTGTCGTCCCAGAGTCTGATCGCATGCTTCCCTTAATCATCACGCAATGGTCAGATTATGGCGGAGAAGCCATTGAAGGAAAAGAATTTTCAATCTATGTGAGAACGTATGAATTCACTTCACATGGTACTGATCCGTTCTCTTCAGCAATGTTAAATCCAGCTGAACACGCAACGGTTCAATTCATGAATCAAATTGCTGAAACCGGGACTAGTTCTGATGTTTTTTCAGACTATTGGGGTGTAACGTTTACTGCCCCATACGTCGACCATGATACTTATTATCCAGTTACTGCGAGTAAAACAGGGTACTCAAGTACTACTCGCTATGTGTTAGTTCGTAATACACCGTATTCTCAGAATGGAAGTGTATCAGGAACAGTATATCTTCGTAGTCATGGAAAAACGATCCCTGCGTCTCAGTACCACATTCGTTTACAACGCGATGACACGAGTCAAATCACTGATTGGCATCTCATCCCGTTTGATTTCCATCCAACTGAGTTAACGACAAATCAAGATGGAATGTACACGTTCATGCTCCTCGGCCCAGGGCGATACCATCTTCAGGCGAGCGATGCCAGTTTCAATGGGAATTCAAGCCAATTCATGCTTACAAGTGATGAGCACAAAATCATCAACCTCACGGTTGATGTCTCCAACGAGTTTTTATTGCTGTCACAGGCAAAACGAGACGGCTCAGTGGGGGCAGAGATCACAATTACGAATGCAAACAAGTATACCCTGAAGAATTATACCGGGGTGGTGGTCCTCCCTAAATTGTTTACCAAGGGGAAAATATCGTTTATCGTGTGGGGGGACGAGTATACGTCAGGGAAAATCATTGCGGTCACTATCGATAGGAGTTTCCTTGATAGCACTAAGGGGCTCACTCTTGAGCTGGATGGGCAGCCGATACAAATGGCCAGCGATGTGACAAATTTTTTTGCTGATACCGATAGTGCAATTGCGTTGTATATTATCACCGAAGGGTTGAATGGGACGGAAGTGCTCATCCGTGTTCCCCACTACAGTATTCATGAGATCACGATTGAGCAGATCATCGCTGAGCTTGGTGGTATCACCGCGGTGATCATGTATGTGATCATCATTGGTGTTGTTGCTGTGGTATATGTGGTACCGATCTGGGTGTTGCGGAGGAAATAATAAAAACAGTTAAATCACCATGGGTGATTCTTTTTTCTGAGGATGTAGGAGTGGAACTGGATGGATGTAGGGTATCTTATTTTAAGTGGCACGATTACGATTATCTCATGCATATTACTCGCGGTTTCTCTGCACAGTTACCGCGTGTTTGGGAATAAAAAACTCTACTTTGTCGTGTTAGTATTCCTGTTTTTTTTCATCAAAGGATTACTGCTGACAGTGGGCGTGTTTTTCAATGTAATCGTTGCGGTGATGACGAGTTACTACATCTGGATTATTGATCTAATCATTTTGACACTTCTGTATATTTCCGCATTAAAAAAATAATGATACCATGACACGAGTAACTTCAGAGCTAGAGACGCAAAAACGGATTTTCCTTCTCATCTCTCAGGAGCCGGGGTTACATATAACGAGAATTGCTCAACTGCTAAGTATCAGTGAACCCTTAACGTTGTATCATATCAGATATTTAGAGAAACGCAAATTAATTTCAGTGAATAAAGACGTTGGATATACTCGCTGTTACCCGAAAGGCGCGGTTGGTGTGGAGGATAAAAAAAGATTCTCGGTTCTTCGGCAGTACCTCCCGTTGCAGATTGTGATGTTTTTGTTGAAGAATCCGTGTGCACGTCATAAGGAAATCCTTGAGCATTTTACTATTGCGAAATCAACGTTATCGTATCATCTGAAAAAACTTTTAAAACTGGGGATTATTGTGATTACGACTGGGGAGGGGGATCCAGGGTATCTGGTGATTAATGAGAAAGACGTGATCACGTTTCTGATGAAATATCAGCCGTTACGTGCTGCAGCGGGTATGCAGGAGACCTGGGAAGATTTCAGTATTTATCACAAAAAATAAGTAAGTTTTGTGTATGGGAGTAATTATAAGCAGGTTTTTTAGGATATGAACATTTATTAAGACGTGTTTATATTTCTGGTGTTATGGATTATCGGTGGAGACCAGTAGTAGTCATTTGTGTTTTGTTATTATGTAGTAGTGGATGCTCGGTGATACAATCCTCCGCTGAGGCTGGTGAAGGTTTTCTTGCGAGTGATTTTGATCCCTTGGTTGATATTGTTATCACGGTGACTGTGACTGGTATTCGAGCGTTGGGTACCATTGATGTGTTTTCTGAACCAGATTTTTTTATCCGGGTTTCTGTGAATGGGGAGGTGGGGACGAGCCCGATTTGGTTTGATATGAATTCGGTGTATGATCCCTGGTCGTTCTCCGTGGATGTCCCTGATAATGTTGAAAATGTTGATGTGTGTATTCAACTCTGGGATGATACGGTGGTGGGTAGTAGGTTATGTGATATTAGCGGGGAACCGAATAGTGGTGAGAGTGGGTATGATGTTCATCTTCAGTATAGTATTGCATCTGGGCGTTGGACAGGTGATGACTCGTACATCGGGGATCTAAGCGGGTATGGGCGGTTGAATGGGTGTGATGATGGTAGTCTTGATGGGGATGAGCGTGATTGTGAACTCTGGTTCATGATTTCTCAGAACGATTACGATAGTGATAGTCTCCCGTTTTGGGTTGAAACACAGGTGTATGGGACGGATCCAACCTTGAATAATCTCGGGGATGACGAAGATCAGGATGGTGTGCCTATCGAGTGGGAGCATCGATGGGGTTTTAACCCGGGTATCTGGGAGGATCAGACTCAGCTTGACCCGGATCAGGATAGTCTTACGAATTATGAGGAGTATCTCACGAGTGGTTTTGGATCAGATCCTTTTCGGAAGGACGTGTTTTTAGAGTTTGATTTTATGGAAGACAGCCCGGATGGGGTATCAAGTCGTGTTCCTGATGAAGCATTTGAGCTTCTGAAAAACCCGTTTCATAGAAGAAATATCGTGGTTCATGTGGATACGGGGGAGTATGAGGGTGGCGAGCGTATTCCTTTTGCTGATGATGTGTCGTTTGATGAGGCTGTTGCGCTGTATCATGAGTATTTCCTGAATAATGATGATGAGAATTGGAAACGAAGCGTGTTTCATTATGGTATTATTGTGTATGCTTGTACACCGAAAGGGTATGGGTTCAGCGGGGATGTTCCAGCACATATCGATTATTTCCCAGGCACTAACGCGTTTATTATTTCGAGTAAGCAGATGGAGAAGAATGCAAAACGTCCACTGAGTAAATCTGTTGCGTATTTTTATGGGTCCGCTATCATGCATGAACTCGGGCATAATTTTGGTTTGCGGTGGGGTCATCCGTTTGGTGTTGATGCGCAGAGTACGAAGAAACCGTGGCGGTTCGGATACTGGTTTTATCGAGAGTATAAGAGCATTATGAACTATCGGTATACGTATCAGATCTTCGATTATTCTGACGGGTCGCATGGGAAACGAGATTTTAATGATTGGGCGGCACTTGATTTTTCACATTTTGAAAAACCTGAGGAAAAAAAACATATATTTCTTAAATAATTATTAGGTAAAAATATATTGAGGAAAGAAGATTAGATGGCGTCAAAGTGTGATGTTCGAAAAAATACCAATAGTAAAAGCATGTGAATTGAATATGGAAAGCTATATGGAACCAAAAATTTTGTTAATAAAAATAAGTTCTTGATATTTTTTAGTCTGTTTTCGTATAAAACATTCCTTAGTTATTAGATGCTAATTTGACATGAGAACAGGATTAAACTTATTTTGTTGTTCGAAAATTGATGAATAACATATATAAACTGTGAAAATGACAATTTTTTTTAAAATATAAAATAGGTGAAAAAATGAAGACAAAAAAAATAACCATATTTGGGCTGGTGACATCACTGATCATCATAACCGCTATTTCAGCGCAAGCTATTCAGCAACTTGAAATCCAAGCTCCTAGCTCCGTCAATGAAGGACGAAGATTTTTAGTGAGAGTAGTTTCATATGGAAATGGATCTCAGAATGGAACCCCGGTTCCTGGTGCTCGCATTAGAGCCGAGTGGACAAATGAGACATTCTATACGAATGGAAACGGTACAGTCCTCTTAACCGCTCCATATGTTAATTCGACAAGGATGTTCGGGATATCTGCAGAAAAATCAGGATACCTAAGCGATATCGCATACATCACTGTAGTGAACAGTGGTGGCCCAACCCATGGAAAATTACATTGTTCGCAGGACCCTCATGGGGACTAAAGAAAAACAAAGTTGATAATAAAAAATATAGAGAGAGTGGACATCTGCTGTCCCTCCTCTCATCTTTTTTTTTAAAAATTTTTTATCATCCTGTTTTTTTTCAATCCTTTACTCTTGCATTGATTATATATCACTGGAATAAAGTATTGCATTTTTTCTAGCTGTTCGAAAATTGATGAATAAATTATTTAAGCATTAAACAACACAATTTTTTTAAAAATATAAAAATAGGTGAAAAAAATGAGAATAAAAGATAGTAAGAAAAAAATTCTAAAAATAATGCAAGTCTGTGTCACTATTGGTATCTGCATTCTTCTTCTGTCGGGACCATTAACCGTAACTGCAGAGAATAAAAAAACATCTTCTGTTGATTTCCAAGGGAACGAATACATTACTGATGTTATGATTCCTCCATTAATACATCAAGAGATAAAAGCTCCTGATACAAAAAATTATTTAAAATTTTCTTTCCAAGATTGCATATATTCGTCAGAACCTGGTATGCCCTGTGTTCCGCAAAAAAGATTACAAGTTCATGTTCCCTCTGACGCACATGATATCCAGATCAGTGTTCTCCGAAGTCATGAACAGAAACTGAATATACCGTTTGATATTTATCCAGTGGAGAAGGAGATCCTTCAGAACGATGAAGACTGCTCATGGACTACAAGTGAATTTTATATCGATGAAGAGTTCTATCATAACAGTGGTGAATTCTATCCTAAAGACCTAGTGGAGATTAATAATCTTGCGAACATTCGAGGGTTTCGATACGTAGATATCCGGGTTTCACCTGTTCAGTATCAACCATTGGATAAAACACTTGTGTTTGCGGATGAGTTGACAGTGAAAGTGACGTGGCAGTCAAACCAAGACATGACTCCTTCTGATATTGGTGAGCCTTTTCAACAAATTATTCAGGATTTGGATATGTTGAATTATCATCCACCCGCTAGTCAGATGCAGACTTTTCGTTCAGGCCAAGTGAGTTATCTTACTTCGACTGGATTAGCCAATCCATCAAATTCAGCGGAGTATCTGATAGTCTATGCAAATTGCTTCTACGGTGGTGGTGGTCGTCCTGTTCAGATTCTACAAGATTTTGCTACCTATCGGGCAAGTCAGCGTGGATATAACGTTGCTGTTGTAAACGTAGATGAAATTTACACCGCATATGATAGGCAAAACATTCCTCATTATCCTGAGCTAATTGACGCGGACGATTATGAAGAGGATAGAGATCTTAAAATTAAAACTCTGATTAAATATGCGTATGAAAACTGGGATCAAAGCCATAATCTTACCTATGTTCTTCTTGTTGGTGATCCTTATCCAGGTACTGCACCTTTTTTCATTCCATTTCATACTAATTTTATTTGGTTTTTTAATCCTGCGTTACGGGGTGTAACGGACTACTGGTACGGCACTTTGAATGATGACAATGATGATGGTATAATCGACGACGGCGATTATTTTGCAGATGTTCTCATTGGACGGTTTAGTGTACAAACATTAGAGGAGTTATCAATAGTTGTACAGAAAACCATTAATTTTGAGAATACTCCCCCAGCGGGTTGGAAATCTACAGCGTTAGTAGCAAGTGGATTTGATTATGAGCAAGAGGATAACAACAAAATGGATGAGGCACGAGAACAATTTTTAGTTCCTCATCAAATTATGACAAATTCGGTGTTTGCACATGAATATTCCAATACCCGCCAAGGATATGCTGAGGCAAAAGCTGACACGATAAGATATCTCAATGCCGGATGTGGTCTTTTTGCACATAATAGCCATGGATGTCCAGAGCACTGGAGAATCGGTTATGATGGTATTCATTCAGATTTTGGAACCAATGATGTTAGAGCGTTAACGAATGGAGAGATGACGCCGGTTGTTTTGAGTTTATCCTGTTCAACCGCTGATTGTACTTTGTCTGATGGATCATGTATTGGTGAAGTGTTTCTCAACACAGCAAATAAAGGTGCAGTTGCATATTTTGGAGCCACCCGAAAAATCGCTACTGCCACACTGCGAATGATTCTCGATATCCTTGATGCAATCTTAAATGATGAAGTTTATATTTTAGGAGCAAGTCTCCTGTGGGGAATAATCAATTACAGTGGCCATACGCAATCCATTCATTATATTCTCATCGGTGATCCTGCTCTTTCTTATCCAATACTTCCACCAAGAAATGTATATGTGGATGATAACTGGGACGGACCAAATAATGACGGAGGTCATGAATGGGGAATTAATGCTTTTAATGCTATCACCCCAGCTCTCGAAAATGTGTCAAACAATGGAATAGTAAATGTATATGAAGGCACCTATAGCGAGAACCCAAACACAGGATTAATGATCGAAATAAACAAACAAATCACTCTTTTGGGAGCAGGTAGCGATAGAACAACTATTCTGACTGAAAATTCAAATCAAATAATATTATCAATCACAACAGATTCAGTAGTAGTTAGCGGATTTACCATCATCTACGATGGTCCAGAGGAATTTGGTGGCTTAGGAATAGAAATCCTAAGTAACTGTGATAATATTTGTATACAGAATAACATTATTGAAGATATGACAATTGGAATCAGTATAGGAGATTCACGTAACCATTTTATATACAGAAATATTATTAGAAACAACGGTTACGTTGGGGTAATTGCAGCATCTGACTTAAATCAAATTTATAGAAATACCTTCGAGAACAATGGATATTACTGGGAGGCTTATGGACTCTTCATTACTGGAGAGGATTCAGTGATTTATCATAATAACTTCATCGATAACTTTCAACAAGCCTATAGCGTTGGATCAAACCAATGGAATTGTTCTGTACCTTCCGTTGGAGGAAACTACTGGAGTAATCATCACTGCCATGGAAATCCTAGCAATGATCCCTATAGAAATAACGGTGTAACAGATGATCATCCCTTTGAAGAACGAGACGGATGGGACAACAATCCATCAGGGGTCACCGATCAACTCCTCATGCGACTCCCTGCATTCAACCCAGACACCAGACAACCATCACAATCCAACATCCTAGATCACCTCATCAAAATCAGCTACACCACCACAACCAACCTATACACCCTCATCCCACAACCCCCCAAGGAAGCCGAAAAAACCAACACACCCACCATCACCAAGGTGAGTTACCCGACCAATCTCGCCAACCACCAAAACATGGCAGACTACCTTATCATCACCGCAGACGAATTCACCAACAACACAGCACTCAATACCTTCGCCCGCTACCGTGCTCAAAATAGCAAATTCAACGTTGCAATAGTATCAACCAGCAAAATCTACGAAGCCGTAGGAACCACCATACCACCTAATCCTCACATCATCGGCACCGGAGACAACAACGCCCTCAGCATCAAAAACTTCATCAACTACGCACTCACCCATTGGAACAACGGTAAAACCCCCATTCTACATGTCTTGCTTGTCGGAGACGCACACCCACCAAATGCATCCTACTACCTCCCCCTATGGATGTCCACCTACACAGATTATTGTGGAAACAGGATACCAGGCGACTACCCCTACAGCTGCCAAAACGACAATAACGGTGACGGAAACATCGACAATGACGACCTCACCGGAATCCTCAGCATCGGACGATTCAGCGTACACAACAACACAGAATTGCAAGCCATCATCGACAAAACGATATCATTCGAAAATCCACCCGCCCAACAAAAAACAAGGCGTACCGATGTCCTCTTAACTCATGCAGCAGGCGCAGGTTTACCAAGCAAATATCTCGTATACAATAGCCTCCCCTACATACGAGACACAGAAATACTCCCCAACGGCGGTACCGTGACTGAAGTATATATGGAGAACTACTCCACCATACAACAAGGAAAAATCGATCTCATCAACAAAATTAACCAAGGACATTCCGTTCTGACATTCGAAGGACACTCAGGAGGAGGCTGGTTCCTCGGAAACAACACCTTCTTCAGAGGCGATGATATCAGTGCGTTAACCAACAAAAACATGACACCGTTTGTCTGCGGGATGACCTGTTTTTCTGCTATTATTGATTTCGACCACATATCCCACGCAGAACTTTTCACCAATATCCCAAAAACAGGGGCAGTCGGGTATCTGGGAGCATCACGAGCAACCATCCCCTATAAAAACGCACTTCTCCTGAAAGAAATCATGCACTCCATTTTCCAGCACGGAACACATACCCTTGGAGAAATCGTTCTCGTAGCAAAACTCCACCTGCAAGACGATGCTGTTGAAAACCGGCTACAATACAGCCTCATCGGCGACCCCGCACTCAATATAAAACAAGCACTAAAAACATAAGAACCCTAAGAAAATAGGATGATACAAAAAAAACAGGAACTCTCAAAAGAGGATCATAAGGTAATACACCATCCTCACATCTTCCATTTTTTTTTCTTTCTACGGTGTTGTTCGAAAATTGATGAATAAATATTATATATAAAACAGAGACCTATGGATAACTAAAGATAAAAAAAAAAGGGATCCAAACCTATGAAATCTTCTCTACTTACTATCATCCTAATACTTATGCTAATGTGTGTATTCCTACAAAATATACCGGTGAAAGCAGAAGACGAACAGCTTCAAGCATGGTTTCCTCCAATAGTAGTGGAAAACACGAACGCGCTGATCTTCGTCACCGATATATATGATGATGGGTTAGAGGGAGCTACAACGATTTTTGGATGGAATCAAGAATATACAACAACCACGTATGGCTTTGTCGAGTTCACCACACCAGAAGTTACCCATGATTATGAGAGGTATTCTGTCTGTATAGAAAAAGAAGGATTCACTCCTGAATGTTATATCAACCAACAAGGGATACAAGTGTATAACAGCCAGGTGGTCTCCCCTAATGATCTCTTACGCATCGATGCCTTACCGTACGCACTCTCCGAAGGAACACTCGATGTTCACGTCACCAGTAATGGCCACCCTGTACAGGATGCACAACTCCTTGTCAACTGGAGTCCTCCAAGCCAGTTCCCATCCACAAACCATGAAGGAGCAGTCACCCTGTATCTTCCACTAGTCACAAGAACAACAAATTATACATACATGGCATATAAAGACGGGAAATTCCCTGATACCAAACAAGTCCGTGTCTACGCAAACACGCCACAACTCACGGTCATTGCTCCAAGCTCAGTAACTGAAGCTAACACCTTTATCGTGAAAGCCACGGTTGATGAATTCCCTGTAGCAGGAGCAATCATATCTTTTTACAATAACGTCAAATTTACAGATGAGAATGGCCTCGCAATCTTTACTGCGCCCTCCGTCGACGCTAACACTGATTTAATAATCCAAGCCAGTAAAGAAGGGTTCCTCTCAACAGAAACATACATTCAGATACAAAACACAATCAACCCCGGTCCTGGACCCATAGATCCCACCAGGTTAGTACTCTCCGCTCCAGATAGTGTAGACGAAAACACAACCTTCTTTGTGTTTGTAACCGCTAATTCTCTCCCGGTCTCTTCTGCATATATCACCTTTAATGAAACGTTTCAATACACTGGTAGTAACGGAAGAGTGCAATTCACAGCTCCACTTGTAACCCAAGATACTGACTATATGATAACTGCATCAAAACCAGGATATCTCAATACATCAATCTCGATTACTGTGAAGAACACGATAACCCTTGCCCAACTCAGTATTCATGCACCACCTGTCGTCTACGAAGAACAAAATTTTATCGTCACAATAACCACAAACAACACCCCCGTATCAAACGCCTCCGTTATCTTCAATACTATGAGAAAAAACACCACTGAACAAGGAACGGTGGTTTTTCAAGCCCCACAAGTAAACACCTCACAAGAATTCACCATTCATGCAACAAAACCCGGTTATGACGATGCTATAACCGTCATCATCGTCGTGAACATCCCCAGTACGAATACCACGATTCCTCTAAGCTGTATCTATGGTGTTGTCACAGACACGCTGGGCAACATCATCCCCGATGCAACCATCTGTATCACACCATCATCAAATACTGATGACTGTACCAAGACAACTGCTCAAGGAAGATACATATTCTGTCTTCCAATTGGCAGCTACAGTTTTTCAGCGACGAAAGAGGGCTACGCCACTAGTGTTTTCTACGATGTACTCTTATCTGAAGACAGTGTGCAAGAAATCAACTTCAAACTCAGACAAATACGTAAAACCAGTGAGGTTTATGAAGAATCATATGATCCGGGGAAGATAACAATCGACTGGGGCATAGAAAACGGATTCATCGACGCAAACCTCATCGTCTCAGCAACCGGACGATCACAAAGTTATCTTTTTATGAAAAATCTCTCAATTACGATCTCTCCATCGAATAAAGGGGAGTTTTCGTTTTCTGTAGATGGTCCTGAGAATGTGCGAGGAATATTTATTGCTATACAACTCAATGATGTACCAACTTTTCTGAATACTACAATAGTGAATGTATCAACCATTCAGTTGCTCTACGATGAGGAAAAAATACCTATTGCTTCATCATTTACTGATTTCTTTAATAATCCAGATAATAATGATACTCCTCTCTGGTGCGCGGTAATCACTAATAAGAACCTCACGATTCTTTTAAGGATACCACATTTTAGTCAACATCATATTCTGATACATACCATTGAGCAAGTTGTTGTAGAATCCTTTGGAGGTATCGCTGCACTTATTCTCTACATCACTATTATTGTCCTCGTTTTGATTTTATTAGCGTTTCCTATACGATTCGTTAAAAAATATTAGTAAACTATTATAGACTGCTATGACATTTTGTTTTTTAATTATTACGAGGATTGAGGAGTATGGAAATTGCTGCAGTGATTATCAGTGCAATACTTACCATTATTGCATTGGTTTTGTTTTTGATATCTTTACAAAGTTATCGGATTTATAAAAATGTACGACTTCCTTTTGTCGTTATTGTTTTTTTGTTTTTCTTACTGAAAGGTGTACTGCTGAGTCTCGGGTTGATCTATGAACCAGTCGCAGGGTTACTATCGAGTTATTATTTCCACATTTTCGATATTGCTATTTTATTACTGCTCTATTTTTCTGCACTGAAGAGATAACGCTATGGAAAAACTATCAGAGCTTGAAACCCAACAAAAAATCTATAACCTTATTTTAAAAGAACCCGGGCTTCATATCAGAAAAATCGAACAATTACTGAATCTGGATGTTTCATTAATTATTTATCATCTGCATTACCTAGAGATTCACGATCTTATAGCAATTGAGCGAGAAAAAGGATACAGTAGATGCTATGTCAAAGGAAAAATAGGGTCTATAGATAAAAAAAGACTATCGCTTTTACGACGAGAAATCCCAATAAAAATAGTTTTATTTCTTTTAAAAAATCCTTCATCTCAGCATAAGCAGATTCTTGAGCAAGTAGATATTGTTAAATCAACGCTATCGTATCATCTCGACAAACTAGTGAAACACGGAATTCTCAGGGTTCAGATGATAGCGAACGAGCAACGATACCTGGTGTGTAACGAAAAAGAAATCATTCAGTTACTAATACAATACAATCCTTCAATTATCACCTTTGGATTCACGGACACGTGGGCTGATTTCACAGTATTTACAAAAGAGGAAAGAAAAAAGAAAGAATAAAAATGGTACGGACGGGGCGGCAGTCGAATATTTTTGTAATAAAAATTTTAAAAATACGTCTTGATTATTTATTTAATTCATTCAATCGTTTTTGTAATTCAGTAAAAACCAATTGTTTTTTCTTGGTATCGAGATGAAAAAGGGTTTTTGATACCATCGCTGTCGATATCGTAAAAATATAGTTTAATTTTATTACACTGTCTTTTATGGCTCCGTCTTCTTTTGTGAGAGGTATTCCTTTCATTTTTGTGTTACTTGTGATTCCTGCAACGACAATGTTGCCAAGTTCTTCAAATAAAACTAAGGCAGGCCTTTTTTTAATTTCGAACGTATCAGTAAATTGTATTTGGGCAATAATGACATCGCCTGCTCTATGCATCGTTCCACGCTTCGTCTTCCTTGTTATCCCATAAGTCTTTCATTTTAGGTTGCTGTATTTTATGTAATAATTCGTCGTATTGGTTTCTCTTTTTTAAATGTTTAATGATTTCAATCATATGTGAAATTAATTCGTTGTATGTTTGTCTTGGATATTCCCTGTTTTTTTTCAGAGATTCAACAACAGATTTATCGAGTTGAATA
>JAZDGT010000037.1:0-9462 GCA_043806635.1 Methanobacteriota archaeon | reverse complement strand
ATTCAGCGAGTTTTTGGTAATTCTTTCGAGCAATATCAGTTCGAATCTTCGATCCAACCAGCAAAACAGAAACAGTACGATGATCTTGGGCGAGGTACCGTGCTGCAACAAACCCATCACCACCATTATTCCCGGTTCCACAAATAACCAGGATTTTTTTCTTCTTAGACGTCACTGTCTCTTTAACGAACTCAGCAACCCCACGACCCGCGTTCTCCATCAACAATTCAGTAGGAACACCAAAGTACTCAGAATTGATATCAAGGACGTGGACTTCTTTACCTGAAATCATACCAAAAATGTTAAAGGAATAGTAGTCTATATATTTATGGCTTTATCGAGGAATATATGTTACCTAGTTTTACACTCGTTCACCAGGATGAAGCTCACTTGGATATTGAAATATTTTATCAAAATTCATTTGGATTTCTTCACCCGGAGGTCTCAATTCAATATAACCCCCACCAGTTTCACTTGGACCAACGGCTATTTGCCAACCATCTTCACGATAAAAATATCCAACAAATTTAACGCATCTCTCAACTAAGTCTGCTTGTAATACAACATCGCCTTTTGTATTAATTACTTCAATAGCAGTATCATCAAAATTTCTATCGAATATAAGATTAGGATTCACTTGCCACTCATTAGCTTTAAGTTCAGCTACAATTTCACCATTTTCATTACGAAGAATCGTTGATATTTTCAACTTTCCATTCTCTATCCATATAGTTACGTTGATACCAAGAATATCTAATACCGAATATCCTTTTGGTCCTTCATAAATAAAATTTGTACCTCCTAAACTAAGGCATGGATATGTTACGTTCTTATCCAATGTTTCTCCAGAAATAGTACCACTATTCATTGTATATTTTTCTTTTTGTTGTGTATCATATTCCACCCACACTTGAGTCCCTGCAGTTATTATTGCGATAATAATAAGGATGATGAGAAGTGAATTAACACGTTTTCTACTCTTATATCTCTCTTTCCACAATCCAATTAAAGTTGCTATGAGGATTAGAAAAACTAGGAGGAATGGAATCCAGTTCATTAACTACCTCTAGAAAACATCGCATAAAGGAATACTACAAGAAGTAAAAATCCTATAAGAATAAAGATGAGTCCAATTGCAACACTGAAATAGAGAGAAATACCACCAATTAAAAAGAAGAGAATCATACCTGATACTAACGCTGTTACAGGGTCTCGAGCAGTAAATTGAAAGTTTACTTTTGGATATGATGGTCTACGTGCTATAGATGATACTATATAATCAATGTATTAAGAGTTGACGTATGTTATATAACAAAACAACATGAAAAGGGTCTGGAAAGTCTGGGAGATAGAAAATGCCGAAGCATTTCTATAATAAGTTCTTCCGCCAATATAATGGAGCAGTTTCTTAGGAATATATTTTTTTGAGTTTTTGTATTTTGAAAATATTCTAGAATAATGAGGAAATAATCGAATTTACGGGTAAACTACAGTTCAAATCAATTTTTCGTCATATGTTCGTTTCCCTCCTGTAAAAGTAATAAATATATGCTCCTGTCGGGATTCGGGACTCACGGGTATAAATCCCTCACCCGTGTGACATGTATACTAAGAAGTTCTTGTAGGGAATATCCATTAAGTGATTACTCATTTCTTATTCTAATTCTTTTTATAGTCGGTATAATGATACCACGAAATCCTTCATTGATGATAAAATTAATATCATTCGTGGACCAAGCAGATTCTGCAACACAACCAAGATTACACGTTTGACAATTGTTGTATTGGGAATACATTTTCTGTACGTGTTTTGACTTCCAAACGTCCGATAATCGTTGTTCCCGTAGGTTAATTTGATGGTGATTGAAGAAGAGACAGGGTGTTATCAAAAAACCTCTATGATCGATTTGTACACATTTCCAGGGATTACAGGCATAGTTAAAATGACCTAATTGATTGACGTATCGTGTAGAATTACTAATGGGGTACACTGATTTGTGATCCAAAACTACTTGTTTGAAATACTGTAGTTGCTCATGTGTTGGAATAAATTCTTTTGATTTCGCACCGCCATTTGGATCTAGTAAATTAAACGTGATCGTATCCATATTCAGTTCGTCAAAAACCATGTGGATGAGTTCATGGATTTCATCTGCATTTCTGTTACTTACAGTAACAACCGCACTCACTTCCGTTTCTGCCTTTAACGAACCTAAACCATCCATGAGCACATGGATATTTTGTTTAATCTGCGCTAACCAATCTTTCCCTCTAATTTCAGTATACATCTCTGGGTGTATGGTGTCGAGAGAAATTCCAATAAAATCGAAATGTTTGGCTATCTTTTCTACATGATCTTTATTGAATAAACTGAGATTTGTAACAACCATAGTAAGGAGATCTTGGGATTTTGCATGAGATGCTAGTTCAAATAGATCTGAACGAAGAAAAGGCTCACCTCCACTAAACGTCAAGGTGACAGCACCTATTTTTGCTACATCAGTGATAATTCTTTTCCATTCTTCAGTAGTTGGTTCGTTTTCTTTTTTATTTTTCCACATCCCACAATAGTTACATCGAGAATTACATAACGAGGTGATGGTAAGGTATGCGTAGGTTGGTCGTTTGACAGAAGGAACTATATGATTATACGCATAATTTTTTAGAAACTTCAGTCCATGTGATTTTTTCATATATGTACCTCTATCGCACTTTAGGCGTTCCTGTAATATAAAGAATATTTCTCATGAGTTTTTCTCGGCAATATCCCCGACTATAGGCAGCTTCATTTTCTTTCCCTGGAATGCCTTTAGCAATAGGAACAGCCATAGCACCAAGAAGAGGAATCCGAACAACCAGCTGAGCCCTACTAGGAAAAACCATCCAGCGGTATATGAGAACACCCCGAAAAAACCACTGATGATCAACCCCAGAATAGACAACGGTAGAAATACCAAAATAGACTGCAGTGCATGAAAACGAATCGTCTTATTTTTATTATCGATAAAATAGAAGATCAACCCTGTGACCCAAATCCCAAGGTAACAGAGGGCTGCCTCAATATTTTCCTCTAATCCTAATGATGTTTTTGTCATATTTTCTCATTCAAACCTACAAGTTCATAACTGCCTTTTCAGGGTGGCTATATATTTTTTTTATGTCCTTTTCTTTTCTTCTTTCTGCGTTGCTTCGAATTTTTCTTCTTCCCTTCTTAGTCTGCTTAGTCGTTTTCTGCTCTTTTCGTCTTCGGCTATAGGATATTTTTCATCTTTCATATGTCTTGCTTCAAACCTACTATTTTATATCGTTTTTAAAGCACTATTATAATCCGATACTGTGAAATATACCCACAAGAAAATCTAGTCCGATAAGAGCGATAATAGCAATAACGATTATTATAAAAATCCACACAGCAAATTTTAATACTTTCCAAAGCACAAGCGCTATTACAAGGATGCCGATGAGTACCGCCCAAAACGGGATGATATAACCGAATACGTCCATCTGTTTCACTTTTCCATATTACAAACAGTTATGTTTATTTCTTTTTTCTGAAACGCCTTCTTTTATACCTTTTCCAAATTTTTTTACAGCGCCCCCACCTTGCTTCACACCGTTGCCACCAAATTCCCCTGTTTTCTCTGCGTCACCTCCTTTTTTCTCATCAGTCACAGAATAGTATCCCTACCTGACTTTTATTATCCCCATTAGTATCATGACGATTATAGCTAATACTATCGCTCCGAGAAGACCGAATATGAACCAACCTGCTACGAATGCTATTACTGAAAGTAATGTAATATGGGTCCATTCAACTGTTACTGCCATTGTAATCGTCCTAAGCTTTGGTTAACGTGATAGATCCACCTTGAGAATTTGTAAATATCAGCTGATCTGCGGTTGGAAACCTGTAATCGTAGGTAAGACCGAGTGACCCACCTTCTTGGGTAAAGGTTATTTTTTCACCTGCAACAGCCCATGTGTAGGTTCCACTTAATGAAATGTCTCCTCCCAGTGAACCGGTCACCGTTACCAAGTTATCATTAGTAAAGGTCATAGTTCCGCCTCCGGAAGTTGTCCAGGTTCCAATAAATTGGCTTTTATCAACCGCGTTTGTGCAACCGCTTAAGCTTATTGTTGTCAACATCACTAGCATAATTCCAACTAGGACAAATTGTTTTTGTTTTTTCATTAAATGCCTCTCCTTATGGTGATGTCAATGTCCTTACCTTTATATAGATATGCCTTAAAAACAATTAAAAAATAGTATAAAAGCAGCTCAAAACGAGTTGATATTGAGGTACGACAAATTAGTAAGAAAAGAAATCATGTATGCAACGATCAACGTTTTGTTCTCTGATTTCTTCTATAATTATACAGAAATACACCATGAAACGTACCTCCTCCACAGGGAACTGAGGTATCGGTTTAATAAGAAGAAAGAATGGGAGGAGTTCTGGGATAAAACCCCAAAAGCTCCAAATTTGATTTTATATTTATAATGGCCCTATCATGGTTGGTAGGAAGATGCTGACAATGGCTGCGATTATCCATACGATAATAGCGATACCTAGCGCTTTCAGCCAGCCGATACTATACAACACGCCAAGAGCAATAAGCCAGGCTATTCCTCCAATGATGGATGCTATCCATCCTAACTCAGGGCGGAGGAAATAGTAGGCAGCTGCATAGATTATTGCTCCGATAAAAGCAGTTAATAAAGCAGTGCCGAACCCTTCCTTTTCTCCAAATATTTTCGTTACGAAATAGATAATAATTGCTGATATGACAAGGCTTATTAAAAATACAATTATTGTTGCTAAATTTACATCTATCATTTTTTCTCCTCCATTTAATTTTTTTTGCTTGGTATCACAGCGCCTACTATAATCAGCACAATTCCACCAATTATCAATGGAATCATGTATTGTGCATACGGGGTGCTTTCAGTGTTGATTAATCCGAATAGTTGGGGGGTTGTTATTACCACAGCACCTGCTACAAGACCAATTATCGCAACTACAATTCCGATGGCGATTAAAATTCTATTCATTTTTTTACCTCCTTATTTTTTAGTATAGTTCTCCTCCATATCTACAATTCAAAAACAACTAACCCTTTATAAACCTGCTTTTTCTCCAGTAAAAATATAGATAGATAATAACATAGAAGGGTGTTTTTTATAGTAAACTTCAGGGATATAGCAATGTTGAAATGAAATCAGTGAAATTAGTGCAGGGAAGGGATTTGAACGCAAAAAAGAGTATAGGTTTTTAAAGAAAGAACCACAGGGTAACTACCTTAGTGTTTTCGTTCGTTTTGACATTCGCGTAACGCATTAACATTGGTTTAAATGAGGATTTATACGGTTTAACAAAAACTACAAATAATTAGAAACACATCTCGTAGTTAGAAGAAGTATAGAGCATATTCCTCGGTAAAAACAGGAATAGTCTATATATGCTTCGCAAAAACAGAGAAGGGAACAACCTATGATGCCGGGAAGAATGAACCCAAGGCAATTGAATCAGATGATGAAGAAACTCGGAATCAATATTAAAGATATTGAGAACGTAGAAAAGGTGATCATCCAGACGGACTCGAAAGAATACATTTTTGATAAAGCAGAAGTCACCGTCATGGAGGCACAAGGACAAAAAACCTATCAGATCATCGGAGAACCACGAGTAAAAAACCGTGAAGAAGACACCATGAAAGAGGATGTGAAACTCGTGATGGAACAAACCGGGAAATCAGAGAAAGAAGTCCGCCAAGCACTCGAAGAGACGAACGGTGACATCGCTGAAGCAATCGTGAAACTCTCAGATGATTAAACCGTTTAAAAAACTGGAAAAAAATGTGAGTATGACCGGGTTTCACCACGCACTCATCATATCAAAAAAAGGAGTACTTCTCAGCATTCATGTCACTACGGGTTCCTCCCAAACGATTTTTCCCACGGGATATAACTCCTGGCGGAAAACACTAGAGATCAAAGTACGTGCTACAGCACAACACAACCAGGCAAACATTGAAGTGGTACACACGATCGCAGCATTCTTCGGTATCCCAGAACATGATGTCCTGATTACGTCAGGGCAGAAAAACAAGGAGAAAACCATAGCTCTTCTACACATTGATAAAACGTGTGTTGAGAAGAAACTTGAGGAGTCTCTTCATGGATTATGAAACCACCCTCGAAGAACTAGAACAAACGATAGATGACCTCCAGGAAGAGAACAAAACCGTGCCGATTATCGTTGAAGGAAAAAAAGATGTCAACGCACTCAGAAAACTTGGGATAACCGGTAAAATCATCCCATTAAACACGGGTGCATCTCTTTCCTCGTTCTGTGATCAGATCGCGCAACACTACCACCAGGTTATCCTCCTAACCGATTGGGATAGAAAGGGTGGACATCTCTTTTCGTTGATCAAAAAACATCTCAAAGGTCGTACTCACTGCATCGTACGCTATCGTGAGGTGTTCGCGACACGTTCCATGATCCGTACGTTAGAGGGGTTACCCGCGTGGATGAACACATTGAAACAGAAGATTAATGTAGCGAAACAAGGATAATACGGCATTGTCTTAAAAGTCAATATAGCTCTCTGGGGCAAGAATAGAACGAGTAAAGACTATCAGGAGGCAACCAATACTTTCGAGACAAAGTCGGATAATACTTTTAATTAGCTCCTGAAAATATATAAAACAATGAAGAAGAAATTAGGGGGAGACGGTGCAAAATATTATTCAAAAGAATCAGCAACAGATTGTACCTGCTTCGCAGAAACACACGATGAGTAGATGCGCGCTCTGTAGAGGCACAAAGTTTCTTTGTGGGAAATCACGATGCCCGGTCATCGTCCGGTTTCATTCCCACATGAAAACAAAACCATTACTCAACACATTGCATCTTGGTGGTGCTTCACCCCCTAGCGTATTCATCGGCAGAATAGGGTACCCAAAAGTCGCAATCGGCCCGATGATCCCCCCGGTGATGGGTGACACCTCCCTGATTGATACCCCGGAGCTCTGGCTTGACCGACCCCTTGAGGATATCGTGGATTTCCGTTCACAACTCGTCCGTGGGAAATTCTATGTAGACATCTCCGACGTTGAAAACCCGGATAGGGTTGTCGAATACACGCGGGAGCTTGCGTTATCAAAAAATTCTGTATTCGCTGATGCGGTATTCACGAAAAAACCTGCGGGGAAAATCGCGTTCTACGACGAGGTGCAACCCCATGGCCCCTCAGCACCCATTAAAACACTGGACATCACAAACCCGAAATACGATCAACATATCGAGAAAGCATTCTATGATACTGATCTTCGCGCGAAAGACGCCCTCCTCAACGTGTACCATGATGGGGTGCAAATCTCTAAAATCCAGCGAGCCTTCAGCGTCGGCGCATTCGGGGTGAAAAAACATCGACGATTCGTCCCTACCCGGTGGAGTATCACTGCGGTAGATTCCACGCTTGGGGCGGAGATGATGAAACACACAAAAACCTACCCCAGCATCAACGAGGTACGCCTATATACCCTGAATCAATATGATAACCGCTGGGTCATCCTCATGATCCCCTCAGAATGGCAATACGAGTTGATCGAGGCATGGTACCCGAACACCACCTGGAACCCGTATGGGCGGGCGATCTCGATTTTCAACAGCTACGAGTTCTACGAAGGACGCACCACATACGCGGAGATCGGCGGGTGTTACTATGCTGCACGTCTCGCCGTCAACGAAGTCTTAAACAAAGAACGTCGACAAGCAGCAGTCGCCATCCTCCGAGAGGCACACCCCGGGTACATCATGCCCGTCGGAGTCTGGAACGTCCGAGAAAGCGTCCGAAGCGCCTTAACAAAACCATACCAGAAATACGCTACCGTAGAAGAAGCACTCGTCCACGTCTCCACCATCCTGGATATTCCTGTGCAACGATGGATCAGGAACAGCGCAGTACTCAAAAACCAGTTATACCAGAAACGCTTGGAGGATTTCTAAAAAAAAGCTTAGGGGATCTATAATGGAAACAAAGAAAATACGATGCGCAACCGCATTATCCTTCTCCTCACTCCCCGGACTCACCTACTCACTTAACCCCTACCGAGGATGCCAACATAACTGCGCATACTGCTACGTCCCAAACGTCCTCCATATACCACGAGAACGATGGGGAACCTTCGTCCACACCAAACATAACATACCACAGATACTCGAAAAAGAGTTACTAAAGAAAAAAGGAGGCGTTGTCGGTATCTCCACCGTCACCGACCCCTATCAACCCATCGAGAAACACGAACAACTCACCAGACAATGCCTCGGTAAACTCCTCCTCCACGATTACCCCATCTGTGTACAAACAAAATCCTCCCTTATTCTTAGAGATCTTGATTTACTCTCCCGATTCAACTCGGCGGAGATCATGATGAGTATCGGTACACTCAACGATGCAGAACGAATACTCCTAGAACCATATGCATCACCAATCAACGAACGACTCAAAGTCCTCAAAAAAACCGCGGATAACGGGATAAAAACCAGTGTCTTCTTCGGCCCCATATACCCAACAATAACCACCGAAGAAATCCCCCAAATCCTCAACACATTCATCAACCATCACATCACCGAGATCCTGATCGACCGATTCAACCTTAAACCCGGGATACTCGAAAACATTCACCATAAAACACAAGGACACCCCCTCCAACAATCCTTCACCACACCTAAAGACAACTACAATACCACCTACACCAAAATACGCGAAGAACTCATCCGACTCGGAACAGAACAAGGAATACGCATCATCGATGCATTCTAATACAAACCCCAAAAAAACTTTAGTACACAGTCCACAACTCTTTAAATAACCTATAGATATCAAAACAGACGTTATGAAAATCACTGAAATATTCTACTCAATACAAGGTGAAGGAGACTCAACAGGATTCCCCACTATCTTCATCAGAACAACAGGATGCAACCTCCGCTGCAGCTTCTGCGACACCCAATACGCCTACGAGGGAGGAACCACTATGACTATCACAGAAATACTCAACACCATCAAACAATACCCCTGCTCAAATGTGTGTCTAACAGGAGGAGAACCCCTCCTTCAACAAGACATCACTCAGCTCCTTGATGTACTCGTCAAACACCACTATACTATCAGTGTTGAAACCAACGGAAGCCTTCCGATCACCGCATTAACCAAGAAAAAACCGGTGATGATTTCCCTTGATATCAAATGCCCCTCCTCAAAGATGCATACAAAAATGAATACAGAAAATATCCCCCTCCTCCGCCCTCATGATCAAATAAAATTCATCATCCAAACCAGACAAGATTATGAATACGCCAAAACCATGGTTACTCGATATAAACCCTCTGCGAACGTGTTTTTTCAACCAGTATGGAAAACAGATCCAGCCCGGCTTGCCTCATGGATACT
>JAZDGT010000036.1:0-12277 GCA_043806635.1 Methanobacteriota archaeon | reverse complement strand
TGCATCTCTGAAACCTTCAGAACCTGGTCGAATATATTTTTCCGTCCGTGGGCAGCCCAGGCGTCAACCTCTTCACCCATCGGAGATGATGGCGTGATCGGGTAGATAGCAGCCACATCGCTAAACGCATATGCGATATGTGCAGCAGCGGTATTTCCATCAACACTTTTCATTGTTGTTTTTTTCGTATGATTTTTTGTTTCCATCATTGTTTGTTGTTTGGTCATGAAAAACACCTCATGAGAAGAAAATCTCATATTTTTTCTAAATAAGCAATCGTAGACCAACTAACCGGTATCCTGGGTCGATAGATAAATATTTGGTTATCAGGGGCTTTGGGACAAAATTCCTCTATCCCGCTGGCTCAGAAAAGACTGGTACGATACCCGCAAGATACTTCAAGTAACAGAGGCGTTTAATGTTATGACAAACTGCTCGGAGGAAATCTTCGGTTTCTTTTCTGGGATCAAGTCGTTTCCGAAGAGGTTGTGGATTTGCTCTTGTTATCATTGAGAAACCGGTTTCTGAGATGGAACGCATATGATATTCATTCAACCATTTCTGAGGGTCTTCAGATAATGCCCAAAGCATGTCAATCCATGCTTTCACCCCTCGGCGTTTAAGAGTGACGTTCCTCCGAGGCAGGAATCTGGGTGTAACCTTGTATTCGCTTACGATTTTGCAGATAGGTCTTGTCGCGAAAATCCCATCACCAAGAATCTGGTTCATATGTGGGTGATGCTCAATCGCTTGAGCCATCACTTCTGGGAACATACTGGTTTCTCCCACTGAGTGATCAACGGTTGATTTCCAGCCTGCGAACAGTTTGTACCTTGTACCGATAACCGCTACTTTGTACACATAACCATGTGAAAGATCATAGGTTGATACAGGCCATCTATCATCTGATGCAGTCTCCTGTACCATGGTTTCTGATACCGTATCATTATCTCGAGTTCGTCTTCTGTTTTGACGTTCGCGATCCTCAGCATAGTTCTGCTTCATCGATGTAGGAGTTCCAGAACCATCAGCAGAAAATACTTTTTCAAGTTCACGCACAGGCTTGTTGGTTAAAGTGAATACGACAGTAAGGATTCTGTCAACACTTTCCCGGTCGTATCCACGCTCTATCGTCTTATACGAGAACTCCTCAGTCAGACCCAATTTCTCAGAAAAGAGATAAAGAAGACCCTCAGCAACACGATTCGGTACCCCAAGGTACGATTGCAGAAGGAGCACCTTCGTGATATCTGAGGCAGACCGGGGAGGGCGCCCTGGCTGCTTAGGTCCCCCCTGAGGTAGCATTGCCTCTATGTGATCTACAGCAGAGTCTGCTAACGCACGAATCAACTCGATCATATCTGCGATTTCACGACATTGAGCAACATCATAATCGTTCCAGTTGATTTTTCCTTTCGGCCGTCCTTCATACGGGTACTCTTTCTCTCGAACTTGAGTTATAATCTTGCGAACAAAATCTCCTCGTTGTTTGCGATTCATCCGAATATGAATAGATCGACAACTATATATAGTTTATGTTCATTACTGAACATAATGTATGGTTTCATCGTGATCTTTCGCCTGCCAAAAAAAACAAACAATACAACTCTAAGTAAATTTTGCCAGAAATTTTACGGCCAAAACACCAGTTCACATAACGGAAAGTATCGATATCATCGATACGGTATCCTAGATAATGTTCCCCATTGTAAAATCATACGAGGTGTACTCATCATCAGAACACAGGATCTCAAAAAAGTCACAGATTTTCTCCAAGAGTACGGTGCTGAAACTCACATCCGTGTTGTCAAACTAAATGAAGAGGATGTCAAAATACTCAAAGTGCCGATCAAATAATTTTGTCCCAAAGCCGTATCCAAGATATATCACCGTTACAACGCCTCTTGTTATTGAAAAAAATGCTCCTCCATTGATTAATTCAGGAGATCTATGCAACTACAGTATTAATATTACCAATATTGGTCACATGACCCTTGATAATGTGACGATAACTGATCCTTTCTCAGATAAAATATTATTTAATTCTATTGAAAGCAATTATAGTGGTTTTAATGAAGATAACTGGGAATATAATAATCATACGTTAACCATCGCTCATATTGTTTTAGATATCGGAGATAAAATCGGGTTTATCATATTTGTAACAGTAGTAGAGGGAGCTTCTGGTGATATTATTAACACAGCATTTGGTGGGTATTCTACGGTAATAGGCGGTATAATTGAAGATGTGTGTAATTCATCAATTATAACGCATATAAATGCTCCTCCTATTGTGGGTGATATTCCTAATCAACAAATCAATGAAGGTGGAACCTTCACTACCATCAATCTTGATGAGTATGTACACGACATCGAAGATCCTGACGAAGACATCACCTGGACGCATTCAGATGAGATTGAATTGATTGTAGATATCACAGATCATGTTGCAACAATTACGACACCGCATGTAGATTGGAATGGGCAAGAGACTATTGTTTTCCGTGCGACTGATACTGGTGGTTTGTGGGATGAGGACCAAGCAACATTTTCTGTTAGTTCAGTGAACGATCCTCCAGTTGCATTTAATGATGAATATGATACTAATGAGGATATTTCGTTGGAAGTTGTTGCACCTGGTGTGCTTTCGAACGATCAGGATATCGATGGTGATACGCTTACTGCGGTGAAGACCTCCGGGCCTACGCATGGGACGGTTACATTAAACGCTAATGGGTCATTCTCGTACCTGCCTTTTGCAGATTACAATGGCGATGATTCGTTCACGTACAAGACCTATGATGGAGAAGATTATTCAAATATTGCTACGGTTACAATTTTAATTACTTCAGTGAATGATCCCCCGAATACCCCGAGTCATCCTTATCCTAATGATAACGTTACAAATATAGATATTAATATTTTTTTACGCTGGAGAGGAGTATACCCCGGTTCGCCCTACGAATACGATCCAGATGGTGACCCCGTAACCTTTGATATCTATTTTGGTACAAACAATTCTCCTCCTTTAATGGTTCATAATCAATCGAATACCAGTTATGATCCAATTTTAAATTATAATACGGTCTACTATTGGAAGATTATTGCATGGGATAATCATAATGCGTCTAATGCAAGCGAGATATGGAGGTTTACCACACAGGAACAGTCTACTGGTGGAGGCGGTAGTTCCAATAAAAAACCGGTTGCAGATAGTTCCGCGGGAGAACCATATCAAGGTTTTATCAACGAAGAAATCACTTTTAATGGCTCTCGTAGTTATGACCCTGATGGCACCATTATTTCATGGTATTGGACTTTTGGCGATGGGACACATGGAAATGGAAAAAATACAACACATACCTATTTAAACGAAGGAACATACCATGCAACCTTAACAGTGGCTGATAACAATGGTGATACCGGTACAGACAGTTTTACTGTTGTCATTGTCAAAGCAAATCATCCACCCTCAATACCATCCGTTGATGGCCCGGTAACAGGTCATCAAAATAGTACCCTTGAGTTTACCGCGTTGTCTTTTGATGCAGATAATGATACCATACAATACATTTTTGACTGGGGTGATGGGGAAACAACCAGAACAGGATTTCTGCAAAATGGAACAGTAACACATCAGACGCATCAGTGGGCAACGTACGGAGAATATCGCATTTCAGTCAGCGCATTTGATAACGAGAGTGAATCAGGAGCCGCTACCTATTCAGTTCTGATTGATGTGATCCCAATTGATGACGAGATTAAGGGATACCTGGTGGATGAGCATAGTGAGAATACCTACAATGTATTTGATAACACCGCTACTGGGAGACAGACCAGCGTTGAAAAGGAAGATAACAGTACGTATTTAATAGACAGTGATGGAAACGGTAAGTGGGATTATGCCTTCAATCTCAAAACAGGACTAGTCCCCTATTCTACCTATGTCTATCAGAAATATTACGCTCTCTATCAGAACGCGAAAACACCAGGGTTTGAGGCACTCTCCGTGTTGGCTATGCTTGTTCTTGTCGTCATCATCTTGAGACGGAGGAGAACGATATGAGGAAAAAACTTCTCATCGCAGTCTCTGCAATTATTCTCTTTGTCCTCTGCATCATCGGGGTTCTGTGGCTCACGCAATCACACGCCTCCTCCGTGGTGACAGCCAAACTTATTATTGACTCTGGTACTGTCCAGGTCAAACACGCGGGGGGAACATGGACCTCTGCGTCCAACGGCATGGTTCTTACCCAATCTGATGCGGTGAGGACCGGGGACAATACCTCTGCATCCGTCGTTCTTTTCGAGAGTAGTATCCTTCGACTTGACAGCAACACTGAGGTGATGCTCCAGGAGATCCTCCAGCAAGCAGGAAAAACAAGCGTCGCCGTACAACAAGATGGCGGAAGCACATGGAGCACGATTTCCAAGATCAGTGGGATAGATGATTATGATGTTCAGACTCCAACAACAGTTGCGAGTGTTCGCGGAACGTCTTTTTATGTACATGTCCAGGCGAATGGCACAACAACGGTGGGTGTCGGCACAGGGATCGTGAATGTATCAAGCATGAAAAATGGTCAGATTGTCCATACCATTGCGGTCAATAAGGACGAAGAGGTGACCATCGACCCTGACACGTTAGATCAACTCATTGAAATCAAACCCTTTGTAAAGAACGACTGGGTGCTCCAAAATCAGCAGAAAGACGAGACGCTCAGAGAGAATGTCAAGGAGGATTTATACACAAGACTTGATCCCTACATCCCTGAGCTGAAGAAACAGTATGGCGTCACTGACCAAGAGTTAGAAGTTCTCATTGACGGGTACATCAAGGGGTACTTCGACCTCCCGCCTGATACACCAGGCTGGATCAGGGATATCATCGAATTGTCGTAAGCCGAGGACGCATGATCTCCCGTCTCCTAAAAAACAAGCTCACGAAGACACTCATTGTCTCTCTTTCTATTCCTCTCGTTGTCTCCGTGTTTATGACCGCTGGTTTCTTAGATACCTGGGAATCCAAGATCTCCGATGCCTTGTATACCCCAGGTCCCACCCTTCATGATATTGTGATCGTCGCCATCGATGATAAGAGTCTTCAGGAGTTGGGTCGGTGGCCCTGGCCCCGGGATCGCTTTGCGACCGTTCTTGATGATCTCAATCAGAGCGCTGTCATCGGGATAGATGTTTCCTTTTTTGAACCGGCTGAGGGGGATTCGACGCTTGCTGATTCCCTCAACAAGACAGGCAACGTTGTGCTGGCCATGGAATACACGTCTTTTACCCACAGCAATGGTGAACTATTTGGGGCGAGCCTGTTGACGCCAACTACGACCTTGGGTACCCCCGGGGTGGATTTCCAAATAGGGTTTGTCAACCTTTTCACGGACTCAGATGGCGTGACGCGATCCTTTATTCCTCACATCACCGGCGTCGAAGACCATGATCACTTTTCTGTAGTTGTCGCTGAGGAGTTCCTGAGAAACACCATCGACATCGGGAGCTCAAGAATGCTGATCCATTACTTTGCTCCCCGGGGAGGGTACGAGTATATTTCGTTTTCCGATGTGTTCAACAACAAGATAAACTCCTCTTATTTCAACGGCAAGATAGTTCTCATCGGTGTCACCGCATCAGATCTCCATGATGACGCCATCGTACCAATTTCGAACCAGGCGATGCCTGGTGTTGAGATCAACGCTAATCTTGTACAATCGATACTCACTAGGGAGTTCCTGTATTATCAGGACGACATGTCCGCGATCGGTGTTGTGTTCCTCTTTGCTCTGCTCACCGGCCTTCTTCTCTTCGGGTTCAGGATACATATCGCTACTATCCTACTGGCAGTGCTTGCCATCGTCTACGTTTTCTTCTCTATCTTTCTGTTTCATTCAGGAGTTATCATGAACATCCTCTACCCGCTCGTTGCCATCGTACTGGTCTATGTTGTTCTTGTTGTGATCTACTATCTTACCGAGGAGCGAAGCAGGAAGTGGATCACTTCAGTCTTCGGAAAATACGTATCCCCGGTGGTGATAGACAATCTTATAAAAAACCCTGACCGGATAAAACTCGGAGGGGAGAAAAGAAACATCACGATCTTCTTTTCGGACATACGAGGATTCACCTCACTCGCAGAGAAACTCGACCCAGAAGAGCTTGTTCGCCTCCTGAACGAGTACCTGACGGAGATGACCTCGATCATCTTAAAGGATCAGGGGCTTGTTGACAAGTACATGGGGGATTCTATCATGGCTTTCTGGGGGGCGCCTCTTGACCAGCCGAACCACGCTGAAATGGCGTGCTCCAGCAGCCTGGACATGACCGAGAAACTCACAGAACTCCAGAAGAAATGGAAGCATGAGGGGATACCTTCGTTTACCATCGGCATCGGCCTGAACAGCGGTGATGCTATTGTCGGCAACATGGGCTCTTTAAACAGGTTTGATTACACGGTGACAGGTGACCATGTCAACATTGCCTCCCGCATGGAAGGTCTGAATAAGATCTACGGTACGACCATAATAATAAGCGAAAACACCTATAGGATTGTGAAAGACACATTTGAAACCAGGAAGCTTGATGCAGTCAAGGTCAAAGGCAAGAAGAAACCGATCTTCATCTATGAGCTTCTCTCCCGGAAAGGCGGACTTAGTAAGAAACAACGTGATTTTGTAGCCTCGTATGAGAGTAGCCTTGAGCTCTATTTTCAGAAGAAATGGAAGCCTGCGTTGAAGTCCTTCCAGCAAACCCTTAAGTTTATGGATGATAAAGCCGCTCAGGTGTTATGTG
This sequence comes from Methanobacteriota archaeon, assembly GCA_043806635.1. Classification (GTDB taxonomy): domain Archaea; phylum Thermoplasmatota; class E2; order DHVEG-1; family DHVEG-1; genus JAZDGT01. The sequence continues at coordinate 5,479 of JAZDGT010000036.1, read as the reverse complement.
CCCGTTGTCAGGAATTCATCCAGAACCCCCCGTCGAAGGGCTGGGACGGTGTCTGGGAAATGGAGACCAAATAAATCTGCGTAACACGCGTTGAAAAACATGCGTTCACAATGGATAGTTCAAACAAAGGATCCAGACAAAAGTATATAAGAAAAAACAACTTCCTTTACGCTTATTTCAACGAGAATCATGGGTAAATAAGTTGGAAACCAGGTACTTCGATGCCACGTTGAATCTCTTAGGCGGAGGAATAATACATCTCACGTATCGTGTATAATAAAATACCCACCACCTGGCAGGGAAGAAAAAATGATAGAAGAACTCCTTCAGAATATTTACGAAGAGTTTAAGACACATGAAAAAGGGACCCCGACCGAGCAGTTTTTTATTGAAACGATATTAAATAACATTTATCAGTTCCTCTACAAAGGAGGTCAACCTGTTCACACGATCGCCATCGGGATACTGCGGGGGAACACGTTTGACATGTATTACCGAGGGAGGATCGTCAAGAAATACGCTGAAGTATTTGGGGCGATGTCCTATGACACGACGATTGCTGGCAAGGCATGTGAACTGTATAAAAAAGAAGGACAACCGTATCTGAATCTTTTTTCACGGAAAAAAATCACTGAGGGATTTGACGCTGCAAGCAAAGAACTGAGAAAATTAGGTCTCCGAGAAGAAGCAGAAGCATTGCGGAAAAGAGCGAAAACAACGATTGATCAAGGGATCGGGAGTTTCCTACTCATCCCGCTTTCCTTTGGAAAAGAGGTGATCGGGATCTTTACGGTTAGCGCTCTCAAAGAATCAGATAACACTCACATTCTGGGGGAGGACATCGAGAAGAATTTCATTCCGATTGCTCAGATATTAAGTCTGATATTATATATGGAAAAAATCTCCTATGATAAAGCGGAAGAGATGGGGCGGCTTTTAATCTCCAGTATCGATGGGAAGGATGAGTATCAGGCGACTCATTCCTTAAATGTGAGAACCATGATTGATATCTTCATTGATGAGCTATCACGGGATAAAGAGTTACGAGAACGAGTGGAGGATATCGATTTTAAATTAACCGTGGATAGGATTGAACGGCTTCGATTAGCCGCTCTTCTGCATGATATCGGGAAGGTTTTTGTTCCCAGTAATATTTTACGAAAAAGCGATCTGAGCAAAGAAGAGATACTGATCCGGAAAATGCATTCGTATTGCACCTATAACATTCTTTCCAAGAGTTCTACTCTGAGGAATATCGCTGATATCGCATCGACGCATCATGCGTTGTATTTTATCCCTATGGATACGAAAGATCTTGATGAGTATACACAGATCGAGACGAAATACATTAGTTACCCGTTTGATCGCGTGGGGCAGAATAAATTTGCGCCTGAAACCCAGATTATTGCGTTAGCAGATGTCATGAATGCTATCATACGGTCTCGGCCTGCGGGGAAGGGACTCAGCCTCTCGGAAGCATTGACCATTATAGAACATGATGATCATAGATTCCATGAAGGGTTAAAAAACATCTTTCTGACCATTGTACGCAGGGTTGAACAAAATCTGGATAAGGGCGTGTATCTCCCTGTTCAGACTGAAGAATACAGGAATTGCCTCTGGCTGGAACACCCGGAGAAGGAGCAGAAAAAAGAAAACACTCGGTGGACTGAGTTGCATACTTTTTTAGCGAACATTAAATTTAACACCCTGGGGCTTCTTTGCGTGATGGGATGGAAGGATGCCAAGTTCCTCCTCGATAAAGAGATAACATTCGGCGATAAGCCTGTTCAAATGATCATACTTCAAGATGAGCACATTGTACTCTCACTACGTGATATCCCCAAAGAAGAAGGGTTCATCTGGATTAATAATCTGTTAGATTATTTGAAAACTCTGTCATTCAAAGGAAAAGTCGCTGTTGCCTTCGTCGGGAAAAGCGGAAAAAAAGCAGGGATCCAAGAAATGTATGATGCTCTTGTTGATGGCTTACACGATATCAGAAATGAGCCTGTTCATTATTACTTAAGCCCAGAAATGTACAAATGCGAATAATTGGTAAAAAAAAATTTTTACGTAGATGAGCGTAAAGATTTTGAAGAAACCGGTGTTGCCATAGTTGGAACGGAGTGGATTTCGTGAAAGTAAGGTTTTTAGGGACACATCATGAAGAATCAAAAAACACCCGATTAGTCTCCTTTCTCATTGATGGTGTGTTAGCTGTAGATGCGGGAAGCCTGGCGTCGGAGCTTTCTTTTTCAGAGCAAAAAAAGATACAGGCGATTTTACTTTCTCATGGACATTACGATCATATCCGTGGGGTTCCCTCTTTTATCTTCAGCAACTTGAGTCGCACGACAAGGGTGTTTGCGACATCGCAGACCCTTAAAATCCTTTCTTCTCATCTTTTTGATGGTGTTATTTACCCGAAATTTACTGAAAAAACTCCTTTTTTAAAAAAACCACCGATAAAGTTAGTTCCTTTGAAACCTTTTATTCCTGTCCAAGTCCGTGGGTATCGTGTTCTGGCGCTCCCGGTAAACCATATTACTGGTTCGGTTGGTTTTGAATTCACCTCTAAAGATGGAAAGAAGGTGTTGTACACTGGTGATACTGGCCCTGGTCTTTCCTCTCTATGGGAGCATGTCTCGCCGCAGCTTCTTATTGTGGATGTCACGTTTCCGAATAGACTCAATGCGTTAGCAAAGAGCGCAGCGCATCTCTGCCCCAGGACGTTACAAAAGGAGTTAGTAGAGTTTCAACAGGTAAACGGGTATCTTCCGCAGGTTGTGTTAATTCATTTAAGCCCGGAATTTGAAGCCGAGATCAAGGAAGATGTCAAGAAAATATCTAAAAAATTACGTCATCCGATCGACATCGCTTGTGAGGGTGAAATTCTTCGTGTGTAACGAAAGGATAACGAGGTGAAAAGGAACGTTGCCATCATGGGAAAAGACAAAATGATTGGGGAAATGGCTCTGTTTGACAAACCAAGCAAGTGGATTACGTTGCATGCGCTGAGGGCATTGAAGCGTTTTTATCGAAAGTAAGAATGGCATGCTCCTGTCGGGAATTACATAGGTCAACAGGAGAGAATTTAAGGAGAGTTGTTAGAAAAAATGCTTGTCAGGTTTTTTGACACCATTTCATCGATTATTTTTTGGCGGGTAATATAATCCAACGATGAACCATGTTGGATACTGAGAATACATTCCCATGATGAAATGCAGATCCCGTTTTTCCAACATCCATGTAAGATATTTATCTCTTAATTTTGTCCATAAAATTTGAGTGTCTTTGTACTGTGTTCCCCAACTTCGATACGACTCGAATAGTTCCCAGTCTTCACATTGCATAGTATGATCACTGTCATCACAACCAAAGCATTTGAATCGATATTTGAAAATGTGTGGTATTTTTGAGACATTTGGTATTCTTGTGCCATCGAGATTTACGGTAAAAGACCAACTATCTTGTTCATAAATTTGTAAGTCTTCGGTTTTTATAAAATCTAACAAATCACGAGGTTTAATCAAACCAAAGGAGGTTTTGTCTTTTTCGTATGAGTCCTGTAAATGTTCTATGGATTTCGAAAGCATTGGTAAGACGATTTGATTTCGTTTTTTCCAGTCGGCTTTAGGCTGTGTAAAACTTTTATCAACTATCTTTATAGAATCTGGTCTTACTTTATGACTTTCTTTTCTACCGAGTTTATCCGGATCAGGTGTACATTCCACTTCGATAATATCAAATTTTGATATCTTATCTTTGCCGCTAAAATGTCTCATATCGATCGGGTAGAGACGGATCCATTCTCCGTCTTCTGTTATTCCTGCTGTACAAGCTACCGAGCCATGTCTCTTGCTGTATTCAGGATATGCTTTTGTGACTACAGTGATCTTCTTTTTCTGCCAGATCAATTAAGTTCAACCTCAGCGCCAATTTTTTCTAATTCTTTCGCAAGGATCCCTCGATGACAATAGTTTGGATCTCTTTCAAAACACATCAGAGCAATCCTTTGTTTTTTCGATAGACTTTTCAAATATTGTAGTTCGTCTGTTCTCTTCATAAGATAGGAACGATACATTGTAAATAGTTTTTCATACGCTTCTTTGTCATTGAGATCTTTCCGTAATGAACTTGGAATTCCAAGTGATGGAATATTCATATAACGGATTCCCAGTTTATCACAGAATACTTCGAGGTTTTGTTTTGAATAGCCATATTTCAAGCTCCAAGGATTATTTCGTACATCAGCAAGGATTTGGATTTTTTCATCAATCATTTTCAGTAAAAATTCATCAACCGATCGTCCCTCATAGCCAATCGTATAAACACCTGTTAAATCCCTGACATACTCCTTCTTTTTTTTGATTTTACTAAAAATCGTATAATCAGGATATTTTTCATACACGATGTTTATCAATTTTTTTTCATTTATGAAAAAATAGTCTTCAAAGTATTGATCAATGATTGGTACACTCTCTACAGGTATTATGTTACTGCCACCTACGAATGTAATGTCATTTCCATCAATTGCTACTAACTTTTCTTGCTCCATTATTTCTACATCATGGAATAACTCGAAAGAGTATGGTCCAAACTTATAAGGAACAAAACTATAAAATTTACCTCGTTCATCGATATTACTCTCACGACTCATCAGAAAGAAGATTTTTACAAGTTGCATCTTTGAACAACGTTCAGATTTTCGTAAAAAATAATACAAACATTTTTGTCTGTTGTTCAACATCATAGGGATAGTGTCTCCTATTCTATAAATATCATCTTAAGGGATAAATGAAAGTATTAGTTTCCCTGATAAAATAGTATCTATCTGTCTGTAGATGGATGAGGAAATTTGGAAAAAGTCCTTAGATTTGTGTATCTTCTCCTAATAAATAAGTATGTTAATAAATAGCATGCTCCCGTCGGGATTACGTGCCGATACTTCAGTGCCTCTGGGCTTGAGGGGGTTAATGACCTTCGACTCTCTTTTTATCTCTGGGAACATACTACGAATATTTATATATGAAGCTCGCATATTAAGGGAATCGGGGATACTATGAACATTAGCAGAAAAATAACAGGTATTTTTGTGTGTCTATTGATGGTTACGGTCGCTTACCCTAGTATTGGGGCGGGCAGTCCTTTCGGTGGACTCTTCGATGATTTGACTCCTCGTCATACGTTGGTACGAGTGACGACTGGCTCTGGTGTACCAGTGCTTCCTAAAAATATCGAGATAGCAAGTGACAATCCTGGGGCTTGGGTTGATGTGATTATTCCGTCAGATAGGTTGCATGAATTTTCAGAGCTGAATGTACCCTACTCTGTTCTCATAGAGGATCTTGAAGCCTATGATACCATGATGGCGGGTTCGTATCATACGCTTGCTCAGATTCAGACGATCTTACAAGGGATTGCCGCTAATTACTCTGACATCGCCACACTGTATAGTATTGGGACGACGTACGAG
>JAZDGT010000035.1:0-4204 GCA_043806635.1 Methanobacteriota archaeon | reverse complement strand
GCTTACGATAATTTCCAAAGATACGTATGCAACGGATGCACCGATCGCCTCGGTCAATGAAGATCTCTGCAGCGGCTGCGGTGTTTGCGAAACAATCTGCCCCTATAAAGCAATTGAAATGGAGACAAAAGAGAAAGAGGGAAGAAAAATCAGGGTTTCTCGAATTATTGAAGGAGTCTGTAAAGGATGTGGGAGTTGCACCGCAGCGTGTCCCTCTGGTGCTATTGATCAAAAAGGATTCAAACGGGAACAAATCTTGTCTATGATTGATGCTGCGGCATAAGAGTAATTATTAATGTGTTGAACAAGAGATACAAGGATCGTATGCTCGTACCAGCATCTCACAGGTAAATTTGATTTCTTCAATGGACCTATCAAGCATAGTTCCCACAAGCTCATGAAGATCTCGTTCAATGTTATTTGCGTTATGTGCAGTTGGTGGAACAATATCAGCTTTTCTTACAACCCCGCTGTTATCAATTACAAAGCTGTGATAGAGGCTCCCTCGTGGTGCTTCGGTAATCGCAGCGCCAAATCCTGCTTTACAGCCGATATCTCGTCGTTCCTCTTTGAGTTGTAGACGATCAATGATCTCAATAGATTCATCAATATCATGAACTACTTCTATGGCTCGAGCGAGATGGGAGACAAAAGGGTTAAAATTCGGGAATTTCACACCACTGCGTTTCGCTGCGTCTTTCGCGTCTGATGAGAGCTGACCGAAGTTGAGGTTTACCCGTGGGAGTGGACCTACCATGAACGGACCTCTTGTTTTCACATGTGAATGGAGTGCTGTTGAATAAAGGACCTGTTCTTCAGAGATATAGTCTCGGTACTCTGATTCGTGAATGTTGAGTCCTTCTGTTGATCGAAGACGTCCATCGTTTATCGCATACTCTGTTTGGTCTGAGAGAGCGATATGCTCACATTTTCGTACAAAATTTGGGATTTTCACTTTAGAAAAGAGATCAACCGTGTCGAGTGCATCTTGTTTTGCATCCGCTAATCGTTTTCGTATTATTTGCAGCCTGTTTCTACTGGGAAGCGCTGTAAACCCTCCAACGACAGCTGTAACCGGATGAACTGCTCTACCACCGACGAGATCGGTGATATCATTCCCGAGTTGTTTCAATTTCAACCCTCTCTTCACGACGGGAAGATGATCCTTCACCATAGCAATAGCACTCTCATACCCAAGAAGATCTGGTAATGAGAGGAAATACATGCTCAGTACATTGCTTTGGATATGTGCACTGATCGCCATGAGTTTTCGCAGATCTACTGTCTGTTCACTGGGTTCTAACCCAATAGCGTTCTCCACTGCTCGTAAGGACGTTATCTGATGGGCGACCGGGCAGATTCCGCATATACGGGAGGTGAGCTCCATAACTTCGTTGTATTTTCTCCCAATAAGGAAGGATTCGAAAAACCGAGGAGGTTCGTAGACTCTAAACCGTAGATCCTCTACTATTCCATCTTTTGAAACGCTGATATTGAGTGCACCACGTCCTTCGACTCGTGCGATATAGTTGACCTCAATGATTTTATTGCTCTGCTTCGAGTTTTTGATTTCGACTGTTTTTTCACTCATGTTAATGTCCAGCCTCCCTTCGGAAATCATCAGTCATGCCAGCGTATTTCCGGAACTTGCGCTGTATATCCTCTTTATTCAACCCTATATCTCTGAACACTTCAGCTAATGCATCTGCATTGGGATTACTCATTGGTCCATAACACCCTTCGCATTCTCTCTGGAGGGTTGGGCAGATGGCACCACAACCGGCACTGGTCACGGGACCCATGCACCCCATTTTTTTACTAGTAATGAGACATGCATTATCCTTGAATTTACATTCAACGCAGACAGGGTGTTGTCGAAATCTAGGTTTAATTTTTAAAAGAGAAGCCTTCACTAAATCTAAGATAGTTTCTCGATGAGGAGGACATCCTTTTAACACAGCATCTACCCGAACATACTCCCCAATACCCAATACTTTCGTAGAATGAATGATTGAGGTATCAGCATATACCTTATTTTCAGCTTCCATTTGTGGAATCCAATTTCTTATGGACGGGATACATCCAGCTATTGCACAATCACCGAAGGCGACAAGAATTTTTGTCTTCTTTCGAATCTGTTTGATTTCTTCTATTTCTTCAGGAGTTGAGATTCCTCCTTCGACAAAGCTGATATCCCAGGTCCTTCAATGTTATCCCGTTTCACCATGACCCAATAACTGATATCGAGCAATGCTAGGAGATCAAGGAATACATCTTCCAAATGGAGAAATTCTAGTTGACACCCTGCACATCCAGTGAATTTGAATACCGCAATCGTTGGTTTCTCATTCATATGTTTTTTCTCCAAACTCCTCATAAGGGATGGATGAATGGTTTAACATCAGCGTAGTTGAATACCGGCCCATCTTTACACACGTATTTTGAACCGATCTGACAATGTCCGCATTTGCCTATCCCACATTTCATACGTCGTTCAAGTGAGAGATAAATCTGATGATCTTTGAATCCGATGGTTTCGAGGCATTTTACTGCATATCGCATCATAATCTCAGGACCACAAATGAGAGCTACGGTGTTTTGAGGTCGTATTTTCATCTCAGGAAAACAGGATGTAACCAGTCCTACCTTGCATTCCCATTTCGCCCCAAGCGGTATTGCATCAACAGTGAGCTCAAGCCTACTATTTTTTATTTCGCTCCAATCACCAAACTCGTTTTTAAAAATCATATCCTCAGGGGTTCGAGAACCGTAAATAACCTCTAGATGTCCATATTGTTGCCTGTTATTTTTGATATGATGGATGACTCCTCTGAGTGGCGCAAGTCCCATCCCGCCTGCAACAATGAGCACGTTTTTCCCTTTCACTTCATCAAGTGGCCATCCTGTTCCATAGGGACCTCGCATGCCAATGTACTCCCCTTTATTCAACTTAAAAATCGCGTTGGTAACATTCCCTACGTTCCGAATGGTAGTACTGAGAGAACCATTGTTTTCAATATTAGAGACAGAGAGAGCAGCTTCACCTGCACCTAACAAACTAAGCATCATAAATTGTCCTGGTGCGCAGTGTAAGTTTTTTTGTAGTTTTTTATCTGAAAATTCTAAGGTATACGTGTTAGTGTTTGCTGTTTCTTCTTTTATCTCTTTGACAATAGCGAGTTGAGGAAAGTATTCGTTCATCATAATGTTAGTCCCCCCGAATGATTTTAGCTACTTCAGTGAGGTCAATTTTTACTGGACACACTCGTATACATCGACCACACCCGACACAACTGGAGTTGTTTCCACCAGCTGCAGCTCCAAATTTACACAGCATCCAATGACGAATCCTATTCTTTCGCTCGCTTCGGAAGTTACCCCCTTGTGCTACTTCTGCATACTCGTTTAATTGGCATGAATCAAGTTCTCGGTTTCTCGTTCCATTCTTTAATGAAATATCTATTGTATCGTAAATATCATAACAATAACAGGTTGGACAGACAAAAGTACAAGAACCACAGGAAAGGCAGGCATGCGATCCAGCAACTCCGCCATGCTCCCCGAGATCAGCCCATACTTTATGATCAAGATTCTCCCGAGCGATTCGGGGTAACCAGGATGTGTTCATAACTTTCTTGAATCTTTTTTCTGTAAATCGAAATCGTCTTTCTTTTTCAAAAAGATCCGCTTCGGTAGCGGTCTCAAGTTTCAATTCATCAACAAGGCTTTTACCTATTTCAGTTCCTATTTCAACGAGATATTTTGTCCCAATATCGGTGAGGAGTATATCGTACCCTTCTTTAAGAAAGGGACCTGTACCCAGGGAGTGACAAAAAGAGTGTTCACTGGGTTCAACACAATTTAGAGCGACGATAGCTGTATTTTTTCTTCTGTTTTGGTAGTAAGGATCGTTAAAATCCCCTGCGAAGAATTTATCGAGTTTAAGAAGGGCATGTACGTCACATGGGTGAATGCCCACAAGAAGTATCTTTTCATCCTGTTTGATTTCATTAACAGTAAATTTTTCGTTGCTAATGTTGAAGGAAAACAGTGTTTCCTTGGGGGGATGAAAGAATTTCTTCGGAGGAAGAACAGTGGATACATAGTCGAGGTGGAGTTGTTGTATGGATGTTATTTCGTCGAATGTCGAATCAGAACCAGGTTTCGTTGGGCCAAAAACTCTATACTCTTTTAAGAATCGTTC
>JAZDGT010000034.1:0-4381 GCA_043806635.1 Methanobacteriota archaeon | reverse complement strand
GGGCTTATGGTCTAGTGGTTATGACGTCGCCTTCACACGGCGAAGCTCGCCGGTTCGAATCCGGCTAAGCCCATCACCAGGGAGCCGTTCCTCTGTTTCGTTCGAACATCGTTGTCACATGGCTCTCTTCTACTTCTTGTATATCCCCGGTCTCTAATTTTACGACCAGCCATCTGCTCGGTCGTGGATATGTTCGTATCACCACCCCTTTTCGAACAGGTGTATCGGGATCTTCTGGATCTTGAACAAATACTTCAACTCCTATTCGAATCCCTCGCTCTTCTAACATCACCTACCCTCTTCATCTTTTTTTTCTGCGCAATTTTGTAAGAAAAAATAGTGTATATTATACTATATAATAGTTTTGTTAGACAGGGGGTGTAGAAATCCTCGATGATGAAAAAAATCAAAAAGAGAGGATTTCTTGATTTTCCTATAGTGAGGAGGTTTGCTGCAAAAATGCGGATGGCGAGATATCGTTGTCGGTTGTAGATGTTTTTTCCAGGAATGAAGTCACCAAATCGATGTTTCACGCTGGAGTTTTTGGATTCAATGCAGTTCCTCATCTGTTTGTACCGGGAATTCCACTGGTCAAGATCTTGTTGTTTCTTACGGTACGTCTGTTTTCTGTATCGTCCACGCTTCGGTTTACCTCTGACATCTACAAAGGAGCGTGCCTTACGTTTTACTACTACGTATCGTTGGTTTTTCTCTGAGTCGAATCCCTTGTCGCTACAGATCTCATCAAGTGGTATCGTGATGTCGTCTAGTAATGGGATGAACCAGGGTGATTCATGGCAGTTCCCATGAACACCCTTATGGGAGAGGATGAGGCCGTCATCCGGGTCGATGACCATGATGATTTTGAAGAAATCTCGTCGTTTGATTTCTCGTCCTATTCTTTTGATGTAAGAAAAACTTGCTCGGGTTTGCATAAGGCCGGTGCCGTCAATCACGGCATTGGCTCGTGATTTGGCCAGGCAAATTAATTGTTTTAGGAGCATTTTATACCATCGTGGTGGAAACCGTTGGAGGCGTTTCTGCAATGTGGTGAAATGAGGGACATCGGGCAGCTTAAGTATTTCTTGAAGCCGGTCGAACTCATCAAGGAAATCTCTGCAATCACGGTAGCTTTGTTGTTGTATTTCTTTGATGCACAGGCAGAGTAGATGCTGGTGAATAGTGTATGTTTTCTTGGAGAACTTACTGCTATATAGAGGCACATCCATTCTTTTTAAGACTATCATCCCATCCTGAATTAATTTGGTGAGATACATCCCTATCTCACCTCCTATGAGTGGGATGATAGTCATTTAGAAGAATAAAGGATTTCTACACCCCCGTTAGACATATATATTATATAATTTTTAGAGGCTCATCATGTAGTTTTTTTTATGTTCCTCTACCTCGAAGTAGAGAGATTTAAATAGGATACCACTGATGCAAGAACCGTGAGGTAATAGTGTATGGGATTAAAGATTACTCCTGTTGTATTCGTTATCTGTTGTGTACTCTTTGGATTGACTCTTTCCGGTCTTATTCAGAATAGTATTGCACAAAATGAACGAGAAAACGTATCTATTGTTGACTGTTCCTATAATCTGACCCGACGGGAGACGAGAGGGAGAGTCATGGAAAGCTGGTATAACATTTCAGTGACTTTTCAGAATACTGGGAATAAAACATCAGAGTTAACACGGATTGATTTATATGAAGAAGTCTCACCAATCCCTCTCAAGAAATTTATCCAAATTGGAGAAAATGAAACTCTTACGATAATTTATGAGTGGCCGACAGCATTGTTTAGAAACCAAAATATGACCATCAGTTTTTATCCGAACAGTAGTGCTATTCAACCTAATCAATATAACAGCGGAGAGTATGAGTTCCTGTTGCAAGTCGTTGACGAAACAACATCTTCGTCTACCCCAGGTTTCACTTTTCTATTCCTCCCAATTGCTCTCGTTGTTTTACTGTTCCTACGGCGATATCGCAGATAAAAAACAGTATTTACTCAAAAAAATCCAGGTGAGAACCTGTATTCCTTTTTTAACGGATATATGATACTAAATCCTGATAATCCTAGTCTAATAAATTCATCACACGAGAGTTAGGTCATGTCTTCTTACGTGATCTCATACGCATAAAGCTTAACATGATCGACTACGGAGACATCCGCCGCAGTATAACTCAGGTATGGGGGTGGAAAACTCGTTGAGGAACCAGGTTTCCCCATTGGTTGTAACCCTTCGATTCGTATCGTTTTATTCCCCAGGAGATTATTATTTTTATCGTAGAAACTTGCGGTAATCTCGAAATTCAGAATTCGATCCACTACGGAGGTTATCCTCCCGTTCACAGTAGCTGATGTGATCACATTCAGCCTATCTTTTTCTAGTTCAAGAGAAAAATTTACGAGTTGAACCACGTTTGATTGAAATATATCCTCATAATTATTTGAGACTTGCCCTGCTTGACAACCACAGAGCGCAACTACAACAAACATTATTCCTACTATTCCGCCGATCATCTTTTTTTCCATCGTGCATTCCTCCAAAGTACTATATGGTATATGAAAATGTCTTATTATATATTTCTCATACAATAACAACTCTTTGTTTATACGAGATATAACTGGGTATTGTACAGAAATTTTGATTGAGTGATCAACTAATTTAAAGTCAAAATGAAAAAAAACTAATTTTTCTATGCTATTTATTATTCATCCTGTTATCACAAACCTTTAAAAAAGACATTTGCTTTCTTTGATCTATCTCAGGTTTCCATGAGATGGATGGGAGTACACATATGGTTGAGCTAAAAAAAACAGAAGTATTCAGGAACATACTGAATACTATGATCTCTATTTCTGGAAGAAAAACCACAAAAGGAGACGCCATCTCGACAATGGATACCATGTTGAAGGACTTAGAAGAACGATATAGTTTTTTGAAACATATCCAAATTCTTGATACCCGGTTTTCTGAGAGTGCGGAAATCGTCCATGTGTTATCTGAGATTAACGATGTTGAACCGGATGATCTGGGTGATGCAATTCAGGAGATTGTCACCCGGATGACCCAATCGTTAGGAAAAAACGCAGGATATTATTATATTAAAGAACTTCAAAAACGATTAGGGGACGAATATAATTCTTTTATAAAGGAGATGGGCGTGGATCTGGGTCTTATGCAGCTTGAAAATGAAACGTTCAAATTCCGAGAATAATCAACGGGCTTAATTATAAACTAATTTTTTTCTTGTTTTTCTCCTTATATCGTGATATTTATCTGAGCCTGCAGATACTTATTTGGGGGAGTGTGTATCTCATGTATCTTCTTCATATACCGTTGTATTTGTAGGTTGTTATGTCTTAGGATATGTACCTGCATATGCAGTTGAATACTTATCTGCAGATAAATTATATAAAGAAACAGGGAATTATTTTCTTTGCACTCGCACTCTAAAAAATTGTCAATAAAACAATTTATTAGACTAAAAGGAGGGTATGAGAAAGGATGGGAAAAATACGCACGATATTAAGAAATAAAGATGTTGGTGAGATGGGCGTCGGCGCGATGATTGTGTTTATCGCGATGGTGCTTGTTGCAGGGATTGCAGCTGCCGTGCTTATCCAAACTGCTAATCGTTTGGAGATTCAGGCGATGCAGACTGGTGAGCAAACAAAAGGTGAGGTGGCAACTGGAATTGCGGTCTTCGATATTATAGGGAAAGTAAGTGGTTCTGTGATTACGAATCTTACGATTACGATCAAACCACGCGCAGGATCAGGAGATATTGATCTAAATAATACTGTTATAGAAATAACAGATGGTACAACGAAAGCACTGTTAGCCTATAATGTGGTTGATACCTGGAATTTTAATAGTACAATTGATCAGAATGCGATCTATCATGCGAATGTGTTCGATACTGGTATGTGGAATGAGTCTAATGAGGAGTTTGGAATCATTGTCGTTGAAGATCCTGATACGACTGATTCCTGCTCACAGGCCACCCCGGTGATTAACCGCGGAGATAAAGTAATGCTCTGCATTAATGCCTACGCAATCTTTGGTGGCGGGTTAAGCGCCCGTGATGATGTCTGGGGTATTATCATTCCTGAGGAGGGATCTCCTGGTGTCTTTGCGTTTAGAGTACCACCGTCACTGACTGACACGGTGTATGATCTGTATTGAGGAGGGATGAGAAGACATGAAGACTAGGATTTGGGAAATGATGAAGCGGAAGGATGTTGGTGCGATTGGTGTTGGTGCGATGATTGTGTTTATCGCGATGGTGCTTGTCGCTGGTATTGCTGCTGCGGTGTTGATTCAGACGGCGAATCGTTTGGAGATTCAGGCGATGCAGACTGGTGAGC
>JAZDGT010000033.1:0-116565 GCA_043806635.1 Methanobacteriota archaeon | reverse complement strand
AATGAAATAAGGGCTGTGCCCTTATAATCCCGTTCCGCCTTCGTTCCTCGGCAAGCCCTCTATCGGGCGTTGCCGTATCTCACTCGGCGGCTTTGGTTGGCAGGCGTTGCTGCCGATCATCGATAACTTGAATTTTGTGATGATTCGGCTGGTCTCGGATGTAAGCACCAGATTCTTCCAGATTTTTCCATCCTGTAGATTCGTAGTGGTCGTATCCGCTCCAGAACCCGCCACGTGGGTACCGCTTTCGAAATCCGGGAAAGATTTGTAACATTTTCCTGGCAGTATATGATTTCAATATGATCTCCGCGGTTTGAACTGAATATCGTTTCGGGATGTTCACCAAGAAGTGAACATGATTCATAGCAAAGCCGAAGTCACCGAACTCGAACCCGAATCGTTCGAGTTCATGGAACGCCTGGGTGCAGGTGTCGATGTAGATTTGTTTCCTGAAGCAGTTGTATCTGTTGTGGGTGACGAACATCATCGTCATCCAGTTGTTGCGGGTGTCACCCATAATCTTTTTAGGGCTACCGCTACTTACTATATTCATATTTTTTGTTTCTCCTGTCGCGTCTGTATAGGGCAGGCGAAGGCCTGCCGCACGCGACAAAAAAGTAATGTTTTATCTAATGAAAAAAGGAGATGCGACTTTTCATCTGCGGGTCTTACGCTATTGCTTCAGACCACGCAGTATTCCCAGTCGCAACTATAAAAAAAATAAATAAAACTCTGCAACGGAACAAGAGAAAAAAAATAAAAAAAAATATGCCCATCATTATTAAGTGATTACAAATCCGGTGGAATATCCTTTGCATTGATAAGACAAAACTTGCACTCGTCACAGATCCCATCAGGGTTCTCTGTTTCCTTCGTGCCACAGATTTTACAGATCATATTAATGACTCACTCACATTTTTAATCGTATATGTCCGTCCCTGCTGAAATTCTTGATCGTTACACCCTCAGGTCCATCTAACTCGCTGAACCGGGTGATGATATCACCGGTGTTAGAATATACAGTAACGCTTCCTCGTGTATATTCTTGACTCCTTCAAACCAATTTTTTGATATCAGCTGTATAATAAGATTTAAATATATATTCATAGAATAGAACTAAGGAGTACCATCAGAGATGATAATATGAAGAATAACGTATATGTTCTCTCCATAACCATAATCCTTCTTCTCTCAACAAACGGGATACTCACACCAACAAATACCGCTAAAGCAACCCCGGAACAACACCAGAACGAATTCATATTCCACACAACCCTACCCCAGATATCCCAAGAAGAAATCACCACCACAGACGGAACCCTATTCCTCCAATACTCCTTCGAAAACTGCCAGTTCCTATCTGAACCAGGGAAACCCAGACTCCCCTACACCACAACCCGCATCCACATCCCCACCAATGCACACAACATCCAAATCACGACCCAAATAAATAACCAACGAGAAGAACACCTCACCCACCAAATCTACCCAGCAGAACAAACAATCAAAACCATAAACAACCAATATGGTACCTCCAGTATCGATACAGAGTTCTACATCAACCAAGACTACTACCAAAAATCACAAGAATACTACCCCACACAAGAACTCACCACCTCAGAACAAGGAACCATACGAAACTACAGATACATAACAATAGACATCTATCCAGTCCACTACCGACCAAGCGACAACACCCTTAAAATAACAGAAGACAGCACCATAACCATCAGCTGGACACTCAATGAAATCACCGAAACCACATCACTACCCAAACCCTTCCAAGACCTCATCAACGGACTACAAATCATGAACAACCCTGAACCAGAACAATCCACCCCAAAATTCCGAGACGGAACAGTATCCTACCCCACAGACGTATCAGACCCTTCAAACCAGGCAGACTACCTCATCATCACCGCAAATCAATTCTATGACAGCTCATCACTAGAGAATCTCGCCAATCACCGAGCAACGTTTAATGGATTCAATGTTGCCGTCATACAGACAAGTGATATCTACGCAGCAATAGGAGACACAATACCGTTTGATCCAAGCCTCTATGACACTGAAGGAGATTTAGATTTACGGATTAAAACGTTTATCAAATACGTCTATGACAACTGGGACAACGGAGCACAAAACCTTCAATACATCATACTCATCGGTGACGCATACCCAGAAACAGAACCCTTTTATCTCCCATTACATCCATCAATATTTACTATGTATGGACTATCAATACCCACAGATTACTGGTACAGCTGCATCAACGACGACAACGAAGACTACATTATCGATGATAATGATCTGATTGCTGATCTCTTCATTGGTCGTTTCAGCGTACAAACCGAAGAAGACCTCACCGTAGCTGTCGACAAAACAATACATTATGAACTCTATCCACCAGAGTATCCTACACAAGAATGGGGAACAAAAATCCTATTAACCCATGCACGAGGCATACCACCGGTTTCTAATCCTATGAGGGAGATCAGAGACACCTACATCCTACCAAATCATCGAGAAGTCTCCGAAGTCTACGCTGACGAATATGAAAGCTACCCAGCAGCAGAAGAAGCATTGAAAGCAAAAATCGATGAAGGCCATGCAGTCTTTGCCCATAAAGGTCATGGAGGGCCCTATATGTGGCTACTAGGCAATGGCACCGTTTTTGACACAGATGACATCGCTGATTTGAACAACACCGATAAATTACCCGTGATACTGAGTCTCTCATGTTCTACAGCTATGATAGATTATCCACATCGCCAAACTCTAGCAGAGGTGTTTGTGAACTCACAAAATAAAGGTGCTGTAGCCTTTCTCGGAGCATCACGGGATTCTTCTGTATACTACAATCGATTATTTTTACATAATTTAATGAATGCAATGATCGAGGAAGACAATCATATTCTCGGCAGCAGCATCCTTCAAGCAAAACTTGGACCGAATCCTATTGGTAATCTTCAAACTATGTACATCCTCATCGGTGACCCCGCACTTAATATGTCACCCACCCTCATGCAATCACCAAAACCAGAATTAACCTGTTCAATAAATAACTACACAATAGACAATACTTTCATCGTGTTCAACACAACGATTACGAATTCAGGTACAACAGATGCACAAAGAGTAGTTGTTGAGTTATTTTTACGTCATCCATCTGATGAAGGGACGCTTCTGAAAATAATTCGCATCAGTCATCTCGCCGCAGAAACAAGCATCTACATGAATATAGGATTATCACCACTGACAATGAAAGAGGACTTGCATAACCAGTCGATCTACCTCGTCGTCGATAGATTGGATAGGATTGATGAGTTATGCGAAGGCAACGATATCAGTACGCCTTTATTATTTTGTTACGTCTATAATGCCGAAGCCCATGGACCATATTATGCCATGGTGAATGAAACATTACAGTTCAATGGCTCGGTCGCTGGATATTATCCACCCTTTACGTGGAAATGGGAGTTCGGAGATGGAGGAACCTCACACGAGCAAAACCCAGAACATAACTATACGAGTGCTCGGAATTATACCGTTATTCTAAGGGTAAAAGATGCAAGAGGCCACAATACATCGACACAGACATGGGCAATAATTATAACGAATGGGATCACAGCACATACTAATGGCCCCTACACAGGGGATGTCGAGGATCCAATATATATCTGGGGTTACGGAGTAGACGGGTTTTTTCCGTACACATACCACTGGGATTTCGGAGACGGGAACAGTTCAGATGAGCAAATTGTTCATCATAACTATTCTCAAGCAGGTAATTACACCATCAATTTCACCGTGACCGACTATAGAGGAAACAATGACAGCAATCTCACCTATGCAATCATTAATGAACGAATACCAGTAACCGCACACGCGAATGGCCCGTACGAAGGAGTCGTCACTTGTGATGTGTGGTTCTTTGGCTACGCGATAGATGGTTTTTATCCGTACACATTCCACTGGGATTTCGGAGACGGGAATACCTCCTCTGATCAATTCGGTTATCATCGATACGACCTCGTGGGTAATTACACCATCAATTTCACCGTGACCGACCACAGAGGCAACAATGACAGCGACATTACCTATGCGATAATACATGAACCAACACCGCTGATAGCACACACCAATGGCCCCTATGAAGGAATCGCCACATGGGATGTCTGCTTCCATGGTTCAGCGGAAGGCGGTATTTACCCGTACACGTTCTACTGGGATTTCGGAGACGGTAACTCTTCTGTTGAGGAATATCCTCAACATATCTATTCTCAAGCAGGTAATTACACGGTCAATCTCACTGTGACCGATTATAGAGGCGACAATGATAGCGATAGTACGTATGCGATAATACATGAACCAACACCGCTGATAGCATACACTAATGGCCCTTATTACGAAATAATCAATGAAATAGTACACTTCAATGGTTCTGCCTCAGGTGGATTCCCTCCATATACATATCACTGGGAGTTTGGAGACGACGAAACTGCAGATATTCAAAACCCGGAGCACCCCTATTCTCGTGAGGGAGTCTTCGAGGTTAATCTGACTGTAGGCGATGAAAGGGGATATTTCTCGATAAATACGACAACAGCTCATATATTCACGTCAATACCTTTTGCTTGGGTGGATGACGACTATAACGAATCAACGCCTGACTGGGGCATCACTCATTTCAACACAATTCAAGATGCTCTGCATATGATAGCAAGAAACGGGACAATATTTGTGTATAACGGGACGTATCCTGAACAAGTCAGTATTCATAGACCTCTTACGCTCATCGGTGAGGCAAGAAATACAACGATTATTGATGGTAGTCAAAATGAACGGGATGAATATACGTTGTTTATCCATGCGAACAACGTCACCATCACCGGGTTTACTATTGATAGTGGCTCTGGAACAGGTATTTGCTTCCAGGAGTCAACAAATATCACCGTTTTCATGAACACTATTACATCCACGAGTGAAGAATCCTATGGTATTTACTCAGTGTTATCGAATCATATATCGATTCAACAGAACATTCTTTATAATCTGTTCATGGGCATCACCGGAATAATGGTGTCTGACCATAACATCTCTGATAATCTCATTGATATGAACAATAGGGGGATATTAGGAATCTACTTTATGGATGCACATAACAGCACTATTGCACGGAACATCATTCGAAATAGTGACAGCAACTTTGGTGAAGGATACGGAATGATTATCGATTATTCCTTCAACAATACTATTTCGGAAAACATCGTACAAAATATTAATTGCGTAGCAGGATATGGATCTGGAATCGTCCTGGTTGAACTCTCTGCTCAAAATACTATCATCAGGAATAATATTTCCTCAAATCAAATAGGAATTCTGCTCTTTTTAGAAGCCGAATACAACATGATTTATGAGAATGATATATCTTATAATAACCTTGGAGTATCTACTGAAATAAGCCTCGGAAAAGCTGCAATGCCCTGTAAAATACAAAGAGAAGGCCCGGATCTAGGCGTTTCGAACAATAATACTATTTATCATAACAATTTCATAAACAATGTCGAAAACGCATACGATACTGGATACAATTACTGGAACATGTCGTATCCGGAAGGAGGAAACTACTGGAGCAACTGGGAATGCACGGGTAACCCAAGCAACGGATCACAACCATACATTATCACGGGTGACAACATCGATCATTATCCGTTCCAAGACCGGGATGGCTGGGGAAACCATGCACCCTACGTACCTCATACACCGTCTCCCCCAGATTTTGGAAGAAACATTAATGTCTATACTAATCTGAGTTGGATTGGTGGTGACCCAGATAATGACCAAGTCACCTACACAATCTATTTTAAAGAAAGGAGCCCCCAGTTTACCTCAGCTGATATCATCTCAGAGAATCAAACTGATACTCGAGTCAATCCCGGAGCTGATATGCCTGGTGGACACCTTGCAGGGACAACAAAATATTACTGGAAAGTGGTCGTCTGGGATAGTCATGGTGCTCGAACTGATGGACCAGTGTGGTGCTTCAAAACCGGATACGCTTACGAACACTATTAACCAGAATTTCTTCTTCCTGATGAAAGAATAGTTCTAAGAAAACACAAGGACAAAGGAAATACAAAATTTTTTTTTAAGGTTCATTACTTTTTTATAAGTTCACCTGTTTACATACGTTCTGTGAATCTATGAAGCCCGATAGAAAAACCGTACTCCTTGGTTTGATACTCTCAAGTGTTTTGTCAGGAATTGTATTCGGGGGTTGTCTCCAACCAGAAACCTCTGGTCCTTCGTTCGAACAAGTTCGGTTTACGCAGGACACCAGAAATCAAACCCTCACAGTGAACTACGTGAACGAGACGTACTCTCTTCCATGGGATAACATTACCGTAGAAGGAACTGGAATCATACCCTTAGGTATCATCACAGTTGGTGACACCATCACGAATTGCACAGGTGACATTAAATTAATCATTCAATATAACTCGCACTATACCGGCAACAGCCTCTATCGGTTCGCAAACAAAGAAAACGACCTAGACAGAGTCATAGGTACCTGGATAGCAGATGAAACAGTGAACAAAACAAAAATAAATGATTACGAAGGAACGTTTACCTTTTACTCAAACGGAACATTCCTCAAAAACCAAACAGGATACCCGTCAGTAGAAGGCGTATGGGATTTAGACTACAAACCATTCACTCACTATAGATCATACATTCTCAATGACCTCATGCTGATTCTTATGGATACAAATACAACGATTTACACGTATCAGTTCAACGTCTATGAAGACGGTAAAATACAATTATTTCTTGGTGTAGACATCTACAGTATAGGCCCTGTTGACCCTACCTTCTATGGGGCAACACTCGTCAAACAATAACACGTGATGTCCTCCAGAACACGAGAAATCATGATATAAAAACTAAAGAATACGTGGTCTCAACCTTTTTTTAGATCTTATCCCAGCACCAGAGAAAACATCATCGTACCCCAAAGAAAGGAAAGAAACCCTGTATATTAGAACCGTCAATGTTTCAGATCTACGGTCCCTCAGGGTCACCAATCATCCGAGCAAGCTCATACGGAAGCGGCTTATTATGGACGAGCACGTCATCCGCGAAATACGTATGATACATACCAATCTCAAGGTTATACGTTGCTACCTGCTCACAGATTTTTCCGATAGAGGTAACAGGGATGTCTACGCCATTCACCGAGAACAACAGGTCACCAATCTGGACATCCTCCGCGGTCTTCCACTCACCATTCACATAGAGCGGATGATTCCGCGTTACCCGAAGATCATCATTGATCACGAGATAATACGAGCCCATCTCCACGGGCATATGATGAAACACCTCTGTGACTGGTGCGACTCGTACCCGCTGGCTTGCTTCATCATACGCAAGCACGCGCTCACCGACTATCACGTCTTCAATGTTCTTCGTCAACCCATCAGACATTATAATCGGGGTCCCAGCAACAAAACAGCCATGGCCACCAGGATGGTACTGAACAGTAAACTGTGTCCATACATCAGGTCCTACATTTAACGCCTGATCCCGGCCATGCACCACGAACATGTACGTCCCATCCGGTAAATTCGTATAGGATGCAGTGGTTACCGACGACCAGCTCGACCACCCAGAATCATACCCATACAGAATGTATGAATACTGCAACATATTCGGAGGAGAATAATTATCATAGCCATACCATTCGAATGTGACATTTTTATAGGAGATGGTTCCACTCGGACCAGACAAGATAACGGTTGGCCCCACCACGTCACCAACCGAGAATTCCTGCTGCGCCGGTGTTGGATCAACATTCTCAGGAGAGTCATCATCCTTCGCCCGCACCTCAAACCTGTACTCACGGTTAAATGGCAGATTCGTATACAAAGCAGATGTTGATGAGGTCCATGACGACCATGTGTCAGAATACCCAACAATACGATGCTGATATTGGATATTCTCTGATGGTGTCTTATCATCCACAGCATGGAACGTAAACGTCACATCATCATACCAGATGTTCCCCGACGGCCCTGAATCAACCAGAGTCTCAGGAGAAAACGGCCGAACCAACCAATCCAACGCACGATCCATCACCAGGTTCCGATCACCAACGTTATCAATAGACTCAAACGTGAAACCAAAATAGACGACCCGGTGTTTCGCGTTCGCATGGAATCCCTCGACTTGAATCCCCGCGAACCCGCCATCAGTCGGATAATCAATATTATAATTGAATGCGCCATCAACGAGATCATCAGCAGGGTCGATACAGGTCACCCAGAAACCATTATTATCAGCTCCGTCTCCTCCTCGAATACCAAAATCGACATTATTGAACACGCCGTCCATATGACCATATACCTGATTAATCATGCTCGTTTGAGAAAAACCGCCACCATCCCGATGCAGATACGTCCCCTCAAAAAATGAAAGCGGACTCACATAGGATCCCGTGATGAACACGTTTCCCCAACTGTCAAGATAATCAGCAAGCAACGTCTGAGCATTATACGACAAAGCACTGCTCCCGCAGAACCAGATGATCGAATCACAATAACCCAGATACGATGATGAAGGGTATCTACCCTCCTCCTGCAGATTAAACGTGTAATATGAGTACCCACTGTTCTGAATCGCTTGTTCATAGTAGTGCACATTCGCGGGTCGATCCCCATACCCGTCATGGATGAGGACCACATTCACGGGCGAATGATCTAGATTGATACGATAATACGCAAGACTGCAACGCATCCGCTTCACCTGTTCTACTGTAAAATGCGTCATACACGTATCATCGGTATACTCCATGAAATTATGAATCGGAGCATCATGACCACAATCCTGATGACCAATCGGACAGCCCACATGGCTAAAAGTCTCAGAAGCAGTGTCACAGATAAGGTCACCATTCGAATAACAATACGGCGGATACCCAGCTGGACAATCATCTCCTTCAAAGGTGTGTTCCAGACCAAGGTAATGACCAACCTCATGCGTCGCAGTACGACCCTGATTAAACGGTGGCCCAATAGGTGCATTACGACCAAATGCTTTCCAATAAATCACCACACGATCATCAAGGGCTCCCACATGGATCCCCCCAGCATCCGCAGGGAGATACTTACAGTACCCAAGCTGAACGCTATTCGTATAAATATTCAGATACCGGTTAGGATCCCATGCCAGAGACTCCCAATAGTGTCCCAAATCATTATACCAGTCATTATTCACAGACCGGGTGATCCCAGTCGTAGGATTCCCATCAGGGTCTTTTTTGGCAAGCACAAACTGGATCATCGATTCATTGCTGTACTGACCCGGTGTCCCCGGTAACGCACGGTAATCTTCGTTCAGAATATCGATCTGGCTCTGCACCATCGCATTCGAAATCTCCCCAGTCCCATCAGTTTTCTTGATAATATGAACAACCACAGGAATCACATACATAAAAGTCGGAGTATATTCCTCTGAGGGATTCGTGTGATACTGAGAACAATCAGATTGATCACGACCCTGTTTACCGTATAATTGCTCCCGTATCTCCCTACTTGGAGTAAGACATCGCCCACCATTCTGGAACGCATCAGACTCTGTATACTCTTCCCAGGTTAACATGGGCTCTGTAGATGTACTGCTTGAATCCAGAGGAAACATGCCCTGGATATGAGGAGCCTCAACAAGTTCATACACGAGGAACCCCTGCTCAATCAGGAAATCTATTCCCCTCTGTCGGAGCTCCTTCGTAGTTGAAAAAACAATCAATGCATCGTAACTTTTTAATTTATTTTTAAAGCAGCTCTCACAGGAAAGTTGTGATAACGTCACTGAAGCTACACCGATTGCAGGAGTCAACGTTGACTCACCCTCATAAATCTCCAATAACAAGGCTTTATTCTCATGGATTAATTCTTCTGCATACGCAACAGATATCATCGAACCAGGACCGAAGCCGCCCACTGATGATGTCATACGACTCAGGCTCGTACTCGGGAGCATGAACACGGCAACGATCATGAAAACAAAAAAAACCTTTAACGCTTTTCGAAAAACAACCATTTTCTTCATACGATTTTTCACCATATCCCTATCTTCAACCCCTTAAACGCCGGTATCATGTATTATTTATTTCGTATCACCTTGTATTTATATTAGAAGTATTATTTAAAATCTCTTTGACACTTCTTATCGAAAAAAACCTAGTAATAACATCTTGTTATGAACACGAAAAATCATCCGTAAAAATAACAGAAAAAAAAATAAGGTAATCTTAAAAGAGAAGACTACCCCCAAAGCAGGAATCAGCAGTTGATCGTATCAATACCAACCATCAGGATCCACAAAAGGATAATAATCCTGGTTATTACCCCCAGGTATCTGGTATGGGTCATCCCATATCCCATCCGGAGGATCTGTATCATGACCTCCTGGGTTTTCATCCAGATAATTACCCCAGTAGTTACCACCAAAAGGATAACTGAGATTCCAATGGTTGTTCCCATCGTCCTCAACTTCACCAAAATAGTTAAAAAAGTTGTTACGAACAATAGTATTATTACTACAACCATTGAGAAGAACAACATATCGATATTGATCCACGAGGGTATTATGAGAGATGACACTATCCCGTACATCTAAGAACTCAATCCCTTTGGAGTTCATGAGAATAGTATTATTTTCAATACAATGAGACGACGTGTCTTTTGAAAAAATTCCTCGACAATTCAATATGATTATATTCCTGGAAATGATGCAATGATTCGCAAAAATTGCTATCCCGGACGTGTACCCGCATATACCATTTTGTATGGTGAATCCACTGATCTGAACATAATCTGCAAAGACGCTCACGACAGAAGTTAACGCCATGCCATCAATAATCGTCCGATCTGCGTTTTCCCCAAGTAATCTAATTGATTTGTCCACCTGAACATTTTCTATATAGACTCCCTGTGGGACGTAAATGATGTCCCCATCAACCGTCTCTGGATCATCGATCGCAGATTGTATTGTGACGAATTTTTCACCTGTTCGCACATTCCTCACCAATTTCACGTAATCCTGCATTAAAGGGAAATCATCTTGGTTCTCTCCGCCAGGAACCGAATACGGGGTATCAACGATACCGTTGCTATCGTTATCCCATGCTCCTTCGCAAGGTTCATCGAAATCAGACCAGTGGTTCCCTAACGACTGTTGATAATCTATCCAGAAGGTGTGCTGACCAGTATCGTAGGCGTTCACGGTATTCCTGAAATTGTTGTGATACAGTTGATTCAATGATGAAGAATCAGCGATAAACACTCCGAGATGATTCCCAACGATGTTGTTATCATAAATCAATGCACGAGTTGAAGAAGCAAGGTAAACACCTGTTCCATAACAGGTTGAAACCGTGTTTTCATGAGTTATGGTAAATCCTGTTACTGTTGCGTATTCTGTATTCACTATCTGTATCGTTGGATTGTTCACCTTTGCTGCAAAAACAGTTCCTACGTGTCCCATGATAGTGGTGGTTTCAGGGTCATATCCTCTCAAGGAGATATTTTTCCTGATGACAATATTTTCATGAAACACCCCCGCAGGGACAAGTATGGTGTGACCATCAACGGTGTTAACACTGTTTACTGCCTCTTGGATGGTTTCAAAGGTTTCATTGGTGTCACTGTTTAGGATACCAACTGATATGGTTGTGCTTTTTTCGTTATCGGAGGTAATCTCCTCTTGTATTTGTAGAACAGTGGTGTTTACAGTCACGGCATACCTTCCCGGTTCGGTTGGTACCCAGCTGAATCCCACCTGTTGTGTGGTGTGATGTTCGAAGAACGGAATTACTACTGAAGAAATAACAGTGTTGTCGACAAGGAACTGCACACGAACGTCTTCCTCGTTGTTCTGACCATTATTTACCATGGTTACGTCAAAGTCGACTTGTTCATGGGTATTCACATGATCTGGGACAACTAAGTCGGTGACACCGATGTTGTGCTCCGGCAGTTTAATCGAAAGCTCAGGGTCACCAAAAAGATTCAACTCATAGTACGTGTACCGGATGCCTTCACCGTATTCGAAATCATCGATTCCCCAGATATTATCCTCTTTGGAATCCTGGTTCGCCTTCCCCAGATTTCGTATGTTTTCCCGGAAAAGAGCGTCGAAGAACTGACGATCGAATCGCTGACCAGGACCGTCAAGGGTTCCAACGCCACCCCAGCCGGTTCGGGAATTCCATACTCCAGCAAATGCGCCATACGGTGTTTTCACTATAAAATGCTCGGCGATGCAATCGTCTTCATCGAATGCGCCAGGGCTGCAGCTCTGAGAATAAATAAAACAAGGGTTATTGTTCGTAAGTGTATCAACATCTTCTCTGTCCAACTTCATCGTATACCGGTAATTCGCATGACCAAGATGGTTGATGAGATGGACTCCGTTGTTGATTCTCTCAAGAAGAAGCGCCTTTGGCCACCCACCGTCGATTTCTAAGGGGTCTGGCCATTCGTAGAGTACCCAATCATCGTCGTAAAGCGTATCTTTGAAGAAATAATCGGGGAGCCCTACGGTGGTGTACCCGTAACGGCTGCTACCGTCTTTGATCTCATTTTTTGCTGGTCCACCATAATCAGCGATACCATAAAATCCAAGGTATTCAGCAACCATTAACGTCTTATCTAAATACTCACCAGGAAAATCAGTATATTCATATGCAAGCGTTTTCTCAATAAAATTTGAAAGCTCTTGTTCATTTCCAACAGGGGCTCTACCCACATAGACTTCTGCGTAGAAATCCTCTTCACCGCGTTCCCCAAACATACCATTCTCGTTTGCATTAAAACTCCCATCAAGGCAACCATAATACAAATCAGATGGAATCTCATCTGAAAGAGCGAAAAGATACCTCACCGGAACCACATCAACATCTCCGCCTAATAGCACATATTCTGTTCCCCAGTTCATGTACGCATCCTTAATAAAATTTCGAATCTGAGCAGTAGTATCATTAAAAAGTAATTCATTCCCGCCGTCTCCCCATTCTCCGTTGAACCAATAATCTGGGTTGGAGACGATGTCTTCGACGGTCACGATCGTCGCATGCAGACCCTTCTCTTGTTTTGAATTGATCAGATCCTGGAAGGTGTACGTGCCCTGAACATTCTGGAGGAATTCATTGGTGATGACAACATAATCATAGGTATCCTCTGAGTCTAGAAGTCCTTGCTCAGCTGATGAAGGGTACGTGGTGATCACCGCCGTATTTATCTCTTTCTTCAGAACCTCATCCCTATCATTGTTGGTTCCTCTAAATGTTGTAACTGTTGAGATTGGCCCTGGAGCAGTGGTGATTGCTACTTCCATGGTCGCATAATAGGAAACCTCACCTGTCGAAGGGTTAACCTGGATTGGGTAGAGAGAAAGAGGAAGGAAAGAGTATCCTCTACACACCTGTACTGAATCAGTTTTGTAGAAAAACCCGGGATATGAGACCGTATCATAAAACACGGGGTCAGGCGGCGTAGGCATGATGACATCTTGGGTATCCAGCGGGAGAATTTGTTGCCCTGGAACGAGATGATAGGTATTTGGAAGAACGGTACCTTCCCCCGGTGTTACCATGATCTCCTCTATAGTGGATTGGTAGGGTAACAGAATGTTTACATGCTGATACGGAATGGTTGGTGCACCAGGTCGGTTGGAATTAACGCACCCCTCAATGGTTACCCAGTCAAAACCGTCCTGTTTCTGTATTGTTGGTTGAGCAAACTGATAGGTGAACTTCATGGTATTGGATGATGGCTCATTCATGCCGAGTACCGAATCAACAGGGTAGAGAAACGACGATAGGCATAGTTCTGCACAAATCAAGAGAACGATAACATGTACTGTATGTTTCTTTACAATGTTCATGCTCATATCACCCTTATTTATTTTTATTGAATATATAATATTAGTACTTGTCATTCTTTATGAACCTTATTTGGAATGTATCGAACTAAAAAATGAAAATAAGTTACTATGTACTGCGCATACAGGCTATTTTTAAATCAGTAAAGGATAAACAAGTTGGTATACCATGTGCTTTGTGTAATAATTCTCACCTCGGGTAGATTAGCACGTTCCACAGGATGGTTCTCAACCATACTTCAATACGCCGAAATCGAGTCTTGATGCTGAAAAGATGTTCGCCAAATCGTCGTTTCGTCCCTGAGAAGATCGCTTCAACGACGCACCGCATGGTCGCCTGAACTTTCTTTTTCCAACCCTCGTTATTCTCCTGTTGAGCAATCACTGCTCGTCGTCTACTTGGACAGCCATGAGCTTTTCTTGATGCATTCTTTCGTACTTTTATCCCAGGTATAGAACCTTGTTTGGTGATCTCGTTGAAACATTCTCTGGTATCGTACCCTTTGTCACCGAGGATAATATCCACGCGTATCCAGTCGCATTCTTTGAGTATTTTCTTGAGTTGTTTATGGTCAGATGCAGTTCCTTTGGTGACCAAACAATAGATGATCTTCTTAGAGATCAGATCGACGAAAATATGAACTTTCTTGAAATCCCGTTTCTTCTGATACCGCTGGAAACGAATCTGTATCCATGCCCCCTTCTGATGGGTTTTTAACCCACTGGAGTCAATACCACCAAGCATGACTCGTTGCGGGAGGAAGAGTCGATTGATCTGAGAGAGAAAACATGTGTCAAGATAGTCCATGGTGTTCTGGATGGTCTTGTAACATGGTGCTCGTTTCATCCCGAGCGCCTGGTAAATTTTTAGATCCTTCGTCGCACTTGCGATACTACGATATGAGACACCAAACAGGATCTTGAACAGAAGGAGAACAGTGAGCTGGGAGAGTCGAAATTCTCTACGTTGAACTGGTTTGTCCAGTTCATGAAATGCGTCTCTCAGATCTAAAATGCGTTTACATTCACTGAGTCTGCTTTCATCGTATTGTTTCCAGTTAATGCTAACTTCTTTATGCCTCTCCCACATTTCCTTCTTTTGACTAGTCCTGTGCATCTTTTCATCCCTGAAAAATGCATGGGACTATGTCTTTAAAAGATAATTACACAAAGCATATACCATGGAAAACCTGAGGACGTATGGAACCCCGCCATTTACAATTGCTGTTATCCATGGAGGACCGGGAGCCCCTGGGGAAATGGCCCCCGTAGCCAGAGAACTCGCGCATTTGACTGGCGTCCTTGAACCGCTACAGACTGCGACAACTATCGAACAACAAGTCGAAGAATTAAAAACTATTCTGAAAAAGAAGACAGATATCCCTATCATCTTAATAGGTTGGTCCTGGGGCGCATGGCTCAGTTTTCTCTTCACTACCCAACACCCAACCCTCGTGAAAAAACTCATCATCATATCTAGTGGACCATTCGAAGAACGCTACGCTACAGACATCACGAAGACTCGACTGAGCCGACTTACCACACAAGAAAAAATAGAACTCAATAGAATAATGAACACGTTAAACAATCCATCCTCAGAAGAGAAAAACAATTCGTTTATTCGACTTGCACAACTGTTCTTCAAAACCGACTCCTACGATCCATTACCCCACAAAAACGAGATACTCGAATACCAATATGACATCTATGAAAACATATGGAAACAAGCAGTGATATTACGAGAAAACGGTACCCTACTAGAATCAGGAAAAAAGATCCTCTGCCCCGTGGTAGCAATCCATGGAGACTATGATCCCCACCCGTACCTTGGAGTAAAAAAATCTCTCACCAACATAATCAAAGATTTTCGTTTTATCCTCTTAAAAAACTGTGGTCATTACCCCTGGATAGAAAAAGCTGCTCAAAACAAATTTTATACAATTATAAAAAATGAAATACAAAACAAACGTCAGGGAAATACTCCTGCATACATGAACCTAACGAAGAGGAATATCCCGAAGTAAAAATATATATACTCACCAACATAATATACCAATATAACCCATTACGGGGGAAGCGGAGATAAAAAAATATGAGCAAGATCCATACATTGAAAACAATAGGGAGTATGAGCAGCATTTTACTCGTTTTTTGTCTAGGTGCAAGTCTCATAGGAACCGCGGCGGAACCCACCACGACAACATTAGAAATAACCTCCATAAAAGGAGGATTCGCAGCAGCAACATGTACAGTGAAAAACACGGGTAATGTAAGCGCCATCAATATTACCCTGAAAATCTCCGTGAAAGGCGGCATGTTCAACAGGATTAACATCACCAAAATATGCACCGGATGCAGTAACTGCGGACCAGACATCACCGCGAATACGACCAGAACAGAAAGCACCTCAGAAGCAGGCAGAATCTTTGGGTTCGGGTCAGTAGATATCGCTGTCTCCGCAGAGGCAGAGAACGCAGTAAAAGTCACCAAATCAGCACAAGGTTTCATCCTCGGATTCTTCGTCATCATCACCTAAATAAAACACGTCTTCTTTCTTATCAACAAAACTGTTATCACCGTTAAATGTAAATAGGACAACAAAAGATGACAAAAACACCATCGAAAAAGGTTTTCATCCATTCAAAATACGTCTGTGAACGAGCAAAAACAGATGCAAGAAAAATCGCAGTCTATCTCCAAAAAAACGGATACACTATCGTAAATAACCCCGCACAAGCAGATCTCATCATCTTCAACTCCTGCGGATACAGTAACCCGATCGCACAACAATGTCTCAAAGAAATACAAAAATATAAACGATACACAGCAGAACTCGTCGTCATCGGCGGCCTCCCTGAATCAGACAAAAAAGAATACGAGACCATTTTCACCGGGAAAACCATCAGCCACAAAGACCTCAAAAAAATCGACATGTTTTTCCCACAGCACACCATAAAATTCAATGAAATCCAAGACTGCAACATCTCCTGGCTAACCATTGATAACACTACAGTATCCGGAGCACTAAAAAAAATAGCGACACAAACACCACTCACAAAAAAAATCTACACCAAATTTTTTGATTACACCTTTAAATTAACACTCGGGAAGCACTACATGATACTCAGCAACCCGTTGGATATCCCCACCGATGACATATACCGGATTGAGATAGCACGAGGATGCTCCTTTCACTGCTCCTATTGCGCCATACGAAAAAGCATCGGACCATTTCACAGCAAACCCTTTCAAAGCTGTATAGACGAATTCGAACACGGCCTCAACAAAGGATCCACAACGTTTTATATCACCGCCCCTGACCCAGGATGTTACGGAACAGACATCGACACAACCTACCCCATCTTATTAGATAAACTCACCTCATATCACCATGAATACAGCATAGGATTAGACGGACTCAACCCCGTATGGCTAGTAAAATATATCTCTGATCTTGAAAACATAGTGCGTAGAGGGAAAATAAAAGTGATCTCTATCCCTATTCAATCAGGATCGAAACGAATCCTTACCCTCATGAAAAGGTTCTCACATATCGAAAAAATATCTGAAGCAGTACAACGTATCAAAACAGCGTATCCACCAATAACCCTTTCAACCGCAGGCATCGTCGGCTTCCCCAGCGAAACCGATGAAGAATTCAAAGAAACAATACAAGCGATCATCACAATGGATTTTGACCTCGGGTTCATCAACCCTATCTCAATAAAACCGGATACCCCGGCAGAGTGCGTCGAACCAAAGATTACACCATCAGATATGCGAAAAAGAATAGTGTATGCAAAAACGTATCTGCGGCATCACAGGTATAATACGTTCTCAACAAAAACTGGTGGAGTCGTCTTCGGGAAAAAACAATAAGGAAATAATAAAAGAGTAGAAAAAAAGGAAAAAAATTTAGAGTAATAGTCGTGGAGATATCTGAGCGTTATAGCCAGAGTGGGGAAACATCAGATTGTTCTGCGTCTGGTGCACCACATTTTGGACAGAACGTGATGTCATACATAGGGATGCAATATAAGTGTTGGGCACCTGTGAGTTCTGATCAGTGCACATGTTTTTTCCACTGACAATCCCCCCCCCACTAAGCATTACAATTCATTCTGTCTTATAAAAGTTTAAATACAGGATATGAAATCCCCGGAGAGAGGCTTAGAACAATATGATGACTAGTAAAAAAGCAGATTTAGCCGGACCCGGCATAAGCACCTATGACGCTGTAGAAAAAATACTCCCAAAAAACTACAAATCACTACTCACACCAAAAGACACACAAAAAGCGATTTCCGCAGTGAAACGATACATAGAAGACCACCTCAACAAAGAACTCAACCTCATGATGGTCACCGTCCCCCTCATCGTCGACAAAGAAAGCGGCGTCAACGACAACCTCGACCGAGACGGATCACGAACACCAGTCGAATTCCCCTGCGGCCTTGGCATCACCCCACGAATGCAAGCACAAGTCGTCCAAGCAGCAACCAAATGGAAACGCATCGCACTCAAAACATTTGACTGTAAAATCGGCGAAGGCATCAACACCGACATGCGCGCCGTCAGAAAAGACTACTTCCTCGACCACGATCACAGCTCCTACGTCGACCAATGGGACTGGGAACGAGTCATCACCAAAGACCAACGCACCATCGCCTACCTCAAAGACACCGTCAACAAGATCTGGAAAGTCATCAAAGGCGCAGAAGACCACATCATAACTGAATTCCCCAACCTAGACGTGAACCAATTCCCCAACCTCCCCAAAAAACTCGAATTCTTCCACGCAGAAGAAATCCTTGACATGTACCCTGATCTTCCCCGGAAACAACGAGAGACCACAATTCTCCAGGATCACCCCGCGATCTTCATCATCGGCATCGGATCCGTGTTAAACGATGGATACCCTCATGAGATGCGCGCCGCAGACTACGACGACTGGATCACGGACACCTCAAAAGAAACCGGGAAACAAACCCATGGACTCAACGGAGACATCCTCGTCTGGAACCCAATCACCCAACGACGCCATGAACTCACATCAATGGGGATACGAGTCACCCCTGAAACCCTCAAAAAACAACTCGAGTTCTCAGGACAAAACGACTACCTAAACCTCCCCTACCATCAAGCAATCATCAACAATAAAATCCCATTAAGCATCGGTGGCGGTATCGGCCAATCCCGAACCTACATGTTACTCCTCAAAAAGGCACACCTTGGCGAAGTCAGCGTCACTCTCTGGCCGAAACAACTCAAGGATATCTGTGAGAAAAAAAATATACACGTACTCGAATAAGACAACCACGTCTCCCCCTCTTTTTTCTCTTTTTTTCTCCTGTATTTTCTAAAAAATAAATCCATAATCTTATTATAGTGTAATTGATTACAGGCAACGGGGCAGATTTTATGGTTGTTAACTACGACAGGTTATTCACCAGGCGATCAAAACTACTTAAAGCATCAGAGATACGAGAACTCCTCAAACTCACCCAAGTCCCCGGTTTTATCTCACTTGCCGGCGGTTTACCCAACCCTGAGGCATTCCCAGTCGACATCATCCATGAATGCATGGAAAAAGTGTTTAAAACCAACATCACCAACGCGCTCCAATACGGGACAACAGAAGGATTACCTTTTCTCAGAAATGTCCTTGCAGAGCGGATGCGAGAAAAGAAAAACATTGACTGTGAAATGCATGATATCCTGATTACAAGCGGGGCACAACAAGCACTCTCCTTCGTCGCATTCAATTTTCTCGATCCCGGAGACACGTATATCACCAGCGCCCCAACCTACCTGGGTGCCCTGCAAGCGTTTCACGCGTTCGAAGGAAACTGTGAACCAATCCCAATGAATGACGAAGGTATCGACATCGAATCACTCAAAAGAAACCTCAAACGACTCCAACGAACTGGTATCCTCCCAAAATTCCTCTACACCGTCGCAACCTACCAAAACCCATCAGGAGAAAGTATCTCAGTGAATCATCGGAAAGAACTCCTCGAAATCGCCGCAGAATATGATTTTCTCATCATCGAGGACGACCCCTACGGAGACCTCGTGTTCGAAGGAGAACTGATGCCCGCGATTAAATCCTTCGACACCAAAGGACGAGTTATCTACATCGGCACCTTCTCCAAAATCCTTGCACCAGGATTCAGAATCGCCTGGGTGATCGCAGCCAAAGAAATCATTAATAAATTCGCGATGACCAAACAATCCATCGATCTCTGTTCAAACGTGTTCTCCCAGTATGTCGCCTATGAATACGTCAAAGGAGGATATCTGGATAAACAAGTCGAACACATCAAACAATTATATAAACATAAACGAGACGTCATGGTTGAGGCTCTTGAGAAATATTTCCCCAAGGATGTACACTGGACAGTCCCCCATGGAGGAATGTTCCTGTGGGTTACTCTGCCTAAAAATTTGAATACCCGCCTCATGTTTAAAAGAGCGCTCGCGAAAAAAGTCGCGTACGTCGTCGGAGACGCGTTTTACCCTGATGGGAGCGAATACAACTCCATGCGATTGAATTTCTCATACTCAGAGGATGATATCATCCGAGAAGGGGTTAAACGGATCGCTGAAGTCATCAAAGAGGAGATGGCTACAAACTACGAAAAGACTCAGCCCTATGATATTGGAGAAGGCGTATAAAAACACCTTCGGCTTTTTCAACGGATAACATTCTCCTGATAATTTTAATTAGGGAGAAAAGAAAAACTATATGTTCTAGTAATACTATAAATAGTAGTATAGGCGGTGAGATGGAGAGATGAACAACCAACATAAGAATAGAGGAAAGTATGCGGTTTCTGGTGTTATCGAAGCACTCTTATTGATTGGTCTTGTTGCTGTCGTTATCGGAATTATCCAGGTTGAATACATCCCACAAGTGATGAACCAGCGTGAAGCAGAGCATATGGATCAGGTATCAAATCAGTTCTCGTATCTGAAATCTATGATTGATATTCAAACCATGACGAAATCCAATGCACCGATTTTTTCGATAATTACATTAGGAAGTCCAGAACTCCCCTATTTTATCACTGCTCATGCGGAAGGTGAACTCAACGTTCCTCCTACTGAGACAGGCAATATTACTATCGGTGGATTAAAAGTAGTGTCATTAACAGCGATAAAATATGATGCAAAGAACGCGTATTTTATTCCTCAGACGTACATTTTAGAGAGTGGGGGAATCATCCTAAAACAACCAGATGGTAATTCAACAATGCGTGTTCCTCCGTCTGTGAATATTACTGAGGTGGATTCAGAGTATAATATATACTTCGACCTCGTCAGGTTTATTGGGAAACCAGGGAAAAACGTTTCAGCAAACTATGGTAAATGTGTCATACGAACCAATTTCTCTCATTCGACTTCTGTACCACTAGGCCCTGTTGGAATCTTACGTATTAACACCCAGTATCCGCACGCGTGGTACGAATTCCTTAATGATAAAATGGGCCAATTTGTGGATGTGAGCCTCCGCCCAGTATCGGAACCCTCCTATGTGGAAATCAAACAAAAACCTCTGGGAAATCCCATTGACAACATCTATATCACAGAACACTGGGTCGAGGTTCAAATCGGTCCGGGTTGGGTGGTCTAGTGGATACCCGACGCGGTTCTCTCAAGTATCCAGAAGGAACAAGCGTCTCTTCATCATAGAAAGTTTTTTTTATGAACAAGGTCATATCCTAAAAAAGGAATAAAATAGAGAACCATGAGAAAGAGTAGGTTTTACCGAGTCTTATTTGTTTCTGATTTTGTATCCTTGAGAAACGTGAGTAAGACTGATTGTGGTTGAGCGATTGTCCTATGTGCCCGGCAGAGAGTAAAACGGTTGAACGGAAAAAGGAGGGTGTGCTGAAAACTGGTATTACTGGGTTTGATGAGTTGTTCGCGGAGGGGGGTGTTCCGAAGGGGAACGCGGTGTTGTTGGCTGGTGGTGCGGGGACGGGGAAGAGTACGTTGTGTCGTCAGATTTGTTATAATCTGGTTTCTCAGGGTAAGAAGTGTATGTATGTGAGTTGTGAGGAAGCGATTGATCGTATTGAGAAGAGTATGTCTAATTTTGGGTGGGATATTAAGAAGTATAAGGAGAATGGTTCGTTTTTGATGCAGAAGATTAACCCGTTAGATATTTTGCGGATGAAGTTCGGGTCGCTTGGGGGTTCTGGTTCTGCGACTGAGGTGTCGTATAAGATTAAGCCGTTGGTGATCCCGAAGGATTTTACTCCGGATGTGATTGCGGTGGATTCGTTGACCGCGATTATCGCAGCGTCGATTAGTAAGGAGAAGAATTATCGGGTGTATTTGCAGCAGTTGTTTAGTTTTTTTGAGGAGACTGGTGCGACATCGTTTTTGATTAGTGAGACGGAGCAGATTCCGACGAAGTATAGTGATACGGGTATTGAGGAGTTTTTGGCTGATGGGATTATTGTGTTGTATAATATTCAGCGTGGTGATATTCGGGAGAACGCGATTGAGGTGGTGAAGATGCGGTATTCGAGTCATCAGAAGAAGATGGTGGCGATGGAGATCACGAGTAAGGGGATGGCGATTTATCCTGAGCGTCGGGTGTTTTTAGCGGTGAAATAAAGTTTTTTTAAAAAAAAATTGTTTTTTTTTAGAGGTAGTTGATGGGTTCGTTGGGTCCGTCGAGTTGTTTTGCTCCGGAGGCGGCGATGGTGATTTCTATTTTTTTGATTTGTGCGGGTGTGAGGCCCATGCGTTTGATGAGGACGTTGTCGTATTCGTCGTAGATGATTAACGTACCGTCTTCTGGGCAGGATATTGCTTTTAAGAGTCTATCGTTGTAGACCAAGAGCCAGATTCTCACGGTGCGTGTTGACATGGTAGAACACATCTCATCTTCAATTTATTTACAGTATTATATTTATTCTTATGAATATATAAATATTTCTATACGAAAAAAACACCCAACAGGAGAAGACAAAAAAATCCTAAAAAAAACCCACATCAGAAAAAAAATATGGCACACAAACGAAACAAGGACAAATACACCAAAGATAAAATAATTATACCACCAACGACATTAAACATCCCCATGGCACTCTTACAATCAGAAAAAACACCACCACAAAAACAAAAAGACGCCCTCGAACGAGTCAAAACCGGTATCCAAGGACTCGACACCATCCTCAACGGTGGCATCCCAAAAAACACCGTCACCCTCATCTCAGGACCACCCGGCAGCGGAAAAACCATCCTCTGCTACAACTTCCTCTACCAAGGAGCACAAGAAGGAGACAAATGCCTCTTCCTCACCCTCGATAAAAAAGTCGAAGGACTCCTCTCACAAGCCAAAGAACTCGACATCGACTTCCAACCCTGGATACAAAAAGCACAAATCAAATTCCTCTTCCTCAACATCAACAAAAAACTCATCTACGAAACCATGACCAACGAAATCCTCTCAGGAGAATACGACCGCATCGTCCTCGACAGCATCACACCCCTCTCAGAAATGCCCATCTACCTCAGAAACGCAGAAATCAAACGAAGCAGCGACATCAACATCATCGACCCAGAGGACTTCAACGCAGACGAAAACTTCCCCGTCAGACGACTCCACCTCCACTACATCATGAACGCACTCGAAACCGCAAACTGCACCTCACTCGTCACCTCAGAACTCCCCGTCGGATCCAACAGCCTCTCCAGAGACGGCATCTCAGAATTCATCGCAGACGGCGTCATCGTCCTCAGCCTTGACTCCACCATGGACCGCAGAAAACTCACCGTACACAAAATGAGAAGCACCAAACACACCCTCAAACCACAAGACATCGAAATCACCAAAGGCGGAATAAAATTCCGATAACACCACAACACCTAACCACGCGATTATGATGCTTTATTATCGACCACCAAAAGAACTCCGAGCACTTTTTATCGTCCACTACGCACCCCTCCTCCTCATCATCATGATCGGACCACTCACCGCACTATATCAAGTCTGGAAAATCCCCCTCCCACAACTCCCCACTATCATCCTCGGAATCCTCATCTTCCTCCTAGGAGCATACGTCTATTTCTCATGGGAAATCTTCTGGCAAAAAACCTACAAAGGACAACTCGTCACCACCGGCATCTTCCAACACATCAGACACCCACACTACACCTCACTGCTCATCATCGGCTACGGCCTCGCCCTCTTCTTCTCCTCCACCGCTGCACTCCTCATCGCCACCATCGCCATCCCCATCATGATCTGGAGCATCATCGACGAAGAACACCACCTCATCAAACAATACGGGGAAGACTACAAAACATACATGAAACAAGTCCCCTATAGACTCATTCCCAAACTCTTCTAAAACGCGGCTTCCAAAATTTTTAGTACATCAGATTCACCCAATTTTTGAAACCGCCCGATATCACCGAACACCACAATACTCCTTGCCATATCACCAAGTTTTTCTTTTTGAACACCAACATCACGTAAACGCTGAGGCATACCCAGATGAGAAAAGAATTCCTTGGTTTTTTGTATACCCCTTTCCGCGATTTCCTTCTCATCCCCTCCATGAACACCCCAAACATTCTTCGCATACTCAACAAACTTCCACTGAGTATTCTTACCAAGAACATACTCCATCCATACCGGAGTCAAAATCGCCAAACCAACACCGTGAGTCACATCATACACCGCACTCACCGCATGCTCAATACCATGCGTCGCCCAATCAGTCACCCGACCATACCCAAGCAACCCGTTCAACGCCAGACTACTCGCCCACATCAGATTCGCACGCGCCTCATAATCAGAAGGCTTCCTCAACGCGACAGGACCAAAATGGATCACGGTTTTCAACAACGCCTCCGAAAGACGATCCTGGACATACGCCTCCTTCGTCTGACTACAATACTGCTCCAACACATGACTACAAATATCCACCACACCAGCCGCAGTCTGACCCCGAGGAACCGTAAACGTCACCGTCGGATCAAGAATAGAAAACCGTGGACGCAACAAATCCCGATGAATCGCAAGCTTCTGACCAGTCTCCTCATTCGTCACCACCGCATTCCCGTTCATCTCAGACCCAGTCCCCGCGATCGTTAACACCGTCCCCAACGGCAACGCCTTCTGAATCTTCGAATCACCCTGCAGGAACAACTCCCACGGATCACCCAGATAATACACGCCTGCAGCGATCGCCTTCGTACAATCAATCACACTCCCTCCACCCACCGCCAACAAGAACCCGATATCATGTTTTTTACAGATCCGGATACCCTCCCGCACACTCAAAATACTCGGATTCGGTTTCACCCCAGACAACTCATAATACACGATACCCTGCGCCTTCAAAATACGAGCAACCTTGTCATACAATCCGGTTTTACGGATACTCCCCCCACCAGACACAAGCAAGATGTTCTCCGGATACCCAGCAAACTCAACACCAAGACGTTCAACCTTATTCCTCCCAAACAATACCTTCGTCGACACATTATACTCAAAATCCAACACGGAACTATTCCTCCCACAACAAGTTATCAACCCAGATAAATACGCCCTACTTTTAAAGATTACCAACCACCATGAAAAAAGTCACTTCTTTCTTTTCACCACATAGTTCACAACAGCAAATAAAAACCGCAGCAACGCCTTCCGTCGAACCGCACGCAGACTCGTTTGACCAACACCAACATCAAGAATCATCTCACACAATACTGGATCTGATGCCACGACTCGATACGCGTATTTCACAAAACGCTCCCATCGATGATACACCCGTAAAAAAAGCCGTAAATCTACACCAAACTCATCCGTCCACCGATCCTGATACCGCCGTAAAAAACCAGCACTCATATCCCGAGCGGCTAACGCCTCAACCGCGACACCTGCCGCTAGTTCACCAGACGCCATCGCATAATACAACCCTTCCCCAGTCAACGGATTCACAAACCCTGCTGCATCACCACACAACAACACCCGATCCCCAAACGTTTTTTCCAACGGCATAATAGGAATAGGTGCCCCCCGAATACGCCCCATCTCCAAACCCGGAGGAATCATCCCGTTTTCTTTTAACAGAGAAAAAAACTGTGTATACGCCTCCCTCAGATTCCGTATACCCTTATATCGCTCACCCTCGATCCGCAGCTCATCAATACCAATATTCACCGAATCCTTCTTCGGAAACACCCACCCATACCCAATAATATCCTGAAACTGAACAAAAATACGACACAAACGTTTCTCACTAAAAAACGTATCAAGGACCTCCTTTGTGACGGGATACTCCTGAAAAACACAGAGAGAAACCGCACGGTGAGCACCAGATAACCCCATCTGCTGAGCAACCCTGCTCCACACACCATCAGCCCCAATCACCAGCTCTGCTTCAAGAGACGTCCCATCATCGAGCAGAACCACGATGCGTTCCTCTGATGGTTTCACATCCACAACAGTTTCACCTCCCCAGAACGTTGCTCCCTTCTCTATCGCGCACCGAACCAACCCGTCATCAAATGTTTTCCTGAGAACCATCGCGAGAATCGGATTATCCCTCTGCAGATCCGCTTTATACTCCAACAGTGAATAATACACCGACCCCCCATACGAATACGACTCGATCACATCAAGGGTTCTCAGGTAAGGGAACCGCTCAAGAGCGCGAATAGGCAGACCGCCTCCGCAGGGTTTCTCACGAGGAAACACCTGTTTATCAAGAAGAAGAACCTTCACACCACGCTCCGCGAGAACCTTTGCTGCTGTAGAACCCGCAGGTCCAGCACCAATAACCACAACATCATACTTCATACCGTTTCAACCCTTTTTCTTCATCCTCTCAACAACACAAATCTCTATATTAGAAATATAATAGGATTATTAACCTTATGAGGGTTCTAAAAAAAAAACCATATATGATAAAATAACAAAATAAAAATATAGGATACCCCTATAGAATTATTCCTAAGAGAGAACACAGAACAATGAAAACAATCACAATAGCCGGCGCAGGCATCTCAGGCCTCTGCTGCGCGATAACCCTAAAAAAAGCAGGATACCCTGTCGAGGTGTTCGAAAAAAGAAAAGAATGCGGCGCCCGCTTCAATGGCGATCTACAAGGATTAGAAAACTGGTCATCAGAAACCGATACTCTCGACGAAATACAAAAAATGAATATTACCCCATCATTCTTATACAAACCATTCACCACGATGCATCTCACTGATGGAAAAGAAGGCATTCTTATTGTTTCCTCAAAACCTATTTTTTATCTACTGAAACGAGGGACGATGAATGAGAGTCTTGATCAAAGTCTCAAGAATCAAGCACTAGACCACGGTGTTCGAATCCATTTCCAGTCAAAAAAAGACGTGCAACACAGCGATATCATTGCTACCGGCCCGAATACACAGAAAATCACCGCGGTAGCAAAAGGGATCACCTTTGAGACCGAAGCTGATGATATCGCGGTTGCATTAGTGAATAAAAAAACCTCCTATCATGGATATGCGTACCTGCTCATCCATAATGGGTATGGATGCATCAACACCGTCAACGCATACGGTTTTGGCTCCGTCAATACGTGTTTCAATAATGCAGTGGAGATGTTCACTACATTATATGATCTGGATATAAAACAGAAACGGAGCTGCGGAGGCGTAGGTTCTTTCCTTCTCAAACAACGAATACAACGAGGAGAACAACGGTTTGTTGGAGAAGCTGCGGGTCTACAGGATTTCCTCTGGGGGTTCGGGATGCGATACGCGTTCACCTCAGGCTATTTAGCAGCACAAAGCATCATCGAGAACACCAATTATAAAACCTTAGTAAGACAAAACCTGTCTACTCGATTAAAAGCATCCATCGTGAACAGGTTCTATGTTGAAAAACTCGATGACTATGGACGCGTACTCATCAATCACGGCAAAACAATCCCTGAGGGGAAACATATCATACTACTCAACAAAGCATACAATCTCTCGTTATACGGAAGAATAGTATACCCCCTCGCGAAACTGTATTTATGGAAAAAATTCAAAGACATCGTATGATTCACCGGAGGATTCTTTTAACCCTGATCCCAGAGAGAAGGTTTATATACCATTTCCTGTATCCGTTATTTCCCTATCTGAACCAGACATCAATCGGGCAATTCACCCAGTGAACCCCGAGATCTGCAGCCTCACAATACATGTTTTTGGCTGCCTTCCTATGTCACGGTTCAGACACAACGTAGGAACACAAGATTCCTAAGAAAAAAATGAACACAATAGAGGGTATCATATATGCCGGATATACACCATCCAAAAAGAGGATCCCATGGGTATTCACCCCGAAAACGAGCACGAGCGGAGACTCCGCATATCACGAGTTGGCCTGAAGGCGGAGAAAAACCAAAGATCCAAGGATTCCTTGGCTATAAAGCAGGGATGACCCATGCATTCATTGTCGATTATCGTCCGACGTCAACCACATCAGGGCGAGAAGTCATCATGCCGGTGTCTGTTGTGGAGACTCCGCCGATAAAAATCGCTGCGATTCGCGTGTATAAAAGAACTCATCACGGTTTACATACCACTGGTGAAATCTGGGCGGAGAAACTTGATCCTGAATTATCAAAACGTTTACCACTCCCTAAAAAAGATGTCAAGAAAAACTGGGAGCTCCTGAAAGACTTCGATGAACTCCGAGTTCTCGTGTACACACAACCTAAACTGGTCACGAGTATACCAAAAAAGAAACCGGAGATACGAGAAGTACGGGTCAGTGGCGGAACCTTCGAACAACAAGCTGCCTATGCGAAAGACATCCTCGGGAAAGATATCACGATTAATGATGCGGTGAAAGAAGGAGACATGTTGGATATCATCGCGGTGACGAAAGGGAAAGGATTCCAAGGTGTCGTGAAACGGTGGGGAGTGAAACTGCTTTTTCATAAAAACTCGAAACATCGACGTATGATTGGTACTGCTGGTTCCTGGCATCCGAACTGGATACAGGCGACGGTTCCTCAAGCAGGACAAACCGGGTATCATCAAAGAACTGAGTATAACAAACGTGTCCTGAAAATTGGTGAGAAAGGAGAGGAGATCACACCTGCGGGAGGATTCCCTCAGTATGGTGTGGTTCGGAATTCGTATGTTCTCCTTCACGGGTCTATTCCTGGTCCTACGAAACGCATGGTGAGTATGCGTGATGCTATCCGGTATAAACGTGGTGTGAAAGTTGAGAAACCTGAGATTTCCTATGTGTCTACCATGAGTAAACAAGGGGTGTAAGACGATGACAAAGGTGAATGTGTATGGTATGGATGGTTCTGTAAAAGAGAAAATCGATTTACCCGTAGTATTTCAGACACCATATCGTCCAGATCTGATTAAAAAATCGTTTTGGGTTCTGTCTTCGAATAAACGACA
Organism: Methanobacteriota archaeon; assembly: GCA_043806635.1. Classification (GTDB taxonomy): domain Archaea; phylum Thermoplasmatota; class E2; order DHVEG-1; family DHVEG-1; genus JAZDGT01. The sequence goes on along the minus strand of JAZDGT010000033.1, from coordinate 87,189 downwards.
ACCGTATGGTTCTGATCCTCTCGCAGGTGCGAAACATTCGGTTGCCTCGGTTGGGAAAGGTCGTGGTATGTCTCGTGTCCCTCGTTTAGCACAGGGGCGTACTGCGGCGTTAGCTCCTTGTGTGGTGGGTGGTCGTCGTGCGCATCCTCCGAAGGTCGAGCGGAATTGGAAGGAGAAAATGAATAAAAAAGAGGGGATGTTCGCGCGGAATTCAGCGTTAGCAGCCACCATGGATAAAACCCTTGTTTTTACGCGGGGTCATCGATTTGATGAGAAACTTACGTTACCGATTGTTGTTGATGATGCGTTTGAGAAAGTGAAGAAGACGAAGGATGTCGTTGCTATTTTGCAGAAAATTGGTGTGTATGATGATGTTCTTCGCTCGGTGAATGGGAAGCATATTCGTGCAGGGAAAGGGAAACGACGAGGACGAAAATACCGGACGCCGAAATCCGTGTTGATTGTGTCGACGAAACCGGAGATTAAGAAAAGCTCTCGGAATCTGATGGGTGTTGATATTATTTCACCGAATATGATAAATGTTGAGTATCTTGCTCCGGGGGGGATTGCGGGACGGTTAACGGTGTTGACTGCGTCTGCGTTGAAACAGATTGGGGGTGTGAAGTAGGTATGGATCCTTTTGATATTATTTTTCATCCGTATGTGACTGAGAAGACGATGAATCAGATGGAGAACAATAACGCGTTAGAGTTTGTGGTGAAACGGAATGCGACGAAACTGCAGATTAAAAAAGCGATTGAGCGGATGTTTGAGGTGAAGGTGAAAACAGTGAATACGAAGATTGCGAAAGATGGGAAACATGCGTTAGTGATATTCATGCCTGAGGTGAAAGCCGAGGATATTGGCATGAGGATTGGTATATTCTAAGGAAGGTGAACTATGGGGAAGAATCTTATCCAGCAAAGACGTGGGCGTGTCCGGGGTCGATTTAATGTTGCGTCTCATAAGAACCGAGGGGACGTGAAATATATTCGGGATAAAGAGGCGGTTGGTACGGTTGAAGAACTGCTTCATGATCCTGGTCGGTCGTCTCCTTTGGTACGAGTTCGAATGGAGAATAACACAAAAACGTTGATGATTGCTCCTGAGGGAATCATGGTTGGTCATGAGCTTCGTTTTACGGAGAAAAAAGACTGTGAGATCGGCAATGTGATACCGATTGGTAAGATTCCTGAAGGGTTTCCTGTGTATAATATAGAGATGAAACCGGGTGATGGGGGGAAGCTTGTTCGTGCGGGTGGGAGTAACGCGGCGATTGTATCCCATGACGCACAGGGGACGAGTATTCGGCTTCCTTCAGGTCAGTTTAAAACATTAAATTCCATGTGTCGAGCGACTATTGGTATCCCCGCTGGTGGCGGTCGGAAGGATAAACCGTTTATGAAAGCAGGTAAGAAATACTGGGCTCGACGGAGAAAAGGACGACTGTACCCGATTGTTCGTGGGACTGCGATGAACCCGGTTGATCATCCTCATGGTGGAGGGAGTCATCAGCATATCGGGAAACCCAGTAGTGTTTCTCGTGGTGCGCCACCGGGGAGAAAAGTCGGGCATATTGCACCGAAACGGACTGGACGGAGGTAAGAAGTAGATGGCAGACGTATTTCCTGGATCATCGAAAAGCAGAAAAAAACAGCAGCGGAGACGAGTCGAGGTCCGGAAAAAAGAATTCCATTATCACGGACTCTCTTTAGAACAGTTACAGGGGCTTTCACTTGATGAGCTGATGCCGTTGCTCTCGTCTCGTGTCCGCAGAACCTTAAAACGAGGGTTGACGAAGAGACAAAACAAACTCTTGGAGGATGTAAAGAAAGCGCAACATGGGGACATCATTAAAACTCATTGTCGTGACATGGTTATCCTCCCTGATTTCATCGGTCATCGTATAGAAATCTATACCGGGAAAGAGTTCCAACGAGTGGATATTCAACCACAGATGGTCGGTCATTATCTTGGAGAGTTTGCGTTAACGAGAAAGAGACCAAAGCATACAGGACCTGGTGTTGGTGCAACCAGAGGATCCAAATTTATGCCGTTGAAGTGAGGATAGAACTATGGCGAAATATTCAACAAAGGTCGATGCTGAGAAAACCGCGAAAGCCTACGGGTACGAACTCCATTGTTCCCCGAAGGATTCAGTAAATCTTGCGTATGCGTTACGAGGGCTGAAGACAGAAAAAGCGAAAAAATATCTTGAGGACATCATCGCGTTAAAACGTCCGCTTCCTGCAGTCTATCATAAACAAAAAGTGCATCATCAAAAAGGGATAGGTCCAGGGAGTTTCCCGAAAAAAGCAGCGCAATACATGCTGAAGATACTAGAGAACGCGGAGAATAATGCAGAGTATAAAGGGTTTGATATCGAAAACATGAAAATCATCCATATTTCTGCGTATCGCGGACGAGCGCTCCATGGGATGATGCCCCGAGCGCATGGAAACGCCACGGATAAAGATGAGAACACGACCGATATTGAAATTATCCTGGAAGAGGCGGAATAAAGTATGACGAATGAGCGGAAATTCATCAAGGAAAATACGAAAAGATCTTTAATTAAAAAATTCTTGGTTCAGGAGATAGAAGGCGCAGGATTCGGTGGAATGACTATTCAACGAACCCCTATTGGGACACGGATTAATATCCTCGTTGAACGCCCAGGTATTGTTATCGGGAAAGGCGGAGTGAAAATCAAAGAGTTAACCGAGACGATTAAAACCAGATATAATGTGGACAACCCCCAGATCGAGATCCAGGAGGCTGGTTCGAACGCGTCGGTGAACGCACAGATCATGGCAGAGAAACTTGCGGAGGCATTGGAACGAGGATGGCATTTCCGACGTGCTGGACATTCCACGGTGAGACGAATCATGAACGCGGGAGCGAAAGGATGCCAGGTGATTATCGCTGGGAAGCTCACGGGTGAGCGTCATCGAACAGAGAAATTCACCGAAGGACACATTAAGTATTGTGGTGAAACCGCAAAACAAGTCATGGATGTCGGGTACGCAACCGCGAAACTGAAACCTGGCGTGTTAGGAGTAAAAATCCGGATTATGAGACCCAATGCTAAACTTCCTGACGAGTTCAAAGTGATTATACCTGAAGCGAAGAAAGAAGAAACCAAAAAAGAAGTCCCTCCTGAGAAAAAAGTAATTGAACCGTCTGCAGAAAAAGTAACTGATATCCAAAAAATCACGGATATTCAAGGTATCGGACCGTCAGTCGTAAAAAAACTGAAGAAAGCCGGGGTCAAATCCCTCGAAGAACTCTATGAGATGGATACCATTGAACTCATGTCGATTAACGGCATCGGGAAGAAAACTGCTGAGACGATTATTAAAAAACTGAAAAAAGTGTTAGAAGAAGGCGATGCATAAATGGTGCTCAAAGCGAAAGAAATCAGGGAGTTCAACCCTGATGAACGGAAGGTAAAACTCAAAGAGTTGAAAGAAGAACTGATGCATGAGCGAGGGGTCGCAGCAATGGGTGGTTCACCGGCATCACCTGGGAAAATCAGGCAGATACGGATGTCCATCGCCAAGATCCTTACGATCATGCGGGAGAAAGGAGAAACACAATGAGTGAGATATGCACGAAATGTGGTCTACCAAAAGAGATCTGTGTCTGTGAAGAAATCGCACGAGAACAACAGAAGATTACCATCGCTATTGATAAACGACGATATGGAAAAATGATGACGATCGTCAACGGGATAAACCCACACGATTTAGACATCAACGCATTGATAAGTAGTCTGAAATCCACCTGTGCATGCGGCGGCACGATCAAAGAAGGAAGAATTGAGCTCCAAGGTGACCACCGGACAAAAGTAAAAGAAACCTTAGAAAAGATGGGTTTCATCGTTGAAGTCAACTAATAAAAAAAAATATTAGACGAAAAAAAAGGAATGAAATTCAACAGAAAAAATGGTTACACAGTCGTATCCTAGGAGATACTAAGATGTCGGAATACCCTCTCGTGAAAGACGAGTTCATCGGAAGAACGGTTACCATCCGCGAGTGCACTGACCCAACCGGGGTTGGTTTCTCCGGGGTGATCCTTGATGAGACGAAACACACGTTCCTCATCGAACGAGGGAACACGCAGAGACGGATTGCAAAAACCACGGCATCCTTTGAATTTACCGAAAACGGGCACCACGTAATCGTGCAAGGGATACGATTGATTCATAGACCGGAAGACCGGATAAAAAAATCAAGGTGAATGAGTGTGAAGCAAAGAAAAGAACCACGAAATATAGGTGTTCCTGTAAACCCACCGAGTGAAAGCTGCAGTGATGTGAACTGCCCGTTCCACGGCGTTTTATCTGTCCGAGGACAGGTAATCGTTGGTACGGTTGTCTCGAACAAGATGAAAAACTCGGTGTTAGTGAAAAAAGAATATATGCATTATGTTCCAAAATATGAGAGATACGAGAAACGTTCATCAAAGTATTCTGCTCATTGCCCCCCCTGCATCAAAGTAAACCCAGGGGATAAAGTGAAAATCGCGGAATGCCGACCGTTGAGTAAAACCATCTCATTTGTGACGATAGAGAAGATATAAAAAAAAGGAGACCTGGTACGATATGAAAGGAATAGCTGGGAGAATGATGCGCGGGTTAAACGTCGGCGCACGGTTAACCTGTGTTGATAACACTGGTGCAAAAGTTGTTCAGATTATTATGACACCGAGATATAAAGGTGTCCATCGACGAACCCCGAAAGCCGGGGTGGGCGACCTGGTCATTATCAGTGTGAAAAAAGGTGCTGCTGACATGAGACGTCAGATGATGAAAGCGGTGATCATCCGACAACGAAGACCCTTCCGGAGACCAGATGGAACAATGGTGCAATTTGAGGATAACGCTGCAGTAATCATCACGGAGACCGGGGAAACAAAAGGTACGATGATCAAAGGACCGGTTGCACTTGAAGCAGCAGAACGATGGCCGAAGATCGCATCCTTAGCATCAACCATCGTATAAAAAAAATAAGAAAGTGGTGATACTACACATGAAATCAAAAAAAGCACGTAAACAACGGAAATACCTCTTCAATGCTCCTCTGCATAAAAAAAGGAAGTGGATTGCTTCTCACCTCGAGGAAAAACTCCTGCTAAAATATGATCGGCGGAGTATCCCCGTGATTAAAGGAGACATGGTGAAGGTGATGAGGGGCAGTTTCAAAGGGCATGAAGATAAAATATCCCATGTGAATGTGAAGGACCGAATCGTAGAAATCGAAGGGGTCACCCATGTGAAAGCGGATGGAAAAAAAATCGCGAGACCCATGCATCCTAGTAATCTGTTGATTACAAAATTGAATCTTACGGATAAATGGAGACGGAAAAAACTCGAAAGCGGTCTCACCGAAGAAACCAGGAAAGAAATCGAGAAAGAAGCACAGCAGCAACTCGTCGAAATCGAGGCACAAAAGAAAAAAGCCGACGAGGAAACAAAAAAAGAAGAACAACAAAAGAAAGAACTCGAAAAAACCGCTGAGAAACCACCAGAAGAGAAAAAACCTGTAGAAAAAAAAGAGCCGGCACCGAAAAAAGAGGAAAAAACAGAGAAAAAACCAGAGAAGACCGAAGAGGAAGCACCTGAACAACCAGTTACTTCGGAAACCCCCGAGGTGAAAGAAGGGAAAGTCGTGGAGAAAGAACCCGTGAAAAAACCGTCTACGAAAAAAACACCCACGAAAAACAAAAAAGAGGCTAAACCATGAGTAAGCATTTAAAAAGACTTGCAGCACCTAGAACAGTACGAATCCACCGGAAAGAACATGTCTGGATGACGAAACCGTCACCCGGACCCCATAGAATAGAGCAATCACTCTCCTTACTCTCCGTTGTCCGTGATTTTTTACAGCTGTGTGACCTGCAAAAAGAGGCGAAACGAATCATTGTTACTGGGAATATACTCGTTGATGGAGTGAAACGAAAAAACCATCAGTTCCCCTGCGGGTTCATGGATGTTGTCTCGCTCCCTGAGCTGAAAAAAGATTATCGCGTTCTGTTCGACCGGAAAGGTAAACTAATGCTCGTCCCCATCCCTGCAGATAACGCAACCTGGAAACTCTGTCGTATTGAGAACAAAACGGTTCTCCGCGGGAAAAAAATCCAGTTGAATCTCCATGATGGGACCAATATCATTGTACCAAAAGACGAGTATACAACAGGGGATGTCCTCAAAATTGATCTTAAAGAAAAAAAAATCGTCGAGGTTTTTCCGTTCAAGAAAGGAACGGTTTGTATGATCGTCGGGGGAAGACATATCGGGCAGACCGCCAACATCGAAGACGTAGAAGTTGTTGCCTCATCGAAACCGAACCTGGCGAAGATGAAAGGCATCACAGAGTTCTCCACTATCACAGAGTACGTGTTCCCCATTGGTCTAACGAAACCAATCATTGCGTTACCTGAGGTGACTATGTAATGCCTGCGAAAAAAACCAGTGAAAAACCCGTGAAAAAAACATCAAAAAAGAAACCCGTCAAGGTGAAGACTGCGGAGAAAACACCTGAGAATAAAATAAGTATGACGCGGCCACGGATCGAGAAAATCACGATTAACATCGGCGTCGGTGAAGCCGGTGAGAAACTCAGTAAAGCACAATCCGTCTTAAAAGGAATCACCGGTCAGAAACCGGTGCAGACCTTCTCAAGAACAACCAATAAAGACTGGGGGATCCGTGATGGAATGCCCCTCGGCTGTAAGGTGACATTACGAGGAAAAAAAGCGCAAGCATTCCTCGTCGAAGCATTGAAAATACGGAACAACCAAGTCTCGGATTATAGCTTCGACAATCAAGGGAACATCTCATTTGGGGTACCTGATCACACCCTCTTCAAAGACCAGAGATATGACCCGAACATCGGGATCTTCGGTATGGATATCTGCGTCACGATACAGAAACCAGGGTATCGTATTAAACACCGCCGAATCGACCGGAGGAAAATACCGCAACGCCATCAAATCACCCCCGAAGAAACCATGGAGTTCCTGAAAGAAGCCTACCAAGTGGAGGTTGTCTAATGAGAGAGAAAGAGCGGAAGAAAATGTACGGCAGAAAAATCGGGTGCGAGCAATGCGGGAGAAAACGCGGTCTCATCAGAAAATATGGTCTTCATCTCTGCAGACAATGCTTCCGAGAAAAAGCTGAAGAAATAGGATTTAAAAAATACTGGTAAAAGGAGTTGCTACATCTATGTTAAATGATCCATTGGCAGATGCATTATCACTGATCAAAAACGCTGAAATAAAAGGAAAAGGCGCCTGTGTTATCCGCCCCTCCTCGAAACTCATCGGTGGAGTCCTGAATCTTCTCAAAGAGAAAAGATACATCGGAAGCTACGAGTTAGCCGATGACGGACAAGCAGGGATATTCGAGGTGAAACTCCTCGGGAAAATCAACAACTGCGGCGTCATAAAACCACGCTATCCAATTAAACGTGATGAACTCGAGAAATGGGAGTCTCGATACCTCCCCGCTCGAGAATTCGGGCTACTCATCCTGACGACTACGAATGGAGTCATCTCAAATGCTGAAGCAAAACAAATGGGTATCGGAGGGAAACTCCTCGCGTATGTCTATTAAGGATGTGATGACCATGACCGCAGTAACTGAAATAAAGGAAGAAGTCAAAATCCCAACCGGAGTCGAACTCACTTTCGAGAAGAACACATTACAGGTGAAAGGATCAAAAGGGGTAAACACTAGGGTGTTTTGGAACCCGAAAATACAAATCACGATTCAGAAGGACAAGGTGATTATCTTGTGTAACAAGTCACCTCACCGCGCAGAGAAAGCATTACTTGGAACCTACGCCGCACATATCCGCAACATGATCAAAGGAGTCACCGATGGATACGAATACAAAATGAAAACCGTGTATTCACATTTCCCGATTAAAACAGCAGTAGAAGGTAACACGTTTATCATCCAGAACTTCCTCGGGGAACGCTCGCCCCGGAAAGCAAAAATCCTCGAAGGCGTGAAAGTAGCCATCCAAGGTGACCTGATTACGTTATCAGGGATTAACATTGAACAGATTGGTCAAACCGCTGCAAACATAGAACGAGCGGCAAAAGTGAAGAACCGGGATGTCCGAGTATTCCAAGACGGTGTGTATATCATCTCAGGGAAAGGAGGGAAACCATGACGAAAGAAGACAGCATTAAAGCATTCACCGCACTCAAAGGAGTCGGTAAAGCAAAAGCAGAGTCCCTCTATGAGAATGGATTCACTACGATAGAGAAATTACGAGATGCGAAGGTTGAAGAGTTAACGAAAATCAAAGGAGTTACTGAAAAAAACGCGCAGGACATCAAAAAACAACTTGCGAAGAAAAAACCAGTGAAAACCACGAAGAAAACACCAAAAACTGATACACCAAAAGAACAACCCAAAGCAGAGAAAAAACCTGAGGAGAAAGAACAAGTCGAAATTGTTGAACCATCCAAAGGCACGTATACAGCGAAGAAAAAACCTGAGTTGAGTAAAGAGCAACGACAACAGCTTCTGCTCCGAAGAAAGAAACAAAGAAAAAACCCCAGGTTTTTGCGAGAGGAATGGTTCCGGTATAAACGAATCCCGATGAACTGGCGGAGACCCGATGGGATCACCTCGAAAATGAGGAAACACAAAGGGTATCGACCTCATGTTGTCCGCGTCGGATTCCGAGGACCAAAAGAAGTTCGCGGGTTACACCCATCAGGCTTTGAAGAAGTCATGGTGTCAAACGTCACTGATCTCACGAAGATGAACCCGAAAACGCAGGCTGCTCGGATACGGAGCACCGTGGGGACGAAGAAACGTGCAGATATCGCGAAAAAAGCTGATGAACTCGACATCAGAATATTGAACATGAGGGTGTAAAACCATGACTGATTTACGTAATCAACGCCGTATGGCGGCATCAATCCTGAAATGCGGAGTAAACCGAGTCTGGATGGACCCCGACCGTTTGGAGGAGATCGCAAAAGCAGTTATTCGAAAAGATATACGCGTTCTCATCGACGGTGGCGCAATTCAGAGTAAACAAAAAAAGGGTATCTCCCATGCACGGAAAAATTATAATAAGGAACAGAAAGCAAAAGGGAGACAACGTGGACAAGGGTCACGGAAAGGAAAAAAATATGCTCGTTCCCCGAAGAAGGAACGATGGATACGAACGATTCGCCCCCTTCGCATGTACCTGAGTCAATTACGAGAAGAAAAAATCATTACGCCTCATCAATACCGAAGGTATTACATGAAAGCGAAAGGTGGTGAGTTCCGCAGTAAACACCATCTGAAAACTCATCTGATCACTGATGGACTTATTAAGGAGGAAAAACAATGAAACAAGGACCACGATATCATGTGAAACCACGTCGACATAGACTAGGACGAACGGATTATCGAAAACGACTTCGTCTCTTGAAATCACGGAAAATCCGCATCGTCGTGCGCAAGTCCATTAAAAACATCAGGGTTCAATTCATCGAATACAACGCTGGTGGAGACAAGGTTCTTGCGTCTTCTATCTCGGATGATCTCGTGAAGCAGTATCAGTGGAAATACTCCACTGCGACGACACCTGCCGCGTATCTCACGGGGTTGCTTGCGGGGAAACGAGCGCAGGAGAAAGGAATCAGTGAAGGAGTACTTGATATCGGTCGTTCAATGCCGACGACCGGGTCAAAACTGTTCGCAGTGTTAAAAGGAGTCCTCGACGCAGGGATTACTTGCCCGCATGATAGTAAGATGCTCCCCAGTGATGACCGGATAGTTGGAAAACATCTGAATAAAGAACTTATGCCTGCAGTGCAGGATACAAAAAAGAAGATTACAGGGGGTAAAGAATGAGCGGACGCAGACCACGACCAAGACGAAACACGAGATTAGACGAAGGAATATCGTTGGAACAATGGGTACCAAAAACCAGACTTGGTCATCTCGTGAAGAACGGTGATATCAAAACCATGAATGACGCATTACAGACTGGCCTGAGAATGAGAGAACCACAAATCATCGACCTGTTATTACCTGACGCTGAAGATGAAGTCATTGATGTGAACATGGTTCAACGGATGACGGACTCAGGAAGACGAGTCAAGTTCTTAATCACCGTCGCAGTCGGGAATAAAGACGGGTTTATCGGTCTTGGCCAAGCAAAGGGTCGAGAGGTCGGCTCCAGCATAAAAAAGGCGATTGATAACGCGAAATTAAACATCATCGAGATCCGTCGAGGATGTGGATCATGGGAATGTGGCTGTAAAAAACCGCATACACTCCCGTTCGCCATCACGGGGAAAAGCGGCTCCGTTGAGGTGACGTTTAAACCCGCGCCGCATGGGATTGGTCTCGCGACGGGTGATGTCGCAAAGAAGATCCTCCGATTAGCAGGGGTACAGGATTGTTGGTCGTTCACGAGTGGGAAAACGAAAACCGTGGTGAACAACGCGAAAGCCGTTTTTAACGCGTTAGAACGAAACGCGGATCATCGAATCACCGGGGAAGAGAAAAAGAACCTCGGTATCGTTTTAGGAAGCATCGGGTTACCGAAAGAAGAAGTAAAACCACCGGTACCTGAAGATGCTGCGAAGGAGGCATAAGCTATGGTGTTTGCTGTGGTACGAGTTCGAGGAACCTTGAATATGAAACCCGATATCAAAAAAACGTTACGATTACTCCGATTAACCAGGGCGAATCATTGTACGATTCTCGAAGAAAACAAGGTGTACAAGGGGATGCTGCAGATGGTGAAGGATTACACGACCTGGGGGGAGATTTCGAAGGAAACGTTAACAAAACTCATCACCTCCCGAGGAATGTTGCAGGGTGATAAACCAATCACTGAGGAATACCTGAAATCATCGACTTCTTTTAAGACGATGGAGACGCTCACACACGCGATCATAGAAAACAAATTCACGTATAAGGATATCCCTGAGGTGAAACCCTTATTTCGTTTACACCCGCCACAGAAAGGATATGAAGGGATTAAACGGTCATATCAAAATGGTGGCGCGCTTGGGTACCGTGGGAAAGACATCAACAAGTTGATTGAACGGATGCTTTAACCAGAACGTCGTTGAAAAACCCTGATTATTCCACAAAGTTATTATATCCCATGTATTTTATTGTTAGCATCACATAGAAGAGAGGGAGTTAGAATGGAGGAAGTTTTATATAACATAGAAATTCACAGAAACGATGGCGAATATCTCGGTAAAATTTATTCAGACATCGACGGGGTAAAAGAATTTAGAAACGAGCGAATCTATGAATTATTACGGGATATCACGTTTGATATGGAGCTTGCTTTAGAAGAGTTTTCGAACCGATCAACAACGGACGTGTTCGACCCTCAGGATGAGTTAAAATAAAAAAACTGGGTGATTTCCTCCTGTTCCGTATCCGGGTATCTCTCCGTTAATGATATGAAAACCGAGGTTTTTATCCTCCTTTACGTTAGGGGTAACCTTTTTAAATGTTTCTAGTATTTGGTGCTTCTACTTATCTGGAGTTTCCGGAGGTATACTGTGGAATATACTCGATTTGAAAAAGCCAGGATTATTGGTGCACGAGCGTTGCAGCTCTCCATGGGAGCGCCGTCGACGTTAGCGAAGATACCAAAAGATGCAATTGACCCTATTGATATCGCTATGGTGGAGTTTAAGGAAGACGCGATTCCGATCACTGTGAAAAGGACGACAATTGTGAGTAGTTAAAAGAGGAAGAAGGTATGGCGGAGAAAAAAGAGACCCCGGAGAACACCGAAAAAGAGCTCATGGTTTCTGAAGAGACGTATATGACATCAGGGGTTCATATTGGGACGCGACAGAAAACCGCGGATATCAAACAATTCATCTATAAAGTTCGTAATGATGGTTTGTATATTATCGATGTGAAGCAAACAGATAAAAAGATTAAAAGCGCGGCGAAACTACTTGCGAAATATACTCCTGAGAAAATCCTCGTCGTTTCCGTGCGGCAATATGGTCAGAAACCGATTCGGAAACTGGGTGAATATACCGGGATTACAGTGATGGATGGTCGGTTCCGTCCAGGGACGTTGACGAATCCGAATTCAAAAGATTATGTGGAGCCGGAGATTATTATTTTAACAGATCCCTTGGCCGATATGCAGGCGCTTCATGAAGCGGAGAATATCGGTATTCCTGTAGTTGCGTTGTGTGATACGAATAATGAGACGAAATATGTTGATATCGTGATCCCGACGAATAATAAAGGCCGTCGTGCTCTTGCGCTCGTCTATTGGTTACTCGCGAAAGAGATATTGAAGGCTCAGGAGAAAATCAAGACGGATGATGATTTTAAGGTCGCCGTTGAAGATTTTGAAGCGGAAATCTAAACAGGTTTTTTATATACACGGGCATCGATACCAGTGATAGATAGGTTGAGACTGTGGAAATAAAAATTTCTGATGATATTATTCTTGTTGGGACTGCGCATATTTCTGAGGATAGTGTTCGTGAGGTGACCGCGGCGATTGCGCAGTATAAACCGGTGGTTGTCGCTGTGGAGCTTGATCAGCGGCGGTATAAGGCGTTGACGGAGAAGGAGAAATGGGAGAACACCCCGGTTACCGCATTGCTGAAGGGAAATCAAGCGTATTTTGTTTTGGCTCAAACGTTTTTAGCATCGATTCAGCGACGTCTGGGGAAAGAATTTGGTGTTGAGCCCGGGTCGGAGATGGTCGCGGCGATTGATGTTGCGAAGAAAGGAAATCTTGAGGTGGCCTTGGTTGATCGTGATATCGCGATCACGTTTAAACGAGCCTGGCGGAAGATGGGGGTTCGTGAGAAGCTTCGGTTGTTCTGGGAGTTCATGAAGGTCTTGTTTGGGTATGATGAGGAAGACCTTGAGGAACTGGATCTGAAGGAGCTGATGAATCAGGATGTCATCTCCGAGATGTTGAAGGAGTTGGGTAAGATCGTCCCCAGTGTGGCGACGGTGCTTATTCATGAGCGTGATGCGTATATTTCGCAGAGGATTTTTGAGGAAAGTAAGAAAGGTCGGGTGGTCGCGGTTGTTGGTGCTGGTCATCTTGAGGGGATTCGGAAACATCTTGAGGAAAAGCGTGTAACGGTGGATTTGAAAGAGCTTGAGATGGTACCGAAAAAACGGGTGAGCATCGCGAAGATTGTGGCGGTGGCGATCCCAGTTATTTTTGCTGGTGTCATTTTTTGGTTGTTTTATAGTCGTGGAGTAAACGCCTGGTCGCGAATCGGAGATATTTTTCTCATCTGGTTCCTCGTCCATGGGTTATTATCTGCTGCGGGTGCAGCAATCGCGCGGGGTCATCCATTGTCATGTTTGACCGCATTTGTTGCGGCACCGTTTACGTCGTTGGAGCCGTTTTTTGCACCGGGGTGGTTCGCAGGTCTAGTAGAAGCAAAATTCAGGATGCCGGTGGTGAAGGATTTCCAGGAGCTGAGTAAAATTGAGACGATGCGGGATTTTTTTAGGAATCGGGTGATCCGGTTGTTAATGGTGGTCGCCTTAGCAAATCTGGGGAGTATCATCGGTACAGTTATTGCGTTACCCTGGATTCTCAGTCTTGCTGCGGGTGGCTAAAAAAAAGCAACTATTTTTTTGTAGACGCAAAATGTTCATAAGCGAAAAAGGGATAAGGAGGTTTCGTGGAGGAACAACGAAAAACATACCCTTCCCTGCAGGATATCCCGCCTCGGGAGTACATGTACTTCCCAAAAGCAACACTTGAGATGGGGAAGCCGGGGGAGTTCAGTAAAACAGAAATCATTCATATTACGGTAGCAATGGGTGTGCTCACCCTTGCGTTCTCCTTTCCCTTGTCGCAGAGTCGGCTGCTTTTCGGCCAGTTCAACCCGCAAGCATGGCTCTATTCATTACCAATCTCGTTTCTCGCGTTATTAACTGCGTTTCTCATTCATGAGCTTTCTCATAAATTCATGGCGCAGAAATACGGGTTATGGTCCGAATTCCGCATGTTCCCCGCAGGACTCCTTCTCTCCATCATCCTAGCGGTGGTCACCGGTGTCGTGTTCGCTGCTCCGGGAGCAGTCATGTTCCGAGGGGAAACACGGCCTTTCGAGATGGGGAAGATCGCTGCCGCCGGATCATCAGCAAACATCATTATCGCTCTCATCGCCTACCCCCTCTACACGATCGTGTTTTTCGAATCAGGGTTCCTTGGGAGAATGGTGGGTTTTGTCTGCCTCGTGAACGCGCTACTCGCAACATTCAACCTCCTCCCCCTAGGTTCCCTTGACGGGAAAAAAGTGATCCAGTGGAACGGGATCATCTGGGCGGTCTTATTCATCCTCGCGCTCATACTCACCGTCGCAATACTCCAACGACTCCCCTATTTCTTACTCCACTAAAACCATGACCTAGACCCGAGTACAAAACAATTATAATCTTCATAAACGATGAATACCCTTGATGATGAAAACCATGGGGGTGTACACCCAGGATTTCTCTCTCTACCATGACCTGTTAAAGGTGCTGAGACGACGAGGGATCGCCTACGTATCATTATCGTCTCTACAACATATCCCCAGTGGTGTCGGCGTCATCATCACCTCGCATCAAGAACTACATGATATCAAAAAAACGCAGAAAGCGATTGCGGCAGACGTATACGACTCCTTAGATCATGCGGTTGATCTTGCCTTACAGATGCTTATTGGAAAAGACTTATACACTAAAGTGTTCATCGGAATCGACCCAGGAGAACGACCCGGTATCGCCATCATCGGCGATGATATACTCCTACAAAAAACCCAGGTTGATGCACCAGAACAAGTAACACCACTCATAAAACGATTCCTGAGAGAATACCCCTCACTCGAAACCATAATCCGCATCGGCCATGGATCGCAACTGATACGCAACTGGATCATAAACTCACTCATCCCCCTCGCGATACCCATCCAGATTGTTGACGAAACCAAGACAACGCCCTCGCATCAAACTCGACGGATGGAAAAAGATAAGGAAGCCGCCGCAGCCATCGCTCTCATATCCGGTGGGAAGGTACAAAAAAAGCTTCCTCTCCACCCCACAAAAGGAGCCATCAGGAACATCCAGAAACACAGCAGACAACTCACTGAGGGACAATACTCTATCTCTGAAAAAACCGCACTCAAAGTCCTCCACGGGAACATCAGCCTCAAAGAAGCGGTAGAACAAGAAAAAACCAGTAAAAAACCCAAACGTTTATGAGTCCGGCATATATGCGTACTGGGTAAGAGTAATGAAACTGAAGCGAGCGTTGATTAGTGTCTCTGATAAAACCGGTGTTGTTGACGTAGCACGGACGTTATCCAAACAGGGTATTGAGATCATCTCCACTGGAGGCACCGCAAGCGTATTACGCAAAGCAAAAATCTCTTTTATCGAAATATCCACGCTGACTGGGTTCCCTGAGATGCTTGATGGTCGCGTGAAAACCCTTCACCCGAAGGTTCACGCAGGAATCCTCGCTCAACGAAAGAAAAAAACCCATATGACCACGTTGAAAAAACATGAGATTCAACTGATTGATATCGTCGTCTGTAACCTGTACCCTTTTGAACACACTATAGCTCAACCCCGAGTCACCCTTGAGGATGCAGTGGAAAACATTGATATCGGCGGGCCGACCCTGATACGAGCAGCAGCAAAAAACTACCCTGATGTGATTGTTCTCACCAATCCGCAGCAGTATCCCTGTTTCATTAAGGTGATTCAATCAAAAAAAGATATTCCTCTTACACAGCGGAAACAACTCGCTCTTGAGGCATTCACCCATACCGCACAATACGATGCCCTCATCACCCACTATTTCAGGAGACAATGGACCGATGAACAGCTCCCCAAGGACAACACGATTACGATGCGGAAAAACCAGGATCTTCGCTATGGGGAAAACCCGCATCAACAAGCAGCGTTCTACCAAGCACTCCCCCCTACCACTGAACCATGTATCACCACCGCACAACAACTCCATGGGAAAGAACTCTCCTACAACAACATCCTCGACTCAGACTGCGCCATCGAATGCATCAAAGAATTCACCACGCCGACCTGCGTCATCATTAAACATGCGACACCCTGCGGTATCGCCTCAGTACCAACACTCTTACAGGCATGGAAAAACGCGTATGCCACTGACATCTATTCTCCATTCGGCGGTATCGTCGCATTCAACCGAGAAGTACCCAAAGAAGTAGCGCGAGAACTCGCCCCATACTTTTTAGAAGTCATTATCGCACCAAAATACACGAAAGAAGCACTATCTGTTTTTAAGGAGAAAAAAAACCTGCGCTTACTGAGATTACCCGGGTTAGACAAACCTGTTTCAAGAACCGGTGTTGAATTCCGTAGTGTCGTCGGCGGTTTCCTGAGCCAAGAACGAGACGTCTGGTTCACTAATCCTAAAACATGGAAGATCGTTACGAAAAAGAAACCATCAAAAGAAGACCTGGACTTTATGCTGTTCGCCGTGAAATGCGTGAAACACGTGAAATCCAACTCCGTACTCTTTGTCAAAGGAACACAGACGGTTGCGATCGGAGGCGGACAAACCTCACGAGTCGACGCCACCTGGATAGCTACCCATAAAGGGAAAGAAAACATCCAGGGCTCAATAATGGCGAGTGATGCGTTCTTCCCATTCCGTGACACCGTGGATGTCGCCGCTGAGGCAGGAGTAAAAGCCGTAATCCAACCAGGGGGAAGCATCCGCGATGATGAAGTAATCCAGGCTGCGGATGAACACGGAGTCATAATGGTGTTTTCCGGGCAACGCTACTTCAGACATTAACGAGTCTCAGGGAATCGTGTTTTAAATAGGGGGATGTCTTTCTTGAAAACGCCTATGCAGTACAGTGTATTGAAACGAGATGGACCTGCGAGAATCGGAAACCTGACTCTGAATACTACATCGATTACAACACCATCTATTGCGTTTGTGCATACGTCTAGATGCCCGAGTCCTGAGTTCGCTGATCTTCTCCTCACAAATGATAACGAAAAACATGAGAAACCAGCGATACACGTCCTCGGAAGCATCTTCTCACCAGAACCATCAAAGAAAACAGTAGACGAATCACTCACTCAGTACCTCATCTACCCCCGAGATATACCCAAAGAGGTTCATCACCAGGCGATCCAAAAAAATAAAAAAACAGAAACATCAATCAGTATCATCCCGGGGAACATCGACATCATATCCGAGGCAGTACAAGACAACCCCGCGCAGGTGTTCATTGTTGCCAACGCAGCACAACTGCTCTCCCACCACTCAGCATTCGCTGAGTATCTTACACAAGTACGAGCAGGCATCGGATATCAAAAACTCTTGTACCTCCCCAGCATAGGTGATCCGACAAACCTAGCGCTTCTCACCTACCTCGGAGTAGACCTCCTGGATTCAACCACCGCATTTCTAGCTGCTCGAAACCACTTACTTTTTTTTTCCACCGGTCATCAAAAAACAACAGAGATACCGGAGCTCCCCTGTCATTGCCCCATATGTCAGAATGTGAAAGGCGACCCAACAACGATGACGTTCACACAAATCTTACAGCATAACTACTATGCGTTGTTCACTGAACTGAAAAAAGTCCGAAACGCGATCAATCAGGGCTCCCTACGTGAGCTTGTGGAAACACGAGTACGGACAAACCCTGAACACACCGCGATACTCAGGACCCTAGATCTTAATTATTACCCTTTTCTTGAGGAACGAATACCAATCACACGGAAAAGCCAGCTCATCGCCACCACGAAAGAATCTTTGTGTCGGCCGGAGATACACCGGTTTCAAGACCGCGTACTCGACCGGTATCGAAAACCACCGAGTACAAAAGTGTTACTCCTTCTCCCTTGCTCCGCAAAAAAACCCTACTCATTCTCAAAAACGCATACCCGCTTCCGAGAGCAACTATTCTCCATACAAAACCCTGCTGTCGTCCACGAGGTAATCCTGACCTCACCCCTAGGACTCGTTCCGCGGGAGCTCGAACTCATGTACCCGGCTTCCTCCTATGATATCCCAGTGACTGGCCATTGGGATGAGGACGAAAAAAAGATGATTCGAACCCTTCTTCAACAGTATTTAGAATATAACAAGTATGAGAAAATCCTTGTTCATCTCCCCTCCAGTCTTCAAGAGTTCATCCTTGATCTCCTCCCAGATCCACTCATCACTTGTATCGACACTCCAACATCCGATGCGTCACTCCAAAGCCTGCTCAAAAATTTAACTGATGCGACTCTCTCCTACAAACAAGTGTCATCATCGATTCGTGTACTTGAAAACATGGAAACGTTTGCGTCATATCAATTTGGGAGAAAACCTGCACAGAAACTCTTCTCTAACGGTGTAATCACTGGGAAATACCCATACCTGAAACTCTTCTCCGAGAAGAAACAAATCGGGATGCTCACCCCTGAACGAGGAATGATCTCCCTCACGCTTGCGGGCGCAGAGCGACTCCTCGACTCTAAAATATCTTGGGTGGAAGCCTACGATGATGTCACCCTTAAAGGATCCCTGCTTGCACCAGGGGTGAAAGACGCGGATGACCTGCTTCGTATCGGAGACGAAGTCATCGTCATCAACCAGCATCACACCCTACTCGGTGTTGGTGTTGCTCAGATGAACGGACAAGAAATAAAAACATCAACCCATGGGGAAGCAGTAAAAATCAGACATCATACCTAACAAAAAATCGTTAATACCATTACGCCGCAGCTGAAATGGTAAGACCAGGGTGATTATTTGAGTAAATCTGATTTTTATTCCGTACTGAGATACAACAAAATACTCAACCCAATAATGGGACGTACGCCTGGAATGATACGCGGTCATCGATGAATGATACCTGGCCTGTGAATGGGTCACCATTTACGAAAATCTAAAAGAAATAGTACTACTTTTTATCGAAATAACAAGAAAAAGTCCGAGGAGAAAAATATGAACTCCGCGATAGCATTCACGCCCATGTTCTATTTTCTTCTACGGCATACATAAAAGATCAGAGCCATTTTTTCCTTCTGAAATATATCAACATAATAATACTGATGATGAGCATTATACTCAAAGCGAAAGGATACCCAAAAAACCAGTTCAGCTCAGGCATATTCACCGGGCTTTTTTCCGGGTTGAAATTCATCCCATACAATCCTGCAACAAACGTAAGAGGAATAAATATTGCAGCAAAAATTGTCAGGACCTTCATCACTTCGTTCATCTTATTACTCACACTTGAGATATAAATATCAAGTAAACCAGCAATTGTATCACGAAATGTTTCAACGGTATCTATCACTTGAATAGTATGGTCATAGACATCTCGTAAATATATCGCTGTTGTGTCGTGAATAAGGTTAGATTCCGCTCGTTGTAACCCACTGATTACTTCGCGTAGAGGCCAAATAGATTTTCGTATAAAAATCATCTCACCTTTTAACGTGTGGATAGTCTGAAGTATCTCAGGTGTTGGATGGG
The DNA here is from genome assembly GCA_043806635.1 of Methanobacteriota archaeon. Classification (GTDB taxonomy): domain Archaea; phylum Thermoplasmatota; class E2; order DHVEG-1; family DHVEG-1; genus JAZDGT01. The sequence continues at coordinate 67,672 of JAZDGT010000033.1, read as the reverse complement.
ACACGACCGTATCCTCCATTTCTTCTATTTTTTCACCAATTTTCTCTAAAATAATAAAATAATTGTCAACAATCGCGTCTATAAGCGAGTATGCTAGATAGTCAGACGCCATTTTCCGAATTCGTCCTTTGTTATTCCGGATTCTCTCACGAATATGATTAAAAACATCACCTTCTTGCTCCTGGAACGATAGCACAAAATTTGATCCCAAGATAATACTCACTTGTTCAGCACAAACCTCCTGGTCTTTTTCATTATAATACAACATCTTCAGAACCACAAAAATGTAATTCTCAAAATCCTCCATTTTCGGTCGCTGCTCGGTATTCAAAATATCCTCTAAAATCAACGGGTGGAGACCAAAATGAGTGCCGATCTTCTCGATGATATCTACTTGATGGATACCATCAACATTTATCCAAGTAACGGTGGGTTTCTCTTTAAATGGAAAGCATTCTTCAACTTTTTTAATTTCTTTCTCTTTTAAAGTCCCCGCATCATAATCAATGACGGTAATTCTCGTTTTCTCAGTTTTTCTTTGCCCTATATGGATAAGTTCACCCGGTATTAGACCGATGTTCTGAGAGCCCTTTTTAATGAATCGCGACATGTATCTCACTCCATTCTAACTATAGTCCTGAAAAAAGAGTTTATTCTGTTTTAAATAATTTTCTCAGAGGATTAATAGACCTTCCACAGCGTATTAAATTCATTTTTTTATCGACAAGTATTCTTTTTTCAAGAACTTTTCTTAATCATATCATTTATACGCGGGAGGAGAGAGATTCTGACTCATATTTGGTGACACATTTGATGATCGTCTATCTGCTGAGGAGTTTTTTTATTTTTTTGATATGAAAGTGGATGTTGTCAATCTCAAAATTTCAGGAATGTATAAATGAAATCATGATAAAAACCCTAAGGGGTTTCATATCTTATTCTACAAGCACCTGAGATCTTTTTTAACCCAAAGATTGTTAAACCATTTTTGTAACTGGAGGTCGTTTGATATACTTGTATTCCATGCCTCTCGGATGTCAATCTTGGATGATTCTGAGTTGAATGAATCTAATAGACAAAACTTGCTCCATCGTTTCATACTTTCGTCTATTTTATAGAAACATTTTCCACATACTAAAAACCTTGTTCCTAATGCGGGGTGACGATACCCTTGTAAAATACTTAATTTCTTACCACATTCTTCACATTTTACCATATTATTTCACCTCATTTTCCTGCTTAATTTATTGTTTTTTATGTAGAAATTCATCATGTACACTATTTGTCTGCTATATGGTCGTTCTTCTTCCTTCGCGAGTTTCTTGATGAGTGCATTTTCTTCCTTTGTCACAGATATGTTCATTCTAATTCTTTTATCCATACATTACACAAAAATGTAATCATTTTACGTACTTATATGTCCTTGTACACAATGATATATACTGCCTACTGCATACTACTATCATCCGACAAACTTCGGAAAGGACAGGTGAAATCAATGAATATGGACAGAGAATTTACAAACTTTGAAACAGACATGAACTGGAGGAATCGAAAACGACTTCAATCATTGGACGCAGATGACTTCCGAAGAGCAATATTTACAAGAGCGGATGGATGAATTCCGCATTTAACGCTGAAAACTAAGAAAATGAGATAAAAAAATATCAAGGACGATTATGTCGTCCAAATCTCCTTTTTAGGAGGAAAAAATATTAAATAATAGATTCAGAAGACGCTATTTATTGATATATACCTATCAAGCAACCTATTGATGGAATTTTATATCAAAAATAAGAGATCAAAAGATCTATATTTTAATAATTGTGAAATTTGGGGGAACGTCGTGAGAGGTTGAATGAGAATTAAAATTCTACCCTCGAACAAAGAACCCCAACGGAGTAATGATAGATATGAGAATAGCAATGATTGGCTGGGAATATCCACCGTTCAAAGCGGGCGGTCTTGCTACGCATTGCGAGGGACTCACCCGAAGTCTAGCTGATAAGAACGTGAAAGTATACTTTTTTATGCCTAAAACAAAACAATCAGCGAATAGTAACCAACCAAATCTCTTGATAAAAGAAGTTGGAGAAACAGAGATTTTCCCCTATGATCGGCCAGAAGATAAAGCATTAGCTGGTAATTTTTTTGAAGCAGTTCATAGATATAACCAACTTGTTGTTGCAAAAGTTAAAGCAATTGCAAAAGCTGAAGGTAAATTCGATTTTATTCATGCTCATGATTGGCTCACAATGGAAGCAGCTACGATTTTAAAAGAAGAAATGGGCGTTCCCATGGTTCTTACGATTCATTCTACTGAATATGACCGAAGTGGCTGGCTTCATCCTAATCAATGGTTTATTGATTTAGAAAGAAAAGGTATGGAAAAAGCAGATAGAATAATTGCTGTGAGTCATTTCACCAAACGTGTGATCGTTGAAAAATATGGTATAAATCCCGATATAATCAGTGTTGTACATAACGCTGTGTACCCTATTCCTGAAGGCAAAAAACAAGAAATCGTTTTGTTTTTAGGTCGTCTCACAATCCAAAAAGGAGCCGAGTTTTTCTTGAAAGCTGCTAGAAAGGTATTGGATTATGAACCTGATGTGTGTTTTGTTGTTGCAGGCGCAGGGGATATGCTACCACGTTTGATTAATCAGGCCGTAGACCTGGGTATTTCAAACCGAGTTATTTTCACAGGACGTTTAACTGAAGAGGAAGTTAAACATATTTATGGAATTTCTAGTGTGTACGTTATGCCTAGTATGAGTGAGCCCTTTGGTATCACGGCTCTTGAGGCTATTTCTGCTGGTACGCCAACGATTGCTTCTAAAACCGCTGGTGTATGCGAGACTTTCAAAAACTGTATAAAGGTTGATTTCTGGGATTCTGACGAGATAGCAAGCAAGATCGTATCATTACTACGATATGAATCTTTAAGAAAAACACTAGCGGAAAACGGAAAACAGGAAATAGAACTTTTTACTTGGGATAACGTTGCAGGAAAAACAATAGATGTTTACAATGGTATCGATGTTGAGAGATTGAAAAAACAGCTTAAAGAGAGAGAAAAGATATACGAGTGGAACAAAAAACACGAAAAGTTATGAGGGACGTGGGAGTAATAGTGTAGAAATGGAATCAGTCTACTTTTTCTCTCCGACTTTCCCCGTTCATCTTGCCATTCTGCGTTTCCTTTTGTTTTTTTTATGCTTCCTTTCCAGTCGTTTCAATTTTGTAGCCATTTATATCACCTGATGATTCAATCCTGTACTTGCGAGCGTACTCCCTACATAGCGTACCCCTTAATAAACTCCATTTCTTTCGCGTTCTTGGGTAAAACGTATGTTAAGAATGAGATTTTGTTACGTATCTACTGGTAAAAAAAGAGTGCGCGGGGGGAGAGATTCGGACTCGTATTTGTTAACACATTTGATGGTATCATATCTGTTGAACAATAATATTATCTATTGATGTAAGATGCTTGCATCGAGGATACCTGCTACTACTAAAATGTTCATGGGTGAAAGGCTTTTCACCATTGGTGATAGTACTCCCTGATGGGATTTGGTTACCGAATCTTCAAAGCCCCCATTACCGAAAGCCGCTGGAGTGGGTACTGAACCAGAGTAAAATCCCCAAAACTAATTCTACTCCTTTAAAATGATAGGATCTGTGGGATGGAGAAATACGATATCGATATGTATCAGATAGGTAATCAGATTGGTTGGTTTGGTAGTGTCACTTTTCAGTCGCTGATTAGTAATTTCATCATAATATGATGACTAATTGAACACCTCGAGAACAATAAACACCAGGATCAATGTAATAATCATCAAGAATATGCATATATTCAAATTGAATTTTGAGATTAATCTCCTTAGTCTATCAATGTCTTTTGATCGTACTATAATAACCTTGAGAAGGAGGAGGCCTAGTGCAACAATTAGCCATTCTTTAAAAATCGAGAAAGGTTCAAACAAACTGATTTGTATATTGTTATACGCTCCCACAATAGATGCTGTTGCTGGTAATATTAGATTGTTTAACCATAAATTTGGAAGAACGCCTAGGAGAATACATAAGAACGCTAAAACAATCATGGATAGTTGCATTGAGAATGGAACCTCATGATATTTTGATGTCTCTTTATCTTTTTTTGCAGATTTGATGAAGGAATAATATAATATCTTGGAAAACGTGGTAATAGTCCCTATAGTAGCGAAAACTAAAATCAGCCATATTATAGGGTAATCATATACAGATGATTCTATCATTGATTTGCTGACAGCGCCATTAATTGGTGTAATACCAGAGATAGCTAATGCTGCAATTATATACGTTACCAGAGTAACAGGCATGGTTTTTCCTATACCATGTTCTCTAATATCTTTAGTACCAGTTCTGTAAATTATCGCGCCTGCACATAAAAACAATAAACCTTTGAAGATAGCATGATTCACAATATGATATAGTCCACCAGCTACACCTATAGTTGAAAATGTCCCAATGCCTACGACGATAAAGCCTATCTGTGAAATTGTATGGTACGCCAATAACCGTTTGATGTCCCACTCAACCAAAGCACCTATAACTCCGCCCAATGCGGTTATCGCACCAAAGACCATTATAATTTCATTCAGGTTTTGTAACGTAAAACCGAGAGCAAAAACTCTTATAAAAATGTAAATGCCGGTTTTTACAGTAATGCCTGATAAAATAGCGGAAATTGGCGAGGGCGCCGTTGAATGTGCACTTACCAACCATGTATGAAACGGTATTATTGCAGCTTTAATACCTATAGCTCCTAAAAACAATGAAAATATAACCATCTGCGTTTGAGTGTCAATTTTATGAATATGCATTGATAGATATTCAATATTTAGCAAACCTGTTTTAATATACAGCAATCCTATCCCTAGCAAAAAAAAGAAGGATGCTATACTCCCCAGTATAAGATATTTGAAAGAAGCTTTTAACGATGTTTTCTTATCACCAAATGTTATAAGGATATAACTGCAAATGACGGTAAGCTCAAAAAAAACATAGAGATTAAAAATATCACCAGTCAGGAAGATGCCATATAAACCAGTGACCATTAGGAGAAAGAAAAAATAGAATTTGCTATCCGTTCCTCTCATATATTTTATAGAATAAATAAAACACAAGAATGTGATAATTGAGGTGATGAGTGCTAGGGTAAATGCCAATTCATCTACGACTAATGTTACGGCATATGGCTTAACCCATCCCCCCATATCATATTCTATTACTCCTTTAGATAATTCTTGAAACAGAAATGTCAAATAAAAAAATGGGAGAGACAACCCGATAAATGCTATGGTTTTTTGAATCCATTCTGTTTTTGAAACCAAGGAAATTAAAGCAACACATAATGCCGATAGTAGCGGGGTTATTAACAAAAATATTGGAAGATGTTCTATCATCTCATCTCTCCCAAATCTAAGGTGCCAAATTCATGATAAAGCCAGACGACAATAGTTAAAGCTAGTGCAGTCATGCACAGATTTATTACAATCATAGTAAGCATGAGCGCCTGAGGTAATGGATCAACAATGTTTTCAACTCCCGATGTCAGGATTGGTGCTGCGCTGTCAACAACATATCCTAATGAGATGAAAAATAACACAACACCATTTCCCATTATGCCCATTGACATAATTATTTTAATTACGTTTTTATTGGTGATAATACCATACAAACCTATCAAAAAAAGAATGATCCCTATGTTAAATCCATTAATCATTTTTCAACTCCCATCTAATGAGAAATATATACATTAAAACTAAACCCGCAAATACCTTTAAACCAATTACAATGTTCAGTAAAGGGATCGTACCGAGATTTGTTAAAAATTGTTTTCCACTGACAATACCCGATATTCCAACAATAATGAATAAAGTTACACCAGCAATCTCTACAAAAGAGAGATATGGAATAAATTTTTGAACTCTGCTTCCCCCATATACTATAATAACTAATAGTACTGCCATTGCTAAAATGACACCACCCTGAAAGCCTCCACCGGGTGATAAATGGCCATAAAAGATAATATAAATCCCTAACAGCAATATAAACGGGAAAAGTGCTCTTGCTGCTGTTTTAACGATTCTGGAAGTCATCTTCGCCTCCCTGCCAGCAGCATAACCCCAGAAATAGTAACAAATATGATCAAAATCTCCCCTAGAGTGTCATATGCTCTAAAATCCAATAAAATCGCGCAGACAGCATTTATTGCACCGGTAAGGAACAAATTTTCTAGACAATATTCCGATATCTCTGAAGTTAAGGTGGTGGAATATGTAAGCATCGTAGATGAAATAATGATTATTCCAAAAAGTGATAGGATGCAAGCCACCGCAAACTTCCCCACTATATCCATTTTCATTTTAATCCACCTACTTTCTTAATCACTGTGAGATAAAGGATGGTTGTTGCGCCAGTACCAACCACAGCCATTGTTATCGCAACATCAGGTGCCTGTAAAAGAAACAATAGTACAACAAGCAGTACAGTACTTGAGGCCAGGAATACTACTGATCTCAATAATTGTTTTTCCACTACAACAAGAATCGAAAAGATTACCAAGGAAATCAAAAGAACTTGTTCAATCATTGTTTTCTCCTAAAGAAATCATGATACTCATATTTTTTCTTCGGATGTGCTTCAAAAGAAATTATCGGTGTTTTACTTTGTAAATGCGCAGATCGAGCAATCGCATGAGAAACAACAGGAGTCAGGATAAATATAAGTGCTATTATAATAAAAATCTTTGCTGACAGAGCGCTTATACCAGTTCTAAGCATTAATCCAAAAAGTAATGTCATTGCACCGCCAGTGTTCACTTTTGTACTTGAGTGTAAACGCATGTAAATGTCGGGAAAGCGATATAAACCAAGAGCAGCAGATAACATCACAAAGCATCCTATAGATATAAAGAGAAGAGACAGCAATTCCAAAATAATATTCATTTTGTCTCCTCTCGTCCAAGATACGTTGTGAATGCTATCGTGCCGACAAAATCCAGTAAAAGAAATGTTATAGCTATATCAAGATAAAACATTTGATTGTAATGAATGCTAAGAATTATTAAAATAATGATAAGTATCACTGAAACACAGCTCAAAGAGACAAGCCTATCTTGTATAGTCGGTCCAACAAATAAACGATACGACGATAATATCGCAGTGATTAACAATACATACACGAAGATCATCATTTAAATAACGCTCCTATCATTTTATCCCATTGCCCAATGGTATTTTCTATATATTTTCCCAAATGCTTAGCCTTCAAGTACGAAAAATGAACATATAAGTATGAACCACCGTCTTCTGCATCTTGTATATCGATAACTAGTGTTCCGGGTGTGAGTGTTATCAAATGAGAGAGTATTGTCAGTTCGACATCGGATCTCAAATTAACCTTAACCCTTACAATTTTTGGATAAATCTTCAGCGTTACTGCTTGATATATCAATTGGCCATTCGCAATAATTATCCTGAATATTGTAGTGGTAACTATACCAACCAGATGTTCAATCGCAAAGAAATATTCCTTGAATGTTTTCCGTCTACCTTTTACATCAGTAATTACAAACTTCGTAGAAACCAAACCAATCGAAATTGAAACGCATATTCCCAAAATTAATGAAAAATACGAAAAGTCAGATGTTAACAAGACCCAAAATATGAAGAGAGCTGAAACAAGTACCACGATATCCCTTTTATGTATTTTTTTATCTTGCCTCATTTTTTCTCCTCATAACGCTCCCTTGACAGAAAATCTAACCCGTAATATAAAAGTTACTATTCTCAGATTTTTCAAACAAAGTTGATAACCTATTGATTTGAATATCTAAAAAATTACCACAGAACAATGAATGGCAAGAGAAAATTTTATAACCTCAAAGAAAGATGTTGTTCGATATTTTTATGCTGAAATATAGCCCTGATACGACTTCAAAAGAGGTAGCTCAGATTACGATAAGGGAAAAGACGACATTAGCAATATCTCTCATAACTTTGGTTATTATTAGCTGTATTTTCTACCTAGCCTTTATACGTAGAGAATATTTTATAGTGATAGCAGCAACAGTTATTTTTATTTTATCTGTTTTAAAAATAGTAATAGTGATATGGAAAATACGGGCTCGCAATATTCAAGATGAACTCAGATCAAAAAACATTTAAGTGAAAACATAGCGAGAATCACAACCAATTCCAGATATTTCCTCAGTGATTCAAATCTCCTCTTAACCGTCAACTGTTGCAGGAAACATCGATAATATTTCTTTCGCTTATGCGGATTATCCTTAAAACTTTTTTTCCCTGGCCAACAGATGTGTTTTCACTGAACTCATATTTTGGTAATTAAAAGGGAAATATTCGTTATAATCTCGGAGGATTTCTCCTGGAAAAAATTACCTAAAAAATTAATACTCATCAAAATGTATATCCTCTAAAATCATCGGGAATAGCTACATTTCGGGGACAAAGCCCCCTCCATCACTTTTATAGAAGAAAACTACATTTTTACAATTTTTCTACAGGAGAAAAAATGACCGGATGATCCCGTCGGGATTTGAGCGTCAATTTACTATAAAAAAATTGTATTTCCCTTCCGTTAACTAACCGTGCTAATAATTAGCGCGGGGAGTGGGATTTCGACTCCGTTTTACTGGTAAAAAATTTGTTTTTATACCTGTTGAGCAGTTTTTTCATTTTTTGATACTTCAAATTTTATAGATAATTATTTTTATTGACAAACCCTTCAAAGGTAGTGGTACCATTGCTTGTGGTCGATGCACTATTCATTTCAACAAACAGTGTTACTATTCCTAATACCAAACTTTTTCTCAATAACTCATTTTTTTTAATATAAATTTTTCCTCCCCCATTCTACTTTAAGCATCCATCATTTTAATTTAAATATTTCCATAAAAATTAAAATATGTTTACAATTTATATAGAACAACAGCAACAAATAGAACTCTAACGTGCAGACACAAAAATCAAACTACTTTTCAGGAAAACCAAACATTATTTATAACGCTGCCTGATTTGCTTCCCAGACATAAACAAATAAAAAAAGGGGAGGAACAAAACATGCCTACGGATATCCGAAACAAACTAGCCATCGAAAAAAAAAGACTTGAAGAAATAAACTCTTTTTTAACACACCCAGACAACAAAATCATAAACAAATTCCTATCAATAATCGACAAATACGGCGGCCCTGAAGAAATCAACCGAAAAGCCAACGAAGCAGGAAAAATCGAAAACCTCATGACACGACTAAAACAAAAAAACTCACCCTACTACAACGATCTCCAATGGCTACTAGAACAACGAGGTAAAAAAGCCTTTATCACCATAAACGACTACCGCAGAAAAATCCTAGGCGATAAAATCAAAGACATGGAATTCAACGAGGATTTTGCCGTTACCTTAGAAATCAGCGCCTGCCAATACTTCCCTTTCTTTATGACCCAAGCCCGACAAGCAGTAAAAAACGGAGAACTCATGCCCGGTCGCTTCATCCGCGTTCGCTGCATGAAAGAACAAGAAGAAGACGACGACCTCCTCGCCATGACCGCAGCCATGCAAATCATCGGAGCGAGCTGGTGTGAAACCCTCGATACCAGAGGAACAGACGGCTCCAACGTCCACTTGGGCGGACCAGAAACCATAACCGGCTACTTCGGAGGAGTCGGCCAACCAAATGACTACCCCCTCAAATGGGTAGACGAATTCCTCTACTACTACACCAACTACGGAGTGAAACAAGTCCTCAACATCAACCCAGGAACAATCTTCCTAGGCTACCTCCTCCACAAACTCGAAATCAACATAGAATTCAAAATCTCCGTATACATGGGAAACGACAACCCCTACGCCATATTCTGGACGCTAATGGCCGCCCGCTTCTTCTCACGAGAAGACGGCTCTACATCACTCGTAGGATTTAACTTCTCAAACTCAGTCAACAACACCACCATCGACCTCAGTAACGAGATACGACACTCTCTGGGGTTAGAAGACTACGTACGGTTTGAACACCATATCTTAGAAACATACAAAAGCATCGTCGTCCAACCCTATGACCGACGTGAAGAAATCCTCGAACTCGCAACACATGTAAAAAATATGAGCGCCAAACACGAAGGAGGAGAAATCAAAATAGACAGCAAAAGAGAACACCCCTCCGACATCCTCGACTATTTCCTACCTAAAAACGAAATCGAAGAAAAAAAACTCATGCCTCATCTCCTAAGAAACTACCTTGACAAACATGAAGCAATCAATAACACCGCTCGCGCACTTACAGAGCGAGGACTAACGTTCGTTGCAGCTCCACATCTTCATCACCAGAGGACATAACCATGCAATTCCACATCGCCTTTATCGGATACGGGACGGTTGCACAAGGACTCACCGAAATATTACTTGAAAAAAAAGACATGCTGGCGAAAACCTATGATTTCCACTACACCGTCGTTGCCATTTCTGATATCCAAAAAGGATCAGTCTATGACGAACACGGCCTTGACTTACACAAAATACTGAACCTTGTGAAGAACAACAAAAAACTGGATGAATACCCTACCGGAATAAAAGGAATGAATAGTCTAAAGACGATTACCGAAACCAACGCAGATACCATCATTGAGGTTACCTTCACCGACGTCAAAACAGGAGAACCAGCAATAACACACGTAAAAACCGCCCTCCAACACGGCAAACACGTCGTATCATCAAACAAAGGACCCGTCATTAAACAAGCAAAAGAATTACTTAAGATAGCTGAGGCAAACCATGTCCACTACGGATTCGAAGGCGTTGTCCTAGCAGGCACCCCCGCCTTAAACCTTGCCCACTACACTCTCGCAGGGAATATCATCACCGGATTCAAAGGCATCCTCAACGGAACCACCAACTATATTCTCACTCGCATGGAAGAAGGAATGTCCTATGAGGACGCGTTACAAAAAGCCCAACAATTAGGATACGCAGAAGCAGACCCCACCGGAGACGTCGAAGGATGGGACACGCTAGGAAAAGTAGTTATTTTAACCACGGTCGTATTAGGAAAAAAAATCAGCTGGGACGACGTCCAAAGAAAAGGCATCGCCGAAATCACCACAAAAGATATCGCCGCAGCAAAAACAGAAGGAAAACGATGGAAACTCATCGGCAACGCTGAGATACAACGCGATGGTTCTGTGAAAGCCAAAGTATGGCCAGAAAAACTACCACTCAGCGACCCACTTACAGGAATAAACGATGCCACAAACGCGTTAACCTACCTAACCGATGAACTAGGACCAGTTACTATCGTCGGACCCGGTGCAGGTCGCCGCCAAACAGGATTTGCCCTTCTTATAGATCTTCTCACGATTAATCGCATCTCACAAAAGAAACAACCGAATAAAAAGAATAGTGTTGAGATGAAAGAAGTGTGAACGTATGACTGGGGGATACACAGGCAACATACTCACGATACATCTTACGAACCGTACCATAGCAACCCAAAAAACCGATCTCCATGATGCTAAACAATTCATAGGAGCAAAAGGACTAGGAGCCAAACTTCTCTTTGATAACCTTCCAAGAAAAACAGAGCCGTTATCACCAAAAAACATACTCCTGCTTACCACCGGACCACTCACTGGAACCAAAGCACAAACCTCTGGCCGGGGAACTATAGTAACCAAATCCCCACAAACCGGTTTATTCCTAGATTCTCATTTCGGCGGAAGCTTTGCCGTCGAACAAAAAAAAGCAGGATGGGATATCATCAGCCTCACCGGACGAGCTGATAAACCCCTATATATAACAATCAACAATGATGCCGTCGAGTTCAAAGACGCCAAAGACATCTGGGGAAAAGAATGTTTGGACACCCACGAATGGCTTCAAAGACAAGAAGGAAACGTAAAAACAGCGCTCATCGGGCCCGCAGGAGAAAACCTTGTTAAATTCTCAGCTATCACCGTAGACGGACATCGCCACGCTGGAAGGGGTGGAGCCGGAGCAGTCATGGGATCCAAGAACCTCAAAGCCATAGCGCTCCGCGGAAACAACAAAATCCCCGTACATGATGCAGAAGGATTCCAAGAGAAAGCACAAGAAGTCCTTCAAAAAATCCGGAATAACGGTTTTGTTCCCATACGAAGAAAATTTGGAACTCCTTACTTGGTGAAACCGGTCAACGACTGGGGATTTATCCCTACAAGAAACTACCAAGAAGGAACCTTCGAGCATGGTGAAGCCATCAACGCTGAGTCGATGCAGAACCGTATTGTTGACAAGGGAGGCGCCTGTTTTAACTGTATTATCGCGTGTTGGAATAAATCTTCTATAAAATCTGGGCCCTACAAAGGAGTAACTCTTGTAGGACCAGAATACGAGACCATTGCGCTCATGGGTTCGAACCTTGGGATTCGTACCATCGAAGAAGTCGCCTATCTCAACAAACGATGTAATGAACTTGGTTTTGATTCCATCTCCCTTGGTGGCGTACTCGGATTTACTATTGAAGCATATACAAAAGGCATCATCACCCGTGAAGATCTTGGAGGCACTTCTATCGGTTGGGGTAAAACCAAAGAGTTAGCAACACTTATGGAAGATATTGCCTATAAAAAAACAAGGGTCTGCACAAGTCTTGCGGAAGGCGTCCGGACAGCGGCACAGAAACTCGGTAAACAAGCTGAACAATTAGCCGTGCATGTGAAAGGACTAGAAATCCCTGGGTACGATCCACGCGGAAGCTTCGGTATGGGCCTAGCCTATGCAACATCTGATCGAGGAGGATGCCATCAACGAGCATGGACTGTTACTACAGAACTCAACAACCCGGATTACCAACGGTTCTCCTTCACCAAGAAAGCAGCGTTAGTAAAAAAGATACAAGACGAACGTGCAGCATTCTTTTCGTTGGTTCTCTGTGACTTCGCCCCTATTTCCGAACAGGACTGTGTAGCCCTCTGGAACCTGGCAACAGGATTTGACCATACCGTTCAAAGTTATTTAAAAGCTGGGGAGCGAATCTGGAATCTCGTCAGATTATTCAACCTCAGAGAAGGACTTGATTCAACTACCGACACCTTACCGCCTCGGTTCTTCAACGATAATTTTACCAAAGGACCCGCAAAAAACATTGTTATACCTGAGGGCGAGTTTCAGCACAGTATGCAGGAGTACTATACACTTCGCGGGTGGGATAACAACGGCATACCTACCCCTGAAAAAATCAAAGAACTCGGACTTGAAAAATATACCAAATAGCTAAAGGAGATACTATGGCACAACTCAGTAAAGGAGCAAACAGGATCTACGGAGAAGCAGCCTTTGAAGTGCTCGCAAAAGCTCAAGAACTAGAACGACAAGGGAAAAACATCCTTCATTTTGAAATCGGAGAACCAGACATAGAAACCCCAAAAAACATCGCTGACGCCGGAATCAAAGCTATTCAAAAGAAAAAAACACATTACCTTCCACCTGCAGGGTTATTGGAATTACGAACAGCGATCCAAGACGAAATTGAAAAAACCAGAGGATACAGACCCGATCTTGAGCAAGTAGTGATTACCCCCGGTCTAAAACCAGGGATCTTTTTTTCCATGCTCGCCACCGTAAACCCTAGCGACGAGGTCATCTATCAAGACCCCGGCTATCCCACATACGGATCAGTAACGTCATATCTCGGAGCAACACAAATACCCATACCGCTTTTAGAAGAAAACGAGTTCCGAATGAACCCTGATGATATCAAAAAAAGGATAACAGAAAAAACAAAACTCATTATCATCAACTCCCCCCAAAACCCTACCGGATCCGTCATGACAAAAAACGAACTAGACGAAATTGCTGAACTTGCAGAAGAACACGATATCTTCATTGTCTCAGATGAAATATACTCAAAAATGACATACGACGACACCAAACACTATACCCCCACTGCCCGCGATGAAGCAAAAGAAAGAACCATTTTATTAGACGGATTTTCAAAATACTACGCGATGACAGGCTGGCGACTCGGCTACATAATAGCCCCACCCGAAATGGCAGAACGACTTCAAGATTTCCTCGTAAGCGCTTTCTCCTGCACAGCCGCCTTTACACAATGGGCAGGCATCGAAGCATTAACCGGAGATCAACGATTCATCACCGAGATGATGACCCGATTTACTAAAAAAAGAAATGCAATCGTCAACGGATTAAACTCCATCCCCGGTTTTCACTGCCTTTCACCAAAAGGCGCCTTTTACACCTGTCCCAACATCAAAGAAACAGGTATGAACTCCCAAGAATGCGCTAATCATCTCCTTTATAAAGCAGGAGTCGCAGCGCTCCCTGGAACTGCCTTTGGCCCATACGGCGAAGGATACCTCAGATTTTCGTATGCAACATCCTTAGAAAACATTGACGAAGCTATAAAAAGGATAACCAAATCGTTGAAATAGAAATCCTTTAAACAGCGAGCCGATGGATAACCATTTTGTTGTCCGTCTGAAAGAACCAAGCAACTCGGTAAGGATTAAATCAAAAGGTTTTAACAAGTATCATTGACCTAAAATATATAGAGCGTTATTCTGAAAAAAGACCTAGTAAAGCCGCTGGAGGGATTACGGAATATATGTTAAAAGCCTGTAGGACAAAACAGCGAAAATTCTGTTATTGTGTTATATAATCTTTTTCATGCGCATTAACGTATTGATGAATATTACGCGGGGAAGGGAGATTCGGACTCGTATTTGTTAACATATTTGTTGATTTTATATCTGTTGAGCGGTTTTTTATTTGCTATTTTTTGGCGGGTAATATATTCCAATGATAAACCATGTTGGATATTGAGAATGGGTACCCATAATAAAATAGAGATCTCTTTTCTCTATCATCCATGCGAAATATCGTTCTTTTAGTTTTGCCCAAAGAAGGTCGGTATTACCATATTGTTCTCCCCACTTACGATATGATTCAAAGAGCTCCCAATCCTCACATTGCATTACATGTTCGCTATCAGTGCATCCCGAACATTTGAAACGGTATTGGAAGATGTGCGGTATTTTCGAAACATTCGGTATTCGTACACCATCCAGATTTACGGTAAAAGACCAGCTATCTTTTTCGTAGATTAGTAAGTCTTCAGTCTTTACGAAATCGAACAATTCACGAGGTTTGATCAATCCGAGGGATGTTTTGTTTTTTTCATATGATTCTTGTAATTGCTCAATGGATTTCGAAAGCATAGGTAAAACGATTTGATTTCGTTTTTTCCAATCAGCTTTCGGTCGTGTCAAACTTTCATCGACTATCTTGATGGATTCAGGTCTTACTTTATGACTTTCTTTTCTACTAAGCTTATCCAGATCAGGTGAACATTCCACTTCGATAATATCAAATTTTGAAATCTTATCAAAGCCGATAAAATGTCTCATATCAATTGGATACAGACGGATCCATTCTCCATCTTCAGTTATCCCTGCCGTACATGCTACTGTGCCATGTCTTTTACTATGTTCAGGATATGCTTTTGTTACTACTGTCACTTTCTTTTTCTGCCATGTCAATTGAATACGACCTCTGCACCTAATTTTTCTAATTCTTTTCCTAGAACTCCGCGATGACAATAATCTGGATTCCTCTCAAAACACATTAGGGCAATTCTATGTTTTTCTGACAGTCGTTTTAAATCTTGAATCTCTATTGCTTTCTTTCCAAGATATGTACGATACATAGTGAACAGTTTTTTGTACGCTTCTTTCTCATTCAAATTTTTCCGCAGTGCACTTGGAATTCCAAGAGATGGCATACTCATGTAATTGATTCCTAGTTTATCACAAAATACTTCGAGATTTTGTTTTGAATAACCATATTTCATGCTCCAGGGATTATTCCGAATATCAGTAAGGATTTGGATTTTTTCATCAATTATTTTCAGTAAAAATTCATCAACCGACCGTCCCTCATAGCCAATCGTGTACACACCTGTTAAATCCCTGATATATTCCTTCTTTTTTTTGATTTTACTAAAAATCGTATAATCAGGATATTTTTCATACACGATGTTTATCAATTTTCTTTCATTTATGAAAAAATAGTTTTCAAAGTATTGATCAATGATTGGGGCACTCTCAACAGGTATTTTACTGTCCCCTACGAATGTAATGTTGTTTCCATTAGATTCTACTATTTTTTCTTGCTCCATCAATTCTACGTCATGGAATAACTCGAAAGAGTATGGTCCAAACTTATAAGGGATAAAACTATAAAATTTCCCTCTTTCATTGATATTACTCTCATGACTAATCAGGAAGAAGATTTTTGCAAGTTGCATTTTTGAACAACAATCAGATTTTCGTAAAAAATAATACAAACATTTTTGTCTGTTGTTTAACATCATTGGGATAGTATCTCCTATCCTATAAATATCATTATAGGGGATAAATGAAAGTATTAATTTCCCTGATAAAATAGTATCTGTCGGTCTGTAGATGGATAAGGAAAGTTGGGAAAAGTCCTCAGAGTTGTGTATATTCTTTCATAAATCTGTATGTTAATAAATAGCATACTTCCGTTGGGATTTAAGTACCAATCAACCAATAAATATTGTATTTTTCTCCTGTTAAATAACCGTGTTAATAATTAGCGCGGGGAGGGAGATTTGAACTCCCGAGGTCGTGAGACCAATGGATTAGCAATCCATCGCCTTGCCGGGCTGGGCCATCCCCGCATATACGGAAGGGGAAATAACCAGGTTAATAAAAAGATTATGATGAAAAAAAAGAAACAAGAAAATGTTTTATTTGTGGTTTAGGTATCAGCCCATATTCGATAGGAGTACTTCATCAGCACCAATATCAAGAGGCCCACGGCCAGGGTAACGAATCCAGGGAATATCAATGAACCGAGGGTTTCCATCGATATCTTTTCCCGCACTGTAAATCGTGGGACTCACCGCTTGCCAGGTGAACGGTTCTCCTGCGTCAACACAAGGTGAATTCAGGGTGAGATGGAAATCATGACGTACAGGGTCTCTGAACAGTGGATCACTGACCAGATTCATGGTCCCGTAAACCAGAATGTCCTCATGATAGGTTGCGTTGAGTATGATAATACCTTCTTCTCCCCCTTCTATGACGCTGAAGTTGATATTCACATGTGTGCTTGTATAAGGATCGCTTATGAATATCTCCTGCGATTCATCACCCCAGAGGTTGTTCCAGAGAATCGTATTTCGTATCCATGCGTCTCCTCCTTCACCAACATAGAGGGCTCCACCAAAGGATTGGTACGGACAACCACTAATGACCACGTGGTTTCCTGAAAATGTACAACCTTGTATCAGTGCAAGTGTTCCATAGCGAACACAGAGACCACCGCCCATATGATATGCAGACCCCACACCGGTGACGGTGTTGTTTACTATCATACAGCTTTGGAGTGTTATCTGCCCACCATAAAAACCTGAAATGCCACCACCCATTCCTCCACCATATCCCATAGCGTAGACCGTGTTATCCACAACCCAGCATCGCATAAGTGTTGGTGATGCATAGAATGAGCAGAGACCAGCACCCTCTGTATATCCATTGTACGCACTAATGAGTGTATTATGAGAAATCGTACATTCAACAAGTGTTGGTGAGGAGAAACGATCGCAAAACACCCCTGCTCCCGCTGCCTCGAATTCTAGTGAGTCGCTTCTAGCGGTATTCCCTGTGACAATACAGTTCCGAATGGTAGGAGCTGCGTATTGTCCTAGGTAGATACCACATTCTTTACTATTTACTGCCTGACAACGGGTAATGGTGAATCCTTGGAGAACAGATCGTGGTCCTTCACTATTGTTGAATCGAACACCAGATTGGATTTCATTACCATCAATAATACAGTATTTTGGACCATACTGGCTTTTCAGGGTGATTGCTTTTCCGAGAAAATCAATGCCGCCAGGGTACGTCCCATTAGGGACGATGATGATATCACCTTGATGAGCATTGTTAATGGCTTCCTGAATATTGAATTCGTTCTCTACATTTTGTGAGAGCCCACCATATCCAATGGTTGAAAAAAAGGATACTGTACACACAAGAATTGTGAAATATCTGGGGAGATGTCGTTTTATCATAATTATCTTATAATATAGTGCTGTTTATCCCTATATATATTTTCCCTTGTTTTTTTGTCTGTTTTATGAAAACAAATCTTAAAATACCCTAGTTTTCTTCCTCAGTAGTAATGGATGACTGGACGGAGAAGTACAGACCAAAAACGCTTACCGATGTAGTAGGGAATGAGCAGGCGCTTGCTACCCTGCGAACGTGGGCGCGTCGATGGACGAGTTCAGGGGTGCCGAAGAAACGCGCGGTGATTCTCTCTGGGAAACCAGGTACAGGGAAAACGAGTAGTGCGCTTGCGTTAGCCTCTGAGTTCGGTTGGATATCCATTGAACTGAATGCTTCTGATGCTCGGAATGCGGTGATGATTAAGAAAGTCGCAACATCTGGTGCCATCCATGAGACGTTTGATACGCAGGGGCGGTTTCTCTCCTCGCAGCAGGGTGGTAGGAAGCTGATTATTCTTGATGAGGCTGATAATCTGTATGAGCGGGTTGAGAAATCAGCGAGATCATCCGGGATGACGGATTTGAGTGATCGTGGTGGGAAGAAAGCGATTCTTGAGACGATCCGGATGACGAGTCAGCCGATTATTTTGATTGTGAATGATTATTATGCGTTAGTTCGTGGTGGCGGGGAGGGGTTTAAGGATCTGTGTTTGGTGATCCCGTTTTATCAAGTAGGTGATCGTCAGATTGTGGAATTGTTGAGGCGGATTTGTCGGGAGGAGAATCTGACAGTGGAAGCGAGAGTGTTACAGCTCATTGCTGAGCGTTGTCACGGTGATGTCCGCTCCGCAGTCAATGATCTTCAGTCTCTGAGTCTGGGCCGGGGTAAGATAGATATCAGCTCAGTGGAGGTACTCGGGTACCGGGATCGGGATAAACTTATTTTTGATGCGGTTCGAGATGTATTCACTGGTGATACGCTGAAAAGTGTCCGGGGTGTATGTGACGGTGTAGACATCGAACCAACAACGTTTTTACTCTGGATCGCTGAGAACCTCCCTCGACAGTATCAGATGGTTGCTGACCTGGCGCGCGGGTATGAAATGGTGTCGAAAGCAGATGTGTTCTTCGGTCGAGTCTACCGTCGACGATACTATGGGTTATGGTCGTACGCATCAGATCTAATGACAGGGGGTGTCACTACAGCGAAAACCCACACGTATAGCCCAGTCCGATATGCTCCCCCTCAATGGATGAAGGAGATGAAACAAAGTAAAGGACAACGGGAGGTACGGGATGCTCTTGCGATGAAACTAGGGCGGTATATGCATAACTCCAAGAAGAAAAGTAAAGAGATCTTTTTTCCTCAGTTTAAAAACGTGTTCTGTCATGATACCCGTTTCGCCTGCATCATGAAACAACGACTTGATCTGACTGAGAGCGAAATCAAATTTCTCTTAGGATCTGAGCATGCGTCGAAGTTGAAAGAAATCCTTGAGTTTTGTGAACATGTTGATGAGACTCAGAGCATGTTAGAAACAGTGGGTTCATCAGAGCAGGAGAAAAAAGAAGAAAACCATGAACAGAAGGCGGAAATGAAGCAACCGAGTCTCTTTGATTTCTAACGTTTTTTCTCGAGATCATCAAGTTTTTTCATCACAAGTACTGCTTGTTGTTTATATTCGTCTTTTAGTTTCGTATAGGTTTCATCAGAGATGGTTTTCGCACGATGTTGTTTCTCAACCTCTTTTAACACGGTAAGAAGAAGGTTTTTTTGTGTAGTGAGCAGTTCTTCAGATTCCACTCCTGATGAACGAACAGTTTTTTTCCGATGTCTCCCCAGAAACAGTAAAGCGACCGTGATAAGGAGGATAACCAGAACAAGAAGGATGAGGAGGTACGTCATATTCACCGGTGCCTCAGAAGGTTGATACAAGAGAACCTGTAGTGAGGAACCGGCTGCGAGTGATCCACTACGGAAAAGCTCTTTCTTATTGAAGAGGACGATGAACGAAGTCGTATCATAGGAAGTAGTTTTTTGATAGACCTCACTGGTTTTTGGAAGCGTGTAGGTGACTCGCAAGGTCATGGTTTGATCACTGACGAGGGATAAATTCAGAAACGTGAGATTGCAGGAATACACATTACCAGAGATCGTCGACGGGAGCGGGATATTATTTTCCACTGCAAGGATGCTCACCTCGTCTGCATTTTGTTGTATCCAGAACTCGAGCGTATCACAAGGTTTTGTCCAAATATTTTTCACGGTTAAGTCTTCGACAACGTTTAAACCAGTATTGGTTGTCGTGACCGTGATCGTATGACTATTCACCATCAGAATAGTGACCTCAGCGTTCCCCGTAGGAACAAGGACCCCGAAGCAGAGGATAACAAGGAAGACGGGTATCAAGAGTTTCTTCATCTAATTCCTTGCTTATCTCATTGTTACTTATGTAATTTTCTATCTCTGTCTCCTAAGGAGGACATACTACTTTGTAGTATATCTAATAGGAGGGGAATCCGATATCGTTCCAGTAAAACGTACTCCATGAATGAATAGATATCAGAGAATATGTGTAAACGAAAGAACTAAAAAGAAGAAATCTGTTATGATCAAGACCATGAAAATAAAAAATATTCAACTGAAATCCATTGAAGCACGACGATACACTGATTTAAATGAGAAACCGCGACAGATCCGTATCGACCATAACAGCACCATCACCCATGTCTCCTATACGAACGGCGACGTCGCTACGATTGAGTTCCAGTACACGGCAAGCTATGGCCCTATCGGGATGATCAAAATCGATGGAGTCCTGCTGTACGAATATAACGACGTGAAAAACCTTGCTGAGAAATGGAATGAAACCCATAAAATGCCTGATCAAGTCGCGAGTCAACTCCATACCGCAGTGATGCATACCTGCGTCCCCGAAGCAGTAGGCATCGCCAAAGACCTCGGGTTACCACCACCGATACCATTACCACAAGTACACTTAGGCACAGATCAGAAAAAAGGCCAAGTTGGTGGCGTTGAAGTAGCCTAGAACCCCACACCATCACTTTTTTTTATTGCGTTGCAGTGAACAAGCATAATAAATCAAAAACTCTATATCAGGTTGTTATGAAAACCGTGGTCGTCTCCATAGGAGGATCCGTGCTTCTCTCTAAAGAAGCAGACCCTGATTTTCTGAAAAAACTTGCGATCCTCCTCCAAAAAATTAGTGCAGAATACAAACTCTATATCGTCGTTGGTGGCGGACGAGTCGCACGAGACTACATCCACCTAGGACGAACCCTCGGCATACAGGAAGACACACTGGACTCACTTGGGATAGACATCACCCGCGTCAACGCCAAACTCCTCGCCAACTTACTCCAGAACGCAAACTCCGAGATTCCTCAGACAACCGACGAAGCAAAAAACCTCAAACACCACCTCATCATCATGGGGGGGACTACTCCTGGTCACAGCACCGACATGGTCTCAGCAGAGCTCGCAGAAAAAACCAAAGCAACCCGGTTCATAAACGCGACCAACGTCGACGGAATCTACGATAAAGACCCGAACAAATACCCGGATGCACGACAACTCAAAGTAATCCACATTGACGAGCTAATACAGAAATACGGAACCGCATGGAAATCCGCAGGAAAACACATCGCAATCGATGCACCCTCACTCGAGATCATCAAAAGAGCCGGACTCACCACACTCATCGTAAACGGTAGACGCCTTGATCAACTCGAAAAAGCAATCACGGGTCAACCCTTTGATGGAACAACCATACAAGTCTAACCCTTTCTAAAAAAAAGTTACGTGTTTTTACCAAAAATATGCTGCACCATCCACTCCGCGTTAAACGGGATCTGATCCTCATATTTTTGGCCAACACCAATAAACAAGAGTGGTTTCCCTATCGTATACGCAATCGACAAGGAGCTCCCTCCTTTCGCATCCGCATCAACCTTCGTCAGAATCACTCCATCAATACCAACTATCTCGTTAAACCGTTTCGCCTGCTCTACCGCATCATTCCCTGAAAGCGCGTCACCAACAAAAATAATCATATCAGGTTTCGCCACCCGCTTTATCTTTGCCATCTCATCCATCAGATTCGAGTTCGTCTGCATCCGACCCGCCGTATCCAGAAGAACAACATCCTTGTGTTTTGCTTTTGCATGCTCAATCGCATCAAACGCAACCGCGGCAGGATCAGCACCAGAACCATGTTTCACCACTTTCACATCAAGATTATCCGCATGAATCTGCAACTGCTCAATCGCGCCCGCACGGAACGTATCACCCGCAGCCATCACACACGTCTTCCCCTGTTTCTTAAGCATATACGCGATCTTTGCTATCGAAAGGGTTTTCCCAGTCCCGTTCACCCCAACAAACATGATCACCACAGGTTTCTTCCGCTTCTCAATAAAATCAACAAAATCAAAATTATTCGCAGTTAACACATTCGCAATAGATTTTTTTAATACCGCCTCAACAAACTCACTAATCTGAGAACGAGATTGTGCATGCTTCAACTCCTCCTTGATATCCTTCTTAATCGATTCAATCACGGAATACGCGACATCGGATTCTAACAAGTCCATCTCCAAATCCCAGAGTAAATCATCCAGTTTTTTCTCATCGATACCCCACCCTGTTTTTTTCTCAGTCTGCACCGCTTCTTCAATACTCTTCCGGGTCTGAACAATCCGCTGCAACTCAGTCTCAATGCTTTCCTCAATCTGTTTATCAAGTTGCTGCTCGCGCTCCTGTCTCCCCTTACTCACAGGAGGTGGTACTGGTTTTTCGCGTATTTTTTTTTCCAGATGTCGTACTGGAGTCGCTAGTGTTTTCTGTTCTTCCTTTGGAGATACAACGGGGGGTTTTATTGGAGGTGTTTCTTGTTTTTTTTCTTCTTTTAATTCAGCTTTTAACTCTGCCTCTATTCGTTCCTCGAATCGCTTCAGTTTTTTCTTTAAAAAATTAAACATCTCTCTATTACCCCAAATTTAGTGAATCTTTATTTTCTCTGCTCTGCAAGCATATCCTGTGTCTTGTTAGATAATTCGGTAGCCTCCTGTTGCATCTGTTGCGCCATCGAGTAGAGTTTCTCCTGGTTTTTTTGCAGAGTCTCAATCCGGTCATCAATTTTTTTTATCGCATCTTCTACGGTTTTTTCTGCGACGATACTGGCCCCGATATCAATGAGGACTTTCCCAGTATCTGTGGCTGCTCCACGAATGAAAATCCCTGAGCCGACGGGTACCAGAATCTCGGGTTTGCCTTCCGTGTTATCTAATTGTTCTATGCTGACTTTCGCTTTTTGGTAATCTACAACTGCGGCTTGTAGGTACTGCAATTGAAGATCAAGGTTTGAGAGTTGTTCCTTGTAGTATTCGATGAGTGTTAAGTTTTTTGTGATTTGTTCTTCAGTCGCCATGGTGTTTCTCCTTCTGTTTTCTTTCTTTTGTAAGTTTTCATCCTTTATCAAGGAAGGTGGTATTAAAATGTTCCTGTCTTTATCACGTCATAGAACCGAAAAATTT
Organism: Methanobacteriota archaeon; assembly: GCA_043806635.1. Lineage (GTDB taxonomy): Archaea > Thermoplasmatota > E2 > DHVEG-1 > DHVEG-1 > JAZDGT01. The sequence continues at coordinate 44,014 of JAZDGT010000033.1, read as the reverse complement.
TTTTTATTAAGGCTGTTTTTTTTCGGTTGTCCTCATCAATAGGAAATCGAGTGGTGAAAAACCTTGTTTTTAAGTAAAATATTTATACGTTCTTCAGGATATACGATTTGGAGAAAGGAGCGTAGGGGTTGGATGGAGTTTAGCCCAGAGTTCGTTGAGAAGTTGTCCGAGATTTTTTTTAAAGAAGGGCAACAAAAGAATTGATCAGTATGCTATATGGCAGGAGAGAATGATGGTCGCATTTTCTCTGTCTTGTCTTGTTCTTACGGTAGGGTATCGTAGGAAGTTTTTTTATGTGTTTATGTATTCAGACCAAGATAGATGTCGTTGAAAATTCTTGCGGTAGCTGATCTTCATGGTGCTCAGTTTCGGGTGAATATTGTTTTGAAAAACATTGAGAAGTATACTCCTGATCTTTTGGTGATTTGTGGGGACATTACTCAGTTTGGGCCGGGGGAGGTTGCAAAGAGTTTTCTGAATCAGATCCCGGTTGATGTATTGGCGGTTCCAGGTAATATTGATTCGGGTGATGTTGGTGAAGCGATTTCAGCGAGTAATATTGATTTACGGCGGATGGTGAAGAAGGGTGTTCCGTTTATCGGTGTCGGGGGTACGCCGCTGTATCCAGGAGCGGATATCCTTATTACAGTGGATGGTGGACAGAAGCCGATTGAGGAAGTGTTGAATAACAAGTCAGTGTTGGTGACACATGTTCCCCCATATAAATTGCAGGATCGGGTGTTTATTGGTCATCATGCGGGGAGTAAAGCGTTGCGTGCTTTGGTTGATGCGTGTCAGCCTCGTCTGGTCTTGTGTGGGCATATCCATGAGGACCCGGGTGTGACGAAAACTGGTGGTACAACGGTGGTGAATTGTAGTATCGGGAAGCGGACAGAGGGTGCGTTGGTTGAGATAGGTGACTCGGTGACCGTAACGATGCTTGAGTAACCACATTTTGTATCAAAAAGAGGAGTCGGGAGTGATAGCCCCGAGTGGATTCGAACCACTGTCGCGGGATCCAGAATCCCGAATGATTGACCGCTACACCACGGGGCTCTATCGTACGTATTTTTTATGATTGTGTTTCGAGTATGGAGATTGGAGGCGTTTATGTAATTTTCTGCGTTCGTAAGGAACGTAAGGAATATGATGAGATGAATAGGAGGTATTGCCTATTTTTTTCCTTCTGTGGGTCGTGTGTATACAAAATTTTATGTAGTACTATCTCCTATGAGTTATCAGGGAGTTTCTATGATAACAGGTAGTGATGAAACCTGGATGCAGGATCTTCAAGAGTTTATTTCATATTGGGAGAAAGAAGTGGATGTTCTGAAAGAAAGGAAGTTGGATTCTGAGGAATGTTGTGAGATTGCTGATTTGTTTCATCGAGATAGGGATTTATTGTTATGCCGGAGACCTACGAATGTGTTCGAGGAAGAGGTAGTGTCACGGTTGCTGCCGTTAACGAGTAAGTTGGATGTGTCTCTGGCGATGGCGTTATGCAGTATTAAATTGAAAGATGAATGATTGATTAGGTTGTTGCTAGGAGAAGAATAGTTCGTATTCTTTTTTTTGAGGGTTGGTACCTGTTTTTTTCGATAGAAAAGATAATAAATATACAAATGCACTTATAATAGTAGAGACTCAGATAAAAAACCGTGAATGAAGGGATTACCTATGAAGACGCCTATATCACCAGAACCTGAACGACCAAGACCTCACCCCGATTTCCCTGATTTCTGGGATCCCGATGACGGAGATTAAAAACCGAGAATTATTTTTTTCCTATACGATCCTTACGTAGGTTATAATGGTTTTATCATAAATGTTTTTAGAGTTCTGGTATTCTATTTTTCCATAGTCTCCAAAGGCCTATGCTTAAAAAGATAACACAGATCGTGAGACACACGAGACCAAGATAGAGTAAGGTAGGATCTTGGATTGAGGCTACAAGATTAGTGCTATCTGGAGCGGCAGACCATTGGATTGCTTCATCTGAAAACGTGTTACCCACAAGTCCTTTGATATCAGCGTTGCTGTTGAGTGCTTGGGATAACTGTAGGAGTGTCTGATTGTGGGTAGGAACATTTGCTATATTTTGAAATACATTTTGATACGCTGAGGTCGCATTAACAGTTCTGGGGATAGCAAAGATTTGTGTCGTTTCTTCGTTCGGTAACGTCTGAGCAACTCCTACAATGGCTCCTTTAGCATAGTTGATTAATTGGATGATTCCTGCGAATAGTGAAATAAAGGTGATACTAAAAAGGACGACGATTCTCGTGTTTTCTGGATGCAGGAGGCATTCTCCTTTCCAGGTGAGTTGATAGTAGACCCATTTATGTCCTTCTCGTTCTTTCTTTTTGATGAACCCGGCCTCGAGAAGTTTTGATAAATGGACATGAAGTGTTGCTTTGTTGAGCTTTGTAATCCTGGTCACATCTTGTAAATTCAGTTTTTTTCCATCAAGAGCTTTGAGAATCTCGAGTCTGGAGTCAGATGCTAATGCTTTGATATCCTCAAGTTCAAGTGATATTTTTGTCATTCTTCAATCTCAATTAGGTTATCATGATTTAAATATTACTGGTTTTTGTTCGTATTTTTACGAACATTTTCCCACCCTTTATATATTCTTAAGTATAAATAAAAATTGTGATTTCTATGGAAATGAACCCAAAAACAAAAAAAGCTGGAGTACTCGTCATCACGATAGTGGCGATCATAATCATCGTCGTCGGTATCTTTGCAGCAATGATTTTAAGAATAAGAGCGGAACCTGTTTTTCCAGAAGAGCATCTTTTTGTTGATGCAACCTATCTTCTGAAAACCGATGAAACCAATGACACGGTCAATATAACATGTACACTGTATTTAACAAACATATGGACAAAAGAATCAGGAAACATAAAAGCCACCGCCTATGTGATTGAGACCAGTGATAATCTTGCGGTATACAAAAACACGGTTACAATAGGAAACATTGCAGCAGATTCAACAGCAGAAATCGAGATACCACTCGTTCTATCCAATAATAGCTACAAAGTTGAGATACTCATCTTTGAAAACGAAAAACTCGTAATCAAAGGAGTCATCACCATCAGTGCCCAACCTATCTACTCCTGGGATGAAATCGCCCATGGCGCAGAACAAGAATGGCGGATATTAAACGATACAGCCAAATTCGAAAACATACGATCATCATCTCTAATTAAACAATATGATTAAGGATATACACTTTTGCCATATCCTTAACTCTCTTTTTTTAATTTATTATCCTAATACCAAAAAATAAGCTAGGTCGCAATTACATTTTCAACAGATAATAATGCGTTAATCTGATGCTTTAGTCTGATATTTTTTTACTCTCCAGAACCAATATATTAAAGCGGCAATTACAAGAATAATAAACAGAGGAGAAGTTGTGACATAAACGAATACAAACCACAAATTAAGTCCTCCATGAGATGTAGTGTATTGATTTGTAAAATACATTGCAATACCAATGATAATTAAAACAATACAGATCCCTAAAAAAATACCTTCAATTTTTAATGGTTTATTTAATTTCATTTAAGAACCCTTTACCTTGTCATCTTCTCTTTCTTTAAAAATGTTTTTTCAATAATTTTTTTTCTACTTGTTAAAAATGGGCCAGGCCGATATTGCTCTATTCCTATCTGGAGGTGCGTCAACCTTCCCCTGTTTTTACTTATTGGTTGACATATCTTCATTTAAAGTTCTATTTTTGAATTTTTTAAAATAATAAAAAATTACACATCCTATTGCATACCAATAAATGATACTAAGGGCAAAAAATAGTATTAAAATTATAATGTCTGATATTGAAAAAGTAATATCAAAACCTGCTCCCGGAGGAAGAGTATATAGATACGGGTGAGACACATAACGCATCCAGATGTCAGTAACCAACATATATGGAAGAAGGATATAATCAATAACTCTTAAGATCGGGAAATTCAAGCTATACGTTATGCCATGGAAAAAAACAGCAAATACAAACACACCAATTCCTAAGGCAATTTTTTTTTCATTGAATTTTAACAATGATACTTTTTTGGTAATCATTTCAGCTAATATCAAATAAAAACTACCTAATATATATGCAAGAAATACAGGAGGGATGAATGATATTATTAAAACTAAAATTCGTATCCCAAATGAACCCTCGCTATTGGGTAACAAAATATTCAATATTGGAAAAACAAACCAAATTCCAATTAAGAAAAAAAATACGGCAGTAAATAGAATCTTTTTTATATTTGGTTTAAAGAATTCTTTCCAGTTCGTATTTTCCCATCCTTTCAATAAAAAACTATCTGTTATTAGAATTTATATTTTTCTAACATGTTACTTTTTTATGTTATTAAAAATTAAAAATTTTAAAGTTTTATGATAATTTTATAATTCCGTTATTTTTCTAATCACGATCTTTTTATCAATAGGATAATAATCTACTCTTACTTTTTCTATATTTTCAAAATGTGCTGCATTTGCGATCTGTTTGCCGGCATAGATATGGTATGCTCCCTCTTTATATCTAAATATCTTTCCGATGTTAGTTATTGATTTTTCAACAATCTTATAAAACTATTATAGACGAATTGTAAGATAAAGAGCTTCAATAAGAAATGTTTAAATATGTGAACACACATATTTATTTGTAGTGATATGTATGGGAAATATAACTCTTTCAGTACCAGATACTATTCATAAACAAATGAAACATTTCTCTGAAGTGAAATGGAGTGAAATCGCACGAAAAGCCATTATCGAAAAATTAGAATTTCTTCAAATGGCTGAGAAACTTGCACGAAAAAGCAAACTCACTGAAGATGATGTAAAAACATTTAATAAAAAAATAAAAGCATCAGCATCTAAGAGGTTCCTTAGTTGAATATCGTTATTGATTCGAACATTCTTTTTTCCGCACTCATCAAAGATTCACTAACAAGAAGATTGATTTTAGATTATGAAGGAACCTTTCTTTTTCCATCGTATATCTTTGAAGAAATGGAGAAACATAAAAGAGAACTTCTGAAAAAATCAAAGATGACTTCAAAGGAATTTAACTCATTACTTTCGTATCTCTTACGAAAAGTATTAATCGTTCCAACAAGTTCGCTTATTCCATATAAAAAACAAGCATATGAGATCGTTAAAGATATCGATCCTGACGATGTGCTTTTCATTGCTTGCGCTCTAGCTTATCCTACGAGTTTTTTATGGTCTGATGATAAAAAACTTAGACGACAATCAATAGTTCATATTCTCAACACAAAGGAGATGAATTATTTTTTATATAGACAACGATAGATGATTTAACATCAAATCTTTCGAGAGAGGTTAGTGGGCCAGGCCGGAATTACCCGCTTCCTATCTGGGGATACGTCAACCTAACCTTGTTTTTACACATAGGTCGACATAAGGAAATATGAAATTCAATTTTTTTCTTAAGTAAAATAATGTCTGTATTAGTACTCATATTTCATAGATTTATTTCATAGATTTCAAAGTATGGAGCAATTATTGTAAATGAGGTGTTGATGCAATCATTAATTTCTGGAAGATATTCATTATATAGTTCCTCGTAACCATAAAATAGAATATCAAATAATCTCTCATCTTTTTCTATGAACAGATCCCTTGTTTTTATTGTGATGTTGTTCGTGGTCATCGATGTAACAAATTCGTATGCATTCATCCCGTTAACATTTAGAGGTCCGTTTCTATCTAAGGTATAATTTATATAATATTGTGAATGGGTAGTATCATTTAATTTTTCACCAATATCCATTAATTTATTCTGAACTTCTTCGCTCAGATTCCCGCTTGAACGTGAGGGCGGGCCGATTATTAAGGAGAGATTGGTTATTGATTGATCTCGTAACGAAAACGTAGGAACCAGACCAACACTCGAACCGTACATACTATTTTCATCGACTATCCAAATATAGGGTAGATTCATACCAAAACCAAATCTCGTATTAGAGTAATTTAGATAATTGAGTAATTCGCTGGCTTGTTGTATATATATTTGCCAGGGTGACTCAACAGAATCTTCTTGGTCGTAATTATAAAATAAGATTTCCGTCTCATAATTTGACAATGAATGTCGGGTTATATTCTTACTTGAATTGTAGGAATATGTAAAATTGTTACTTGCTTTGATACACATTTTTTTTATAAGATAAGTATCTTTGTCAATCCAATATTTTATATCGGTGCTATAATTTTGTTCAAAGAGAAAGTATATACTCCTCCTCTCATTTTGGAGCGGGAATAATAAATCCATATATACAGGTTTCAGAGTAAGATTTTCTAGTTTTGGGGTGACCTGTAATGTGTAACATGTACAGCCGTCGATGGCCTCATCGGCTAACTTTGATAACGTCGCATTTTCTAAAATAAAACGAAATTGTCGATCTAAGAACGCAAAGGCATACCAATTTAACGACCCGTGTTGGGTCCCATCCCAAGTACGATTATCAAAGGATTTATACAGCGTTTCATTTTCATAATAAAAATATTGATGAAAAAAATTGAACGTCTCATTAGTAATGGTGATATTATGCTTCAAATAATATTCAATCAATTCATTTGTAAGTTCAATGTCCATATAGGATTTTACATGCTTTTGAAGAACATTAACGTTACCGTTCAAAGAATATAGCCCATAACCTGGTAAATCTGACCCCGGCCTCGTCATATTACCGGATGAACGATATGTATAACTCTGAACATTATTGAATTTTTCAATAATTTTCGTTCGAAGGTATTCAGCGTTCACATTGTTGGAAGAAAGACATCCGCACATTGAAACAATCAGTAAAAAAACAATACCTCCAATCATAATTTTTTCGTTTTCCATCCGGTTCTCCTCCTCAATAAATAATTCATAAAGTTCTTATAAATCCTTCTAATAAAATTCGTTTACCTCACATTAGGAGGAAATGAAAATGGGCCAAGCCGGAATTGAACAGGCAATCTCCGCGTTGTAAGTATTTTTCTTTTCCCGCTTGCATTTGGCCCAGCAAACCAGAAAAAAATGCTATAATTTGGTCTGTTAAACCAAATATTTACAAATGAATATCTTAGAATTTATACTAATTAGTAATGAAAACATTTAAATATTTTTACTAATTACCATTTAGTATGATATCTAAAGAAATCCTTCGTCAAATACTCATACAACAACAAATAACCCTCATGAGAGAAGAACGTACAATACCTCGAGAACTTATCCATGAGATACTTCCTTGGTCCTCAGATAATAGAATTCTTATTCTTACGGGCTTGCGTCGAAGTGGAAAGTCGACCCTTCTCCGTCAACTCATGCAAAAGGTCAAACCAAGTTGTTACGTAAATTTCGAAGATGAACGTTTTCTTGATTTTCAAGCTTCTGAATTTGAATCCCTGCACGAAGTATTACTAGAAATATACAGAAATGCCTCCATATACTTCTTTGACGAAATTCAAAACATACCTCAATTCGAGACTTTTGTAAGACGACTCCAAGATCAAGGAAAAAAAATTGTTATAACTGGTTCAAATGCTTCACTGCTTAGCTACGAATTTGGAACACGACTAACCGGTCGATACAAATCATTTGAAGTATATCCCTTTTCATTCCATGAATTTCTTCAACTCCACCAAATAACGCCTCAGAAAAATTGGTTTTACCTCACAGAAAAAAAAGCATTACTCGTTCGTCAATTCAACGAATATCTGAATAAAGGAGGAATCCCTGAGTATCTAAAGAACAACGATATCGAATATGTGAAGACCATCTATGAAAATATCCTTTACCGCGATATCGTTGCTCGATATCTAATCAAGCAACAGCATGTGCTACGAGAGTTAGTCAATCTGTTAGTAACCAATATGGCATCTCCGTACACGTATAATTCCTTAAAAAATACATTAAAACTTTCAAATGCTATTACCGTCAAAGAGTACATCTCATACCTCCACAATTCATATCTCTTTTTTGAAGTGCACAAATTTGATTATTCCCTCAGGAAGCAACTAAATGCACCGAAAAAGATCTATGTAGTCGATCCTGTGTTTCATCAGGTTTGCGGGATGAATATCTCTCTTAACAAAGGGAGGTTGTTAGAAAATCTTGTATTCATTGATCTCCGAAGAAGAAAGCAAGAAGTGTATTATTTCAGTGGATCCCAGCAGTGTGATTTTATCATCAAAAATGGAACAAAAATAACTTATGCTATACAAGTCTGCTATGTACTCGATGAAACAAATCGAGATCGAGAACTGAAAGGTTTGCTTGAAGCATTAACAACGTTTCGTCTTAAAGAAGGGTTATTATTGACTCAGGATCAGGAAGAAGAAATCAACTTAGATAAAAAAATAATTCATGTAGTACCAGTATGGAAATGGTTACTTTTAAAAAACAATTCCAATACAATAAAAAATTCGAAGAGGAAAACACGCTAAAACCAACAAACAGCCAAAATACCTTGGTTTCGACTGAAAACCCTCCAAGAGAGCTTAGTGGGCCAGGCCGGAATTGAACAGGCGATCTCCGCGTTGTAAGCGCGACGTCATAACCACTAGACCACTGGCCCAAATGTTGTACAAAGGGACATCGTATCCTTTTTTAAATGTTTTTCACGCGAAAATCCTTTACGAACACGAATACACAGTGTTTTCAAACCTATTTACTCTCATACTCCTCTCTTTTATTTATATCACCAATGAAGTTATACCCTGAATCAATGATACTACCTGAAAAGGTGAAAAAGAACTATGAAAGCAACAGTAAAACACGTCAAAGGACTCTTGTTCATCGGGACATCAGAAAGCAACTATACTGTAGTAATTGATGGACCAAAAGAGGTTTCCGGTACAGACACTGCTGCACACCCCATGGAACTCGTATTAATAGCGTTAGGAAGCTGCACCGGGAGTGACGTCATCTCGATTTAAACAAAAAAACGTGTTCAGCTTCAAGGTTTTGAGATTCAGATCACCGCAGAACGATCCGAGACTCACCCAAAAGTATTCACAAAAATTCATCTCACCTACATCTTCGCTGGCCATCAACTCAATACCACCCATCTGGAACGAGCAATCGAATTATCACAACAAAAATATTGCCCAGTCTCAGCTATGCTGAAACCATCAGTCACGATATCCACATCCTATCAAACCATTGATTCAAAATCCTAAAAAAACCATAGATGCCTCTGATGAGAAAAAAATAGGAGCCACGGTTTGATACGATATTAAAGGTTATATATAGCGAATTTATCTTCTGCCTTGCAAAACAACCATCCCGTATTATAGCCCCGTAGTGTAGCGGTTAACATAAGAGACTCTGGATCTCTAGTCACCAGTTCGAATCTGGTCGGGGCTGTCTCTAAATCCTCCTAGAAATAATCAAATAAGGTGAGGAAGAAGAGTTGATAAACATGGAAACATCTGAGAGTGTCACAAAAGATTTTATTCGAGAGATTATCGATGAAGACCTGAAAACAAAGAAATATAAAGGCCAGGTTCACACGCGATTTCCTCCAGAGCCAAACGGGTATCTCCATATTGGTCATGCGAAATCGATTTGTCTGAATTTCGGTATCGCAGAGGAGTACAGGGGATTATGCAACCTTCGATTCGATGATACCAACCCTGCGAAAGAGGAACAGGAATACGTCAAATCAATTATCGAGAATGTGAAATGGCTCGGGTTCGACTGGGAGGATCGACTGTTTTTCGCATCAGATTATTTCCAACAAATGTACGATTACGCGATTGACCTCGTGAAAAAAGGGAAAGCCTACGTGGATGATCAAACCGCCGAAGAAATCACTACGAATCGAGGGACGTTAACGAAACCAGGTAAAAACAGCCCCTATCGCGATCGACCCGTTGAAGAAAACCGGGATTTGTTTCAGCGGATGAAAAACGGCGAGTACGCTGACGGAGAAAAAGTACTCCGAGCAAAAATCGACATGGCACATCCGAATCTGAACATGCGAGACCCCGTCATGTATCGAAGTCTCCACGCCAGTCATCACCGAACAGGAGACACCTGGTGCATCTACCCTATGTATGACTGGGCGCATGGGCTTGAGGATTCAGTTGAGGGGATTACGCATTCGATTTGCACGCTTGAGTTTGAGAATCATCGACCGTTATATGATTGGTTCCTTGATGAACTCGGGGTGTATCATCCGCAGCAGATCGAGTTCGCCCGCCTGAATCTAACGTTTACAGTGATGAGTAAACGGATGCTGTTGCAGCTAGTAGAAGGGAAACATGTGAACGGATGGGATGATCCTCGACTGCCGACGATTAGTGGGATGCGCCGCCGCGGGTATTCACCATCCGCGATCAGGGGTTTCTGTAAACGTATTGGTGTCGCAAAAATCAACAGTATAGTGGATTTTGATTTCCTTGAATATTGCATACGAGAGGATCTGAATAAAACATCCCCACGGTACATGGGTGTACTCCATCCACTAAAGATAGTAGTAAAGAACTACCCAGAAGACCAAACAGAGGAGATAGAAGCAGTGAATAACCCTGAGGATCCAACGATGGGATCACGTAAAGTCCCGTTTTCTAAAATTTTGTATATTGAGCAGGATGATTTCATGGAGAACCCGCCGAACAAGTTTTATCGTCTTGCCCCGGGTCGTGAGGTCCGGCTCAGGTACGCCTATTTTATCCGATGCAACGACGTTATCAAGAAAAACGGGGAGATCGTTGAACTACGATGCACCTATGACCCAGCAACAAAAGGCGGATACGCACCAGATGGACGGAAGGTGAAATCAACGATACATTGGGTATCCGCTCCGCATGCACAGTATGCTGAGGTGCGCCTCTACGATAGACTCTTTACGGTTCAGGATCCCGCGGGACAGAAAGACAAGGATTTTAAAGAGTTCCTCAACCCGCATTCTCTTACAATCATTCAGTCCTGCAAGGTAGAACCGGTGGTTCGTACGCTAAAACATTTTGATCGATTCCAGTTTGAACGCCTCGGGTATTTCTGTGTCGACCCACACACCACCGATAAGAAGATGATTCTGAACAGAACCGTTGAACTGCGGGATACCTGGGCGAAAATACAACAACAGCAACAAAAAAAGAGTACATGATTTCCTGAAAAAATTTGTTCATATGATACCCTGCTGAATAAGGAGAAAAGAAAAAGCATACTCTTAAATAAATTCAGAGATTCCCGGTATGCGCATGTAGCCCCGTGGTGTAGTGGCAACATTTTGGCCTTTGGAGCCAACGTCGGCGGTTCAAATCCGCCCGGGGCTGCTTATTTTAAAAAAAAGGGAAACACTAAAAAACCCTATGTAACCTGAGAAGGGAAAAAGAAATTTATCATACTACACCGTTATATCCCCCTCAGAAATTAAAGGGAAGATGATTCTCTATGAAAGAAGGATATCTACAACTGAAGATCTCTGAGTTAAATGATAAATGCACCCAGATTGAACAACGACTATCGTTCGAAGATTCAAAATTACAGTTATTACAGGAAAAAGTCGGCGAGTACAAGGAGGTCATCAAAAAACTTCAGGATATCCAAGATTTCAAAACGCAGACGATAAAAGGCATCCGGGATGAAAACGAGAAAATCATAAAGACGCATATTGAGCAGGTTTCTCGACAACTCTCAGAGACTTTGAAGGATCTTGTTTCGAGTAAAGCGAATACGATTCAAGAGACCGCCCAGATGATTCAGAAACAAGAGACGACATTAACTACACAATTAGCGACCATGGATCAACTTATGAAAAATATTGTTTTTCTTATGGAGCACAATGAGCTGTTGATGATGAAACTGGTGAATAAGGATGTACTTTCTGGGAATGATGTCGCAGAGATGGAGCGGAGAGCAAAAAAGAAAGCACATGAGACTGAATAACAGCAGTGCCGTGATCGTCTCATTGAGTAGTCAAAGATTTTTTTATACGGTATCGATGACGGTAACAAACGCGGGAAACAAGCGAATGATTCTGCTGATATTACGTGATTCTCCAGAGACTGCGAGTTCCTCCCCTGTAATGGAGGAATCAAAATCGCCGCCGGCAACGCAGTTCAACGGTAATGTATCTCTCCAGAGTAGACGATGATACCATTGTGGTCCTTCCCCCCAGATTAGTGTAACGTTTCGATCGCTGACCACTGCGATTTCTTTTCCGGGATGGAATCGGTTACTATCACTAATGGTCATGTCAGTGAAGAGTATTGAGCTGTTTAACAGCCATCGTGATGTCCACAGACTGTTTTGTTCTTCGAGGAGGAGTATTCCTGGGACGAAACGTGTTCTGATAACAACTTCGTCTCCGGGGTGATATCGATCGACGTCTCCTATCTCGACTTCGCGTCCAGCATAGTCCTCGGGTGCCTCCCAAATCAGGGTTGGCTCCCAGATGGTATCATTCTGTATCAGCTGGATATAATCGCCGTCTTCATCTAGCATGATGATCTCGTCACCTGGGTGAGATGCGTTACAGTTGCCGACGTCAGCGTCCATAATCACCATATTACCACTATAGATCAAGGTATCAGTCCAGGTATCACCGTTATATGAATAGACATATACGTTGGCGATATCCATCCAGAACTCCCAGCACGCGATGATTTCCTCCCCAGGATTAGATGTGTTGAAATCACCAACTCGCATCCCCCAGATTTTACCATAGGGGTTCTCTGTTTTATACACGAGCGTGCTAGTCCACTCGTTACCATAACCTTCAAGTATGCGGATGCCCCAGTACTCTGGCGGGTCCGGGCTATCGCCGGCTAGGGGTAAATGATCATCTAGGGTCGCAACAACAACTTCATTCCCTGGATGATTTGGGTCGATATCTCCGACATCTAAAAATTGGACGACGCCAGCGGTTTCCATGAGTGTTGTCGCGGTCCAATTATTCCCTCTGCCTTTCACCATTGTGACTCGCCCGGATTCACCGCCACAGACGAGTTCACTACCAGGATGAGAATTATCGAAATCACCAACAGCAATACTGTTTATCGATGCGTTATCTCTCCATAAAATAGTGGAGAGACGATCGATCTGTGTCACAGAAGGATGAGGATCTGCTTGACTTAACCCTAGAGGTATCAGAGTCGCTATCATAAACAGGGAAATAATCATTAAACTCAAACCGTGTTTTTTATTCATAGGTATCACATCATCTCCACGTATTTTTCTTGATTAAGAAACCTGAAGATTTATATGTATCGCGATCAAGTCTCCCAACCCGATATACACACGCATTAATATGTGTGTTCTAATAAAATATAGTAGACGCCATACTATTTAAATATTTTGTATAAAATAAATACTGAGACAAAGAAATAAAAGTCAGTGTTTCTGATATACCTCAACGGAGAGATGTACGAATCGTCTGCACAAAACGAAGAACATCATCCCGCTGAGTAGTAAACGAACACATCAATCTCACCTCAGACGTATGCTCATTGAATCGATGAAAATAATAATCCTTCTGTAACAGAGGAATACACTGCTTCGGAATGATGGCAAATACCATATTCGCCTGTATTTTTTGTGTAATTTTAACCCCAGGCATATCCTTAAGCGATCTGGCAAGCAACTGCGCCATCTCGTTCGCATGTTGCGCGTTTCGTAACCACAACTCATTCGAGAGGAACGCGATATACTGCGCAGAAATATACCTCATCTTACTTGCTAGCTGCATCCCTTGTTTCCTGATAAACTCAAAATTCTTTGATAACTTTTTATCAAAAAACACAACAGCTTCACCAAACATGATCCCATTTTTTGTTCCCCCAAACGAGAGCACATCAACACCACACTTGCCGCACATATCATTTAATCCGATCTTCAAAGACGCTGCTGCGTTGCACAACCGTGCTCCATCCATGTGTAACAACATATGATGTTGATGTACAAACTGAGACAATTTTTTTATTTCCTGAGGCGTATACACAGTTCCTCGTTCCGTCGCCTGCGTAATAGAAACGATTTTTGGTTGTGCCATATGAGGATCCCCAACTCCGACGACATATGGTTGAAGTAGATCAACGGTGAGTTTCCCATCCTTAGTTGGTATAGTAACAAGTTTGCACCCAATAAAATTCTCTGGCCCGCAACATTCATGGACGTTGAGATGAGCGGTTTCTGCGCAGAAGATGGAGTGAAACGAATCAGTGACACTCTTTAACCCGAGGATATTAGCTGCAGTCCCATTATACAGGAAATACGCGTCGCAATCCTTTCCAAAAAATTCTTTTAACTTTTGGATACCTTGTTGTGTCCACGGATCTAAACCGTATGCTATTGTGTATCCTGTGTTTGCCTCATTGATGGCTTTTAAAATATCAGGGTGGACTCCTGAGTGGTTATCGCTTCCGAATTGCGTGTTCTGCATCATGGGTTCATCAAGCAGTGTGTGTTATAAAAAATCTTCTACTTTGATTATGTACAGAGTATTTTTTTGAAGAAAAGCGGGTGACGTAAAATAAGAAGCGGGTTTCCATTGGATGGAATGAGGAGAGGAGGAAAGGATGGGAAAAATATTGCCCTGTTTTCTTATTTTACGCCCTCAATTAAATACTGTTAATTCTAGTTTATTATACTTTCGATTCTAACCAAAAATAAGAAACAAAAAATCTTTAATAATAAACGATGTCAGGGAATAAAACAGAAGATTCACTCGATATAAATTAATAATAAACAAAGGAAAAAAATAGTATTCATAGCCTGAAAGTATAATAAGGAGTACAACATATAGATACGTAAAGAAAAATCTAAATTAACAGCACTTAATAATGTTTTTATAAGGAGAAAAAAACATATGAAAAAAATAGGACCCATTCTCGTACTCCTACAGCTTATCCTCCTCACCATCCTCACCGGCTGCCTTCAACAGAACATCCAACTTGATGGCGTAGAAATACGAGAATACCAAGGAGAAAAACTCTCCTCAGTCAATGATTTCCGAGAGAACTCAATCAAAGGACCACAACACATCGACAAAACAACATATCGACTAAACATCACAGGACTTGTTGAAACACCAAAAACATATACCTACGACGAAATACTCGCACAGCAACAGCATTACACAAAAGTCGTGACCTTAGACTGCGTCGAAGGATGGAGCGTCACCATCCTCCGGGAAGGAATACTTGTCGAGGACCTAATCGCTGCAGCAAACCCGGACCCATCTACAACCATCATCATCTTCAAAGCCTACGATGGATACACCACGTCGTTCCCACTCAACTATACCACAGAAAACAACATTCTGCTTGCATACAAAATGAATAACGTCACACTCCCAGTAGAACGAGGATTCCCATTCCAGCTCGTTGCCGAGAGCAAATGGGGATATAAATGGATTAAATGGGTGACCGAAATCGAACTATCAGATAACATGTACTACGAGGGATACTGGGAGAGCAGAGGATACTCCAACACCGCGAACACCAACGAAAGTTTTTTCTAAAAAGAAGGGAACCAACATGAATCTACTACAAGTTATCAAAACAGGGACGCATCTCCTCCTAACCATCGTCATCATCATCCTTATTATCACAGGACTGGGTATTACGAACTATCAAGTCATCGAAGCACTCTCATTTGGGGGACTATCAAAACTCACCTCATACCAGATTCATTCAAATCTTCTCATCCCCCTCATTATTCTTCTGACGCTTCATCTCTATTTCACCTTCTGGAAAAAACGTAAAAAAAACCAGGTTAAAACGTAATGGTAGTACCTGAACACATCTAGATGATAGTTGAGATAAAACGCTCAAAACTAAAAAAAAAGAAAAAAAGAGTGTTCTTATTTTTTCTGGCTGAATCTCATTTTTATGAGCAGAACCATGGTTGCGACGATAGCACCGATGACTACGATGAGTGCGACTGTTGAGAGCGGAAACGTTGACGCTGGTTCTTGATAGTGCACAAAACCTTCAGCAGTAGTGTACATATATTCCCAGGATCCGTCATTATCAAGGTCAATGAAATACTGGTCTGTATCAACGGCTACTGTTGTATTTATTCCTGTCGCGTTGCTATGAAATAGATCAAAGAGGGTGTTGTTGTCAGTATCGAGAAGATATCCAACATCGGTGAAATACACGAGAGCCTGCTCCGAGGTTGTCTCATTTCTGTAGTGAACCCCGAGTGATTGCGCTTCTGATATTACTGCGGACCGCATGAAATCACCTAAGGAGTTGGTTAGAATTGAGCCGTCAGAGGGATCGTAATCGCTCATGCCTTTCGCGTCTTCCACCCAGTGATCATCAAGTTTTTCTTCTGTGACATAGGTTTGTATATTTTGTCGTTCGTACGTGAGTAGTTCGTATTTCCCTCCGGTCTCGGAAGCGATTTCTTTCCAAATTGCGATACCGCTATCGTCCATACCTGAGCCGCTCACCGTGTAAATCGTGATACCTTTGGTTTTAGCATCTTCGATGTTTTCTTTGTACGAGGGGAGACGGCGGCTACTTTGATTAATACTGACATATTCTCTGGTTCGTGGTGGAGCATCCCCGATTAAGAACATCATCCGTGAGATGGCACCCGAGGATGCATAGATGGGGTTCTGATTTGCATCATAGCCTATGATTTCCCCATCAGTATTATTAACCGTGGTGACTCGCCAGTTCATCTCGTTTATGGCGACATCTAAGCCGATGGTGACGGTTTCTTCGTTGTCACCACCACCAGACGCCTCGATTTCTTCGAGATAGGTAAGGACTGCGTCGATATCGTTGGTCAGTGAATAGATCTTGTAGATGTATTCTCTTTCTTCATCAGGATAATCGCGGTAGATCACAAATCCTATCATCACATCTGGTTTTGGGGTGCCTGAGAGAACCGTGTCTATCACATTCTTGATATGCATTTTGACTTCTCTGATCTCATCACTCATAGACCCTGTGGTGTCTATGACGAACACGAGATCTATCTTTGGTTGTATGGTTTGGTCATCATCACCTACTGCTCCAAATGAGACGCTGCACATGAGGAGTATTATGCCTATAGATATGAGTGATATTCTTTTTTTCATAGGTAATCACAAAAAATACTATTTCCTTGAAAGTATATAAAAGCCGGGAAAACGTTCGGGAAACACCGAATCTTCCACTAAAATTTTTTATTGAAGATATGGAACAAGACCGCGAGTAACGCGAAGTGGAAGACGAACCCTATGAAGAGAGACACATAATCCTGTGTACCCTCAGTCAGTACTTGATCAAGTGCCATGAACGACCAAAAATTCGGGATGACACCAAAAGCGTATCTAATGTTGTTTGTTGTAAAGAACGCAAACAGAGGAAGGAAAAAAACACCGCCGAGTGTCTTAAACACGGCGAACGCTTGAACCTTATTACTCGCAAGAATGTTCACGATCAACGCCATCACCGGTGTGAACAACGCAAAGAGAACCGCGATAGGCAGATACAACCAAAAATCAACCTCGATAAGACCAGTAAGTACGGGAAACACGATGATAAAAACGAATGCGAGCACAATCATGAGAATCATCCGATACATGAGGTAGCCGTTCCGAGAAATAGGCATCACACGCAACACCGTCAGCAGGTGCTCATCACGCTCATCCATGATAAGAAACGCAGTGATGAACCCAAACATCAGAGGCATCATGATCACCATAAGCATAAACAAGAGGGGATAGTACGGCTCAAGATAATAGAAGTTCTCAGAGATATACGGGATGACTGCCCTACTCAGAACAACAAACATGATCGGCGCAGCAACAGCCGCATAGAGAAGAAACCGATCACGGAGAATATTCCGGATGTCATTCACCATAAGCTTTATGGCATACACCATCGATTTATCCCCCCTCCATGATAATATGGGTATAGTACGCCTTTTTTGAAAGATAGTAACAGACCACTATCCACAGAATAAGATACAGGACAGCATACACGGCTTCACTCACATCAACCGGAGTAAACACGCCTTTAAAAAGAATAAACGAAGCCTGTGACGGCCACAAATAAAACAAATCATTTTTATACAACCCGGAGACATGCAACATCGGGGGAAGAAACAGGATCACAAAGGAGAACATCATCATCAACAAATACTCATTAATACTATGACACCGGGAAACCAACAGAAACCCTAAGAGGATAAGAAACACCGACGTCAGAATAATACCACTCAGCAAATACCCATAATGAAAATCAAAACCATACACAAGAAACAAAAACAGTAACGCACTCACAATAGACAACGTTGTTAATGCGATAATCTTAGAAAGAAAATAATTCCGCGTCTCCATAGGAGTCACATTCAACGCCTGCAGCGTGTTCTCATTTTTTTCAAACAACACCAACGCCCCAAGAAACATAATACCAATCAACACCGGATCAAAAAACAAGAACACCGTCAGAAAATAATCCGTATTCATCGCTGGCATCGCAAGAAGAGAAAGATAATAAAGAATAATACTCAGCAAAGACAGATGAATGATCTTATACCGAGACTCAAGGATGAACTCCCATTTCACCATGCTTAGTAACTGACTCATTTCAACTTCCGTCCCGTCGCAATAATAAAAACATCCTCAAGCGTCGCCTCCTCCGTATGAATCGTCTGAACCTGCCCACCCCGTAACACATCTAAGAACGCTGCGTTATCACCCAACCCAGCCATACTAAACTCTTCACTCACCAACACTTCCTCGTTCACATACTCAACACGAACCTGTTTCTTCCCATGACGAATCTTCAACTCCTTCGGGTTCTCAATCAGGTTCACCTTCCCATCCACGATAAAACCTACACGATCACATAACTCATCCGCATCCGTCATATTATGCGTCGTCAGAAAAATAGATTTCCCTTCCCGCCGCTTCTCTAAAATAATATTCTTCACCTGCCGAGCACTCACCGGATCAAGACCAGTCGTCGGCTCATCAAGAAACAACACCTGCGGATTATTCAACAACGAACGCACAAAATTCAATTTCGTCTTCATACCCTTAGAAAACGAACCAACCCGCTGATCCGCATCCCGCTCAAGATCCACCATCTTCAACAACGTCATCGGATCTATGGTTTTCCCACGATAAAAAGAAGAAAACAACTCCAAGTTCTCCAACGCAGTCAACTTCTGATAATGATTCGGACTCTCAAAACAAACACCAATCCGCTCATACAGATCGGTTCGCCATTCCCTCAAGTTTTTCCCCAAGATACTCACAGAACCGTCAAACCCTTTCAGTAACCCCATAATGACCTTCTGCGTTGTACTCTTCCCCGCACCATTCGGGCCAAGAAAACCAAAAATCTCACCCTCCTTCACCTGAAAAGTGACACTATCCACGGCTTTCTTCTTAGTCTTCGGATAGGTAAACGTGAGATTCTCCACGTCAATAACAGACGAACCACGCACTATGGTAGATACTGGTTTTACACCAGGGAAAATAAAAAAGCCTTTCGTCTGACAACTCGAACACACAACCTCGATTTTTTCCCCAGTGTTCCCCTCAACTGTTGTCCTATTCTTACATCGTGGACATGCGATACTTTTTGTTACCATCTCTCCACACCCGATTTTTTATTCCGTATAATAAAGAAAAGAATATTATACGATGCTACCTGAATAGAGTATCTGAAGATTGGTATGAACCTATGTATAAAAAAAATTTTGCTCAGCACCATCAAGATTCGTAATCTACGATGCTATCATGTGTTCCTATCCCTAGAATCAGTACTCGTAAAGGATCAGACCATCCACTCTCTGCACCATGAATATCCTTCGCTTTCACCTTCACCAAATAGACGCCACTCCGATTCCATCGATGTAACACACTGATTTTCTCTATTGAAGAATAGGGGCCACGCCAGCTGCTGTTCGTCCCGTCACCCCAATCCCACCAATAATAAACAGAATCGTTTTCTGGGTCTGTCGTAGTCGTCGTATAGCGATACCAAACATGTGTTATCCCTCGGGTGTTTCCCCGGGGTTTATACGGTGTATTCGGTGGGAGATTCAGTTCTCCTACTCTGAAACTCATAATATCCGTGCTTATCACATTATGAGTACTATCTCGATAAAAGATTTTCCAACCCACAGTGGTTCCCCCAGGCACCTCCGGGTTCTCCCAGGTGAAATTCGACCACACCCATTCATCAGAAGTGGTATGAAGAGTCATTGGTGACCCATACGCCCACCCCGTGTTGAGGAGTTCTTCCTCATAAACCACGATAAACGTTGATGGTGAAACCATATTCATATATTCAGTGGATACCCAAGCGTTACTTCGCGCGACATCGGAGACACGAATCTCATCTATCTTCCCATTCATCCAATAATTATTCAGATTGGACATCCCAATATCAAACCCTGTCGCAGGGTTGACGGTACCAGTGAACAATGTTCCTGCTTCGTAGACACCATTCACTAAGATATCCAGTCTATCATTCGCTGCATCCACCCGCGTACAAACATAATACCACTGAGGATTCGAGGGGTTCGTCTGCGTATGAGCGTAACAAACCGGGAACATATTTGATGTATGAGTTCTGGATTTGAGCGTCTCATTTGTCCAAATCAGCAATGAAACAGCAGCGTCACTATGACTCTCGAAGAGGTATTTTCGTGATCCAGGGTTCCCATCAACTCGAACCCATGCACTTGCCGTATGCGAGCCGTCTGATAGCACTTGGAACGCGTTCGCTTTTAGGTAATCGCCGTTCCCATCGAAATCCACGCAGGCCCCAATCTTCCCTAGTTGGTTAAACACGGGGTTTCCACCCATGCTGGTGATATCCCAATGATTACTCGTACTATCCTCCAAATCAGTATATGTTGCACCATCAAGGTGATGCACCATACTATAATTATTACTCCAGGTTCCTTCGACATCCTCCTGATTCCCACACGTTGGATTCCCATAATACAGATACAGAATAGTATCAACGGAGGCACTAATGAAGGGAACCTTCATCCACCCAACCAACTCACCAGTCCCACTCGTATACGACTCAATCTCATGCACATATTTCGTCACATTATCATCTGATACAAAGACGAAATCATCACCATCAGACTGCGCATGCGCAACAAAATCAGCAGACGTACACGTGACCAACACCGGGAAATCTGTTAAATCCGCAGCGACCTTGGTGTGATCAATCACAATTTGTTTCCGGTATAACCAATCACCATGATACCATCCTTCCCCAGATAAATTCAACCACGTACCAGTCTCATTTGTGGCAAGCCAGGCAACATCAAGACCGATGTTATCACTTCCTTGAGCAGACAATATGATGCTTCCCCCGGGTGGAATTACAGCTGATGATTGACCTTGATTCCGCTGCTCAGGATTAATCGTGTCTATAATAGGGACGATTTTTTCTCCAACGTGACCCCACTGCTGCGTGGCGTCTATCGCATGGAGATCATAATGGAGTATTGTTTCGGTTATCGGGATCGTAATCGTTCGTTCAAAATAGTCTCCTGAGGGAATCATACTAAGGTTCGTATGAGGTCCACCATTGTACCAGTAGTCTACGTAGACGGCAGTGATGCCATCATCATCATATGCTGATGCGTTGAACGTGAAGCTTGATCCAGTTGATGTGATCGGGTTCGTGTGATCATAAATAATCGGGTTTGTGAGGATGGAGAAACTCATGATATCTGTCTGATTCCAGTTCCCCATCGTATCATTATAGGAGATTCGCCAGCCTATCCGCTGTCCTTGGGGGATGTCCCAGTTTTGCCAGGTGAAGTTTGTCCAGACCCATTGTTTTTCAACGCCACCAAGATACATCGGAGACCCATAGATTCCTGAGCAGTTCTCCCAGACGCCGGACTCGTTTGTTGCGAGTATTGCCCATGCTAACCCGCTGTAATCCTGTCCTTGTGCTGATAAAGTAATTTGTTCTCCTCGTTGAATAGTGGAACGATTTTGTTCTTGGTTTTGCCATTCTGGTGGTACGAACTCTCGTGTAGGAATCAGTGTGGGATCCCCAAGTATTACCATGCCATAGAACCAGATGATGTCATCCTCGCTGTATGGTGCTTCATAGGTGAACCATTGACGGAATGCGTCCCCGAAGGAGGAACCGGCACCGATGGGTTGATAAAAATAGCGGAAATCAAGCATCGACCCGACTTTTGAACTCCCAACGCAGGCGAGAGATGGCGTAGTCGTGTTCATGACGTATCCATTCCCAAGGCAATCATAATCAGTGAACCGTAAGGAGCTACACGTGAAGATATTGTAGAAAAGTGCTTGTGGTGGTGCAGTCCGTACATCGTAACTACTCGCGATGCCTCCGATGTTAAAATAATGTTGGCTCGTGGAATACCCGGCGTGACACGCGATCTGGATGAACTCGTAGGTGTTGGGGAGACGGTTGTAGACGTAGTCGTCTCGATTCACATCCGGCCACCAGACCGCATCATAGTCATCATAGGCGTAGTGGATATCATGCCGGAAATCATTATACCCCGCCCAATCATGATCAGTATAGGTGAGAGCACGGTCAGTATGGGCGATATTCCCTACCCAGAAATCCTGGACTTTATGGAGATACTGTCTCGTAAGGGTGACTTCGTCACCAGGAACATTTGAGGCATCGATTCGACCGGTGAACACCTCAGGGGCAGTGTCACCAGCGCCGTTCACATGTGCATCGTACATTCCGAGACTCTCGTTATAAATCCATGTACCATCAAGATCCATAAGGAAGAGATCAGAGGGGAACTCAGCTGGTTCTCCATCATAATCGATGTGATGGTAAAACCATGCGACAGGGAGATCACCAATTAAGACTGCCCCAGAAAGATTGTAGTCAGGGTCTATCCAATAAGAGAGCAATTGATTTTTTAGATCTTCAGCGGTTCCACCAGAAACTTCTAAAAATATAGGTGCATACCCGACAACCTCCAACGTTGAAAGATATATAGTTAGCTCAGATTGGATATTCATAGCGAGATCCGCGTTCACAAACACAAGTATGGTTGGAGTGGTGGATCGCATGGCTTTGGGCGACTCACTTTTTTTCTGGATAATAAACGGGGTGATCACTCGTCCTGCTTGATACTCTGCGTAGGAGCCTTGGGCTCCTGCACCATAGGTGAAATGAGGGATTTCAGGCGATACGGATATTGGGTCATCGGTGTTGCTTCGTAATGACGGCACCCAGAGCATACCTAAGAAGAGAATGATAAGAGCCACACTACATGCTTTCCTACCGAAAGTAGTATTCATACATGTTCCTCCCTTTATAACTTAAATTATATTTCTATCTATATTTAAACTTTCCTTTCGTACTATTTCTTTTGATTGAAAACAGAATAAATTCATATGAAACAAAAAAAAAGAGGATGATGAAGATGATAACAAAGATTTATAATAAGCGTTTCTGCTACCGTTTGAAAAGAGGGAAGGTATATGATAACAGCCCAGGACATACTTGATGAAGATGTTGTGAAGATAGATGGGAACGAATTATTTTCAAAAGTACTCTCCTTGTTCAAAGAAACAGATGCGATTGTGATCACTGAAGGAGACTTGTACAAAGGAATGCTCCTCAAACGATGTCTCATGGAGCCGAAACTCTCATTAGAGACCAAAGTACATACGATGCTCACACACGCCCCAAAACTGCATCCAACAACACCTATCGAGGAGATCGCTCGTCTCATGATAGAAAACGGCATTTACCATCTCCCTGTACTAGAGGACGACTCCATCGTTGGCATTGTCACTGCTGATGAAGTCGTACGACGACTCACTGAACAAACCATTGCATCACAAGCAGTAAAAACCATCATGTGCACACAGCCACGTTCCATAAGCCCTGAGGAAAACTTAGGGAAAGTCATCAACATGTTTCAACAACAGGACATCCCGTATCTCGCGGTTCTTGATCACACGAAACTCGTTGGTGCGATAACCATGGATGAAATCATCGAACATGTCATACATCCTGAATCACGAATCGGGGGAACTCCAGGACATGGTGACTATGCAACAGAGAAGAAGAAAACACTTGACTTACAAGTAAAAAGCATTATGCAAGAAGAACCACTCGTCATGTCACCAGAGGCAACAGTCAGAGAAGTCCATACGCGCATGCATAAATTTGAGCTTCCCGGTGTTCTCATTGGAAAAGAGAGCAATCTCCACGGGGTTGTCACCCACAGAGAACTTCTTGCACCGTTTGTCGATTTATCAAAACAGGAAACCATTGAACTCTTATTCCATCATAACACAAAAAAAGTTGATGGATTCGATAAAGTTCAGGCAGCTCATTTTCTGTATGAAGATTTCCTTAAACATTACGATAAATTCCTTGATCTAGGATCGCTCCATATATCCTTAGAGCAACATAAAGAAGTCAAACAAGGAATCCATCGGGTTGTCTGCGAAATGAAACTATCGTCAAAACGGGGGATTTTCTACGCTACCCATGAAGGCTGGGGTCCGATGCAAGCAATGAAAAACACCACCGATGCTATTCAACATCAACTAAGGAAAGCAAAAGATGCATAAGGAAAAAACAGCAGGAATACCATCCAGATTCATTAATTACTTGCAGTTATCATTACCCGCGTTACCACTTCGTTTTCATCCTCGACCGGATCACATCAAGATCAATCCTGCCGTTCTGATACGCTGCAATAAACGTCTGCGAATCAACACTATATAACAACGAATCACACATCTGATGAAACTCAGTACACGCCGCATGCTTCACCTCATCAATCACCTCGCGGGTTATCGCCGACGTAAAATGAAAATCCTCAGATAAAAACACATCAATCCCATTCTTCAGCAGAGAAATTAAAATGCTGCAATCGTTTGCGATATCAGACGGTTTTGTCCCCATATGCTTCTCCATAGATACCATGCAGGATTTCCCAAACGCATCTGATAACAACCGGTTTTTAAAATCAATAATCACTGCATGGGAACGTTTCCATCGTCTCATAGCCTCATGATACTCTGATGAACTAACCCGACCCCACACCTTTAACTGTTCAAGTTCTGATGCAACGGTTGATGTCACAAAACACGGAACATTATCCCGCTCAAGTTTTTTAATCACCGCATCAACTACCACACTATTTTTAAGGAGAAAAGAGGTATCAAAAGACACACTTCTCACATTCATCCACTGTACCATATTTGTTATTCCCGATAGAGAACATTTGTCGGTGTATAAAAACTATCTTTTCTAGGTACATACTTTTTACTTAATGAACTACATAAAATAAATAAAAGAAGGAAAAAAAGGAATTAGAGGCGGTAGCCAAATCGTATGATAATGGTCATTGTTGCAGTCGTATTTCCGCCGTCCCATGGCTGTTTGCATTCCAATCTCAGTGTTGTTTCTCTACCATCAATTGTTGTAAAAATCCAAGTATCATTACCGAAATCTCCAAGCATCCCGGAACTCCCCCAAGTAAAATTATTATCCAAGCGAAGTATTTGTTCATCGATGCTTGTAATATTCCATTGATATCCACCATCGCCATAATCTTTTAGGGTGAGATTTATAGAATCTCCAGCGAGTACTGTTATTGTTGTATTATTGTCTTGTTCGGTGATATAAACTGTTTTCGGAGTGTATGTTGGCCCCGTCATCGGCGCGAAAACATAGATGGAAATAGCTCCTGCAACACTAGCGATGATTACTACCCCAATTATTGTTATCATAGTGTTTGTTTTCATAGGTCCTCAAACAACTATATAGTCCTTGTCAGTATTTATATTATCAGAAAATGTTTGGGAAATATTACAAATAAAAACACCCTGTGTATTTAATAAAAAAAAGAGAAGGAGAGAAGGACATGTCTCCTCTTAATAGAATAATTGTATCTTAGCGTATGTCGAAGACTACGGTGACTGATGCGGAGACGGATGCATCACCAGGGAGGATCTCCGTCGGGGGAACATACGTATCTGCAGAGTCGTACGCAACACTTGCTGCTTTCCAATACACATTAGGTCGGTATTGAGCGTTAACAGAAATGGTTTTTACTCGGTCAACAGTATATCCGAGAGCGGAGGCGACCACCTCTGCTTTCTCCTTTGCATCGACTGCTGCTTCTTGTAATGCTTGGAGTTTTAGCTCTTCTTGTTTTTCGATGGAGAGTTCAAACGTGATACTGGTTACGAGCGAACCTGCATCAACTGAGGTGTCGATCACAGTTCCTGCTTTATCAAGATTTTTTACGGTTATTTTCAAACTACAAATCACACGATATCCGACGAATGTCCGTGTGTTATAGTTATACTCGTACTCGGGTTGGATTCGATAGCCGGTCGTCTGGATATCCTTATTGTTTAACCCGAGGTTTCTGAGCGCGGTTAAGACTTTGTTTAGTAGTGTCGATACTTGGTTTTTCGCGGTTGCTGCTTTCAGGTGTAAAGCCTGGATTTCAAGCATGATCGCAACTTGATTTGGTTCGGTTGTGACGACTGCTGATCCAGTCACCGTGATTTGACCAGGTTCTTCTTCGATGA
This sequence comes from Methanobacteriota archaeon, assembly GCA_043806635.1. Classification (GTDB taxonomy): domain Archaea; phylum Thermoplasmatota; class E2; order DHVEG-1; family DHVEG-1; genus JAZDGT01. Next base: position 17,480 of record JAZDGT010000033.1, on the reverse strand, counting down.
CGTTAGTGATGTCGCTAGCCTGTGCGATACTCGGCTTTGTGATATAGAAGGTTCCTGCCAAAGTACCAACGAATACGAGGCATCCCATGAGGAGTGCCATCATGTTTATTGTTTTCATATTATGTATCACCATAACAAATATTATGTTGAGAAGTATATAATAGGTCAGAAAATGTTCGGGAACTACCGAACCGTTTTATCTAGAAATAAGAGACGAAGTATAGTGTTTTATTAATCATTGGAACAGGAAATAATATAATAATGACTTCGCCTGAGTTTTTTTGATGTGTGATAATAAAAATATATATGTTCAAAGAAAAGTAAGATTAGTCGAATAACCAGGGAAATAACGGGGCATATATATGTAAAAATATGAGAAAATAATTGAAATAAAACGAAATTAACCTATTTTTTTTAGACAAAATTTATATATATAACCTCCACGTATAATTTCATAGAAATAGGGAGGATACCAGATGAAGAAATTCATACTAATGCTTATTGTTGGGTTATTGATAGTCAGCCAGATACCTACGACTTTTTTTGTGACGCCCGTAAAAGGATATTCGTTTTCCCACACGGTTCTTGGTGAAATGGAAACCGCGTGGTGGTGTCAATACTGTAAATTCGCGCATCAAGCGCTACAAAACATCTACGCAGCTGGTTGGTATCCATTCTATTATACTTCTTTAGAAACCGCGAAAAATAAACATGCGATGGCACGCGCCGTCGAATTAGGATACGGTGGCTTACCACGAACGTTTTTCGATGGCGGATACCGTATGGATGCGGGCGCCCCAAATCTCCCCACGGTACAAAACGCGTATAATATCAGTATCCGTGAGTGCGGGAATCGCACTGTCGCAAATATCGATTTAGAGCTCTCCGTCAGCTGGCTTGGACCTGCGACCATGGAGATAGAAGCGACGGCAATCAATAATGACCCAACACCATATCAGGGTCATATCCGTGTGTATGTTACCGAGATTGAATCAACAATGGGATGGAAAGACAGCGCCGGGCATAACTATACCTTCGCGTTCTTAGATTACGCGATAAACATGAGTGTTACTATCCCTGGCGGCGACTCGTGGTCACAGACGACGGTGTGGGATGGTCATTTATTCAATGATGGATACGGTCATTCGTTCGAAAACATTACAGAAAATAATGTGATGATAATCGCGGCAATCTTTAATTCGCAGACAAAACTTGTTGATGAAACAACCGGTGCAACCCCAGGAATCGTGAATAACCCACCAGAGACACCAACACCACCAACCGGGCCAACACAGGGTCTCCCAGGACAAGAATATCTGTTTACCTCCGTCACCACCGATCCAGAGGGGGATGACATATTCTATTTCTTTGACTGGGGTGACGGGATGAACAGCTCATGGGTGGGACCGTATAGTTCTGGTGAATCAGGTTCTGCGTCTCATACATGGCTGAATTCAGGCACCTATGCATTGAAGGCTCAAGCGAAAGATACTGATGGTCATCTCAGTGATTGGTCGAGTTATTCGTATCTAACGCTGAATACTCCCCCGAACAAGCCAAATACTCCCTCCCCTGGGAATGGTTCAACCGGGGTTGACATTAATATTCTGCTAAGCTGGTTAGGAGGTGACCCTGATGCTGGTGACACCGTCACTTATGACGTCTACTTTGGAACCACACCGTCACCGCCGCGAGTATCAAATAACCAGTCTGGCACTTCATATAACCCTGGAACACTCAGCTATAGTACAGTATATTATTGGAGGATAATTGCGTGGGATAATCATCAGGCAAAAACCATTGGGCCACTCTGGCATTTCACCACCATGGCACAACCAAATCGTCCACCAAATATTCCAAGTAACCCGACTCCACAGAATAACTCCATAAACATTGATATCAACGCAGATCTCATCTGGACCGGGGGTGACCCTGATGCTGGTGACACCGTCACGTACGATGTGTATTTTGGAACAGTGAACCCCCCAACTATAAAAGTGAGCGCAAACCAATCCAGCACCACATATAATCCTGGAATCCTCGCATATAGTACAACCTACTACTGGAAAATCATCGCGTGGGATAACCACCAAGCAAAAACCAGTGGACCATACTGGAAATTCACGACGATGGCACAACCGAACCAACCACCATATACTCCAAGTAACCCGGTACCTGCGAACGGGGCAACTGATGTTAATATCAACACGGATCTGAGCTGGACTGGCGGGGACCCAGACCCAGGCGACACCGTTACGTACGATGTGTATTTTGGTACCGTGAACCCACCACCGCTTGTTTCCCCTGATGTGGCTCAATCAACGTATCACCCAGGGCCTTTGAATCATGCGACTACGTATTATTGGAAGATTGTGTCGAAAGATAATCATGGTGCATCGACCGCGGGACCAGTCTGGCATTTCACGACTCAAGTACCGCCAAATAGTCCACCCTATACACCAAGTTCTCCAAATCCATCAAACGGAGCAACAAGTGTGGACATCAACGCTGATCTGAGTTGGACTGGGGGCGACCCAGATCCCGGTGATACGGTTACCTACGATGTGTACTTTGGAACCGTAAATCCGCCTTCATCAAAAGTAAGTGCGAACCAGTCAGGAACCACGTATGATCCTGGAACACTCACCTACAGCACAGTTTACTACTGGAAGATTATCGCTTGGGATACCCATAATGCACGGACAAATGGCCCTGTCTGGTCTTTCACCACAGGATCACAAACAAATCAGCCACCATACGTTCCAAGCAACCCTGCACCTGCAAATGGAGCAGTTGATGTTGATATTAACGCGGATCTCAGTTGGACCGGCGGGGATCCTGACCCTGGTGATACGGTAACGTATGACGTGTACTTTGGAACATCTATTCCACCTATGTTAATAACGTTAAATCATGCTGGAACGACGTATGCTCTCCCAGGACTTCAATACGAAGAAACATATTATTGGAAGATTGTCTCAAAAGATAACCACGGAGCATCAACCACAGGACCGCTGTGGCAGTTCACCACGATGGCACCACCAAATAACCCACCCAATACGCCAGGTTCTCCGAACCCATCCAATGGTGAAACCAATGTCGCATTATCTGCAGACATCAGTTGGACTGGCGGTGACCCTGATGCTGGTGACACCGTCACGTACGATGTGTATTTTGGAACCGTGAATCCGCCAACCACGAAGGTCAGCACAAACCAATCAGGAACAACGTATGACCTAGGAGTACTCGCCTATAGCACGGTTTACTACTGGAGAATCATCGCATGGGATAACCATGGTGCAGGGACAAGCGGACCAGTGTGGCAGTTCACCACACGTGCACCTCCAAGTGAAAACCAGCCTCCGAACACACCAAATACACCGAATCCATCCAATGGCGCAATCAATATCTCGATCACTCCTACACTAAGTTGGACAGGGGGTGACCCAGACTCAGGAGACACGGTCACGTATTCTGTCTACTTTGGAAACACAAGCCCGCCACCGAAAGTCATCACGAACCAATCAAGTACGAGTTACATCCCGAGTAGTCTAAAGTATAATACTACGTACTACTGGAGGATCATCGCATGGGACAACCATGGCGCCCATACCTCTGGTCCACTCTGGACATTCACGACAAAAATACAAACATCCAATTTACAACTCAGGATTACTAAACCAGAAGCAGAATACATTTACCGGTTCGACAAACAACTACGGAAAAGAACGTTTTCTGAGACACCATTAATTATTGGGAAACTCACCATTACCGTGAACGCAACTGATAACATATCAGGGATAAAAAAAGTTGAATTCTATATTGACGGTGAATTAAAAAATACGGATAACAGCAGCCCATATACGTGGGTGTGGACTGATCATACGTTTTCCCTGCATACCGTGAAAGTAGTAGCGTACAATACACTTGATAAAAGTCTCAGCACAGAAATAAAAGTTCGGAAGTTTTTCTAAAAAGAATATCCGTAGTAACTGGTGAAGACCTTTTCATTGATTTCGGTAGTATTAATCATGATTAAAAAAAAAATAGGGAGGCGAGGAGATGACCAGTTCTCCTCATCAGATGATATTAGGTGTACATTCGCATGATCCTTGGTCTCAGGATATATTGGTACTAGACGAGGTTGTGTATCTGGATCTCTTGTAATCCACCGCGCCAGCTAATGACGATTTTGAAGAGGTGTGTGATTCCTTTGAAGGTGACAGTGTAATCACCGTTATTGTCTGAGAGTATTTTTCCTACGTTTTTTGCCTCAGCGAATTCAGGGCCAAATACTGGGTCGTATCGGAGGACGCCCTGGTAGGCTTGCTCATATGCGGTACTGACGAGTTTGTTATTCACCAGGGTGCTCGTGATTCCTATAGGTGTTTTCATGGTGCGTTGGATCTGTTTCGCCTCAGAGGCTGAGAAGACAACGGTGCTCGGTGCAGGAGTCATATCAACGGTTGTGGTGTCAACGTGCACATCGCGTGGTGGATCGGTGATAACCAAGTATTTGTTGTTGTAGGTGTCACCAATAACGCTGAGTCTGAGGAAATAATTCGAGATGAATCGTTGTGCAGTCACATACATGTTCGACCCGAGACCGCCTACCGAGGGATCATTCAACCAGAACCCGTAAATCGTGATCGGCTCGGTGACAATGTTTTCTCCGTTCCAGGCGTTTTTATCTGTGTGTATACCGCGGATGGTCATCCAATGGTTGTAGTTTCCACCGGTGGGTACGGCAACGGGGACGTGATAGGGGTGTCCTTGTTTCGGTACCGGGATTTCTCGGTGGGCATTATAGGCGCTCACATTGAAATCCACCCAGATCGCTGCGTCTTTCAACGCATCCGCTGCAGCATCACGTGCTGATGGGCTGAAGAAGTACCCATATATCCATCCATGACCATAGTCATCGATTTCCGCGTTCAACCCGTTACAGAGTTCATTCCCATTAATGATGCTGTCTGCTCCCTTGTAGGTGTTGTAGAGTGTTTGTTCACTGTAGACGCTTGGTGGCCCGAGCGGGTTAATGGTCTTGTTCCACATGAGGTAGTCCAGCATCATCTTCATCGTCATCGCGCCTGTGTTCACCTGAGACAGGTAGAACGGGAAACTCTTGAGATCACGGTAATGGACTCGAAGCGTGAGATCCAGCTGAATCGATGCGGCATTAATCTCGCCTTGGGTGACGATATGGTCAGTCACGTTTACGGATTCATCTGTGTCTTTCCCAATCACTCGAAGTGTTTGACCAGCAACCACATCGCTTCCAGGGTAGAGAAGGAGTGAGTAGTGATTATTGATTGTGGTCGCCTGCCATTGTTCGCCTGTATCCAGATTGGTGACTTCAACGTTCACGGTATTCACCGGGGACATGTCTCCATAGAAACAATCTCCTTCAAGGGTGAGTATGGAGACATCACACAGGTAACTGGAGACGATTACCGCGTCAATCCCTGCTTCAACGACTGCGCCTGAGCCGATATCTGAGGCTTCAAAGCGGATCTTGATTTGATTATTCAGGGTGACGTAGTCACCGATCATGAACTCATGGACATACCAGTCATAGGGTTGTGGTGTACTTGGACCGATCGTTTGTGCGAGTACCCAGGATGCACCGTTATTATTGGAGACATAGGTTTTGAAATAATTGTTATTCGGGTTTCCTCCGTAATCATTCGTATACCAGAGAGCATAACTGATTTTTGCATCATCCCAGCCAGTCAAATCAAGTGTTGGTGAGATGAGCCAGGTGTAACCGCCATCAATATCGTAATCACCGCAGCGGTTATCTGTGACGTAGCAATACCCTGAGCCGTCGTAATCAGATGATGGGTCACCGCGGCCTCCACCGCAGGCAGGGATTCCGCGTTGCCATGCACCACTGGTAATACCCTGGTTTTGGACGGTCCATCCGAGATCAGTATTAAAGTTATCCTGGAGGGTGAGATCGACTGATCCTGCTGCGACAGTCGTGAAGTAGTTCTGTGGTGCGGTATTCGGGCAGTATTGGGTTTGTCCACCAGTGGTCTGAGCGGAGAAGTAGTAAGTGACTTGATTCGGGCAGATCGTGCTGGGGAAGACGCCATCGTAGACGTTCGGCGTAACTTGATTCATCGCATATTGGACAAATCCTGAACCGGTATTCACGTAGATTTTCCCAGTTCCTGGTTGTGGTACACCGCCGACACTATTCACGATAACCCGGACGGTGGTTCCACCAGCGGGGGAGACGAGTTCAGGGAGGCCATTCGGGAATGAAAAACTGAGGAGGTCCAGTGGTGGGGCATCCATGTTGTGTGCTCCGAATCCTGCCGCGATCTCGTTGTAATGTGGTGTCCCATCGTAGATGTTCCCGTTGTTATCATCCAAGGTGAGATAATCAATAGTGATGCTCGGGGTGATTGATTCACCATTATGCAACAGCATCGCGTTCACAGCGAGATTGGAGATGATACTAAGGTATGTTGATGGGTTGGTGATGGCGAGTTGGTCACGAGTACTCCAGACGCAGCCTGAGAGCAGTTGTCCGCAGTAGTGGATTTCTCCGCTGCAGGGGTACTGCATCGTATTGTCTGCTTCTCGTAATGGTGTGTTGCAATCCCCGTAAAAACCGTAGCCGGTACCGGAGTCATCGGTGATGAGTATCCCCATCACATCACCCATGCCTTCCCCGTAAGCACCTTGTCCGCTGCCTGCCATTGAAACAAGGTGATGCCCGTATTCATGGTGAACGACGGTGGACCATGCGGTGTTCGGGTATCCGCTCCCGGATTTACAGAAGTTTATTGATGAATAATCGTACCAGGCGTTCCCTGGGCAGTACCCGTAGGGGTCGTTCACCCAGTTGACGGATACTGGGAACTCGGCTTGTAGAAGTCCTGGATAATCGGGGTTGTAGGTGATAGCGAAATCGCGGACGACGTTTGCTTGGACGTACCCGTTGACTTCTGCGCGGTACATCTCATTCACGTTCGCGTTGTTGTGCATGAAGTTCGCTGGGCCTGGTGGTGTGACTGTGAGATGGAGAATCGTGTTTGACCCTGACCTATTGGTGACGCTGAACCAGACACCACGGATAGGTGAATCGACGGTGACTGGTGTTGAACCCGCGTTTGAAATCACAAAGTTACCGTTTGCATTTGTATAGGCTACGGTGCTGCCGATGCTGACGCGTGCCCATTTGAATGGTGTTGGTACCTCGTTTTCGCAGAAATCAGCGGCTTTCCCTGTGGTGGCTTTTCCTTGGACGTTTCCGTTGACATCGACGAAGAGGATGAGGCTTTCTTGGTAGAGTATTCCTCCAGTTGTCGCGTCGGTGATGAACAAGTATTTCTCAGGGTTTGCTCCTCCGATGAGTGTACCGGTATCGCCGATAAACGTGTATGCAACTGCAGGATTGACTAGTTGATCTTCATGTCCTGCCCAGATGACGAGTTCTGGTTCGGTAAAATGAGTGAGGCGTGATACAGTATTTAGTGCTTGGGCGATACCTTGTTCAGGGTGCATATTCTCGGGTGTTATCTGCGGGGTGAACCCTCGGATGTCTCTGAGGTCTACTGAGGCAAGAACAAGCGGGTAGTCTTCTTGGTTTTTCACTAAAAGGACGAGTCGTGTATCATACACAGGGATATTGTTTTTATATTGTGTGTAATACACACCGGTGAATTTGTATTGGCCAGTGGTCTGGTCATACATGATTGGTTGTTTTTTCTCAAATCGAAGATCTTGGTAGTCTACGCCAAGTATATCGGCATTGTTCTGGAGGAAATTATCAGCACTCTGTTGAACCGTTGCTCCTTGTGAGAATGCTTCACCGTAGAGTCTGCTGATTCGATCATTATGTGTATAGACTGAGACTTGCGCGTTTGTGTCTCTGAGTTGAACGGTGGTGTATTGATCATTTGGTAGAAGTATTGGATTGGAGTCTACGGTATTGATGGTGAAGTCCGCGGGAAGTGCTTCTCTGAGTTCATAGACGTCGTAGTTGTTTGCTCGAAGTTGCTCCACTGCTTTGGTTCGTAGTACGGCATTTTCTGAGGTGATGATGATTATTCCGAAGTTGCGGAGTGTTTTTTCCACGCAGCTTCCACAGGAGAGTTGTGCTAATGTTACTGGGGTCACTCCTGGGGTGGTGGCCTGATGGGCGTCATCTTCACGGACGTCTAACAAGATCGCGGTATGGGTGCTTAATAATTCTTGTGCTTGGTCAACAGAAATCAGTTGATTATCGTCTACGGTTAATTGGTTGAGACTGCTCGCGCCAGGGAGCACAAAACATATGGCGACAATAAGGACGACAGCTGCCTGCAAAATAGTTTTTACTTTATGGTTTTCGATCATACGGTCCCCCCAAATATTTTAATGTACTATTTGTTGCAAAAAACGATACAATACCAATTATATAAACGTATTCACTGTTCAGTGTTGACGTTTCTCTTCAGGAGTAAAAGAGAAGAATACCCTGTTTTATTATATAAATGAGAGAAGTATGGACTTAGAGGAGAGCGCTAGAGTATCTCCTGAAAATATCATCGATACATGGTAATTTAAGACTGTTTATCTTTGTTAGTAGTATTTTTTCAAAGGAGGTTACTGCTGCCAATGAACTTTAAAATATTGCCCACAAAATAACAATTTTGTTATTTAAGGGGCAACATTAATAAGTGTGAAGAACCATACATATAACATATGAACATCTATGCCATCCTTGAACAACTGAGAAAGCGGCGTAACCCTGTTTTTACCGTATCTGAAATCGCACGAGCATCTAATCTCGCCAAATCCTGTGCGATCGTCTACATAAAAAGGATGATAGACAAAGGGCTCCTCATCAGAGTAGCAAAAGGAATCTACACTCTTGACAATGACCCAATCCTCTATGCATCCTACATCATTCCCAACTCCTACATCTCCTTTAACTCTGCCCTGTACATCCATAAAGTAATCGATCAGATCCCCACAAGCATCCAAGTGGCGGTTCCAAAACGTGTGAAAAAACAGGTACATCAGGTACAATTCATCACCTTACCAAAACAGGCGATGTTTGGATACACAAAAATTGACTACAAAGGATATTCCATCTGGGTCGCCGATGTAGAAAAAGCAATCGTTGATATCACCTACAAGTATGGTCCCCCCCATAGACCTATCAGGAAGATGAATGAAAAAAAGATGCGTACCTACGCAGAAAGGCTTGGTATACCCATCGAAAAACTTGAGGTGAACCAATGATCGAAATCGATGAAATAAAACGACTTGCGAAAATACAAAAACTTACACCAAGCCAACAGGAGAAACACTATATCCAAACCGTAGCGCTTTCCGGCATATACACCATCATTGCTAACGAACTTATGTTTAAAGGTGGAACGGCACTCTTCTTTTTCTATGGTCTTGACCGATTCTCAGAAGATCTTGATTTCACCAAAACAGGACCTATTAACGCCCCAAAGCTGAAAACCACCGTATCAAACATGTTTGATCTCCTTAATATCCCGCATGAAATAAAAAAAGCGCCATCACTCGCAGGAGACACCTGGAAAATAAAAGCAAAAGGTCCTCTGTACAAGGGGCCACTGAGTGAATCCATCGTCCGTATCGAGATCTCAGAGTGTAACGATGTAGTTTTAGAACCAGATATCAAAGAAATCACACCAATGTATAACGACCTCAGACCATTTACTATTCCAATCATGAAAAAAGAAGAAATCCTCGCAGAAAAAACCCGTGCACTATTAACAAGAGTGAAAGCACGAGATCTCTATGACGCAGCATTTTTACTCAAAAAAGGTGTACAGTGGGACATAAATTTGGTGGAAAAGAAACTCGCCTATTACAAAAAACACTATGATGCAGAGGAATTGAAAACAAAGGTTATGACAATAAAGGATATCTGGAAGTCAGAGCTCCATGGATTAGTTGCTTGTCTTCCTCAATTTGATGATGTCCTTCAACTAATACTGACTACCCTGAAAGAGAATCGATAAAGACACAAAAAAAAGTTATGTCGAAAAATTGTACGGGCTTGGAGGAGAGCGTTAGGTTTTCTCCTGTTGAAAACATCGGTACAAGTCGGTTTTTGAGGGGTTCTGATTTTTTAGTGGATTTTTATTTATATGGAACAAACTATTAAATAAAAGGAGTAACATTGATTATATGGGGAAAAGGTAATGCGAAAGATACTTGCGGTTGGAAGTATCAGTGCAGTTGTTCTGATTATTTGTGCAATGTTTCCTTCAATAGTGAGTGCTCAATCAATACAATCTCAAAAAATATTTCCTGTAAGAAATTTAATTCTTTCAAAACTTAAAAGTATTCGAGAAACAAGAGGTATGATAGGAGGGGTAATTACTATTGTCATAGCATTTTTAATTTGGATATATATAGGAGTTGCCACAGGTAATGATGTTGTAATTAACTTTTTAGTAAAAATTATATCGTCAATATTATCATTATCTGGGGGAATATTTTTATATATACTTGGTTGGTTATTCACCGTATTATATGACTATTATCATTAAAGGGAATGACCGCCTAAGGCTTATCTAACGGAATTAATTTTTTAAATTACTTGAGTTTTTACATGACCATGGTCTAATCTAATTTTTTATTGATAATCGCTATAAACTTTCAAAAAATTTTTTGAAATTAATTAGGTTCTGGGTGTAGACCGTAAGCCTCTTTGTGATAGGAAAAATCAATAATTTTTACATTTTTATAAGACAGAAGAACATTTAAATATTATAACGTATATGAAAGTGGGGAAAAGTAAATATGCGGAAGATACTTGCGGTTGGAAGTATCGGAGTCGTTGTTGTTCTAGTTCTTTCATCATTTTCAATTATTGTTAATGCTCAAACAATAAAATCAAGTGAAATATTATCTCACTTTTTTGAAATTATTAGAAATAAAACCAATAATGAAAATTTAGAACAAGGTGGTATAATCGAAACAATTCAATTATTAATATTTGCGTTTCTAGTAATGATGTCACTATTTTTAAAAGGTTATCTTTTTTATTAAGATGATAATGTGAAAGGAAAGATAGTAATCGGAAGCACCCTTGCTGTCATCATCGTGTTAGCTGGATTCAGTTCCATAGCAAGTGCTCAAACAACAGAATCAAATACGTTCTTTCAACAAATAAAAGATAAGATTGAAAATACACCTTGGCAACCAGGAGACTTTTTCTTTATGATAATTTATGTCTTTTTAGTAATTATTCATGTTCTAAAAAGTGGTCCACCACCGTAATAGGAATTTAATAATATGAATAAGAATAATCCTCATTGGAAGCATACCGATAACTATATAAATCGTTGTAACAATTATGTAAATATATGTCAAATATTACAACGAATTATATTTTGACGCATCTTTTTGATCAAGACCTCTTTTACGTCCAACCAAAACAACTCTCAACACTCCTGCATCTCAATCTACAAAAAACCTATGACATCATCCACCGACTTAAAAAAAACGGTAGTATACAAGAAATAGAAAAAGGAAAATACTTAGTCACTGGATACGACCGAAAACGAATTCTCTCTCACCCCCTCTTCATCGCAACACACATCGTCGTACCTTCCTACGTCAGCTATTGGTCAGCACTCAACTATTACAACTGGACTGAACAGGCGCCAAAAACCATTCTTCTAGCGACCACGAAACAAAAGAAACCAATGCAAGTCGAGAACTATCTCTTCAAATACATCAAAATCTCCAAAGAAAAACTGTATGGATACACCAAAGAAACTGTCGGGGACTTCCCCGCATTCATTGCAGAGAAAGAAAAAACCATCATCGACGCTCTTGATCTCCCACGCTACGCTGGCGGCATCAGTGAAATAGCTCACTGCATCTCAAAAGCAATCAATGAGATAGACACAAAGAAACTAATAGACTACGCTAAACAATTTCCAAATCGAAGTATGGTATCAAGACTCGGGTACCTCTCTGAACAAAATGGATTGAAACTTTCCGCATTGAAACCATATATGTCCTCCTCCTTCGTCCTCTTAAATCCAAAACGCAAACAAAGCACCCAATGGGATACCACCTGGAATATCAATGTCAACGATGAGGTATAGTAATGCTCACGCGACGTAACCTTCAAACCATAGCCACCAGAGAAGGTGTTCCCCTCCATACTGTTGAACGAGATTATATCCAAACCCTGTTTCTCTTTACATTATCCAAACATACTACTGAATTTGTATTCAAAGGAGGAACGTGCCTGCGCATGGGATACAAACTAAATCGATACTCAGAAGACCTTGATTTTAACTACCCACGACAAGTGGAAAAAGGGAAAACGATCCTCTTTGACACTACGCATCGATTACAAGATTTTGGAGTCACGTGCGAGCTGAAAAGTGAAGATCAAACAGATTCAGGCTTTACAGAAAAACTACGATACAGAGGACCTTTGTATAATGGAACTGAACTTTCTCGAGGAGCGATACGCATCGATGTGAGTTGCAGGGAAGAAAATATTCAATCGATCGCAACAGCGTTTCATCCTCGGTACGATGATTGTCCCTCATTTATCGGAAATTGTTTAACACTTGATCAGCTTCTTGCGGAAAAGATACGGGCGCTTATTATTCGAGGAAAACCACGTGACCTCTATGACATTTGGTTCTTCGCTGATCATCTTACAATGGATCTTGATCTTATTGATCAGAAACTAAAATTATATCATATACAATTTGACGAGGTCAACCTCGATGATATCTTCACTAAAATTGAATCAACCTGGAGGCAGGACCTTGAGCTTCTTCTTAGCATTGTTCCGGATTTCAACGATGCCAAAAAAACAGTATACGAGAAGCTTCTTCAAATACAACAAGAAAAAAAATGAGAATGCAAATACGGAATAGAAATTATTTAATGAGAAGAGTACGGGCTTGGAGGGGAGCGTTGGGTTCTCTCCTGCAGAATTGATCGGTAGATTACATTTTTTCTCGTTATCGATTTTCAGACTAACGATATAGAATATCTCAGTAAAAGTTTTTATTTATTTTTCTTTTTCAAGAATAAGCCAATTAATCAAATATATAAAGATAATAGATTTTTAGATTAATGGTGTTTCGCCTGCCGAATAAACCACATAAAGCAAAGTACCTACTAAATTTTACTATTACTGGTCGCCAATTTTCATTCTATGAGTTGATCAGTTATGTAGCAATGTTTGCAAGCGTTCCGATGTTAGCATATGGAATTAACCGATATAACTTACCAGTAATTATTACAATATACTTCACAATATTGGGGCTCTATTCAGGTTTTTTTGCGACGTTAATATGGAATGACATTTCTGATGTAGAGATTGATGCTATTGCCCATCCGACTCGTATATTACCTTCGAGAAAAATTTCTGTTCAGAAATTTTTTGCTACTGCATTGATATTTTCTGTATTGACCTTTATGTGTACGTATCTTGTAAGCCTATGGTGTTTTATCTTGGTAGTATTGACAGCTTTGTTTGTCACAATTCATAATAAATATCTAAAAAAAATCGTAAGGCTCCCTGCTTATTCGGAGATATTCACGCCTATGCAATGGGTCATCGTTCCAATATTTGGATTTCTTGCTATTTGGACGACGCTTCCGCCAACTAGAGAGGTATTGCTGACTGTTCCTATCCTTGGATATATTTCATTTGATTGGTTTGATTTTCAGAATATGATTCTTCTCGTTCTTTTTACGTATTTTGCAGATAATGCCCATGACTTACCCGAAGGAATCCATGATGCAAAAGGAGACCGAGAATTAGGAGTGAGAACTTATGCGACCTCTTTTGGAGAAAAAAATGCTGCCAGAATTTCCTTTATCATGTTATTTCTATCAGGAATATTAGGTATTATTCTCTTTCTTAGAATAGTGTTAAATCTTGTTTTTGTTCTTCCGTTCCTTGCATTATGGCTTTATACTCTATATACCTCGTATACGTTTTTACGTACAAACCCGAAAGAGATGGAAGAGCAAGGAGGAATAATCGGACAAAAAATATTTAGATATTTTTGGTTGACGTATGATTTAATATTTCTGGATATACTGATTCAAATAGCGATGCATAATATAATATCGTTTTATTGACTCGAATGAATTTGACGTTATTTTTTAGTCGCTATAATTGCATTATAGGTAACACCTTTTTTCAGACCAATTAATGAGGAAAATATGGAAACTGCGGTAGGAAATGAAGGGTCATTGGCCGCAAGATATTTTCTACCTCGGATGATTTTCTTGAGTACTGTTGAAAGAAGATACGGAATACTCATAAGATTTCCTCGTATTACAGAACGTTGTACATTGTTTGATAGGTTTTTATCTTCTATTTCTGTAAAACCACCTTCTTTTAAAAGAGTTTTAAACTCCTCAATCCCCATGAGACCAGGAATTGATCTTCCCTTGCAAAACCAGATATAAAAAGTATTCAGAAACTGATTTAATTGAACATCCGTTCGGAAAGCATCAATAACGACAAGTTTTCCACGGGGTTTTAAGATTCGTTGCATTTCATGTACGAATTCTCTTCCTTTCGAAGTATAATTTATGGCTTCTATAGAGAATATGGCATCAAAATAATTAGACGGAAAATCGGTATCTAAATAATCTTTAATAAAAAATCGTGTATTGGAAGAGACATGATTTTCCGTTGCAAATTGTTCCGCCATTTGTACATGATGAGGAATGACCGTTATGCCTGTAAAATCAATGGATGGATATTTTTTTGCTAAATGAACTACTGTTCCACCAATTCCACTTCCTGCGTCTAAAACAGACTTAGTTTCACCTTGTTTCAAACGTAATTCAAGAAGTCGGTCGATAAAATCATTCATGTTATATACGGATTGTATATGGGAATGAACTCCTTTCTCATAATAACCATAGTGGATACAGTAGGTTTTATCCACCTGCCATAATTTAACAAACATGGGCCAATTTTTTTCATAATAGTCTATAACATTTTGTGTGCTCATTTTCATTCTAAAGAGTAATTTATACAATTAAAAAGGTTTGCTTTGTATTATAGTGTACTATATCATCTCCTAACATTTATAAGTCCTGTCAAACATTAATATATCAAATTCAAACATAGGGAGAAACGATGAAGGCTCTGCTATCAAGAAAAATTATGAAGGGTGACTAGCCTGATATTACTTTATCTTAGCATACTTATCATCTTCTGTGTTTCGCTATTTATCTTTTGGAGATACTTCTTCTTTTTTCGAAAGCCCTCCAGAACAGATTCATATGAAAAAGACTATATTTTATCCCCTGCTGATGGATTTATTATCTATTGTAAAAAAATTGAACCGGGACAGGATATTTTTTCTATAAAAAATTATAACAAAATAAGACTTAATGATTTGATGTTTATAGATGACAAGAATCTCTTAAATCAGTCGGGTTGGCTTATCGGCATTTTTATGACATTTTTTGATGTTCACTATAATACAGCACCTATAACTGGTCATATTTTAAAAATAAATCATGATTTCCCATCGACATTAAGAAAAAACAGAAACATGTTAAAAGTGTATAAAAATTTTCTTCTCCCCATCAGACAATGGTGGAAAAACTGTGAATATATAATAACAAATGAACGAGCATCATACATCATTAAAAACGAACGAGTATCTGTCTATATTACCCAAATCGCAGATAGTTGGATTAACAAAATTGTGACATATAAAAACAACGAGCAAATCGAACAAGGGGAAATTTTTGGTCTAATACGAATGGGTTCGCAAGTCGATATTTTTATTCCCGACAAGAATGATACAATAGAGATTCTTGTAAAGGAAAGACACAGGGTAAAAGCAGGGATAACAAAGCTTGCTTCCCTTAACAAAAATGGAAAGAATCAGCAAATCAACAAAATAGGATGATTCTAAACCATCAAGTACCAACCGAGGTTATTATGAAAAAAAACGAGGGAGAATTAAAGACAATAAAAGTCGCAATACTTGCAGAAGAACCATTTTTTTGGAGTTCACTCAAACACTACTTTCCAATCATCTTAAATGATTTTTTCTGGGAAATCCAAAATATAACCTATAAAATTTCTGCAAGTTACATATATGATAGGGACATACTCAAAGGAAACCTCACTACTTCCGCCTACGATGTTTTATTAATACCGGGGGGAGGAGTTGGCGATAGCGAATCTATGGTGAAGGGATTTAATAGTCTAAGAAAAGTAAAAAAATGGAAAAAAAAGATTCAAGAATTCGTTCAAGCCGGTGGCGGATGTATTGGAATCTGCGGTGGAGCAGCTCTAATCACAAATCTCTGTACTGAATCAAAAAAAACAACGACATTCATGGAGAGACAATATGACAAAAGCTCAATCGGTATCTCTGGTGTGATGTCCTACTATAAAGATGTGGCATTTATCCTCTTTTATCCATTCCAACGAAAACATCCTGAGAAAATTGGCGCTTCTTTCTATGTTTTTTCGTTCGCCCCTGGAGAAACTACTGATGGAATTCGAATCCATACTGGAGGTGTTCCACTTGATTTTCAAATTTGTAAGGATAATCCTATTTTTTCAGATTTCCCAGATAAAACTCTACGTATGAGATGGTTGGCTGGACAAGCGCTACTCGTACCTGAGAATCCTGACAGAGAGGTCACAATCCTTGCACGTTATCCTGAAAACGATATTTCTGAAAATGAATCAACAAGGATTCACGCATGGTCCTACACGGGTGGTATTCATGGCTTTTTTATAGCATTATTAAAAGCTTTTAGATTGGCGAAAGTTGAACACATAAATCTGAAGCACGTTTTGATGCATGCTTTTTTTCTTGCAGGGGATTGGAAATTAACTGATAAAGTTGTTGAGTTAGATCATGCGAATAAACCGTGTATGACAGCGGAGATTTATCCTAATGAAAACAGGGCGAGAATCATACTATGCGCTCCTCATCCTCAGTATATGATCTGGTGGGGTGGCCATATCGAGGAAGTAGATGATACTGGTTTTAATTGTCTAGGCACTGGTCTTCATCAATGGAAAGATATAGATCCGTTGAGCAAGAACGCTAAAAAGGAATTGACTTATACCTGGTGGGTTCTCCGGCGTCTTGTTGCGTGGGCTGCAAAGGTTCCTGATAGCCATCTCCCGCCAATAGATATAACAGAAGAGTTTGAAGAAAAATTCTCTGTTCTTTATAACAATATTTTTTGGGATGGAACTCTTATCGGTCAAATGAATAGTATTTGAAATTTAGCTATGATGGATCGTGAATGTTAACAGCCGAGTAAATTGGTGCCTTGTTAAAAAAAAAAATTATCGAACGAATCTCTCTCTACAGAATAAATACGGGCTTGGAGGGGAGCGCCTGTTTTTCTCCTGCTCTGAAAAACAGATTACTCCAACATGTTCGTTATCCAACTCCTAATACTTTACTTTTATGTTTCAACTTGTAAAGTTCCCGCTGATAATTTGTTTC
>JAZDGT010000032.1:0-26620 GCA_043806635.1 Methanobacteriota archaeon | reverse complement strand
AAAACAACAAGAACACCAATAATAAAACCATTTTGTCTTACTCGATACTCCCCACAATCAAGTAGTACTGTAATAGTAGAAATAAAAGCAATTGGAAAGAAAGATCGAATTGTCGTTTTCCCACTAAACGCGTAAATATATCCTTCTTGAACAAAGATATTCTTCTCAATCGTATATTTTACCGTAACAGTATCCGGTGTTGTATTTGAAATTATAATATGGAGCCCGATACCACCAGCAGCCCCCATCACAACAGAACCGCTATCTACCTGTGTCCGACTAAGAGCATAAGAGGGAACAATACTAAGAAACAGAACAAAAAAAAGTGGCACAATTCTTCTGATTTTCACTTATTAATCCTCCAATAACATAAGTATATAAGACATCTATCAAAAAACTCATATATAATTGTATGTCACAAAACCTCTCCCTTATTATAATCAAAATAATCATTTAAAAAAACTGTTAATGCGCCCTCTGCTTCTTGAACTGACTACTCAACATAAAAATATGAATATCCATCTCATCCGTCGCCACATCACCACTCAGCGTATACGCCATCACTTTCAACGTATGCTTCCCGATCAACGGATAATGAATACCGAGTATCGGGTTCTCATACGGTGGCGTTGTCGGCCATCCGAACTGGAAATTCCCATCAATACAAAAAATCACGTACCGTATCGACTCATTCGATATTACGTCTGCTCGGGCTGTATTCTTCCCAACTAAAAAAGTCGCTCCCCGTAACCCAAGGTACCAGGCGCGACCCAGATCCGTCTGCACCAACGGCGTCCCTGAAACATACAGGTATCCCTCCTGAGGCTCCGTCAGTATAACTTGAAGCGTGAGTGGTGTACGCGCGTACTCCGCAAGCACCGTCAACGCCAGCCGAGTCGCCTTCGCATAATACGTAAAATTCAGATGATCCGCGGTATCATTCGGTGAATGACCATACGGGTACCCATCTGGATGCGCAATCCATACTCCATCATACCCATAATCAATGAACGCTGAATGATCAGCACCAATATAATTCGGTAGTTTCTCAATAGACATGTTCAGATACTGATGATACGTTTCCACGATATCATGAGCGGTATCAGCGATCCATTGTGACCGTTCAGGATAAAAAAATCGGAGGACATTGCCACCTTCTGTCGTGTTCGCGTACCCGATCATATCCAGATTCAGCACCGCGACAATATTATCACCACGCCGGTACGCATCACGAGCATACGCGTAACTCCCATACGATCCGACTTCCTCCCCGGAGAACGCGATAAACCGAATAGTATACTTGAATGAATACTGTCGGAGCACGCTTGCTATTGCGACTACTGCTGCCGCCCCTGAACCGTCATCATCAGCACCTGGTGCACCTACTACGGTGTCGTAATGGCCACTAATGATGAACGTGGCGTTACTCCTTGTATCATTCCCTCGGAGTGTACCGATAATGTTTCTACTGGTGAATCCCTTCTCCGTCCAACTCTGAAACTCGACGGGGATGTCTAGTGCAGCAAACGTATCATACAAGTACTGACCAGCACGAGTACAGTTCTCCGTACCCGTATACCGTGGCCCAAACGCGACAAGCGACGTTAAATACGAGTTCGCAAGCGATTCATTCACTTGATTTATCATCTCAATAATCTCTGGTGAAGGAGATGAAGGCAGAGTAAAACTTGGTCCTGCGGACACCGAATACAGCGTAATTGGTGAACAAAGAAGAAGGAATACCGTAAGCGTGTATACTAGACGTTTCATCGAATTCATACCACTCATATATTATTTTAATCGTTATATATATTTTGCTTAGAGTTTAAGGGAAAGGAGAGGCCGACGGGCAAAAAAAGATCGGGAGGGCCCGTCGTAGCCGAGGGGGTATACTTATTATTATCCGTAAATCTCATATGATGCGTTCTATTGTTTATCTCACGAGGTGTTGCTCAGTGATATGTACCGCGATGTTTCGCGCCTTATCCTCTGAGAACCCTTTGTGGATGAGATGCAAGTACACGGCATCTTCGTAGAACCGTTTCAGCTGTTCCTTGTTTTCAGTCATGATTCTCTTACCAGATTCTACTGTTGAAATCTAGATATTAAGGACTTGTTGTACAACCAGTACCAGCCTTCTTTACACTTGTTACCGGAATAATATAAAAACAAAAAAATAAAAAATATTTACTCTAAGAAAAAATGAAAAAAGAAAAAAAGAATAAAGAATTTTAATACACAACGATTTTACGTCGCTTTCCCGATCTCATCCACAGCCTCAGGATTCGCCAACGTCGACGTATCACCAACTTCCTGACCCAACGCCTTCGCACGAATCACCCGACGCATAATCTTCCCACTCCGCGTCTTCGGAACATCAGACACAAACCAGATCTCATCCGGTTTCGCGATCTTCCCCAACTCCTTAGACACATGCGCCTGAAGCTCACTTCTCAACTGATCACTCGCCTGAATACCTTTTTTCAGGACAACAAAACAAGCAATCGACTCACCCTTCAACTCATGAGGCTTCCCAATCACCGCAGCCTCAGCCACCATCGGATGACTCACCAACGCGGACTCCACCTCAGAGTTCCCGATACGATGACCAGAAATCTTCAACACATCATCCGCACGACCCTGAATCCAGAAATACCCATCATTATCCTTCCGCGTGACATCACCAGCAAGATAAACCCCTTTAAAACGACTCCAGTACGTCTCCTGATACCGCTGCGGGTTCTTATGAATCCCCCGAAGCATACCAGGCCACGGATGCAAAAGAACCAGGTTCCCACCCGCGTTCTGCACCGATTGACCCTCTTCGTTAAACACATCAGCAGACATCCCAGGTAACGGTCGCGTCGCCGAACCAGGTTTCAACGGCGTAATAGGCAACGGCGAAATCACAAAATGACCAGTCTCCGTCTGCCACCACGTATCCATGATCTGACAACGCTCCCCACCGATATTCTTGTAATACCAGATCCACGCCTCCGGGTTAATCGGCTCACCAACAGACCCTAACAAACGCAACGTACTCAAATCATGCTTCTTCGGCCACTCCTCACCAAACCGCATAAACAACCGCACACTCGTCGGCGACGTATACAAGATAGTTGCACCATATTTCTCAATAATCTCCCACCAGCGATCCGCCTGCGGCCAATCAGGAGCACCCTCATAAATAATAGAAGTCGCACCAAGAATCAACGGCGCATACACGATATACGAATGACCAGTCACCCATCCGATATCCGCTGCGCACCAATAAATATCCTCCTCCTTAACATCGAACACCCACTTCAACGTCAACGCTGTACCTACCGCATACCCGCCATGAGCATGAATAATACCCTTCGGCTTCCCCGTCGTACCAGATGTATACAAGAAATACAACGGATCATTCGCATCCAAACGCTCCGTCGCACACTCCCGCGGCATATCTTTCACGGCCTCATGCCACCACACATCACGACCCTCAGTCCACTCCACAGGATCATCAGTCCGCTTGTACACCACCATATGTTTCACACTCGGTGCCTCTCGAAGAGCCTCATCAGCCTGACGCTTCAAACCAACTTTCTTCCCCCGACGCCAGAAACCATCACACGTAATCACCGCTTTCGCCTCACAATCATTCACCCGATCACGAAACGCAGCAGCACTAAAACCTGAGAACACCACCGAATGCACCGCGCCAATCTTCGCACACGCAAGCATCGCAATAGGCAGCTCAGGGATCATCGGCAAATAAATACCAACACGATCACCCTTCATCACACCCATTTTCTTCAACGCATTCGCAAGCTTATTCACTTCAATATACAAATCATTATACGTCAACTTTCGGACATCACCAGGTTCACCCTCAAAAATAATCGCTACCTTATTTTTCCTCGAAGACTTCGCATGCTTATCCACTGCATCATGAGCAATATTATACTGAGCACCAACAAACCATTTCACCCAAGGAGCATCCCACTCCACAACATTCTTATATGGGGTATACCACTCAACAAGATCCTTAGAAACCTCCTCCCAGAACCACTTCCAATCCTCACCTTTCTTATATAATTCATCAAGCGTTTTAATATGATGCGCATCCATCCATTGCTTCACATTGGTTTGACTCACAAACTCTTTAGACGGAGTAAAAACCCGCTTCTCATCCAACAACACAGATATATTCTCACTAGTCATACCTTTCACCCTCATAGCAGTTTCATTGTTTTCTTGTTTTTCCACCATAATTCTTCAATTAGTTATTCTATGTTATATCCCAACTATTTTTTTTTACAGAAAACCAAACAAAGAGAAAGCCTCCCAATGGTTTTCCACATAACATAGACCGGGTTGCCGGAATAGAATGTCGATATAAGAAGTTTTTCATAACCGTTCTGAATCTAACATACACAAAGAAAAAAGAAGAAAAAAAGAGGTGAGAAAAGAATTATGCGTGTTTCTCGGCGATATCACCAATAATAGGTAATTTGAATTTTTGTCCCTGGTACGCTTTTATCATCAGGACAAGCCAAAGAATAACCGTAATCACCCAGAGTATCCACGATAGATATACAAGAGCGGGAATACCTGGACTAAAATCACCATATCCCCAATAACCGGGGGTGTAGTTCCATCTTGGTGCTCCGATCCATCCAACAACCCACGAAATAATGGTTAAAGGAAGGAACGTCAGAATCGACTGCATCGCATGAAAACGAACAATCTTATTCTGTTTTTCAGCAAAATAAAAGATTAGCCCTGTAACCCATACTCCGATATAACAGAGTAGACCTGCAACATTCTCCTCTATATTCATAGATGTTTTTACCATAGAAATATTGACCTCCTCAATATAGCACGCTAATTAGGTTATTACTATTTATCCATTATGGTTTTTTTTCAGGAAGCACAAAATATTGATCATCAACCATAAGGACTTTCACTGTTTTTTCAGAAAAAACCATGTTTTTTGGTTTTTTCAAGGTAAACGTACGAAAATTTTTTTGGTCCATCACCTGCATCTCATCGTTTGATTGACTCACCAGAATCATCTCCATAATAAGCTCTTCTCCTCCGAGTACACGAGCGTTTTGGAACTCTTTTGATGTAAACACCCGCTTCGTCCACGATGAAAGCTCAACAGCATGAATCGTAGCCTCATGCAGCGATGAAATATAGTACACGTTTTCCTGATATCTGATGAAATCCCCTTTCTGATATTCTGGTAACCGGATGAGGTACGTCATACGAAATAGCTGTTTACTATCTTTCATCCCTGCGTTTCTTGCGGATTGTTTCAGCTCGCCACCATACTGTTCATAGAGTTTTTTCGCTAGGGTGAACGCTGAGCCTTTCTCACTCAGATAATAATTAAGCCCGCCGTGCTCCTCAGCGATATCGGTGATGAATAACGCTTTGTTTCCTTTGGCTTGAGCATTTTCAATAAAACTTTCCACATACTGTTTAAGGACATCCAATTCTTGTTTCGAGAATTTTCGTTTATCCCGACGAATCTGCAGAATCGCCTCATAATACCCACCCGCCTGTCGTGAACACACCTCACAGGTTTCCTTCCTGAGACGAACAATGAGCGGATGATCCTCCGTGATCTCAAAATCATCAATCACCCCAGTGATCTTCACCATACACTTCAATATTTTATCCTGCTGCTCACAAGACGTCGAAATCCGGATATTCCGTAACTCAGGACTTATCGTGAACTCCTCACGAATCAAACGATGCAGGATCGTCTCGAATGGTTCAGACACCCACGTGTTCTTATGTTTATACGCACCACAGGTCGAACACGTATGAATATCAAGATATTCAGGTCCTTTCGAAAACTGTTTAGTCTTCAGATAACAACTCACGCATGACCCATTCCGAAAAATAGGTCCTTCCTTCCCGCATTCCACACAAAACATTATCTTTTAACCTCGAGTTTCTTCGTTCAGCTTCTTTGAGCGAGATAGACACCATAGATTATAAAAATAGCGCCAAGCAGGAAAAACCACGTGATCCTCTCACCAAGAACGAACGACATAATAATCGTAAACAACGGGATGAAATTCAGAAACACTGCTGCCTGGCTTGCATCAATATGTTTTAACGCATAATACCACCCCAGATACCCGAAAAGAGAACACGCCACCGCTAGATACAACACCGCAAGCCACCCTGATACCGATGTCTGGAACACCATAGACGGTAAATCCGAGAAGACAAACGGAAGAAAACACAGCGTCCCCAGAATAAACGCGTACATCGTGATCACCCATTCATCATAAACCTTCAACAACCGTTTCCCCACAAGAGAATACACCGCCCAACACATAGCCGATAACAAAATAAACAGACACCCGAGAACAAACGTATTAGTCAACGTGAAATCCTCAGGAGACAACTGAGACAACATCACCAATAACACACCAACAAAAGAAAGAATGATACCCAAACTCCGTTTCCTCGTCAACCGCTCATGCAAGAGGAGCACCGAAAGAATCGCAATGAAAATCACATTCGTATTAATCAGAACCGCTGAGGTTGACGCCGTCGTATACTGAATACCAACAAATTGAAACACATACAAAAACGTAACCCCAGATAACCCAAGAACGAGTAACCAAGGAAACTCCTTTAACGGAAGAACCAGAGGTTTCTTCCGTAGGATCACCACTAGAATCATTAATGGTGTCGCAACAAGGAAACGAAGAAACCCGAGTGAGACAGGATCCATATTACCATCGGTCATACTTTTCACCACAATAAACGACCCCGCCCACACGAAAGAAACAAGAACAAGAAGAAAAGAAATAAAAACAGACTTATTCATAAAAAATGGTTAATACCAACGCCCTTTTTAACCGATAGCATACACATTTTTTTTTAACTATTATTAACCAGTACCGCCCTTCTATCAAATCGAAAATAATACGAAAAAACACGGTTTTTCTTGAGTAAACACCTGTGAAAAAAGTATATATACGGGAGCAACTACTCTTAAAATATACACAAAATATAAAATACCAACAAAAAAAATAGGGAGGAAATCGAACATGATGCATCAAAATACAATAGGTGTAGTACTCATCAGTATCTGTTTTTTGATTCTCTCTTTTTCACCTGCTTCATCTGAATTGGTACACTTAGAAAATATACCTGGTGAATACACCTTTACTCTAACATTCCCTCAATTCTCTTCTGAAACCAGAGAAGCACATGATGGAAAAACGTATCTCCAGTTTTCCGCTCCTGACGAGTATCAGATGATGAGTGAACCAGGGCAACCCGAACTACCCGTGAAAAACGTTTTTATTAATATACCAACGAACGCAAAAAACCTCCAGGTTCACATTCAAAACCAGGTTGAAACAAAAAGAACACTTCCGCATCCACTCTACGTCACCCCCTCAGAATCCCCCCAAATAAAAAACCAAATAGAAAATATCAGAGGAACTCCTCATTTATCAATAGATCATCAGTGGTATCCGAAAGAACCCGTACAACTATTTGAACGAGGAAACCTTCACGAAATAGGATACATACAACTCATCGTGTTCCCCCTGCAGTACAATCCCGTTGATAACACACTCCTTACCATCGAGACAATGACCCTACAAGTCACCTGGGAAATACCAGGTGAAGAGCTCCAAACGTTTGGCATCCCAGAGTCTTTTCACTCCATCGCCGAAAGCATCCACATGCAAGGAGGAATAGAAAACAGACAATGGTGGGACGATCCACCGATACCGGGTCAGGTGAGTTTTCCGACTAACCTAGCATCTGCTTCAAACAAGGCGGAATATTTGATTATCACTGCAGATGCTTTTTACACGGGCGCCTCTCTTCAATCACTCCTTAATCTCGCGAATCATCGAGCAAACATAAGTTACTATGATGTCGCGATTGTCAATACCAGTAAAATATACAGTACTATTGGGACGACAATCCCTTTCTATCCTGAGCTGAACGATACCGATGATACAAAAGACCTGAAAATTAAAACCTTGATTAAATACGCGTATAGTAACTGGGATGAAGGTGATCATAAGTTACAATATATCCTTCTTGTTGGTGATGCATACCCGCAGACAGCACAGTTTTATCTTCCGCTTCATCTGAGCACATTTTACCATTACACTGACCAGATAGTTACTGATTACTGGTACAGTTGCATCAACGATGATAACGGTGATGGATATGTGAATGATTCAGACATGGTTCCTGATGTGTTTATCGGTCGTTTTAGCGTACAAACCTCGCAGCAGTTATCAACCATTGTGGAAAAAACAGTTCACTATGAACTAGATCCTCCCGTGTATCCTGAGGAGAATTGGGGTTCGCAGGCGTTGCTTCTCAACGGTTTTGATGGGAATGAAGGTAACTACATGCCGCGACTCCGAGACCATGCGTTACTTCCTTCGTATATGGAAACCAGTGAAGTCTACGCTGGAGAGTATGATGGTGATTATGTTCAGGCTAAAGCAGATTTTCTCTCCTATTTCAACGCTGGTCAGGCTATCTATGTGTTTGCTGCTCATGGGTGTCCCTTTCATCATTGGATCGGGAGTGAAGAAATTCATCAGTTTTTTGGAGTGGAGGATGTCCCGAATCTTAATAACGGTGACCGGCTCCCTGTCGTGTTTGCATCCGCATGTGGCATCGCAGAATTTGATAACAAAACCGGTCAATCCCTCGGTGAGGTCTTCGTCTATCAACCTAATAAAGGAGCAGTCGCGTTCATCGGATCAATACGTGCCGCCTCAGTTGGCGACATCCCAGGAACGGTTGACCCGATGATCTGTGCGCTTTTCAGTAGATATCACTGTATTCTTGGTCGCAGTATCGTCGAAGGAAAACTGAACTGTCTCCCATCATATTGGAAAAATAAGTTAGTCTACAATCTTCTTGGTGACCCCGCATTAGATATGTCACAGACCCTGACGGAATCGACAAAACCAGAACTAACTTGTGTTCTCACCGGATATGAAACTATTGATGATGAAATCATATTCCATACCGTATTCAACAACACCGGCTTAAACGAGTCACTAGACATACGAGTTGAACTGTTTGATCGTCACCCATCACAAACAGGCTCGATAATAGATGAAGCGTCACGACGTCTTGATCTCCCAGCTCAGACGACGATCCCCCTGGATATTATTATTCCTCTGCAATCCGGGTGGATACCAGGGTTTTCAACAGAGTTATATCTCACCATCGATCGACTAGATCAGATTGATGAATTATCTGAACATAATAACATAGCAGAAAACCTCACCATAGTAGTAGAAATTACCCCACCCCCCTCACGATACCTGGGTCTAGGAGACAGCGTCTCAATCTCAGGGAACAATATCGTCTGGCATGATTCGAGGAATGGGAACACCGACATCTACCTCTACAACCTCGGTCTTGACGGAGTCTTCAACACCGCTGATGATGGCGGAGAATATCGCATCACCAGAGATCCAATGAGTCAATCCACGCCAGTAATCTCAGGGAATAAGATCGTCTGGAAGGATAATCGGAACGGCCACGATGATATCTACCTGTACGATCTTGGCCTTGATGGCGTCTTCAACACCTCTGACGATGAGTATGGTGTTGCAGAGTTCCGCATCACTACAGATCCCTCTAATCATCGTCATCCATCTATTTCTGGAAATAGCATCGTCTGGAGAGACGACCGAAACGGTGACTTCGACATCTATCTCTATGATCTTGGATCTGATGGAGTCTTCAACACTTCTGATGATGAGTCCGATGTCCGCATCACCACCGATCCCTCCAACCAAGCAGTACCAACCATATCAGGAAACATCATCGTCTGGCAGGATAACAGAAACGGTAACTATGATGTCTATATGTATGATATCAACGGCACCGATGAACGTCAGATAACCACGGATCCAAACACGCAATCAGCGCCATCAGTCTCAGGCGATAAAATCGTCTGGCATGATACCCGGCATGGGAGTTACGATATCTACCTGTATAATCTCACCACAACCACTGAAACACGGATTACTACTGATCTCGCATCGCAGACATACCCGGTCATCTCAGGAAACAAAATCGTATGGGAGGATCGGCGAAACGATAACCCAGATATCTACCTCTATACTTTTGGCCCTGACGGAATCTTTAACACATCGGACGACCAAGGAGAAATACAGATCACTGACAACACCACTGATCAAACATATCCTCAGATGTATAAGGATACCATCGTCTATGTCAACCGAGAAAACTATGTGAACTCTCTTTACCTCGTCGAACTCAATCTACATTACCGAGACCTCAAAGACTTCCCATTTTACCTCTCAACAGTGAATACCGGTTGCGCGGCGATGAAAACAGTACTCGAGTATTGCCTCTGGAACAGTATTCGAAACCCCTTAGGACCACCAGAGATATACAACGAATACGATCTCTTCGACCGGTATAAAGGCAGTGACGTCACTCTCAACGCCAGTGAACTTGCATATGGACTCAACGCAGAAATCAACGACTCAAACCATGAGTGGAGGTACGGGTACTTCTTTTCACCCTCAGCACATACCCAAGCGACTACCGCATTAAACGATATCGCTATCTGGATTGATTATGTACTGAGCGCCTATAATGAATACCGACTTATTCCCGTACCAAAACCTGGGCATCCCCATCATGTTCCCGTCATCGTTCCTCTTGACGGGGACTACAGTCATTGGGTAACCATACGAGGAGTACTCAGCAACAGAAGCACATGGGCAGCAGACCACATCATCAGACCCATCACCGTTTATGGGTTCTGGGTGAACGATCCGAAACCAGGTGGTCTTGGCGGGAATACATATGTGACTGCACAGCGATTCATTGATGAATACTTTAAAACACTCCACGCTCCCGGTGATTATTACAACAACAAATATGTAGTGATCATCGACCCGCCCGAAGACATCCCCATACAAAACAACGATGCAGAAGCAATCATCGGAGCATCACCAACCCTGTTCACCAAACAGGACTCACGCATCATACAACAAGCTGCGAAAGGAAATCAAGGATTCACCCAAGCAAAGGCGCGCAACACCGTAGTCACCGCAGCAATCAAAGGATTCAACACCGTCGCCCAACGCGATATCGCACTCTCCAACGCACTAGAAGGAGCCACCGTAAAAACAATATGCTACAATCAGGACGAATGCACCGTCACATTCAATACGCAGAACTCTGGGGAAATCACAGTCATTATCAGTTCAATAACCGGATGCCTCTATGAAATCCGACTCCCCTCCAGCCTCCATTAACATCTAAGGTACCAAAAAAAAGCTACCAGGTAGAACTCCTACAAAATCCCAGGATAAAATATACAGGTGTGCGTATCATTTTTTTAAAAAAAAAATTGCGCTGCACGTTTTTTAGATAAGAACTGTACAGAACCCCGGTACGAATTGTACAACAACTCGTTAATAACCAAACCGACAGAATAAGGAGTGAGGAGAACAAAAACATGTTAATGATCGTAGGTCAAATCTCAACCCCGGAAGAAGCTAAAGAAATAGAACTTATCACAAAATCATTCGTCGTCGGTAACCTGGCACGAAAATTGGCTCAACAAACCCGCAAGGTGTAACACATGGTGAACCAAGAGAAACAGGATAAAAAACAAAAAAAGAACATCCCTATGGACATCCCCATCATCTGGGTTAATATCGTATAAACCACAATCCTCTCCTTGTTTTTTTCATTTACTCTTTAAATACCACTAATAAGTTTTTTTTAATCATTCTCCTGAGTATTAGACTCTAAGATACAGATAAATTAAAGTATCAAAAACAGATTACCGTTCGCTCCTATCACCTCATAAAAAAAAGGAGATATATGTACGCTTTTACTCTTGAAATAAAAAATATGAATCTTCTTCTCAACCGAGTCCTCAAAGAGTATCAAGTATTTGGCCCAACAAAACCTAGTTTTGATTCAACCTTTGACGAAATCACCTCACTATCCCAGCTTCACCTTGAGTATATCTCCACTGTTCTCCCACCAAAAAAACTTTTTCACCCGCCTCAAGAAACATTATTTTCTTTCACCAGAAAAAACAGCCAATTTACTATTCAAGAAGAACCACAAGAAAAAAAACGGCTTCTCCTAGGTATTCACCCGTGTGATGTTCATGCTCTTCTAAAGCTTGATAAATTTTTTTCAGGGGATTTCAACGATTCCTACTATCAAAACAGGAGAAAAAACACGGTGGTCGTTGCGTTGAACTGTGTTGAACCGGGAGAATACGCGTTTTGTGCTTCAATGGGTACCGGTCCTTTTCTGAAGGAAGGATATGATCTTTTATTAACTGAGATTGGGACAAAATATCTTATCGAAGTAGGGAGTGACATAGGCAGTAAGATTCTTGAGGGAGTGAAACTGGAGAAGGCAACGGAAGCAGATCTTCATGAAAAAGAGAGACGATTCAAACTCACTGAGAAAAAATTCAAGAAATCTATAAACACAACATGGTTACCCCGACTTGCCCAAACGAATCTTGATAATGAAGTGTGGACTTCTCTTGGGGAACGGGGGGGAGTTGCTGACTCATTTCCCTGTCTATCATGTGGATCGTGTACCTTTGTGTGTCCAACCTGTTACTGCTATGATATCTACGACACTGTAGACCTCTCCTTTAAGAAAGGGATGAGAAAACGTGAGCTTGATTCCTGTCAGCTTCTAGAATACGCTGAGGTAGCTCTTGGTGGTAACTTCCGTTCCGACAGGAAAAACAGGATACGGCATTGGATGATGTGTAAATTTGGTGCTGCAGCAGGTGGTATTAATTCCAGTTGTGTTGGCTGTGGTAGATGTATACGAGTGTGTCCATCTAAGATTGATATTACTGAGGTGGCGAAAGTAATCAGGGAGGCTAGTACATGGTGAATGCGTATGTTCCTCACCATGCGATTGTACGAGATATCAAAGATGAAACATATAACACGAATACTTATTTCCTCGAATTTACTGATAAAAAACTGCAAAAAGATTTTTCTTGTATACCGGGTCAATTTATGATGCTTAGTATAGTCGGTGTAGGTGAAGTCGCCATCTCACTTTCTGATGTCAGCAATAATGGCTTTGTAACGACCACTATTCGTAATGTTGGGAGTGTTACCAACGCGATTATGAGCTTAAAAAAAGGTGATTATATCGGTATGCGAGGCCCTTATGGAACAGGGTGGCCACTTGATAGTTTAAACGGGAAGAATGTGTTAATCGTTGCAGGGGGTATGGGAGTTGCTCCTTTAAGGGGAGCGATCAATTCTATCAACAATTCAAGGAAAAACTTTGAACATTTAGAAATCATTTATGGTGCTCGAACACCTGATGATATGATTTTTAAATATGAATTTGACAAATGGAAGAAAATAAAAAATAGTATGCTCCATTTAACTGCAGATACCGTCTCAGTGGAGACTCCTTTTGTATGCAGAACTGGGCTGGTTACCTCTTGTTTTCCAATGATGAAAACCAATCATAGAAATGCTGTTGCTTTTCTTTGTGGTCCTGAACTTATGATGCGATATGCGGCGAAATGTCTTGAGACCATTGGTTTTCATGATGAACAAATTTATTTGTCCCTTGAACGTCGTATGAAATGTGGTATCGGTAAGTGTGGTCATTGTCAGATTGGTTTGAAATATGTTTGTAAGGATGGCCCAGTGTTTAACTATGCTGATGTCAAACCATTTATTCGTCCACTCTGAGGTGAGGAAAAAATAATGAATACAAAACCACGGATTGCAGTATTCAAATTTACTGGGTGTGCAGGGTGCCAATTGGAATTTTTGCATCTTGAAGATGTTTTCTTGGATTTATTAGAGTTGTTTGATATCCGGTATTGGAAGATGGTGAAAAGAGAGAACGATGAGAAAGAATGGGATATAAGTCTTGTTGAAGGGGGGATATCAACACCTTGGGAGATCGAAGAAATTAAACAAATCCGTAAAAAAACAAAGTTCCTTGTTGCTTTTGGTGACTGTGCTATTGGTGGGTGTATTCCTTCTATTCGTAATTGGATTCCTCAGATGGAATCCGAGGAGTTAGTGTATCCGGATCCATCGACTATTCATTCGACGAAGGTACTAGGGATTGGTGAGTATGTTAAAGTTGATGCTATTTTGAAGGGTTGTCCTCCTCATCGTGATACGATTGTTGAGCTGTTGAAATCTGCTCTGTTGAACATTAGACCACGTTTGAGGCAGCATCCGGTTTGTGTTGAGTGTAAATTTAATGATAATGCGTGTCTTATTACTAGTGGAAAAAAGGCGTGTATGGGTCCAGTTATTAGTGCTGGTTGTGGTGCTATTTGTCCAACGCTTGGACGCGAGTGTGAGGGTTGTTTTGGTCCGATGAGTAATCCTAATGCTGTTGCTCTTGCGAGTATTTTCAAGGAAATGGGTCTCAGCGATGATGATATTAAACGGAAGTTCCGAAAATATGCTGGTATGAGCCCGGATTTTCGGTTGGAGGCTGGCCACTAGATGGAAGAGAAACTCATTAACGTGGATTATATTGCACGGGTTGAAGGGCAAGGTGCCCTTACTATCAAGATTACGAAAGATGGAAAGGTGGAACATCTACGGTTTAAGATATTTGAGCCTCCTCGCTTTTTTGAATCATTTCTTGTTGGTAGACGATATGATGAGGTGATGGAGCTTGCGAGTCGTATCTGTGGTATTTGCCCTGTGGCTCATCAAATAACAGCGTTGAGAGCAGTAGAAAACGCTTTGGGTATTGAGCCTAGCCAGCAAACAAGGGATTTACGGAAACTTACTGCGATTAGTGCCCATATACAAAGTAATGTGTTGAGTATGTATTTTCTTAGTCTTCCTGATTTCATGGGGTATGAGAGCATCATTCCTATGGTGAAAGATCATAGGGATATTGTACAACGAGGATTGATGCTGAAGAAGCTTGGTAATGATATTACTGATCTCATTGGTGGTCGTGCGGTTCACCCAGTAACGATGGTTGTTGATGGATTTACCTCACTTCCAAGCAAGAATAAACTACAAGGAATCAGAAAACGACTAGTTGAAGCAAAAAAAGATGCCTATCAAACTGTTGATCTTTTTAGTAAACTTGAAATTCCTGATTTTACCCGAAAATGTGAACATGTTGCAATTTCAGATCCTAATAAATATGCTATCAATGAAGGTCGGTTTACATCAACTGAGGGATTAGATATTGACGAGATGAACTATCGAGAGCATATTTTTGAAAAACAAAAAACGTATTCCACTGCACTCCATTCCTTTATGAAAAGCCGTGATTCCTTTATGGTTGGACCGCTTCCGCGAGTGAATATTAATTTTAAACAACTATCTGATGATGCACAGGATGCTGCCAAACAAAGTGGGATCAAATTCCCCAATTTCAACCCTTTTGTTTCTCATCTTGCTCGTGCGATAGAGTTGATACATGATATCGATGAATCAATCCAGATAATTGATACGGTCCCTCTTAAAGAAGAAAGAAGAGGAATCACCTGTAAATCTGGTTTTGGAGCAGCAATTACGGAAGCACCCCGCGGAAGCTTGTATCATAGCTACACGCTTGATAACAGAGGTATTGTAAAAAAAGCAGATATTGTTCCACCAACTGCACATAACGCCTACAACATCGAGAAAGACATGCATGAGTTAGTGCATACTCTCCACGATGCTAGCATAGATGAGATTACCTTTAAATGTGAGATGCTTGTGCGGGCATACGACCCGTGTATCTCGTGCTCAGCGCATTAAATGCTTATTTTTCTGCCGCAACATCAACCATAGACAGAATTTGCTCCTGTCTGAATCCTTTTTGGTCTATTGCACCTGAAGGGCATGCTGCGGTACAACTGCCACAACCTTTACAGAGGGCTTCGACAACCCGGGAAACCCTGCTCTTTTTCCCATCTTTTTCTTTCGTCTCCATCTCTATCGCACCATACGGGCAGATTTTTTCACAGACACCGCAACCACTACAGAGATCTTCGTTAACGCAGGCGATTGGTGCATCAGACGAATATTTATCTTTGGAGATGATGATGAGTGCCCGCGCTGCCGCTGCATACGACTGAGCAATGGTTTCTTTGATGGATTTCGGTGAATGAGCTAGACCCGCAAGAAAGATTCCTTCGGTGGCAAAGTCAACAGGGCGGAGTTTCACATGTGCTTCTAGGAAGAACTTGTCTTCGTTTAAGGGGACTTTGAGTTGTTTTGCTAGGATATCATTGTCTGATGGTGGGATAATCGCAGGGCTTAACACCAGGTAATCAGCATGGATGAGTAGTTGTTCGTTGAGGATGGGATCCCGGACTTCTACTGAAATATCGGTTTTTCCTTTTTTCACCGTAGGTTTTTCTTCTTTCTCATATCGGACAAAAATAATTCCTTTATCTCGTGCTTTCTCGTACAATGTTTCCTTAAAAGCGTAGGTTCTCATATCACGATAAAGAATGTATATCTCTGTGTTTGGATGTCGCTCCTTTATCTTAAGGCTATTCTTGATAGCATCAGTGCAGCAGATTCTACTGCAGTATGGACGTTTGTCCTCACGGGAGCCAACACATTGAATCATGACAATGGTTTTATTCGCAAGATTTTCACCGTAAGCGAGTCGTTTCTCCAGCTCCAACTGGGTCATCACACGATCATCTTTTCCATAGAGATACTCTGTTGGTTTGAACTCCTCTGCACCAGTTGCCACGATAATAATCCCGTGTTCCAGTTTTAGTTTCGCGGATCCGTTTTTCAACGTCGTGATATAATTCCCGATATACCCATCTATTTTCGAAATACGTGCTTTTTTGTAGACATGGATTTTTGGGTGTTTCTCCACCCGTTCAATGAGCGCCCTCATAAACGGTTGTACATCATGGTCCTCAAGGGTCCAATAGATATGCCTCAGATTGCCCCCGAGAGAGTTTTCTTTCTCAACAAGGTAGACCTCATACCCTTGATTAGCAATAGTGACAGCAGAAATCATTCCCGCCAACCCCCCACCGATTACTAACGCTTTCTGTGTCACATCCAGGGTGATAGTCGATAACGGTTCAAGCAGTTGTGCCTTTGACACCGCCATCCGAAGAAGACCCTTTGCTTTTTCAGTTGCTGCCTCTGGTTCTTTCATATGAACCCAAGAGCATTGATCACGGATGTTTGCCATTTCAAACAAGTGCGGATTCAACCCTGCTTCACGAATCGTCTCTTGGAAGAGCGGCTCATGCGTCCGTGGTGTACACGAAGCAACAATCACTCGGTTCAGGTGATGTTCTTTGATTTTCTCAATGATTTTCCGCTGGGTGTCTTCAGAGCAGGTATACAGGTTTTCTTCAGCGTACGCTACCGATGGTAAGGTTTTTGCGTATTCAACAACAGAAGGTACGTCAACATATGCACCAATGTTGATCCCGCAGTGACAGATGAAAACTCCCACCTGTGGTTTCTCTCCGGTCACATCGCGTTCTGTAGGGTATTCTTTCTTTTCTATCAACGTGTTTCGCTCTGCAGCAATCATAGTACTCGCTTTCGCAGCGGCACCAGACGCCTCCATCACCGTCTCAGGAATATCCTTTGGGCCTGAGAAGGCACCACAAACAAACACCCCCTGCTTTGAGGTATCAACGGGATCGAACTCCGTGGTTTCACAGAATCCGAATTCATTCAATTTTACACCAAGTTTTTTCGCTAGTTCTTTCATCTGATCATTGATAGCGAAACCAACAGAGAGAACCACCATATCGAACTCTTCTTCTTTTAACATCCCTTCTTCAGTTTCAAACTTCAGACGGAGGTTCTTTGTTGCTCGATCCTCTTCCACCGAAGAGATACGACATCTGATAAAACGAACACCGTGTTCTCGTTCAGCCCGATTATAGTATGCCTCAAACCCTTTCCCGTACGTCCTCATATCCATGTAGAAAATAGTAGGTTCAATCTGCGGTGAATGCTCTTTCGCAATCACCGCTTCTTTGATAGCGTACGTACAGCAAACTGAGGAGCAATAGTTTTTCCCACACGCGTTATCTCGAGAACCTACACATTGAATCCATGCGATTTTCTTCGGCTCTTTCTCATCAGACGGGCGTACCACATGTCCTTGATATGGGCCAGAAGCGGAGAGGATTCTCTCAAACTCCAGCGACGTCAACACGTTACGATATCTCCCATATCCATATTCACTCTTCATTGTAGCATCAAAGACTTCATACCCCGGTGCAAGAACGACTGATCCAACATTGAATTCCACGGTATCTTCGAGCATGTCATGATCAATGGCATCCGCCTCACAGGCATCAACACATTGCTTACAAATGGAGCAGACGTTACAACTCAGACACCGTTGCGCTTCTTTCACCGCCTGCTCCTCTGTGAGACATTGCTCCACCTCGTCAAATGATTTCACTCGTTTCTCAACTTCGAGTTTATGGATATCCACCCGAGGTTGTTTTTCTACTTTTCTGTCTGGTTTAGGAGCAACAATCTTCTCTTTCTCAGGTCTATCCACATAGAGATCTTCTC
Source organism: Methanobacteriota archaeon (assembly GCA_043806635.1). Classification (GTDB taxonomy): domain Archaea; phylum Thermoplasmatota; class E2; order DHVEG-1; family DHVEG-1; genus JAZDGT01. The sequence goes on along the minus strand of JAZDGT010000032.1, from coordinate 8,066 downwards.
CGTTGAGATGCCGATCAATGGAGACTGCAGCCTCATGACCATGCGCGATAGCTTCGATCACAAGACCAGGGCCAGCAACCGCATCACCACCAGCAAAAATCCAAGGAATATTCGTCTGATAGGTAAGATTATCAACTTGGAGTAAACCCCGTCTTGTGACCAGGACGCCATCCGCCGCCTTCAACAGGGTGTAATCGACTTCTTGACCAATGGCGACAATAACGGTATCTGCTTCAATAACAGATTCGGTGTTCGGTTTCACCTGCGGGTTAAATCGCCCTTTATCATCAAACACTGATGTACACTGAAGGGTTTCAATACCAACAGTTCGACCATTTACCCCAATAATCCTCTTAGGCATCCGTCGTGTGTGTAAGATAATTCCTTCTTGTTCTGCTTCCTCGATTTCATAATCAAATGCAGGCATCTCCTCCCGCGACTCAACGCACACGAGATGGATTTCTTTGCCACCTGCACGAAGTGCGGAACGCGCGACATCAACAGCAACATTCCCACCTCCAACAACCAAAACTTTCTTTCCCATTTCGACTTTCTGTCCCATACTCAGTGCCCGTAGGAACGCCGTGAACCCATACACGCCCTCCAACTCAAGATTCTGAATAGGAATAGAAACAATACCGTTTCGATGCAACCCAAGCTCTACTTCCGCTTCTGCAAGCGGCGACAGTAACGGCGCCTGACCAACCGCTGAAATCACCACATCAGCATCAAGTTTGAACGTCGACCCTTCAATCGGAATCGCCCGTCTCCTCCCGGTATCATCTGGCTCACCCAGCTTCATCCTCACACATTCAATACCAACAACCTTCCCATCTTTCCCAAGGATTTTTGTTGGAGCAGCTAGATAGTAAAACGAGATCCCTTCGCGCTCGCATTCTTCTAGTTCATCCTTGTTTGCAGGGATTTCTGCCCGGGAACGCCGATAGATTACAAACGCGGTTTTTGCCCCAAGGCGGAGGGCCGTACGAACTGAATCAATCGCAACATTCCCACCCCCGATCACTGCGACAATCTTCCCATGGAAATCCACTTTTTTACCGATGCCGAGATCATGCAAAAACCCTGCAGCGTGTACGACGCCATCGAGATCTTCGCCATTAATACCAAGTTTTTTACTTTTATGTGTCCCAATCGCGATAAAAACAGATTCATACCCTGCATTATAGAGATCGTTCAGCGTTAAATCAGGACCAATAGGGGTGTTCGTCCGGATTTCAACGCCTTCTTCCTCAATCATTTTAATGTCATAATCAAGAGTAACTGGCGGTAAACGATAATTTGGGATACCAACACGCAACATCCCGCCTGCCTGAGAAAGTGCCTCAAAAATCGTCGGCTTATACTCCATCCTCGCAAGATCATACGCAACAGTTAAACCCGCTGGTCCAGAACCAATAATCGCTACTTTTCTCCCACGACCACGTGATTCAGACTCTTTCTTCTTTTTCTTCTTCGGTTGCCGACCATGAATTCTCTCATAATCAAGTGCGAACCGTTTCAACGCACGAACCGCAACCGCTTGATCAACCTCTTTCCTATTACAATTCTCCTCGCATACGTGGGTACAAATCCTCCCACAGACACTAGGTAACGGGTTTCTCTCACGAATAAGATCCGCAGCCTCTTGGAATTTCCCCTCACGAATAAGCGCGACATACCCTTGTGCGTTCACATGAGCAGGGCACGCATTCATACACGGAGGAATACCAATTTTATCGATCGAGTAGAGATTCGGAATCGCCTGCGGATACATTTTATAGATGGCATGCCGGTCAGCAAGACCTTGATCAAACTCCGAGGGAATCAGCACTGGACATACTTTCTCGCATTCCCCACACCCTGTACATTTCTCAGAGTTGACATACCTCGATTTTTGCCGAATTTTCACATGGAAATTCCCTGCGTTCCCCGTTAACTCCTGCAAATCAGCATAGGTAATTAACTCAATATTCGGATGCCTCCCAACATCAACCAGCTTTGGTGACATGATACACATGGAGCAATCATTCGTCGGAAACGTTTTATCAAGCTGTGCCATCACACCACCGATCGCAGGTTTCTGCTCAAGGAGATAGGTTTTAAACCCTGAGTTCGCTAGGTCCAACGCAGCCTGCATCCCACCGATACCGCCACCAACAACAAGAACAGAGCCGATTTTCCCAGGACTCGAGGATTTCACAACGGATTTATCACTCATAACACAACCCCCGCTTTTTCAAGAACAGGATTCACTTTCACTTTGTTTAAACGGAACCCTAACAGCTTCGGGTCAATACCAAATGCCAACCCCAATACTTGTGGATAGTAAAGAACCGGAAGATTATACGCTACATTAAATTTCGACTCGATCTTCTTCTGATTATCCTCATACATTATCGAACAGAACGGACAAATCGTCACCAACGCATCAACCTTATTCACAGTAATATGATCAAGTTTCTGCTTCGCCATCGAGAGAGCAATGTTCTCATCGACACCAAGGATTGCCCCACCACAACACTCCATCTTATTTCGATAATCAACCACTGCGGTACCGGTCACTGCTACCAAATTCTCCACAGAAGAAGGATTCTCAGCATCATCAAAACAATCATACAGTTCACTCGGTCGAAGATAATGACACCCATAATTAATCGACATGCTCAACATACTAAGATTCTTCTCAAGTTTCTCCCGGATTTTATCCATTCCAATGTCTTCATAAAGGATCCTCGAAAAATGTTTGATGTGTACACCAGGTTTGAATTCCAATCCGATTTTAGCAAGCTCTTTATTCACTTTTACTCTCAGTTCTTTGTTTTCTGTGAGTTCCTTGTTTGCCTCGGTAAGCACCGATGTACATGCATTACAAAGGGTGCAGATTTTTTCCCCTTTTTCTGCGGCGATTGCAAGGTTCCGTGCCGCGATTATTAGGGATGTTTCAGTGCTCGTGGATTTTACAGGGAAACCACAACAAGAAAACTCGTTAATGTCGATGAAATCTATCCTGAGTTTCTTCGCTACTTCGCGTGCCGCCATTTCATAGTTTTGCGCACGAATAGGAATAGTACAACCAAGAAATAACGCGTATTTCATTTGATCGCCTCATGGGGAAGTAAACCTTTTGCGAGTTGTGTGATATCCTCAAAATTCTTTTTAATCGAAGGCAACCCGAGTTTCTCTCGTTTCTTATTATCAAAATCTTCGACTTCGTATAACCGTCCAAATGTAGCCACGAGTCTGGCTTGTTCTTTGAACGAAGGATGGATGTAGCCTTCTCTAGCTGCAAGGTTTTTCAATGCGGTCATGATCCCTGTTAATTGGACATCCTGGGGGCATCGATCATAGCATGTGTAACAGGTGGAGCAGAGCCAGATGAAATCGCTTTTTAGGACACGTTCTCTTAGTCCGAGGATCACCATGCGGATGATTTTTCGTGGGTTGTACTTCTCATCGATTTCCCGGACAGGGCATCCAGCAGTGCATGTGCCGCAGGCGAAACATCGGGTGAGGTTTGCGCCACCGATTTCAGCAGCTACTTCATACTTGAAATTTGGATCTAAATCCTTCGAATCTATCATACTGATTTCGCCTCCATAATCGCATCGGTCACATCCTCAGGTTCTACACCCGGGCTTTCCACCTTCTGTTTCTGATAGAAATCCTCAACTTTTGAAATAATGACATTCTCTTTCCTTTTGATGTTCTGAAGGTTTTTCTCCAACCCGACGAGCTCAGATTTCGGATAAAACTGGAAGTCACCGGAGATGCCGATATCCTGAATCACCTCATTTCTGACTTCTTGAACGGTTCGGATGAGTCCCCCACGTGCCTTATAGGTACCATACAGAATCTCCACACCTTCCCGGATTTTAACACCTGTGGGAACCCGTGGAGTTTTTTTGAAGAGGAATTCATCGGAGGTGAACCAGCGTTCTAGTTCAATCATTTTATCAACAACATCTTGGGTGAGACGGATAGGTTTGAGTTTCCCTAAGAGACTCTCATAATGATGAATGAGGGAACGAACCACGTCCTCCCGCTTCGGCATTATCCCAGTTTCACGTTTCATCATCGTCAGGTTTTCTTCCATGGATTTGTAGATTTTATCTCTGAATTTCTCATCAGGGACTTTAAGGATTTTACTCATTGTTGCATAATCAAAATCCATGAGAATCCCACCAACAAACGCCATACTATCACCAATGTCCCCGCCACCCTCACCAGCGATTTTCCGCTCCTCTTTTGTCACAATATCGTTCTCTGGTCTGAACTTGGTTTCAATCCCGAAATCACGATACGTCTCGCAGACAGGTTGAGAGAGAAACGGGAAGATATCCTTAATCCTCGTTGGAAATCGGGGATTTCCTTTTTGCCAGATGATCTGGTAGAACACTTGGTTCCCATCAAGATACGTTGCGCCACCACCTACCTCTCGTCGCATCACGGGTATACCTAATCTCCGACAGTTATCAAGATCCACTTCTTTTACAGCATCTTGGAAAAACCCGACTGATGCAAGAGGCTTCTGTGGAGAGACAATCACTAATCCTTCGAATCCCATACGTGCGAGTGCATGGAAGATAAGCATCGATTGATGACCAGGCATCTTCTCAAGCTGCAGAAGGTTCATCATAGGTTTTTCACCCCTTCCCAAATGATGTCTTCAATACTTCTCACCGCAATCGTTTTCCCTTCCTGCTCTCCTATCTCAGTAGCTGCTTTCTTTAACACTTGTTCACAGGTAGGACACGAAGTCACTAGGGTATCAACACCGGTTTCAATCGCCTGTCGAATTCTTTTTTTCGCAATCGTACCAGAGAGACTTTGATCAGACATGAGGATACCTCCTCCTCCACCACAGCATCTGGATTGCCCTTTGCTCTGTTTCATTTCGACAACGTCGACACCAAGTTTTTTCAGGATTTTCCGTGGCTCCTCAATGATTTTCAACCCTCGGGAGAAATCACATGGGTCATGATACGTGACTTTCATCCCCAGGTGCGCTTCTGGGATTTTCTCTGCGATCACTTGCAAAACGTGTTTTACGTTTACCCCATACCCCTCTTTGAGGAACACAGTGCAGGTCGGGCAGAATGCAATAGCTTCTGTATACGGAAAATTTTTCTTGAATTTTTCCTTGTGATGTTCGAATTCTTTTTCAAACCCTAAAACTTCCATGGGGAATCCACAGCATATCTCTTTTTTCACCAGAGGTTGTACACCAAGTTTTTCAAGAATTTTAAGATATTTTTTTGTTTTATTTGGACGCGAAAGGTATTGGCAACCAACGAAAAGGGGGATTGTTCCTTCTTGCTCAGGTGAGATTACTTCTTTGTCCCCATAGATATTTCCCGTGTTATCGATATTGTGGATCACTTGCTTATGAATATTTGATGCGTATCCCTCTTCGACCAGGTGGGCACGTGCAGCAGTGATGATATCAAGGATTTCTACCTTCGATGGGCATCGCTCCAAACAATCCCTACAGAATGTACAACGGAATAATTTATCAGCAATATACTGGGATGGCTGAAGATCACCAGTGAGTAACCCGTAGGAAAGGATCACTTTGCCTCGTGCACCATCGGTATCCCATTGCATTTCTTTAATAACAGGGCATTCTTCGAAACAGTAAGCACATCGTATGCACACGTTCATCTCTTTTTCTAAGTGTTTAAGTTTTGATTCTTTCTTATTCATGGGGACACCTGATATCGTATTGATGTTGCTGAAAGCCAGTCATCAGGTGCATCCATCATCTTATGAGGATTCAAGATATTATTCGGATCAAGCGCTTTCTTGACAGCGTTCATCATTTCTAATGAATCTTTTTTCTCCTGTTTCCATGACGGTGCTTTAGAAAGTGCGATACCGTGTTCACCAGAGGTTGTTCCCCCGATAGAATGCACATACGCGTAAACCTCGTGTACTGCCCTCTTTGCATCTTCCCACTGTGATTTTTTCCTTGTATCCATTAATATCTTGGTGTGAATCAACCCTACGCCACAGTGACCATACGCACTCATGACAACGTGATTACGTTTCGCGATCTCATGGATTTTCAGGACGGTATCCGCAATTTTCGACATGGGGACTGCCATGTCATCAGCGAGCGCAGTCGAGACGAGCCCCTCACCGTATCGTGAGAGGGAAGGAAACAGTTTTTGTCTCCCTTCGTAAATCCGAGTCATTTCCTTTGGATCATCACTTACTGACATACCAGTGCCATGGTTTTTTTCGCAGATTTCCTTGATCCGATTCATCTCGTATTCTACTGCTGCTTTAAGCATACCATTACATTCAAAGATAACAATCGCAGCAACATCAGGGAGCCCTAGGTTTTGCGCATTGTTTACCGCGGTAATCGCAACATTATCCATAAGCTCAAGCATTGAAGGAACAACACCAGCAGCAATCGTCTGAGAAATCATCCTTCCTGCATCTTCCAGGGTTGCAAAATTGGCAACACCCATTGCTCGATATTTCGGGAGCGGAGATATTTGAAGTGTTGCTTCTACCACGATACCAAGTGTCCCTTCAGAACCAACCATAAGCCTTGCGAGTTGATATCCTGATGAATCCACGCGTGTGTTCGATCCAAGGGTCACTAGATCACCATTAGCAAGGACAACTTTCATCCCCATGATTGCGTCACGGGTGGCACCATATTTTACGGATCGATTTCCTGAGGCGTTGGTGCCGATCATCCCTCCAATCGTGCAAATCATGCCTGATGAGGGTGTTGGTGGAAAGAAGAATCCATAGGGTTTGAGGACACGGTTCAGTTCATCGTTGATGACCCCGGGTTCAACGCGACAGAGTACATCCTCTGGTCGTATCTCAAGAATGCGATTCATTCGTTTCATATCAAGGACGATTCCTCCGTCGATAGGAACCGTGTGTCCTGACATGCCAGATCCTGCACCCCTTGGTACTACAGGTATTTTTTGTTGGTTGGCATACCGTAAAACCTTTTGCACCTCTTCTGTGGTCCCTGGTCGGACGATGCACGTGGGCATATGGTGATGCACCGAGGCGTCAGATGCGTAGACGTATCGATCAGCAACATTATCAGTAAAGTTCGCGTCGCCAACAATCTTTTTTAATCGTTCTGCATCGATTTTCATCGTTTCACTACAATCGGGTTAGGTCCCATTTTTTTCAATTCATCAACAAACTCAGTCACCACTTGAGCAAACTTCTGTCCCTCTGATGCAGAAATATATTCGAAACGCACCCGCTCCGGTTCCACACCAAGCTCACTGAGCAGTTTTTTCAGGAGTTTTATTCGTCGGTTGGTTTTGTAATTCCCAGATTGATAATGACAGTCACCGGGATGACATCCTGCAACGAGGACACCATCAGCGCCCTTCCGCAATGCCTCGAGGATAAATACGGGGTCCACCCGTCCTGAACACATCAAACGGATGGATTTGATATTCGGTGGGTACTTGATTCTACTGGTTCCTGCAAGATCTGCTCCTGCATAGGAGCACCAGTTGCAGAGAAACCCGATGATATTCGGCTCAAAATCTTTCATTTCTTTTTTCACCTTCCAAATCTATTTTTTTCGTTTATCTTCATATACTCATTCTTCTCCTAACACATGAATCATAGCATGAATCTGACCATCTTTGAACCCAAGATGCTGGATCGCACCATTGAGACATGCGGCAGAACAGGACCCGCAGCCTTTACAGAGTGCTTCGTTCACCCGTGCGATTGTTATCGTTCGACCAGACTCAGATTCGGTACTTTCTGTTAGCTCTATCGCTTTGTAGGGGCAGACATCGACACAGAAACCGCAACCACGACACAGGGCTTCATCAACCAGTGCAACTGTTGCCTCAATTTCTAAATGTTTCTTCGAAAGGATATCACATACCCGCGATGCAGCGCCACTCGCCTGGGCAACCGTATCCGGGATGTCTTTCGGGCTTTGACAACAACCAGCGAGGAAAATCCCGTCAGTAAAGGTATCCATAGGCCTGAGCTTTGGATGAGCTTCTAACAGGAAGCCGTCTGCACTTTGATTAATATTCAAGATTCGTGTAAGTTCTTTT
>JAZDGT010000031.1:0-5227 GCA_043806635.1 Methanobacteriota archaeon | reverse complement strand
GCCCAATAAAACGCAAGCTGTAGTTTTTTGTTTTTCACGGTTTCTTTCTTCGTTTCCTTTTTTTCTTTTTTCATACAATCACCATTTCATCATATTTTTATCGTTCTATTTTTTCAAAGATTCCTTTTTTCTTTAACAAGATAAGTGGATCTACAGCATGGTTTTCGAATCCACATGATTTCAGATCTAAGCCTAATGCAACAGCGATCAGCTGGGTGTAATAGTAAACAGGTATTTGTTTGTAACCCTTGAAGAGTTTCTCTGCTTCTTTTCCACGTGTGTCTAGATTAAATCGACACAGCGGACATGAGAGTACCATCGCGTCAGCTTCTCTTTCTAATGCAAAGTTGGTAATCCGATGTGCTCTTCTTGAAACCAGCTCTTTTTGCTCGATGGTGTGATAGGAACCACAACATTCTATTTTGAACGGAGTATCAACCACTTCTGCGCCAAGAGCACTGAGCAAATCACTGAGAATCCGTGGTTCTTCTGCGTCATCGATGCCTACCTCCCGAGGACGAAGCAACATACACCCATAGTAGGGCATGATTTTCATACCGGTCAAAGGATGTTTCACTAGTTTCTTCAGAGCACCAAAACCGATTTCGTCTCGTAAGAATTCAAGGAAATGAAGTACCTTCACAGTTCCCTTATAGTCATTTTCTGTATCCATAAATGCGTTGAGTGTCTCTAAATTATCTGGTTTCTCTTTTACTCGGAGGTTGGTTTGTTTCAGGGTGTTACAGCACATATCGCAGAGTGTTACAACCTTGTCTTCTCCTGCGTCTTCGACATAGATCAAGTTCCGTAATGAAGCCAGATGATGCATAAGGTCATCATCGGTGAGAGATGAAACCACACCGCAACAATTCCAGTTTTCCATCTCTCTCATTTCATGACCTAGGGCATTCATAATTGCAAACGCTGATTTCTCCAGGTTTTTTGCCGATGTCTTGAGGGTGCATCCTGGGTAGTATAACAGCTTCATGGCATTACCTTTTTCTCTCTCTGTTTCTCATATTTCTTCATAGATTATCCGACATTCTTTCGAAATAAACTCACAAATGCGAGTTGAGGTATCGATTTTTTTTCCTCTTTCGATATCTTTACTAGATCTGTTTTGTCAATGTTTTTCCGTAAAATGATTTGACGTAATGCTTCCATGATTTTTGTGATATTCAAATCTCTCGGACATCTCTCAGCACAGGTGTAACAGGAAGCGCATAACCATATTGTTTTTGAATGAAGCACCTCTTTTTTGTCGAGGACGACATAGCGAATCACCTCATCTGGCGCGATATCCATGTCTTCAATAAAGGGGCATCCAGCGGAACACGTTCCACATTGGTAACAACCGAAGAGGTTTTCTCCGCAAAGATCTTCTACCTCTCGCACGAGCTCCCCTTTCTTAAATTTTAAGGCTTCGAGATTAAGGCTGCCAACTAGGTTTTTATTCATGCAGCCACCTCTTTTTCAAGGAGGGACGTGATCATCACATTGATCTGATTACTCTTGTATCCTTTCTGTTCAATGGCAGATGAGAGACACGCACCTGCACAGGCACCGCAGCCTTTACAGAGTGCTCTGTTGACCTCTGCGACAACGCGTTTCGGATCTTTTGGATTTACTTTCATGGTGATAGCAGAGAACGCACAGACAGATTCGCAGATCCCGCAACCTCTGCAGAGGTCTTCATTCACCTCTGATACTATTCCCTCGCCTTTCATCCGTTCTTGCATGATCGGTATCGCAGCACGTGAAGCAGCCCCTTCTGCTTGAGCGATGGAATCAACCAGATTTTTTGGGTAATGCGCAGCACCGCATAAGTACACTCCTGAGGTGGAAAAATCCAAAGGTCTGATTTTTGCATGTGCCTCTATGAAGAACCCTGCAGCATCCACCGGTATTTTCAACATGTTTTTCAGTTTCTCAGTCATCACTTCTCCTTCGGTGTTAATCGTTAATACTACGAGATCAGCCTGGATACTCATTTCTTCCCTTGAAATGTCATCGAAAACTCTTACAGTCACTGGTCCATCTCGTGGTTGTTTTTTATCGAGGATAATTTCTGGTTTTTTATCACCTGCATACCGGACCGTTGTCACACGGTATTTCTCTACAACTTCAGCGTAGTACTCCTCTTCTTCTTTGCCAAAAACCCTCATATCTCTATAGAGGATATACACCTTGGAATCTGGGTATTTCTGGCTAATCATTTTCGCATTTTTTATTGAGACTCCGCAGCCAACCCGACAACAATACGGTCGTTCTTCATCCATCGCACCAGCACAATTGATGAACACAACAGTCTTTGGCTTCTTTTCCAGACGGTTATTTTTGATTTTCTCTTCTAACTCTGTTTGTGATAGGATATTCGTATTGTTTCCATACTGGTAGCTGCCTTTGAGATCGATTTCTCTGAAACCTGTCGCAACGATAATCGTACCAAACTCTATCTCGTTCTCCGTGTTTTTCTGTCGTATTTTTCCCTTGTAATTCCCGATATAGCCTTCGATATTCACAAGCTCAGATTCAGTCATCACGGTGATGAACTTGTTTTTAGTGACTTTTTTAATCAGCGGATTAATAAGCTCCTCAGTCTTTATATCAGTAGGAAACATTGAATACAGATGTTTTAGTCTGCCACCAAGCTTCGGTTCTTTTTCTATGAGAATTGATTTGATGTCCATATCTGCGAGTGCGAGTGCAGCTTTCATCCCTGAAACCCCGCCTCCGATCACCAGAGTAGCTGGATATATGGAAAATTCTTCCTCAGTGAGCCCTTCAAGGTACCGTACCTTTGCCACGGAGGCTTTCACTAAATCCACTGCTTTTTTTGTCGCTGCATCCCAATCAGAGGAATGAACCCAAGAACATTGGTTTCTAATATTTGCCATTTCAAAAAGATATTTATTTAATCCCGCCTCCATGAGCGTGTCTTGAAACAGGCCACCATGGGTACGAGGGGAACACGCTGCGACAACAATCCTATTCAATTTTTTTTCTTTAATCAGTTCTTTAATCTTTTTGCTGATATCTTCAGAGCAGGCAAACATCACATGGTCAGTAAAGACAACATTCGGCAGCTTTTTTGTATCTTCAGTCACTTTTTCTACGTCGAGAAAACCAGCGATGTTTTTTCCACAATGACAAATGAACACCCCTATACGAGGTTTTTCCATGGAAACATCCCGCTCTGGTGGGAATTCTTTCCCGATATGTCTCTCTCTATCTTTTATGGGAACGACAGCTTTTGCTGCTGCGCCACTCGCCATCGAGACACTATCTGGGATATCCTTTGGACCTTGGATACATCCAGCAAGAAACACACCATCTCTAGTTGACTGAATTGGGTTGGTTAACAACGAGTCTTGTTTGAAAAACCCATTTTCATCTACGTCAATACCAAGGACTTTCCCAAGTTTTTTATTCCCTTGAGACGGGATGATCGCGGTGGATAACACTACTATATCTACGGTGTTTTCTTCCACCTTTCCTGTTAATGTATCTTTATAGCGAATGGTGAGGCTTTTGTCTTTATTCTCATACACTGATGCAGGTCTTCCTCTGACGTATTTCACACCAAGTTTTTTCGCATGATTATAGTACTGCTGAAAGTCCTTCCCATACGCTCGAATATCCATATAATAGATAGAAATATCAATATCAGGGTTTGCCTCCTTGGTAATCGATGCTTCCTTGGTTGCATACATGCAGCAGACACGGGAGCAGTAGGGATACCCTAGTTGTGCGCTCCGTGAACCAACGCATTGAATCCAGGCGATCTTTTTAGGTTTTTTCCCATCTGAGAGACGGAGCACTTTTCCACTGGTTGGACCAAAAGAGGATAACAGTCGTTCAAACTGCATCGCAGTGATGACATTTTCATATTTTCCATATCCATATTCTTTCCTCATTTCAAGAGGTTCAAAAACCTCAAAACCAGTAGCGATAATAACGCTTCCTACGTGTACGTCAATCTCTTCTGATTTTTCAAGAAACGAGATCGCTTCAGGCTCACAAACCCGGTCACAGGAGCCACAACCAACACAATGTTCGTAATCGATGGTGTACACAATTGGTACTGCTTGCGGGAATTCTATATACACTGCTTTCCGTGTTGATATTTTTTCATCAAAGAGATTGACCATGTCTACAGGGCAGACTTCAGCACAATCACCACACCCCGTACATTTATCCGGGTCGACATACTTACTTTTCCTCCATATCTTTGCTTTAAAATCACCGGGTTTGCCATCAAGAGCATTCATCTCTGCATAGGTAATGAGTTCGATATTTGGGTGTCGTGCAAGTTCAACCATTTTCGGTGCAGCTGTACACATAGAACAATCATTTGTCGGGAATGTCTTATCAAGTTTGACCATCGACCCGCCGATCGTCGAGGTTTTGTCGATGATAACCACTCGGTAACCTTTATCCGCAGTATCGAGAGCTGCTTGCATTCCAGAAATACCAGCTCCGATGATGAGGACATCACCTTTGATAACCCGTTTTTTTCTCCTCTCGATACGCCCAGCTATCATGTCGATACAGGTTTCTGGCATGGGCATTGTTCGCTTTTGAACAATTGCTTCTGGTTCTTCTAAGAAATAATCATCCTGCAGCGGGATTCCTAGGTCCTGGTGTTTTTTCTGATTATAACTCTGCAACGGCATTCTTCCCTGCCTCAAACCCTTTCTCAAAGGCGTTGATGTTTAACTCCTTAAAACGACTTGGTACACTATCAATCACTGATTTTTTTACTGCTTCATGATCTAATAGTGTGAAGATTGCGGTGGTGCCCCCTACCATGGCAATATTGGTCACAATCTTATTTCCGAGATCTTGTGCAATTTTTTGACCACATATTTTGTACAATGGTCTATCGATGTCATATTTTTTCACTAGGTCAGGATCGACGATGATGATGGCATCATCTCGGACATCCCCCTTATATGTGTCGAAAGATTCTTGTGACATCGCGACAAGAACGTCAATGCCGATTGGTCGAGGATATCCAATCTTTTCGTCAGAGATGATGACTTCTGATCGGGCTGCGCCACCTCGCGCCTCAGGACCATAGGACTGACTCTGCACCGCGTTGTAGTTCATATAGACTGATGCTGCTTTCCCAATGATCACACCCGCGAGGATAACTCCTTGCCCGCCGAATCCACAGATCCTAATCTCTTTTTTCATTCTTTCTTCACACTCCCCTTATTTCTTT
>JAZDGT010000030.1:0-34389 GCA_043806635.1 Methanobacteriota archaeon | reverse complement strand
ATGCCTAAAAGATTTGCTAGCAATAAAAATAAATATAAAAAGAATATAAAGGAGAAATATACTAGACCCTGAATATCATAATATTCCATCGCTGAAACAATAAAAAAACCAAGTATTGATAAAAGGAGAAAGAAAACTCCTCCAAAAAATATATCATTATCTCTCCTTTTTTCATATATTTTCATAAGAAATGTTCTTAATTCATCATTATTCAAAGAACTAATCTCATCATGTATTAATGATTTATTCGCATCAGAAGCGATATTGAATTCTACCGCAGATATTGATGGTAACAATGATAACAGAAAGACTATCAACAGACTTACCATCACAATTTTTATTTTCATTTGTGTCATCAGATAATACCTGAAATTAATAGACTTGTATATATTTAAATACTTTTTAGAACAATCATCGAAGAAGATACAGACGAAAGCAACTTTTTTTTATTGTGTAGAATGTCTATTCATTGGGCAATTTAACGATTAGCATGAATTAATGTGCTAAGCCCTTTTTATATATCTCTAAAGGAGATTAGATAGTTAATCCATTAGCTTTTTATGAACCTCCTGTATTCCCCGTCCTGTGGTATCTATGAGTTGGTACGACGAAGTAGAATATATACGAAAACAAACAAAGAAAAACAATGAATTCTTCGCGAATTCTCTCCCTATGATTGCTAGTGAAAACGTGCTCTCTCCCCTCTGTCGGGAAATGCTGATCTCTGATTTTCATGGACGTTACGCTGAAGGAACACCAGGAAACCGATATTACCAGGGATGTCATTTTTTTGATTTAATCGAAGAAAAAGCAATAGAACTCGCAAAAAAATTATTCCGCTGCTCTTATGCTGATGTGAGACCAACTGCAGGAACAACCGCGAATCTCGCTATACTTAAAGCATTGATCAAACCAGGGGAGACCGCGGTCGTCCTCGATCTTGCGAATGGAGCACATATCTCCTTTGGGAAATGGGGTGCTGCTGGTGTACGCGGGATCAACCTTGTCTCCTATCCATTTAATGATGACATTATGAACATCGATGTAGATGGTGCGGTAAAACTGATTAAGCAGGTCAAACCAATTTTAGCGTTAAATGGTCAATCCGTTTTTTTGTTCCCCAGCCCAATAAAAGAACTTGCTGAAGCCGCCCATGAAGTAGGGGCATATCTCGTCTATGATGCTGCGCATGTCCTTGGTCTTATCGGTGGAAAACAATTTCAGGATCCCTTACGTGAAGGCGCGGATGTGATGAGTGGAAGCACACATAAAACCTTTCCTGGGCCTCAAGGGGGCATGATTGTGTCAGATCATAAAGGGGAAAATGAGCAGGATAAATCATTCCTCCGGAAACTCGGGTTTGGGGTATTCCCCGGGGTCACATCATCGTATCATCTTCATCATGTTGCTGCGAAAGCAATCGCGTATGCAGAGCATCTTGAGTTTGGTGAGGCGTATGCGAAACAGACGATCAAAAACGCGCAACGACTCGCACAATCGTTGCATGATGAAGGATTCCAGGTATTTGGTGAGAAACTCGGGTTTACAAAATCCCACCAAGTTCTCGTCTCAATAGGTCCTGGGAAAGGTAAAGAAGCATCTCAGAAACTCGAAGACGCAGGTATCGTAACAAACATGAATACAATTCCTGGGGATACCGACCCCCTCAACCCCTCAGGCCTCCGGTTAGGGACACCAGAGCTCACCCGTTTAGGGATGAAAGAACAAGAAATGGATGAAGTCGCCCGATTCTACACTCGTGTCTTACTCAAGAATGAGAACCTGAAAAAGATTCGTGAAGAAATCAAACAATTCCGTGCTGATTATCAGGAACTCCACTTTTGTTTCAAAGAAGGATTCCGCGGATACGACTATCACACGTTGGTTTAGCTATGCGAATCGCTCTCTCAGGCACACCAGGAACAGGCAAAACCACGGTTACTCATCTCCTTCAAAAAGAAGGATATGTGGTTATAGAATTACAGAAACTTGCTGAGGAGCATGGTTTTTTTAATGGAATGGATCCTGTACGACAGTCAAAACTACTAGATATGTCTGCAGTTGACCGGTATATAAAAAAACAAGTCCCTATGGATCCTCTTATTTTTCTGGAAGGCCTTGCGGCGCATCTCCTAACGAATATAGAGAAAGTGGTTCTCTTACGCTGTCATCCACAAGTGTTGAAGCAGCGGTTACAACAAAAAGGATGGAGTCCTAAGAAGATACAAGAAAATATTGAAGCAGAGGTGTTAGACATAATCCTTTGTGAAACAATCCAGATCCATGTTGAGCAGAATATTTTTGAGATTGATACCACAAGTAAAACCGGTAAGGAAACAGTGAACGCTATACAAGACCTTATTCGTTCGAATTTTAAGGCTAATAAAAAGTATAAAATAGGCCAGATTGATTGGTCAGAGGAGATCCTCGATAAGTTGTAGGCTCATCAAAGTGATAAAAGGAGGAAAAACAGGGTGGTCCTGGATAGCAAACGAACAAATTTCGACCCGATAATCACGCGGATAGCTCGTCGGTTCATCCGAATTCATCCTGATGTACTCACATGGATTGGTCTTTTGTTCGCCGTTGGGGCGGGATTCTTATTTTATATCTCCTCTCCTGCTACTGAGCTGGGGACGTATTATCTTTTTCTTGCCGCACTCTGCGTGTTTTTGAATGGGTTTTTTGATGCTATTGATGGCAAAGTCGCAAAACTTACTAATAAAGCATCTCCGCGGGGTGATTTCCTTGATCATGCATTAGATCGGTACGCTGACGTGTTCATGGTTGGTGGATTAGCATTAAGCACATGGTGCCGGCCTAGTGTGGGACTCCTCGCTATTATCGGGGTCTTAATGACGAGTTATATGGGGACTCAAGCCCAAGCGATTGGCCACAAACGAGATTACTCGGGTCTTCTTGGGAGAGCAGATCGACTTGTTCTATTAATGATCTTCCCTATTATTCAGCATATCATGCTTCGCTACCCATTTACCCTTCCGTGGAATACCACGATCCTTGAATGGATTTTAATTTACTTTGCTGTTGTTGGAAATATCACTGCTCTCCAACGGTTTTATGGAACACTTAGAGAATTTAAAAAATAGGTATAGAAAAGTTAAATTTGTTGTGGTTATTTTTTCTTTTACGAGGGCTGATACTCGACTCATCGTATTTAAACACGATAAAAATGAATGGTGTTTAAAAATGAATTTTTTCTCATAAAAACTACTAAAATATAGATTTTGTAACATGACCATAATATATTTATATAGAAACCCTAATTAATGGCATTGCTAATTTTTGTCAATAAGGGAGGCAGAAAGAAATGCAAAAAAGAAAATCAACTTCAATACAGGCTATTATCGCAATATTTTGTGTTATGACCATGATAGTTAGTAATATCCCTGCGTATAAGCATCTACAAAATGAGGAAAATACAATAAACGATGAAAGCAGTTCATATACCCAACAAGAAATAAAAGATACGCGCAATTCTGTATATCAACCAGATATAACCCAGAATAAAAATAGTAGTTATATCGGAAACACCGGATACAGACCTTGGTATTATTACATCGGTGGAGTAATCAACTCCGCTAACGGAAATTTATTTTTTAACCAAAAAGATATTTCACTGAAATCTAGAGGTTTCAACCTTGAAATTATTCGTTCTTATAATTCTCATAATAACTATTATTCTTCAGGGTTTGGACATGGATGGACCTATAACTACAATATCTACTTACTCGATAAAGGAGCGCATCTCATTTGGGTAGATGGTGATGGATCATATTATAATTTCACAAGTAGCGGTGGTGGTACTTATACGTCTCCCCCTGGAGTGTATACAAAACTAATAAAAAATCCTGATACTACGTATTCCCTCTGGTTCCTTGACGGACTTCGGTATGATTTTGATCCCAATGGAATGCTTCAAAAAATGACTGACAACAATGGGAATCAACTGACGTTCACATATTCTGGTAATCAGTTGATTAACATCTCTGATGATTCAGGAAAATCGTTGTTCATAAATTACAATCCAAATGGGTGGATCAGTAGCATCATTGACCCTATCGGCCGTCAGTATCAATATGAATACGACAGTCGGGATCAATTAGCAAACATTACCGACCCTATGGGTTTTATGAAACATTTTTTCTATTGTGAACAAGAAAATTGCCCACAGGGTCATCATCTCATCGGCGTTACTGATGAAATCGGCCGTGTTGTTACGTTTGAATACCGCCTTTATGATCCTAATGGATTAGCACTAGTTCTCCAAATAGGAAACTCTCTGTATAATTATACTCTAGGATCTTATCTCGTACCATATATTGTTTATAACATTACATATGACTTAGCTGGTGTGGTCATTGTGAAACGAAGAGGTGTAGAAACACAAATCGTGCTTAACGAACAGGGAAATCCAGAAGTAATTACGTACCCTGGGTGTGGCTGCGGAATGATCATTCAAGTCTGGGATGAAGACATGCAGATAATCAGTAAAACCGATCAAAATGGGAACACCTGGACATATGATTATGACGAGTATGGTAATATGATCAATGAAACTTGTCCAAAAGGATACTCTACCATATATGAATGGGAAACCATTGATACTGATACATGGTATCAATCGGTGATGAGTAGCAAAACAAATGCTCTAGATTATACCTGGGAATATCAATATGATGAAAAAGGGAATCTCATTGAAACTCGTGATCCTACAGGAAATTCTTCGTATAACTTTTATAATGAATTTGGCTATGTAAATAAGACTGTTGATTTTAGAGGATATGAAACACGATTTTTCTATGATCCACATGGATACCTAATCGAAGAACAGGATGCATTAGGAAACAGTTCTTATTTCGATTGTGATAGCGTAGGGAGATTAATAACCTATACGGATAAAAACAATCATATTACACGGTATGAATACGACAATTTAGACAGGACCATAAATATAACAGATGCTTTAAACAATTATACAATGTTTTTCTATGATGCCCTTGGTAATCGAATAAAGATGAGAGATACTAAAGGACGTTGGATAAATTATTCTAAAAATTTTATTAATAAACCAGAAATAGTTACCGATGCTAATGGAAATGAAATCCATTATAAATATGATAAATATGGTAATCTTATCAAAACCTCTGATCAACAGATGAATGAAACCAATTATTTTTATGATACCTTAGGAAGACTTATTGAAAAAGAGGATTCTCAAGGGTTTAAAGAGAGTTTTACGTATGATAATGTTGGTAACCTTCTATCATTTACCGATAAAAACGGATTTACGACGACCTACGAGTATAATGAAGTTAATAAGATAACAAAGATTATTGATGCTCTTGGCGGAGAGACTATTTTTAAGTATAACAAAGTCGGGTTGTTGATTAATAAAACAGATGCACTTGGAAGATCAACCCGGTATGAATATGATGCCTTAAATCGACTTGTTACCGTTATAGATGCTTCTGGGGAAACAACTACGTACAAATATGATGCCAATGGAAATCAAATACAACTCATTGATGCCAAAGGAAGTAGTTGGTCTTTTGAATACGATCCTCTTAATAGAATCATAAACGAAACTGATCCACTTAGTAATTCTCAACTTTACGAATATGATGCAGTTGGTAATCTTATTTACTTTAACAATAAAAATGGAAATACGATGACGTATGAATATGATGAGTTAAATAGGATGATAAAATCAGTTGATCAATTTAACTACTCTGAGTTGTATTCCTATGATCCGGTTGGAAACCGCATAAACTTTACTGATAAAAACGGGAATACAACAAATTATGAATACGATACATTGGATAGATTGATAAAAATAACAGATGCCTATACTCACTTTGAATTGTATTCCTATGATCTTGTTGGAAATCTTGTAAACTATACTGATAAAAACGGGAATAAAACTCAATATTATTATAACTCCTTATACCAGTTGATAGGTGTTCTAGATCCAGTTGGTGGTTACGAATCCTACAATTATGACGCAGAAGGAAATATAATACATAAAACAGATAAAAATGGTTATCCTACAGATTACGTATATGACTCATTATATAGGTTGATAAGAAAAACTGATGCAACTGGCATAGAAGAATACAAGTATGATCTTGTTGGAAATCTTGTAAATTTTACAGATAAAAATGGAAAGAGCACTAACTATAAATTTGACGTATTAAACAGGATTTTAGAAATCACTGATCCACTTAACTACTCTGAGTTGTATTCCTATGATCCGGTTGGAAACCGGATTAGCTTTACTGATAAAAACGGGAACACGACAGGCTATGAACACGATGCATTGAACCGACTTATAAAGATTACAGATCCACTGGGATACTATGAAACGTACACCTACGACCCTAATGGCAATCGAATAGGAGACACTGATAAAAATGGAAATACAACACATTATGAATATGACTCATTAAACAGGCTTTCAAAAATAACTGATCCACTGGGATACTATGAAACGTACGCCTACGATCCTAACGGCAATCGAATTCGTGACACAGATAAAAATGGAAATACAACACATTATGAATATGATTCATTAAATAGACTTACAAAAATTACAGACCCGCTGAACCACTATGAAATATACTCTTATGATATGGCAGGGAATATTAACTCATTTACTAATAAAAACGGAAATACCACATGGTTTTTTTATGGTCCATTGAACAGGCTTGAGGTAATAAAAGATCAACTTGGTTTTAATATATTATATTCCTATGATCCTGTTGGAAACCGCATTAACAGCACCGATAAAAATGGAAATACAACACACTATGAATATGATGCATTGAACCAGCTAATAAAGATAACTGACCCGCTAAACCACTACGAAGTATACTCGTACGACCCCAACGGTAATCGAATAGGAGACACTGATAAAAATGGAAATACAACACACTATGAATATGATGCATTGAACCAGCTTGTAAAAATTACAGATCCACTGGGATACTATGAAACATATACCTATGACCCAGTTGGCAATCAGATTCGCACTCGCAGCAAGGATGGAAATATTACATACGCTATGTATGATGAACTTCATAGACGGATAAAAACAATCAATCCCCTGTTGTATAATGTTACCTATGTGTATGATCCTGTAGGAAATGTTATAAATATCATTGATGAAAAAGGAGACTCTACTTCGTACTCTTTTGATCCACTGCGAAGGCTGAAAAACATTACCTCACCGTTAGGATACATAACACAGTATACCTATGATAACGTTGGAAATATAATTAAAAGAGTTGATGCAAATGGTGACGTTACATTATATCAGTATGACGAATTAAACAGGAAAACCTCAGTTCTCTACCAGGATAATAGCAATATTACTTATGATTATGATGCCGTGGGAAACATTCTACAAGCAACGCATAATAGCGGCGTACCTGGTGTCTCTCGAGATATCACTTTTGTCACCTATGATTCACTTGATAGAGTCACCTCTGTTACTTTAGATTACACGGGATTGTTTCAGAAGACAATCAACTATACCTATGACCCCGCTGGAAACTGTATTTCAATAAAAGACCCTGCTCAGGGTATCACAACCAATCGCTATGATGAGCTCAACAGACTTGTTACAATTACCGATCCCTCCAATAATATCACGACCTTTACCTACGATTCTGCTGGGAGAAGAACCCAAAAAAGCTATGGAAGCAATGGTTATTCAACATATAGTTATGATGCATGTGATAGACTTAAAACACTTGAGAACCATTACTCAGATGGCTCTGTTTTATCAAGTTATTCGTATACCTATAACCTAGTTGGCAATAGAGTAAGTTCAACAAATGAACTTGGAAATGTAACCTATTATAAATATGACGAGTTACAACAATTAATCAATGTGACCTATCCAACTGGAAATAGCACTTGCTATACCTATGATGCTGTGGGAAACAGACTTTCGAAGAATATAGATGGTGACATCATAACCTATACGTATGATGCTGAAAACCGGTTACTCTCTGATGGTTCAGCAACGTATTCTTATGACAACAATGGAAACCTGATAACGAAGATTGAGCCTGGGGGGACAACCACTTATGCGTACGATTATGAAAATAGTTTACTACAAGTAACAACACCAACGTCCATTGTACATTACGCATATTCAGGTCTTGGTAATCGTTTATCTCGTGATAATGGAACGGTTACCTACTTTTTCCATGATGGTTTAAATATCTGTATGGAGTTTTCTTCATCAGGGAACGTTCAAAGAGAATATTATAATGGCCCCTATGTTGATGAGCTGCTGTATATAAAAGAGCAATCGAAGACATATTATCAGTATCTCGATGCACTGAATAGTGTAACAGATATTCTTGATGAAAATGAACACGTTGTTGCATCATATGTGTATGACGAATTTGGTAACATACTCAGTGGAAATGCAGGAGGTCAATTTGCGACGAAATATACTGGCAGAGAATGGGATAATGAGTCTGGATTGTATTATTACCGGATGAGAAATTATGACCCGGAAATCGGTCGGTTTACAAGTAAAGATCCTCTTGGTATGATCGCCGGGACGAACCTCTACTGTTATGTATACAACAACCCTGTAAATCTTGTGGATCCTCTAGGGTTAGAACCTCCTTTTGCCTGTCCACCTCAAGAATCATTGGAGAAATGTCTGAAAGCTGTTGATGATTGGGAATGGAATAAAATGATGGAGATAGAGGATGCAATCGCTAATTTAGAAGATGAAATTGATAGGTTAGATACCTATATTTCAGATAGATACGCCGCTCTTCATGATGCAATTAAAGGTGTTCAAGCATGTCTTGATAGCATTCAGTATTGGGGAAATCAAATCAAATCATTGTTAGATGAGCTTGAGATGTATACGGGTCGATTGGCAACGATAGATGTGCTAAGAGATCTTGTTGGCACTGCTGCAGGTGTTGGAAAAGCTGGTCTTAAAAAAGGTCTGAAGGCAGGGTTAAAGGCAGCCTTAGAATCAGGTGAGGAAACAGTCAGAAATGAAGCTATTCGAGAGGTTAGCAAAACAGCTGGTGATATCATTGATTTAATAGGAGATCTTGACCCTTTAACATTTTTAGCTAAATTTACTGGTCCTTTCGGTGCTCTTGTTGGCCCCTATGAGGCAATACTCAAAGGTAGGATAGCAGCAATACAAAGTGATCTTATGACTGCGGAACAAGCCTTTAGATCTGCTGTTGCTGCTCTACCGCAATTACAAGCGAATGTTCAAACAATACAAGGGCAAATAGCAACTGCAGCTTTAGAGAAGTCGGAGTACCTGCGTGCTATTCAACACCTAAGAGAAGAACAAGAACAAATTAAGAAAGATGCTGAAAATTATCGTAAAAACTGTGAAGATACTTGTAAGAAAAAGCCTGGTGGGTCAGGTGGTGATTCGTCAACAGGCGAACCTGCTCCTCCATGCCCAGCACCTACTCCAACACCTGCTCCTACACCGAGCCCAGCCCCACTGCCGCCATCAGGACCTGTCCCAACACCGCAACCGACACCAACACCAACCCCTGGACCTACATCGACGCCCAAACCAGAAAAAGTATCAGCTGGCTGCTGTGAACTTCCCAATGGAGGATGTATATCAATCCAAGTGCTCAGTCAATATGCACAACAAACAGGTCAAACAGTACAACGTGTATGCTCTGAGTATCAAGGAACGTTTGTTGCAGGAGCAAACTGCGATGGAGGAAGATGCGTAAAACCAGGGTGTGCCTCAGCGAGTGCTTGTTATATGGATACAAAAGACTATGACCTTTACTTCCTATCAGTAGATGATACCGGTGTTGGAGAACCAACTAATATACATGATGGTGACTACTTTAACCTTGGTGACCACGAATTCATCGTCACTATCACAAACTATGGTGATTATCAAATCTCCACAGAAGTAGATTTTACCCTGGAGATAGAAGGCTTGATCACCACAGTAATTGATCAGGAAAGCTTTGATGATCCCCTCTGGTTCCCACCACAAAATTGGCAGATTTATCATCTCGGAAACCAAAACCCCTGGGCGCAGGATTGGATCCTAGGTCATAATTCACCTGCGTCTGCAACGGTTTCAACTCTTTGGCCACCAACACCTCCATTGTTCTACAACGAATGGCTGGTCACCGAACAGTATAATTTCAGTGACATCACTACACCAAGTCTCACGTTCTGGAACTATAATAACTGGATGTGGCCACCACCAAGTTTTGATTGTCATTTACAAATCTGGGCGACTACGGATGGTGGAAAAACACCAAATGAGTTTTTAACAAATGGTCTCCTCTTGTTTGACATCCCTGTTCTCCACGCACCATTTTGGACGCAGTACCCTGTCGATCTTGCTGTAGTATCCGGGGAGGAAAATGTGCATTTCGCATATGTCATGACAGGAGAAGAACTAATGCCTCCAGGTAACTTTGTTGAAGTGTTACTTGATGATATCACTATTGAAGGAGAAACACAGGGTTGGGAAGAAATCGAAACCGCCACCGATGGACCTTTTGTGATTGACCCAGACACCCAGGTTGAAAGCTTCTTTGATGTATTCTTCGATGCTGAAGGTGAATATCGTGCGACATTTGCTCTCGATGAACCACTGCGGGGACGAGGATGGTCTGATGATAACCCAGAAAATGACATCTATCAAGCAGAATTCACCGTTATTGATGATCCTCTACCGCCAAGCATATCTGATGTACAGGCAACACCATCTCTTCAAAACCCTGGCGGAAATGTCAATATCACCTGTACAGTCCAGGATAATGTAGGTGTCGGTACAGTTAACGTCAATATCACCTATCCAAATTTTATTACACAGAATATGACGATGAATAATCTCGATGCCACATTAATATACTATTTTGACACAACCTATACATTACCTGGAGCGTACTCCTATTATATCTGGGCTGAAGACCTCTGTGGTAATGGTATTGTATCAGCTGATTATTTCTTCACCATCAATACACCACCAACCGCAGATTTCACGTGGACACCACCAGATCCAACGACCCAGGATATTATCTTCTTTGAGGATTTGTCGTTTGATACTGATGGTTTCATAGTGAACTGGAGTTGGGATTTTGATGATGGCAATGTCAGTTACCTGCAAGATCCAACACACCACTATCCCATCAGTGACACCTATGATGTTTTCTTAACGATTACCGATAACCATGGAGCAAGTGGTAATTGTGTTAAACAAGTTGCTGTCTCTTCTCCCTCTGGTGATGTTATCAACGTGAATACGGGTAAACACTTTTCAACAATACAGGATGCTATTGATGATCCAGATACTCTCAATGGTCATACGATCGAAGTGGGCATCGGAACATACCATGAGCATGTGGTAATATCCAAAGAACTCATCATCATTGGTGAAGAACAAACCACAACCTTTATCGATGGAGATGATACGGGTCCTGTTGTTACCATAACAGCAAATAATGTTGACCTCTCGTCCTTTACCATCATCAATGGAGGCCCCCTCTACAATGGAGTCACTCTTGATCATGTGAATTCAGTGACACTCTTTGACCTTATTCTGACATCATGTTTGAACGGAGTTACTCTCGAATCGTCCTCATACTGTATGGTTGATGATATCCTTGCTCATAACAACACCGATGATGGTGTTGACGTCTGGGGTGGCTCGCATCATAACACGATTGCAAACAGTACCCTTATCGGGAATGCTGCAGGGGTATTTGTGAACGCATCCACATTTACACGCATAGAAAATAACTTCATCGATAACAGTACCATATTTGGGATTCAACTGTACAACCACGGGGACAACAACACGATCTGGAATAACACCGTCCGCAGAACCCACGAGGAACAATATCCTGATATTGCAGGAGTTGGCATCTTCCTCTCCGTGTACAACTACGACAACATTGTCAAGAAGAATAATGTCTACGAAAACAAAATCGGGATCTCCTTATACTATCGTATCAACCGGAACACCATCGCAGAGAACACCATATATAATAATAGAGAACGAGGTATTCGTGTCTACTCAACATCGAACCAAAACATCCTGTATCATAACACATTGCTCAATAACCCGCAAAACGCCTATGACGAATGCACCAACACATGGAACCTGAATTACCCATCAGGTGGGAATTACTGGTCGAATTACACCGGAAACGATAATTATTATGGTCCCAACCAGAACATGACCGGGAGTGACGGAATCGGTGACACCTCCGTTCGTATTAGTGGTGGAGTGAACCGGGACCGGTACCCGTTCATGGCACCAAATGGATGGCAAAACCGTTTCCTTTTCATCAACGGATACTGTTACTACCCAGGGATGCAACCCGCTTATCCGATTACTGTTGAAATCACCAACCTGAATACGAGTCAACGATGGAATGCAGACACCATCACCCACTTCTACTCAGAAATTCTTTTTGTGGGAACAAACGTAACTGTTGGAAACGTCCTTCGTATTATCGCCCGAGACCAGAGCGAATACGTGAATGTCACCACGTTCATCGTAACACCCAGTGTCCTAAATGCTGGTACTGCGCAGATTAATCTCGTCCTAAATATACATTACCGTGATCTTGTCCGTTTTCCCTGGTATCTTTCTCAGGTTGATACCGGGGCGATGGTAATGAAACAAATGCTGGATTATCTCATGTGGAATAGTTCGACGCATCCTGGTGGACCACCCAGCGCGTATAGCGAGCAAATCTTGTACAACAACTACAGCGGAGGAAACACGATCAACGCCAGCGAACTCGCATACGGGGTAAACCACGAGATCGATGACCATGGCCATGGGTGGATTTACGGTTATTTCATGGCGCCCCATGGACATACCACAGTCAACGATGCATTACGGAGTATTTGCACGTGGGTGGACTACCCTGTTGACTTTTACAACTACCTCAGAGACGTTGATGTCCCGAAACCTGGTCATCCGAACCATGTCCCCGTTGCTATCCCGCTCGATGGGACCTACAATCATTGGGTGAGCATCCGAGGTATTCACACGGATCATGACGCGTGGAACTACACCGGACCATTGAATGTATACGGGTTCTGGGTGAACGACCCGAAACCAGGAGGACTGGGGAGTAACACATATGTGACCGTAGATAAGTTAACCTCTGATTATTATCACCAACTCACGGTACCTGGTGATTATTATACCGGAACATATGTCACCGTTACTGATCCGCCACAGATAGATGGTGCTGTGTTACCCGAGATGACAAAAGGAGACACACATATTGGTCACCACCTTTCAGGATTTACTTCAGAACAAAAAACCATTGTTACACGAGCCCAAAAAGATCCCACTACCCGTGTCCTCTCTGATCAGTATGTTATCAACGCAGCAATACAAGGAGCAGACTCCGTTCTAAAATATAGTGACTATGCCGAGGTGTTTGCTGATACAACCCTCGCAGGAAAACCGGTTTACACGAAGAACGAATGTCGAGTCACCTTCGTCAACGGACAAACCAGATTTGTCGTCTCGATTGGCATACTACATGGTGAGCTGCGGCAGATCCAAGTACTACATCAACTAACAGGGACTCTCAACCTACAATAGTCGATACAGTCACCATCTTCTTTCTTCTCTTTTTTTATTCTTAAAAAGTATAGAATTTTCAATTGATACAACCTCTAAATAATTTATAATACGTTAAAAGTTATTATAAGATACGTTTAAATAATACGATATAATTATAAACTACTAAGTGGGAGGATTCGTTATGCGAAATACGATAGTTGGAAAAAGATTTTTTTTACTAACACTGCTCCTTTCTGCCATCCAGCCTCTTATACAAAACAAAACTGCAGATCAAAAAAAGATACCTCAACATAATAAAAAAACCTTTCGAAATAATTTAAAGGAGCGATGAAAAAAATGAAAAAAATTTTAGCTTTAATCATTATCATTTTCATGCTTATTCCCATGGCCCCGCATTTTATCGCGTTTCCACAAAAAACCTCTCCAGATTATATCCTAAATCCTGGGACGTTTCCACAGTACGCTACATTCGGTGATGTCAATAATGATGGAAAAGAAGATATTCTCGTCACAGATTTCCATGCCAACATATCCATATTCTATCAAAAATCCAATAAATCCTTTTCATCAACCCCTGATAAAATACTTGAGCAACGATATCCCGGAAACATTTTTTATATCACGAATCCTGATTCAACACACAAATGGTGTATTATCACCGTAAATACAAATATGCAAACTGTTTCCATCTTCTATGACAATGCCAAAGGTTTATCCTCAAAAGCTGATCTTACATTGAATACAAGAACCCAGAGTTTCCCTTACGGGCTTGCAGTAGGAGACTTCAACGATGATTCCAAAGTCGATATCGTCGTAGGGAGCGATAAATACACTATGGCTTCTGATAATAGTTCATTAGATTTTTTTTATTATCCATTTAAGGATGACCAAGTTCCTGATTACTCTATAAATCTAAGAACGAAAGCACTCCCTAAATCCATCGGTGTCGGTGATTTCAACAGAGATCAAAAAAATGATGTAGCGGTAACCTTCAACGATATAAATCAAACCTATCTGTTTTACCAAACAGCAGAAAAAACATTTTCCTACATCCCAAGTGCTATCCTCAAAACCAGTGGTACAGCACAAACTTCCATTGCTGTAGGAGATCTTAACCGGGATTTGAAAGATGATATCGCTATTTCCCAATATCCTACGAAAATCAGCATTTTTTATCAACTGAGCAATGGCGGATTTAATACAAACCCAAGTACCACTTTAACAATCCCTGATCAATACGCAAATTATATCGACATCGAGGATGTGAACCATGATTATCGTAAGGATGTTATTGTTGCAACAACGAGTGGAACACGCCTTTTTTATCAAAAAACAGATGGGACCCTCCCATCTAATTCAGATATTGTGCTCAGAGATGAAGGATCACCAACATGGAATGATCATCATGTAATAGCAGGAGACATTAACAAGGATTTTTTAAATGATATCATCATCACATCATTATCTAACGATAAAACCTATGTGTGGTATCAAGAACCACCAACACTAGATCTTGGTGTGAGTGATGTTTTGGTTTCAAATAGCCATATGCCCTCGCTTCTTCTCAACCAAAACGCCATTGTGACCGCTATTATCAGCAATAGTGGAACTGCATCTACCACGAATGTAACCGTCCGTTTTCTCGTGAACAATACCGAACAACAAAATAAAATCATACCTTCAATAGGTAATCAAACACAAGTCAATGTAGATTTTACTTGGACGTGCACACCAGTAGGACCACGACAAATCAAAATCACTGTTGATGCGAAAGAAGAGGAATCCACGACAGAGAATAACTGGAATTTCCTTCCCGTAACCGTGCGAACCCCGGATCTCACCGTTCTTCCTCCCATAGTTGAAGGTGTGAAAACCGGTGGTGCCACCATCACCTCGAAAATAAAAAACATCGGGGATGGTACTGCACACAAAAATATCGAAGTTCGTTTCTACTCTCAAGATCCAGGTGGAGATCCAGATAACTCATTAATAGCGAGTAAAAAAACTAGTGATGGAATCCTTCCATATGGTGGAACAATTCCTGTTTCGGTTCACTGGGCGAACCCTCAGGGTGATACAACCATATGGGTCTGGGTTGATCCCTTCCATAATCTGACAGAAGAAAACAACTATGCAAACAATAAAAATAGTTGCTATGTCGGTACTCAACCGCAGATAAAAAGCGTACGACCGTACTGCCAAAATACTAAAATCGATGCTGCTCGTATGTTTGTGTTTTCAGACAGAGATATACCTCTGAATTATTGTGTTGATGATTTTGAAACGAGTTCCGCAATCAACAGAACCGTGTTTAACCTTACAGGTGAAGGAGGAACTCATCAAATCTACACAGATACAGATGGAAACGATGGATGGAACTGGTCGTTAAATCTCAGAGGAAAAGCAGAAGGGGATTATACGATCGCTGTTCAAATGTTTGATGTTCCTGGTGTTTCGTCAAATATTATGCAGTATAACATCACTGTATTCGCTTTCCCAGAATGGGTTACAGACCTATCGTTAGAAAAGGGGCCATTAACCTTTAAGTTTTCCCAAGGAGTACTAAGTTTTAAGATTTCTTCTGATGGTTGGGATTTTTTCAAGAAAAGCGATAACGGCTCTGGATCAGGTGATGATGCGCTCACTGAGGGGGAAACAAAATCAGAAACAAGTGCTGAATTCAGTGTAGAATTTTCTACAAATTGGGATGATGGTGGAAACAAATGGACAGGAACCATTGAGGGATCCGCTGGGGGCGAAACAAAATCACTCGGGAAAAGCCAAAAGTTTGGGATAAAAGCAGAGGGGGGGTTTACCGCTGAGATTGGTATCATTCCTTCACCGTTAGAGCTAAAGGTGGAAAGTGCTAATGTTCATTTTACTATTACTGTTAGCTTCTCGCATCTTTATGGTATTGCTATACCAGTGATTGATAAAGGAGTCGGTATTCAAATATCTGCTCAACCATCATTAACAGTTACGTATGGTTTTCATACTGAAGATGGCACTGTTGTTAACGATAATTTAGAGTTAAATTTCTCATGTCGTCTTGAAGGTGGACTCAGCATCGATGTGTATCTTGGGGGAGCATCTGTGTACGGGTACGCTACGCCCCGTCTTATTGGTCGCATTGGTGGTTCAGGACCTCCATTTCAAATTGAAGTAGCTGTTGGAGCTGGTGGCTCTGCATGGGCTGGTCCATTCAAATGGTCAGGGGAAATAGAAGCTGCTAAATGGCATTGGCCATCTGCACGAAACATCTCTTACGGGAACTGGACTCTTAGCCTCCGACCAATGTATGGAACTAACATATCCTCTCCAGTGAATAACCCGGTTCTGAGTAATGACATTTATTTTGATGATACTCCCTATACTGCTAGTGATTACGCAGGAAACACGTTTGCCCTGTGGGTGAGAAATACGACGATACCAAACGCATCTCAAATCATGTATGCTATCAACAATGGAATCACTTGGACAGAACCACAGATACTAACTGATAGTCATCATATGGAATCGTATCCCGTCATCGCTTTTGATGCTGTGAACAACAAGGGTGTAGCTGCTTGGGTGCATAACAAAGCAGATATCACCAGAGATACGTCATATAATTCTTTTAAAGCATCGTATAAGGACAATGAAATTTATTACGCTGTCTACAATAGCAGCAATTCATCCTGGGGATCAGCTTATGCTCTCACGAGTGACAATGCTGCTGATACCCTTCCCGCGATCGCAGCTGATAGTAACGGGAACATCATGCTTGTCTGGGTTAATGATTCAGATGGAAACATCTCAACTCCAACAGATAACGATATCTACTATTCGATCTGGAATACCAACACAGAAACCTGGACAAACCCTTCACCGATCCCACCAGTTCAAGGTCCTCAAGAGATGGATACCAAACCCGCGGTTGCTTACAATTCATCAGGGTCTGCGACAGTAGTCTGGGTTCATGATGAAGACAGTACAATAAGTTCTTTTGATGATCATCCCCCTGAGATTTCTGAACTTTTTACAAACCCGAGCTCTGCTGCTTTCCCCACTACGGTGTACGTCTATAGCAAAGTCTATGATGATATGATAGAGACACAGGTGAATGCAAGTATCATCTTCCCGGATCAAACGGTTGTCTTACGTTCCTTGACGTTTAACGCCACCTCGGGTTTTTATGAAAGTAGTTTTTCGGCATCTCAGAATGGGAACTATACGATTTCTGTGACTGCTGAGGATTACCATCATCAGCTGCAGCATGCATTCATCCCAGTACATATCGGAGGAGGAGACAGCCCACCAGTGATCACAAATCCTCTCACAAATAAAAGTCTTGCTCATCTCAACGATCTCGTCACCGTCTCTGCACAGGTCACTGACAATCACAATGTCAATAAGGTCTGGGCAAACATCACCGGTCCTGTTGTGTCATCAATTACTCTTATCGACCCTGATCACGATACCATATATACCGGGAACTTTACCCCAATAAGTACTGGTGTGTACACTGTTCAGATTCATGCGAATGATACAAGTCAGCAAATCAGTAACGCGACTGCTGTATGCACCGTGGTAGGTCCTATGGATCTGGAGATTTATCAGTCTAAATTCACTCCTGGTGGCGGATGGACTATACCCCTTCTTCCTCTCACCGATATAAATGATTACCAAGAAAGCAACAATCCCACCATTGTCTATGACATCAATGACACAGCCGTGATTGCCTGGGAAGAAAAAATTGGAGACCCTCAACAATTCATTTACACTTCGTTTCTTACACCCGGGTTTGGCTCCTGTGATTGCCAGACTCCAGAGCAAGCAATTAACATAAAATATGGGAATAGCGAACCGAAACTCATACGAAGCAACAACGGGTTTGTGATGCTCACTTGGAAAGCAGATGATGTCGAAAGCATCTGGCCTGATCTGTATTATTCTATCTTAAACTCCACACGACTTGTCAGCGGACAGGTTGGTGACTACTGCACTCCTGTTTGGGGGTACCCGTATCGACTCACTGCCAATGGAATCACCGATTGGAAACCTAGTGTCACCATAGATCCCTTCACCAACATAGTTACCGCGGTCTGGCTTGGTCATATGACCTTGGTGAATACCTATCCAACGATTAATCTGACTGAGGATGACGACGACGTGTACTACGAACACTTCGATTTTCCTTTCCGTATGGAAGGATTAAACGAAGTTACCCGTTTTTCAGATGGGAAAATACGAAAAACTCTGGTGTTTGATAAAGATACGAAGAATCAGACAGTCTACATTGATGTCCCTGTCTACACCTTCCCGCATTATGATGCACGGATGAAACTTACCGGTGTCGCTAACACAATAGGGCAGTACCCAACCAATGTCTCCATTGATCTTGGGAATGATGGAACATCGGATCTTTTCTTCGCCTCGCTGAATACTACCCAAACATACTATCTCAACGCGGTTGATGAATACGCAGCATTCGATAACTACCTCACTAATCACTGGCATATCGAAGCATTAGATGGCGAAACAGATGGAAAGGTGACGGTTCCCATTCGAATACACTCAGACACCCCTGGGATCATCCAAGTATCAGACATTAATATCGGTTTTGATTTCAGTAGTACACAACGAGACTGTGACCAACCCCTTGATTTACATGTCACACCAGTTGTGACAGGTCCATTCAATCAGAATCATCCAAATGGTTACGGAGATATTATTGGATATCAAGATTATTCTTCTTCACAATCAGACATTTATGTCTACAACGTGACTGAAAAAACAATTACAACAGAAATTATGAGACCAGGCGACCAAGAAAAACCAGTGCTATATAGAAACAGAGTAGCCTATCAAGATAACAGAAATCCGACAACTGGCTACGACATCTATTACTATAATCTAGACGAACAAATTGAACTACCAATAGGAACCTCTTATCCGCCAGCGTATCAGATGGAGCCAGATATGGACGGTGACAACATCGTGTATCAAGACAATCGAGGCGGTAACTTTGGTATTTACTTGTATAATATAACAATGGGTGCAGAAATACCAATTACAACCATTTATGAGAATCGAAACCCTGCTATCTCAGGGCGCTACGTTCTCTGGCAACGCTACTCCGGTACAAATTGGGAAATTTATTATGAGGATCTAGGGACACGATATATCGGCCCGCTGACTCGCTCATCGAATGATCAGATAAACCCGGATGTTGATGGTGATTTGGTTGTTTGGCAGGATAACAGTTCTGGTAACTGGGATATCTATCTATACAACTTTTCATCAGAGGAAGAAAGACGGTTAACAACGTCTCCCTATGATGATATCAATCCCTCTGTCTCCTCATCAGGGAGAGTAACCTGGGAGCGACACGGACCTACGAATACTGATATTTATTTATGGGATTCTACCTTGGATGAGGTAACCCAGGTTGACACGAACACCAGTAATCAGACAAACCCAAATTTGTTTTCAGATAATCTTGTCTGGGTTGACAATCGACTAGGTACTGATGATCTGTTTTATGTGCCAATACGACAGAAACACGCACCAGTTCTCGATCCTATCCCAGATATCACCGTCAATGAAACAGAATTAATCTTTGTTGCTGCAAGCGGCATTGATCCTGATGGGGATGCTATTGTGTATTCTATCAATGATTCTCGGTTCAGCCAGGACTATAATTTCTTCGAATGGCAAACCAAAGATGGGGATATGGGTAGCTACAAGGTGAAAATCACGGTGAGTGATTGTTGTTATAACAGATCACAAATCGTTAATATCACGATTCTCGACGACAACAAACCACCGGTTATACGGCATATCGATAACATCACTGTGAATGAAACAGAGCCTGTGCAACTCATGGTGTTCGCCTCAGATATCAACGATGATTTCTTGTTTTATGATATCAATAGCTCACGTTTTAACCAAAATGTTAACTTGTTTACTTGGGTGACACAAGAAGGCGACGCAGGTATCTACAGGATCACTGTAAACACTTCAGATGGAATATACACTTCTAATCAAACGGTTACCATAACTGTGAATTATGGGAGACCAATATACAATATCACAACACTTGCTGATGGTTCATCGAAAAAGAACCTGACATTCACCGGTGCAGGAAGCATCACTGATTATGTAAGTATTCCAAGAAACGCTACAGTTATCTCTGCGACGATGAATCTCACAGGATACCCTGTTGGTCAAAGCGTCATTTTCCGCGATGACTTCAACGATGGAAACCTTGCGGGATGGACGATTAATACACAAGGATCTGGGTTGATACAGGTTTCTGGAACGCAATACCATAGCGCACCGTATAGTATGCGTATGTACTCGCCTCAAGGGACATCGTCACTTGCTATGGCGAGTAATCAACTCGCATTTAACCCTGCAACTACGGATTACAACGTATCCTTCTACTTCCGCTTAACCACATCAACTAACCATTGGTTTGATGTCTTCGTTAACACTCCTCAGATTCTCACCGTGGTTGAAACAGGGAATGTGTTCACTTACCGCTACGGATCAACCAATGTGGCGATCATGACCTTTGCTCAAAACCAATGGTACCATATTCAATATGTTGTTCATCTCGCACAAGGGAATTATGAAATAATCGTGGATGGGGTGTACCGAGCAACTGCACCATTCTGTGGCGGAGGCGGCAGCCCACAGACATTTGTCATCGGTGATTTTGAAGCAGGTTCATCGAATTACGGAGAGGCATATTGGGATGATTTCATCATAATACCTTTGATTATGAGCGATGATTTCAGCGATAACAATCTCAACGGATGGACTGTGACAACTCAGGGTTCAGGAACGGTTCAAACATCACCAGCCCAATATCATTCATCTCCCTATAGTATGCGGATGTATTCTCCACAAAACCCTGCGTCAAAAGCGATGGCAACCTACCCGATGACCACCTTGGATATCACCAAGGACTATAACGTCTCCTTCTACTTCCGAATGCCAACGACATCGCATCATTGGTTTGATGTCTTCACGAATCCACCGCAGACCACTACGGTGATTGATAGTAGTTACCAGTTTATCTATCGATACGGAGCTAATAATGTACCTATTATGACACTGACGCCGAATACCTGGTATCGCATGGATTACTCTATCCACCCGTCTCAACAAACCTACGATATTTATGTGAATAACCTGTATAGAGCAACGGCTCCCTTCAATGGAGAAGCAGGAAATCCACAAACATTTAGAATCGGAGACTTCGAATATGGAACCGCTAACTATGGAGAAGGGTTCTGGGATGATTTTATCGTTATTCAACTCCCTACAACCCAGAGTTATCCATTAAATCCCTGGCTTGATGTCGGAAACGACGGAGACCATGAATGGGACCATGCTGGTTCCTTCAGCACCAAAGAAGCAGTCCCAGATTTTACTGCCAAGATAAACCAATATCTTGCGACACAACCACCTGGGGGAAACGTCCAAGTGCCACTCGTCTTCCATTCTGATGCTGCAGGAAAAATCGAGATCTCCGGTATTCGTATCAGTTATGTGTTACCAGTAGCAAACCACCCGCCAAACCAACCGACCAATCCCTCCCCACTAAATGAGAGCACTGGTGTTTCTCTCTCTGCTGATCTGAGCTGGACATGCTCAGACCCAGACCATGGAGATACGATAAAGTATGATGTATACTTTGGTACAACAACCACGCCACAAAAAGTGATGAACAACCAATCCGCTACCAGCTATGACCCCGGTATCCTCAACCTTAGTACCACATATTACTGGCGGATTATCGCTTGGGATAACCACAATGCATCAACCAAAGGACCACTCTGGCATTTCACCACCAGAGGAAATAGCCCACCAACACCCCCAAGTAATCCGACCCCTCAAAATAACAGCGTTGGTGTTTCTATCGATACTGATCTCAGCTGGTCAGCATGTACTGATCCCGATGGTGACTTGGTTACCTACGACGTCTTCTTTGGTACGGCCACATCTCCACCAAAAGTCTCTGCGAACCAAACAGCTACATCATATAACCTCCCTGTCCTTAATTATAATACGACCTACTACTGGAGAATTATTGCTTGGGACAATCACAGTGCATCAACACCTGGGCCACTCTGGCATTTCACCACAGAAAAACAACAACTCCTCCTTGATGGATACTGTTTCTACAAGAACATGACTGCAGTGAACCCTGTTTCCGTTGAAATCATCAACCTTAACACGAGTAAACGATGGCAAGCAACAACGAACAACAACCAATACTCCCTCACACTGATCGTTGGTGATAACGTTACCGCTGGTCAAACACTACGCTATATTGCACGGGATATAGATAGATCAGTTAATGTCACTAATCATATCGTGACCACAAGCGACATCACCAGCGGAGCTATTCACCTGAACCTTATCCTTGATATCCACTATCGTGACCTCAAAAGCTTCCCGTTCTACATCTCACAGGTCAATACTGGTGCCATGATCATGAAGATGATGATGGACTACCTGATGTGGAACAAGACTGTTAATCCCAATGGACCACCCAGTGTCTACAGTGAACAAACCCTCTACAACACCTATAAAGGATCAGATAACATCATTAACGGAAGCGAGCTCTGCGGAGGACTCAACACCGAAATCGATGACTATCATCATGGGTGGATCTATGGGTACTTCTTCGCGTCATCAGCGCGGGATGTCCCCACTGATGCACTTAAGGACGCCGTCATCTGGCTTGATTATAATATTAGTGGGTCGAATGAACATCGTCTTGTGAATGTCCCGAAGCTGGGTCATCCGTATCATGTCCCGATCGCAGTACCCACCGGTGGCGGTTATGATCATTGGATGGTGATCCGTGGTATTCACACGAACCGGAGCATGTGGGATACGAGTGTCCCTGGTGACCATGAGCTTATCTCTGGTCCAGTGACGATCTACGGGTTCTGGCTCAATGATCCCAAATCAGGCGGACTTGGTCCAAACACGTATGTCACCGCACAATACTTCAATCAGACATACTTCCAAAAAATCACCGTCCCTGGTGATCTCTACTATAACAAATACTTGGTAATTACCGATCCACCCAGAGATCAACCCGCTCCAGACACAACAGGCTTAGCCTTGAACCTAGCTCAGACCCCAGCAGGTTTCACCAGTGCTGATATAAAACTTGTTAATTCTGCGAAAAACAGTAAAGCATCATCTGCAGTAAAAAATCAAGCAAATACGATGATGATACAGGTCGCATGGAACGCTGCAAATCAGGTCCTTCAAATCGACGAGAAATATGGTTCGCTCTTCGCTGAAAGCACAGTTCTGAAAAAACCCGAGTTCAACAAAGAAACGTCTCAATGTATCGTTCTCTTTGGCCATAAGAACGGGACAACCTTCAGAGTACACCTCTCTCTTGTAAATGGTGCACTTCTTGAAATAAATGTCGGGAATACTCTGACCACCACCACAATCGATTAAGGAAGGGAACATCCTCCCTTTTTTTCTCTTTTTTATCCCCCTGCCAAAAATTATATAACAACTAACATGATTAACACCTGTTAATAATAGGGGGTATTAGATGAATAAAAAAACCATATCACAAAAAACAATAGTTAGTGGAATAATGACACTCGTTCTCATCCTTAGTATTATTCCAACAACTGGAAGCAGCAAAATCGAACCACAATCCACTATAACCATTCAATCGAATATCACAGACAACCCGACCATCGATCTATTTCTCAACACACCAACCATACACTACGGTCAGATCTCCACAGAAGCAGGAGAGTTTGCCGCCCTCGAAATACCTGGTGAAGGATACACCACCAACGTCGGCGAAGCACAACTCCCCACCATTAACCGCATGATAGAAATACCACATGGGGCAAACCCTGAACTTGTCATCGAATCAACCACCTGGGAGACCACCTCTCTCACCATACAAGAACTACCCTCACGAATCCTACCCATCCAACCACCAGCACTCAAACTCACAGACACACGAGAAGACGCCACCTTTACCATCAATGAAAACTACTACACACGTAACAGCTTCACACCCCTTGATACCGTACAAATCACTGACACTGGAGAAATCCGTGGCCACCGATTCATATTAACACAACTATCACCAATCCGCTACAACCCCACTACCGGAGAACTCATGATACTTACCAGCTGTAAAATCCACATTAACCTCCCTGGCAGCAATCTCGAACAAACCGCAGAGATTCAAGAACGATACGCCTCCTCAGCATTTGAAGATCTTTTACAGACCACCCTGCTCAACTACGGAGCATACGAAAACCAAGATCGCGGCGATGAACCAAAAACACAAACCGGATACCTCATCATTGTTTATGATAACTTCTACGAAGAAATACAGCCCCTCGTCACCTGGAAACAAAACCTAGGATACACAGTCACCACAACGAAAACATCCCAAATCCCTAACGGACCAACCGCCAACAACATAAAAACCTACATCACCACCGCCTACAACCAATGGAACCCACCACCCTCCTATGTACTCCTCGTTGGAGATACCGCGCAGATCCCCTACTTCACCGGTCAATCAACAGGAACCTGCACCGACCTATATTTCGTCACCATCACCCAACCGGATTACTTCCCGGATATCATCATCAGTCGATTCCCCGCATCCACCGAAGCATATCTGACGAACATGGTCAGTAAAACCCTCTACTATGAACAAGGAAATTTCGCCACAACTGACTGGATAAAAAAAGCAACGTTCATGGCATCTAACGATAACTACCCTGTATCAGAGGGTACCCATAACTACGTTATCAACACCTACCTACAACCCAACGGATACACAAGCGATAAACTCTACTGCCACACCTACGGAGCGACCACCCAACAAGTCAGAAACGCCCTCAACAATGGTCGAAGCCTTGCTATCTACTCAGGACATGGAGATGTCACCTATTGGGCAGATGGACCCTATTTCTCCCAATCCGATGTAAACGGTCTGACAAACAACCAGAAATACCCGTTCGTCTGCAGCCACGCTTGTCTCACAGGACAATATAGTTACGCTGAATGTTTCGGAGAAACATGGCTTCGCACACCAAACAAAGGAGGACTCGCATTCTGGGGTGCATCTGATTACACCTACTGGGATGAAGACGACATCCTCGAAAAAAGGATGTTTTCCGCCTGGTGGACTGAAGGTCTAGAAACCATCGGAGGCATGACCGACCGAGCAAAATATCTCCTCTATCAGTACTATGGTGGTGGTGGCATGAGCAGATACTATTATGAAGCCTATAACGTCCTCGGGGACTCCTCAGTAAAAATCTGGCATGAGCCACCCGCAATAAACGTCCTCATTGAAGGTGATTGTACGTACGGCGATATGACACCAGTCAACGATGTATCCGTACAGATCATCAACCTGAACACTGGGGGCCGATGGGAAGCCAGTACAAACAATAATCATTACACGGTAACCCTTGCTGCAGGACGTGATATTAATGCGAGTCAAACCCTCCGTTTCATCGCTCGAGACAACGATGAATCTGCCAACGTCACAGATCACCTCATCACCTCCTCTGAGATAAGTACGGGGCATATCACTCGTAATCTTATTTTGAATATTCATTATCGTGATCTAAAAACCTTCCCGTTCTACCCCGCGTCAATGGATACGGGTGCCGCAGTGGCGCAGATGATGCTGAACTACCTTTGGTGGAACAGTACACAGGATCCCAGTGGTCCACCATTGCATTACCCGAATCAAAATACCCTGTTCACCGAGTTTAACTCTCAGGGTGGACTCTGGATTAATGGTGAGGAGATGGCTAGCGGATTGAACTCACATGCGCCCTCACCGATTGAGCAATACGGGTATTTCTTCAGCCCCTCAAATTCAACCAATATGAATGAGGTGCTGCAGAGTATCTGCATCTGGGTCGACTACAGTATGAGTTTCTACAACCAATACCATGAGTTACCATGGCCGAAACCTGGGTATCCGATGCATGTCCCCGTTGCTATTCCTACTGGTGGGAACTATAATAGTTGGATGACTGTCCGTGGTATTCACACAGATCGGGATGCCTGGATGAGTTACCCTGATTTCCCTGCTATCACGGTGTATGGGTTCTGGTTGAATGATCCAAAGACTGGTGGTCTTGGTGGGAACACGTATGTGACGACGCAGACGTTCCTAGCAACATATTTCAAACCGTTGAACGTCCGAAATGACAGATATGATGGTCAGTATCTCGCGATTATTGAGCCGCCTCAGGGTATCCCTGAACCGGAGTATCAGTCAGTGACGATTGGGCAGAACCCTGCGGGGTTCTCCAAACAAGAAAACATCATTGTCCGTAGTGCGCAGACCATGAAAACCGCTTCTCTGATGAAGGATCTTGCGAACACGATGATCACGGAGAAGGCGCGACGGTTCGTCAACGGCGTTCTCCAATATGATACGTCAGATCTTGCTCAGATATTCTCAGAGACTCAGGTGAATAAAAAACCTGTCTGTAATGGAGCAGAATGGATCGTCACCTTTAGTCATCCTACTGAAGTCGTTTTTGATGTGCGTCTCTCAGCGATAACTGGTGAACCGTTACAGTTCTCAGTCATATAACTGACTGAGATCTCCCCTCTTTTTCACTTTTTACGGTCATATAAAATTTGGATGAAACGAGTATTTAAAATCATTTAAAAATATAGACTAGCCCATATCACATAAGAGATATACAAAAGCACCAAAACCAAATAGTAACGTTATCCAGAATAAGAGTTTTATTTATTATATTATTATAATATATACAAAAAAGTGGTTTTTTAGGATATATTTTTAAAGCAACACATGATTTGTAAGCCATATTTTGGGGGTATTAAAAAATGAAGGAAGCTAAAAAAATTCTTATAAGAGGCCTAGTGTGTGTTGTAACCCTCTGTTTGGTGATAAATTTTTTAATTCCCGTCGGAGCATTTTCTACTCTATTTGGAGACGGTACAACACAACATAAAACAAACACGAATGTGGAGTCTATACAACAAACACAATTAGAATATACGTTCCTCTTTTCTGAACCTGCATTCGGACAGATACAAACAGAACTTGGTGTTTTCACCCGTGTGTCTATGCCGGGTGCATTCTCTGTTGGGAATGAACCTGGAACACCGCTTTATCTAACAAGACCGATACAGCTTTTGCTTCCACAGGGTACAACAGTATCCTCTATCGAAGTGGAATCTACGGAGAATATACAAATTGATACCGCTGCGAAAGGGATTGATCTCAAACATGAACAGCCGATTGAACCCTATCAGCCTGAGGTACCCATCGGTGAGAAATCCTCTAATTTTATAATGGATCAAAACGCGTATCTTTCAAATCAACCCGTCCCAGGTAATATGTATGAAAGCCTTGGTGTCGCATATTGTCGAGGGTATACAATTTTAACTTTCGAAGTTCATCCGACGGTGTATATACCTGCTGAGGGTACACTCTCGTATTACCCAGAGGTTACGGTTCGGGTGAATCTTGAGAATACGGGTGGTATCCATTCTTTGTATCGACCGGGTAATCAGATTGACCGGCAATGGGTGCAATCACTTGTTATGAATCCTGAGGTTGCTGATACCTATGATGCATCCCCGGTTGCGGGTGAGCGGGGGTATCCTGGTGGTTTATGCGATCCTTCGGATAACGGTGGTCGAGGATATGATTATGTGATTATCGTGCGTGCATCATTGTATGATTTTACTGGGACATATACGTGGAATGATCTTATCTCACGTAAAGCAGCGCAGGGTCTTGATGCGACGAAAGTAAAGGTTGAGGATATCACGTCAAACCGAGCGTATTGGAATACTGATGCGTTGTTTAATGATACTTCTGCGAAGATTCGAGAGTTTTGTAAGGATGCGTATCAGGATTGGGGTGCTTCGTATGTCCTCGTAGCTGGTGATCAGGATGGCTCAGCAGCGATTCAGCGTCGTCTCATGGACTATGATTATGAATCTGACTGTGAGTCTGACTTGTATTGGAGTAACCTTGATAATACGTTTAATGCGGATCATGATAATGATTGGGGTGAGCGGTATGATACAGGGTTTGATTTGTACTCTGAGTTGTTTATTGGGAGTATCCCTTGTGATGTCGGTCTGGATATCTCGAATTGGTTGACGAAGAGTTTCTATTACGAGGATCATTGGGAGGAGGAGTATCTTGATAATGCTGCATTCTTTGGTGGAGATTCAGGATGGAACTGTCAGGGTGATGATTTCGTTGATTTTGGTGCGATTAAAGGAACCTCTAACTATCTCGGTCCGATCCCTGGAGCTCATGGAACTTATCCGAGTTGGCTTGGGTTCCAGTACGGTTTTGAGACGTGGAATGCAAAAAACCTCGGACTTGAATATGATATGTCGGTGAAATGGACCGCGGAGCCGCCAAACCCAGGTTGGCAAGGAGGATCTTTTTCAGCAGCGATTACGGGGATGAGAAACGCTATCAACAATGATCAGGCGACATTGATTAGTGCGTTTGCTCATGCTGATCCAACGATGTCCATGGATGTGTATGCAAGTGATTGGGAATCGCTGTATCACAACACGAAACCATTCCTCGTCATGGATATGGGGTGTCACTGTGGGGATATGAATGCTGCTGATGATGGTGTGCTCCATTCAATGCTCTTCCATAGCAATACAGAGCTTGCATTTGCATGCGTGTATAA
This sequence comes from Methanobacteriota archaeon, assembly GCA_043806635.1. Lineage (GTDB taxonomy): Archaea > Thermoplasmatota > E2 > DHVEG-1 > DHVEG-1 > JAZDGT01. The sequence goes on along the minus strand of JAZDGT010000030.1, from coordinate 5,043 downwards.
TACGGGGTATGGATGGGGTGCTTTTGATGATACGAACACATCAAGTTGTATGCAGATGAAGAATTTCTGGGATTACCTGTTTGATACCACGAACATCTCGGGAAGTACCGCGAACTGGCAACTAGGTAAAGCAATGGCATGGTCAAAGGATGCGATGGCGCCCACCATAAACTGGACGTATAATGATGCTCCCGGTAGCTGGAGAGGAGTCATCGAGTCGTGTCTTCTTTTTGGTGATCCTGCGCAGCTCATAAAACCACCGCTCATGCCGGAGCATAACATCGGAGTAAGCCAGTTATCAGTTCCGACACACGTCCTCCCCGGGCAGCTCGTAAATGTGACTGCGACGGTGATCAATAACGGTCAAAATGATGAGTCAAATATCCAGGTGAGTTTCCGAATCAATGATGTTGAGGAAGACCATAAAGTAATACCATTCCTTCTGCATAACACGGGTCAACAAGTCAGTTTCCAATGGACTCCGCCAACGATAGGGTTTTATATTGTTGCAGTGAACGTATCTATCCCTGGTGTTATCGAGGATTTCTATTATGATAACGAAAAAAGTGCTATCGTTGTGGCTGGTCCCGACATCGCGGTTACTGATCTGACTGCACCAGATTACGCGGCAGTAGGAAGAACTACACCAATATCTGGATTTATTGAAAACCTTGGGGCGAGTAATGAATGGGTGACCGTCACATTCAAAGTGAATGGTGTAGTTGATTCGATGCAGCAAGTCTATATGCTCAGCGGCGCGAACACCAATGTGGATTTCACCTGGATACCGAGTGTTACTGGAACCTACCCGATCGCCATCGCTGCTTCTATTGCTGGTGATGAACCGTATCTTGGGAATAACGAGTTGAGTAAAAACGTCTCTGTGTTCATCGCCAATGGTGTCGTCCTTGTTGTTGATGATGATGCAGGAGGGAGTTATGAATCATTCTTTGTGAACGCGTTAATGCCGAACGCGTATCTATATGAAGTCTGGAATCATGATTCTCAGGGGAGCCCGTCGCCGAGTGTGATGGCGACATTTGATGTAGTGATCTGGTTTACGGGGGATGATTATTACGAAACCGTAAGCACCCAGGACCAAACCAACCTCCAAAACTATCTAAATGCTGGTGGGCGATTGTTCATCACCGGACAAGATATAGGCTATGATATCGGATCAACGAATTTCTATCATAATTATCTCCACGCGACGTATCAGGTGGATGATGCAGGTCCACGAACCATTGTTGGGACCGCGGGTGACCCGATTGGTGATGGCCTCACGTTGGCGATCTCCGGAGGAGACGGAGCGAACAATCAGGCATGGCCTGATGGTATCCAAACGATTTCCCCAGGAACTATTGTGTTTGCGTATCAATCCTCATCGTATAAGGCAGCAATTAAAACTGATACCACAGGATACAAGGTTGTCTACTTCGGTTTCGGTTTTGAAGGAATCAGCACGCAAGCGAACCGTAATGAGGTGATGCGACGCGTCCTCACCTGGTTGTCTCCACCACGGTTCACGATTCAGGGTGATTGTTATTATCAGGATTTCAACCCGGTGAATGAACTCACGGTTGATGTCACGAACCTGAATACGAAACGAACTTGGCAGGCGTCAACGAACAATAATCATTACTCGCTTGCATTAACACCGGGTCATGATGTGAACGCGACAGAGACATTGCGAATAATCGCACGAGATAACCAAGATTCAGTGAATGTGACAGATCATGTGGTGACCGCAGGTGAGGTCACTGCGGGTTCTATGACTCTTGATTTAATCGTCCGGGTTCATTATCGTGATTTGAAGATTTTCCCGTTCTACCCCGCGTTGATGGATACGGGTGCTGCGGTTGCACAGATGATGCTGAACTACCTTTGGTGGAATAGTACTCTTAACCCGAGTGGTCCACCTCTGTATTATCCCAGTCAAAGCATCTTATTTACCGAGTTCAACTCACAAGGTGGACTCTGGATTAATGGTGAGGAGATGGCAGGTGGTTTGAACGCGTATGCGCCCTCACCGATTGAGCAATACGGGTATTTTTTCAGCCCCTCAAATTCAACCAATGTGAATGAGGTGCTGCAGAGTATCTGCATCTGGGTGGACTATAGTATGAGTTTCTATAACCAGTATCATGTGGAGAACCCGTGGCCGAAACCTGGGTATCCGATGCATGTCCCCGTTGCTATTCCTACTGGTGGGAATTATAATAGTTGGATGACTGTCCGTGGTATTCACACAGATCAAGATGCCTGGATGAGTTACCCTGATTTCCCTGCTATCACGGTGTACGGGTTGTGGTTGAACGACCCAAAGACTGGTGGTCTTGGTGGGAACACGTATGTGACGACGCAGACGTTCCTCAATTTATATTTCAAAACATTAAATGTCAGGAATGATAGATATGATGGTCAGTATCTTGCGATTATTGAGCCGCCTCAGGGTATCCCTGAACCGGAGTATCAGTCAGTGACGATTGGGCAGAACCCTGCGGGGTTCTCCAAACAAGAAAACATCGTTGTCCGTAGTGCGCAGACCATGAAAACCTCTTCTCTGATGAAGGATCTTGCGAATACGATCATCACGGAGAAGGCGCGACGGTTCGTCAACGGCGTTCTCCAATATGATACGTCAGATCTTGCTCAGATATTCTCAGAGACTCAGGTGAATAAAAAACCTGTCTGTAATGGGGCGGAATGGATCGTCACCTTTAGTCATCCTACTGGAGTCGTTTTTGATGTGCGTCTCTCAGCGATAACTGGTGAACCACTGCAGTTCTCGGTCATATAACCAGCCGAGACCCCCCCCCTCTTTTTTTCTTTTTTTTAATTTTTCTTACTGAATTTATTTCAGATTATTCCAAGAAGACAAGAAATAAAGTACATGAACGTATTATAAGTAAATAGGTAACAGAATGGATGAACCACAAAAAAACGCTCTTATCGTTTCGCTTACTGATGACGTTTCTGAGATAACTCAATTAGCCAATTCTCTAACCTATCATGTTGTACAAGTGTTTATTCAACATCGTAGTCTTCCTGATGTAAACACCTTTGCTGGTGAAGGAAAAATTGAGGAGATGAAAAAATTTATTGAGGAGTACGAAGATGAGATCGAGTTACTGATTGTGAACGGAGAATTACGACCATCGCAATGGTTCACCCTCGAAAAAATCCTCCAGGTTACTGTGTATGATCGCATCCGTCTAATCCTTGCGATTTTTGAAGAACGAGCAGAGCGCCGAGAAGCACGATTACAAGTACGTCTTGCACAGTTGCATTATGAGCGACCTTTTGTGCGTGAGCTTATCCATCGGGCGAAAGCAGGTGAACATCCTGGGTACATGGCTGGAGGGGAATACCAGGTTGATGATTACTATGAGACGATTAAACATCAGATGAAAAAAATTAAGGAGGATTTGGAAAAAATCAGGAATGGCCGTGAGGTTCATCGACAGACAAGGTATACTAGCGGTTTTTGTCTCGTCTCTCTTGCGGGGTATACGAATGCGGGAAAAAGTAGTCTTCTTAATTTGCTCACTGGAGAAACCGTGAAAGTAGAAGGGAAACTGTTTTCGACGTTATCGACAACAACGCGAAAGATCAATAGTTCGTTCGCTGAGAAAAACATTCCTGTGTTACTCACGGATACCGTTGGGTTTATTGAGAATCTTCCCTCATGGGTGATTGATGCGTTTCATTCTACACTGGAGGAGATAGAGGTTGCTGATGTCGTATTACTCGTTGTTGATGGAAGTGAGCCTGAGGATATAGTGGAGAAAAAACTCCGTGTTTCGCTTCGTGAATTACAAGATCTGGGGGTCGCTGCACCAGTTCTTATTGTATTCAATAAAATTGATTTGATTACGCAGGAGCAGAGTAATCAGCTTGTTTCTTCTCTTCATCAGAAAGGTGTGGTGGAGAAAAAATCGTGCGTCTTTATCTCAGTATTAAAACAGAAAAACATTTCAAGGCTGCTTGATTTGATTTATTCTTCTTTACCGCATATGGTAACCTTGCGGCTGCATTTGCCTTCTACAAAAGAATCCCAGGCGTTCGTATCATTTTTGTATGATTCCACACAGGTCACTTCTGTTCAGTATGATCAAGGGATTACCTTATTGGTTCGCTGTAACGAAAAAATTAAAGAGAAGATTTTTTCTCGTTGTCGAGAGCTTGGTGGACATTTTTTCTAACTAATAAATCGAGGCTGTCACTCACCGGTTTTTTGTGAATGTTTATATAGACGAACATGATTCTCTCCAGACGGGGAGTGTATCCTATGAATTGGACGGAGAAAATGAATCGACAACATATACTGATTGCAGGCCTGCTTATCACGATTGGTGTTCTTGGGAGAATACTTTTACATGATGTTTTTGCGGGTATTCCTAACCCCTGGTCAACGACAGGGTTCCCGGTACCATTAGACGTGTTTTTTATTATTGCTACCCTCTCATTATATGCTGGAGTGATTCTGGGAAAATTTTATACATTTGTTGTTCCACTCTGTGTAATCGTGTTGACTGATGTTTTCTATGGGATTGTTGATCCGAATTCAGCAGCGTTATGGATGTCGTGGCTGTTTTTGTTCACCTGGTCAGGTTATGCGGTCATTGCGGTTCTTGGGTTTATGCTGAAACGAAAACGGCTACGGACGATTTCCTATGTACCCATGCTTGCGGGAGCTGGAGCGCTTGGTGTTCTTTTTTATGATATCTGGACGAATTTCGGGTTTTGGCTTATGTATTCAAAACTAGGGTTTTATCCTCAAACTATTCAGGGGCTCGCAACGGTGTACATCGGAGGATTACCAACAATGGTATGGCATCTGCTCTCAACCAGTCTTGCGATTGTGAGTGTTGGACTACCGCTTCTCTATCTTACGAAGCAGAAAATTGTTCAAAAAACTATCGAGGTAAAACCACGAGAGTTATATCTATTGTTAGGAGCAACAGGTATCCTTTTACTCGTTAGCGTGTTCTCCGCGGTTGTCTAAAGAAACGCTATCCGCTTTCTTTTTTTTTTATTTTT
>JAZDGT010000029.1:0-13499 GCA_043806635.1 Methanobacteriota archaeon | reverse complement strand
GAGTTGATGACCGCAGTGTTTGAGGTCATCAAGAAGTGGTGGGAGATGAAGGTCTTCAAAAATATTTTTAACGGATTGTAGTGTCCCAATCGGAAAGGGCTTATTCTTGTTTGGTTTTATGTTGTTTGGTGTCTTCAGTATGGTTTGAATTTTATCACCAATAAAATACAAACTGCTGAAGGCACTTAATATTTATTCAAGTGCGAAACTCGGGTCTGCTGGTGTTTTGGTGTTTAAATCTCTTCACCTGCATTTTTTTTAAAACCATTTTCGGACCATAAAAACGAATACACCAATTATTGAAAGAATGAAGGATATTCCCATAATGATTAAAAACGCATAAGGAGATTCTTTGAAGGGTAAATCCTCCAAATTCATACCATAGATACTTGCTATTAACGTCGGAATCATAAGGATAATAGTAACTGATGTTAAAAACTTCAGGACAACATTGAGGTTATTCGATATTACTGAGGCAAACGCGTCCATCATACCACTTAGAATATTGCTATAGACGTTGGTCATCTCAATCGCTTGTTTATATTCGATCGTGACGTCTTCTAATAAATCCTTATCCTCGACATCCATTTTTATCGTGTCCATTTTCTGCAAACGTTCTATCATCAACTCGTCGGATTTCAACGCGGTGGTAAAATATACTAAACTTTTTTCTAGGTTCAATAGTTTAATGAGTTCCTCGTTCTTCATTGCGACGTGGAGTTCTTTCTCCGTCGCAGTAGATTTTTTATTAATCTCTTTTAGATAACTGAGATACAGTAATGCGGTTTTGAGGAATATTTGGAATAGAAATCGGTTACTTTTCATGGTAGAAAAGTTTTTAACATTCCCTTTAATGAAATTAGAAATAATATTCGTCTGTCTCTGACAGATGGTAACCATCAACTCTTCAGTAAAAATAATACCGAGCGGTAACGTGGTAAAACGGATATCTGCTTCTTCTCCTTCATCAATAGGGACTCGTAATATCATTACCGTGATTTTATTTTCGACTTCGACTCGTGCTCGTTCATCAACATCTAACGGATCTGTTAAAAAATCAAGTGGAATATGTAAGTCTTGAACCATTGTATCCAATTCTTGTTTTGTTGGATCAACAAGGTTCACCCAGCAGTCTTTCTGAAAACCGTGGATCTCTTCTATCCCTTCCTGGGTGCTTTTGTAGATTGTCATCATAGGAAACACCTATTATTCGTTTATGTAACGGGGCGTATCATTTTTTTTTATTAAAAGGGTGGAAAGAACGTTTTTATATAATTGTTTCGGAACCTGATCTATTTTTTTTTAATGTTTTTTTTGTAAGACTGAGATGAAAAACAGGTCACCATTCGGAATCACGGTGAATGATCCATGTTTCGTTCTTTTGAGATACTCACCATAAACATGTATTCTTTCGGATGAAAACGTGAGTCTGTTTTGTGTAATAAACTGTTCAACAACATCATTTGTTTCTTCAGGAGTGATAGTACAGACCGTGTAAATGAGTACCCCCTTCGTATCCACGTGTTCTGCTGCTTCGGTTAAGATACGAAGCTGCATCTGGGGGAAATCACCTGGATGTTCTGTATATTTTACCTCAGGGTTTCTTCGAGCGGCACCAATACCGGTGCAGGGTGCATCAACAAGAACAACATCGAAAACCTTTTTCGGAGTGGTGTCTTCGATGGTCACCTTCGCTTGATACTCGCTACAGCGTTTCCTCAATGTTTCTCTTCTTGCAGGATTCACCTCATAGGCATGAAGATTTTTTCTATTCTGACTCATTGAAGCCATCGCTAGAGATTTCCCCCCGTTTCCTGCACAATAATCAAGGATACGATCCCCGAAACTACAGGCCAAAGAGGAAATCAGTTGACTGTTTTCATCCTGGACATGCGCATATCGTTCTTGTACAGCGGTTGAGTATTTCCCATTCGATGACGTCAGAATCGCGGTCTCAAGGATCGACGGCTCAGCAGGAAGCTGATCCTTCAATAACAACGTTTTCACCGTCGAGTTATCACTCGTATTCATATTCACACACAATGTGGTCGGTGGAGTCTGGTTCAGGTACTCCGCCCACGGCTCATGATCCGTTAAAATCTTACTAACATACGACGAACAAGAATACCGGATATCAAATGGATACGAGGACGCAGCGGTCTGCACTTTTTCCAGAGCCAAAGACACGTACACCTCAGGAAGAGGCGCACATCCCCGTTGCTCAATCACATACTCGTATAATTTTCGCCATCGGACGATATCATGAACAAGAGTAGCAACGTTTTCCCGTTGCTCTCTCGACAGCGATGTCGATGGAAGAATATCACGGAGACAACGAGCCATGTTCCCCTTCCTAAAAAATTTCACGAGCACTTGCACAGCAACTTTTTCTTCTAAAGACAACAACGCCATCACTCCTACTACTCACATCAAAATACGAAGAGTATCTGTCTATGGGTTAAAACTGTCACTCCCCTGAATAAGAATATACACCTGCGTGTTTTGCTGCACCAGCTCAAACGTCAACGTCGACTCTCCTCCTGCATCAAGTATAAACCCTTGACCATCCTCATGAATCACCCACCGTTCATCCGTGTAATTACCTTCCCGGAATTGAAACTGATCACTCGGCAGCCAGAACACATGTTTCCCTCCATTGGAAACCCGATAACAGACTACCGATCCTCCTTCAGTTAAGCCAGTATGCAACACTCCATCATTATCCGTATCCGGATCAACACCAAACGCTAGATACACAAGCGTATCAGGAAGATGAAACGTGAACACCCGTTTCGTCCCCTCACCTGCACCAACCTCATTCACATCACGTGCCACACCACTCCCAATCATCGAATACAACGTCGACTCAAACGCCCGATACTCGTTTTCAACCTGATGCTCCGCACTCACCACACGAAAATAATTATACCCCATCACCACCATCACCATGATAGCAGCAATAATCACCATACTAATCACCAGACGAATAGGAATCATCTCCGCCGCGAAACCATCCATCTTTTTCATACCTGATCCCCCATCAACAAAAACCAGTTCATTTATCTTTTTATTTCTGCGGTTCAATCACAAGAGATTCCGCGCCACCATGCCAACTCAGACGAGGACGAACACGAATAATATGAGACGACTCAGATGTATCATCAACAATCAATGCTACACCCTGCTCATCACCAATCTTCTTAATCGACTCCTTAATATCGCCATGCATATACGTCGGACGAATACGACTCAACGCATCAATATCCTCCTGCGCAGTAAGCCGATGACAAATAATGATATCACTATGAGACAGAACCTCTGAGTCCAACGCGCTCGGCCGTTGCGTCGCCATCACCAACGAAAGACCAGGCTGTCTCCCCTGACGCATCCATTCCTCAATAAACACCTTCTTCCCCAACGTGTCTCTATCACCTGGTAAAAAAAGCTGTGCCTCATCAATCGCAAGCCACGTCATCGGAATTCCTTTTTCTTCGACTGCAACACCCATTTTTTTCTGCTCATGAATCTTCCGCTCCCGAACACGCTCCTCAAAAATTTTTTCTCCAATCAGTGACGCAACAATATCCTTCAACGTTGGGTTAGGGAGATGACTCATATCCAGAACCGTGATGACTCCTCGACGCACAAGATCCGTGATTGCTATGCCATCTTTATCGAATACGCCCCAGGAATCCGCCATCAAGAAAAAATTTTCAGCAGCAGCTTTCACAACCAGGTCACCTCGATCATCATCCTTGACATAGTTCAGTAAATCCTTTATCGAATACCGCTTCGATGACGACTGCAGTGCATGAACCGCTCGAGTCAGAATAATACCAAACGGGTCAGTCATTTTCACGTTAAACAATTGACACCAATGAAACGGGGATAATTCATTCACCCGCAATGAGAAACCCGTAGCAGCGATACCATTTTTTTTGTACTCTTCCACATATTTCTTTGGCACCAGCAAAGTAATCTCGAACCCCTCAGGTTTCGCGTTCCATCGACGAAGCGTTTCTTGTGCATCAATATTCGGGAATCGGGTCGTCCAAAAAATTCCGAGAGTATCAAACACTAATACGCCAAGATTCTCCCGGACCTTTTTTTCAAGTCGCCCGATTTCTTCGATGAACACGCCAATCGTATATGATTTCCCATACCCGCGTTTCCCACAAATGAGGACGATATGGGGACGTAATACGTCGATGTAGACGTCTGATCCGAGAGAGCCGTCAAGTGCGTAATATCGACCAATATTTAATACGCCACCAGATTGTTTTTCTCTTCTCCCTAGCACGTATTGTTTTTCTGTTAAACCTGCCCCCGTGTCACGTAAATTTGGACTCATAATCTGAACCGTCCTTTTTATTCATAAATATTTATTATGAGAGTTTTATATATCATATGTGGATACTATATAGTTTATTATTCCTGGTTCAATGGGGGAAATTATCCGATGGAAGCAAAACTTTGTCCTTATGGGATACAAAGAAAGATGGAGAGTAAAACCTTAACGATTAACTGTCGGAATTGTCCGATGGGGAATTCTACACTCGCTGATGAAACCTGTCGATCAAACATTTTTAGGATTTTGCAGAAAGAACATGGTGTGGATCGTATCCTTCTGAATCATGCGTTTGTGAAGGTGTTCTCGGGGAAAGAGTTAGACATTTTGGAGAACCTCACGCGTTTTATTGAAGGGATTGATGCGTATGGTCATTTGAGGGTACCACGAAGGGAGCATGAAAAATGTTTAAGCTGTACTACTGAGCGTTTTCAGGAGATTCGTTCTCTGATTGAGCAGTCTCATCGTGACCCGGTTTCTACGTATTATACGCTTCGTGGGTTCTGTATGAGGACTTTGACTTCTGATCCTGGGTGTGTTGAGTGTGAGAATGAGTTGAGGACTCTTTTTTCTGAGATGGTGATGAAAGGGGATCTTGATCAGTTTATCCCTGCGGATCAGGTGGGGAGTGACGTGTTTTATACGTTGTATGTTCGACCGTATGTTCGCCCTGGTTTTGTGGAGTCGTATATCCAGTTGGAGCCGCCGCCTGATGCGGTGTTTGTGGAGTCGTATGATGTGGGTGTGAAGGGTCATCGGCCGATTAATGTGTCGTTATATATGTTGAGGAGTCGGCCGGAGAAGCTGTATTTTATTGTTCCTTCGGAGTATGATTTGCCTCGTGAGGAACTCTATTTGTTGGAGCATGTGCGGGAGTATTTGTCTCGGCATCGGCCGAAGGATGTCTCGTTCATGGATGCGGCGACTGCTGAGGAGTATTTTCAGCGGTTGGGGAAGCAGATTATTGCTCAGTTTATTGAGGAGCATAATCTAAGTCTTGATGGGACGCGGATTGATTATCTGGCTGATGTGTTCGCGCGGTATAGTGCAGGGTTTGGTATCCTTGAGGATTTGTTGTTGGATTCGCGTATTCAGGATATTTATGTGAATGCGCCGGTGGTGAATAACCCGTTGCATATTGTGTTAGATGGTGAGGAGTACACGTCGAATATTTTTTTGTCTGATAGTGATGTTGATGCACTTGCTTCGCGGTTTCGTACGTTGAGTGGTCGGGCGTTTTCTGAGGCATCTCCGGTGTTGGATATGGATCTTGAGAGTTATCATACGCGGGTCGCGGCGATCTCTAATCCGTTAACGCCGCGGGGGATCGCGTTCGCGTTGCGACGTCATCGTTCGAAGCCGTGGACGCTTTCTCATTTTATCGCGAATCATATGTTGTCGCCTGCTGCTGCAGGGTTTCTAAGTTTTTTGATTGATGGACAGGCATCGCTTCTTGTGGCGGGGAGTCGTGGAGCTGGGAAAACCTCGCTTCTGAGTGCGTTGATGTTGGAGATTCCTCAGCGTTTTCGGATTCTGACGATTGAGGATACTGCGGAGATACCTGTGGATCATCTGCAACGGTATGGGTATAAGATTCAGTCGTTGATCACGAAATCGATCTCTTCAGGTTCTGCTTCAACCGAGGTTGATCCTACGGATGCGCTCCGGACCGCGCTTCGTCTTGGTGAATCCGTCCTCGTGCTGGGGGAGGTCCGTGGCGTTGAAGCGAAGGTCTTGTTTGAGGCGATGCGGGTTGGTGCCGCGGGGAATCTGATTATGGGGACGATCCATGGGTCAACAACACGTGATGTGTATGAACGGGTTGTGTATGATATCGGTGTCCCTTCGACTTCTTTTAAGGCTGTGGATGCGGTGGTGATCGCTGCACCGATCCGTGCTGAGGGTGGAGTTGAACGGAAACGACGGGTGACGCAGATATCGGAGATCACAAAAACTGGTTGGAGCAGCACTCCGGATCCTGATAAGATTTTCCAGGATATCATGGTGTATGATACCGCGCGGGATGAACTCTGTCCCACGGATTTATTGGATATGGGGCAATCTCAGGTGATCGGGTCAGTCGCCCGGAAATGGGGGATCACTGTAGAGAAAGCGCTTCAGAATATTCGACTGCGGACTGAGATCAAAAAAACGATTGTTAAGCAGAGTACACATAACAAGGAACTGTTGGAGGCGCCAGCGAACCGTGATGCGAATAACGCGTTCTGGATGTTCATCGAAGAAAGTAAACAACAGAGCGGTGAGGTCAACTATGGGGACGTCCAGAAGAAGTGGATGCACTGGTTTCAGACGTACACAGGATGACCACTATGACGGAGGAGCAGCATTGGTTCATCAGGGGAACCCGTTTTGCCCGGAACTATTTCTCGTGGTTAGTAAAAAACAATGAAAAAACACAACGGAAACTGAGGAGGTTTTTCCCAGCTGAGTATATCGATATTTTAAGTTTTACGGGATTAGAGGTGGAACCGTATGATATCCTCCTGCTTTCGTATGCGGGTGCGTTCGTCTCGTTTCTCGTTTTTTTCTGTATTGATCTCGGAGTAATCCTTTCCTATGGTTTCCAACTAGGGAGGATCGATGTCGTTACGATTCTGTTGATGCTCCTTGCCACGATCGGGTTCCCGATCCTCCTTATGAATCTGCTCTCGAATTATCCGAAAACCTATGCGAAATATATGAAGATTCATTCCCTTGGTGATATCCCTGAAGTCCTCAGCTATTTAGTCATGTATCTGAAACTCGTCCCTAATCTTGAGAACAGCGTCAAGTTTGCTGCATCAGAGTCATCAACCGCTCTGGCTCATGATCTCCGCAAGATGCTGTGGGATATGGAAATTCGGGTGTATCATGGGATTGATGATGCGCTCACTGCGTTTGCTCTGCAATGGGGGCGATGGAGTGATTATTTCAAACGCGCTCTGCATCTTATCCGGAGTTCAGTTCAGGAACGTTTTGAGGCATCCCGTATCGTCACCCTGGATAGAGCTTTGGATGTCGCCTTAGATGGAACCCGTGAGATGATGAAGGAGTTCGCGAGTCATCTGCAACAACCCACGATGGTGATTTATTCCATCGGGATCATGATCCCGTTATCTCTTGTGGCGATGCTTCCTGCTGCCGGTCTTGTCGGGATAAAAATCACGATAATCCAGGTGTTTTTCATCTATGATGTCATCCTCCCGGTACTCGTCTTCTGGTATATCCGTAAGATTCTACTTTCTCGACCCGCAACGTTTAACCCTCCACGGATTCCCTCTGATCATCCTGATCTGCTTCGGATAAATAAAAAACGACGATTCACTCTAGCAGTCTTCGTTGGAGGTATCCTTGCGTTACCTGGGGTCGTCTTCCTAGTTCTTCCCCTCTTGTTCCCATCTGCCTCAGGAGGCGTTCTTGGGTTTATTGTGGACTCGCAGGGGTTAAACTCGTATTTCCCAGTCACCTTATTCATTATTTGGGGGGTTGCCGCTGCAGCGTCATTGTATTGTGTGAGCGTGTATGCGCCGTATAAAAAAATACGTGACACTATTAAACAGATTGAGAAAGAATTCAGTGATGCATTGTATATACTCGGGAAACGACTCTCTGAGGATAAATCACCGGAGGAAAGCTTCTGGTATACCGCGAACACGATGGAAGGTTCCTCTATCGCTGAAGTCTTTAGTCAGACGGGGTACACCCTTACCGCGATGCATACTAACCTGAAGGATGCATTGTTCAGCGATGAGTACGGCTCACTGAAACATGTGTACTCGGATCGAATAAAAGCGATCATGCGTTTATTCGTTGAAGGGATACAGAAAAGCCAACGAGCAGTCAGCGTCTCCATCATCCGTATCGCTGATCACCTCAAGGAACTCCAAGAAGTCGAAAACAAAATCAAAGAAACCTTGTTAGAGTTGACCTCAACGTTACGGTCAACGGTTGCTGTGTTCGCTCCATTAATAGCTGGTGTTACTCTTGCGATAACTAAATTGATTTCAACAATTATCGGGTCACTTGCGGGAAAACTCCCGCAGGATACCACCACGTTTTCCGGGCAAACCACGATATTCTCCGGTATCACGAGTTCGTTTACGCTTGAGAACGTCCGCCCTGAATATTTCGTCCTAGTCATCGGTATCTACATCCTTGAGCTCGTCGTGATCCTCACCTGGTTCACGAACGGAATAGACGAAGGAGATGACAAAGCAACCTACATGTACCGTCTTGGTTTCACCATGCCGGTGTCCATCATTGTGTTCACCCTCACCGTCATCATTGGTCAGATCGTGTTTTCACAAATCGTGACCGTGTAAACAATACTTGGTGATGAAAAAAAGAAGGTTTTTTTTTTTATTCGTATTGATACACGAGAACAAAATCTTGTTTTTCATCGAATTCATTTTCCCATAGTCTATTCCCGTTGGTATCATAATAAATCACCACTTTGTCGATGGATACCGTTTGATTTAAACGCAGGGATAACGGTTGAATCGCTAACAGGGATGATATCGTGTTTCTTTTATTCGCGAGATACAGTTGTACATCCGTAATATTTTGAGAGTCGATAGGATCTATAATCGTTCCAGAATTTTGATATGTTTGATTCAAATAGTTATGCAGTTCGTCACCCTGTACCCATAGTGGGTTTATTGTTCGGTTTTGTGGCCAGGGTTGAATCTGCAATCGTTGTTTCATGGAGAGATCATTGTTCCAGTGTCCTTTCGCTGAAACGACGATATACTCTGTTGAGAGCGTAACCGTGTACGGGTATTCTTTCTCCGGGAAATGAAAAACTGATGTATTCTCGAAATATCGTGAGTCCATACCTTCGATGAGGGTGGAAAAACTGGTTGCGATGTTGGTGAGCTCGGCATTCCTTTGCCAATCAGATAGAAATAAGAATGAAAACACTGCGGCGAGGAGGATACCAGTCGCGATCATTAACCCAAGCTGTGATAGTGTGAGTCCCATGAATCCGTCGGCGTTATTCAGAAATCGTGACATACGTCCTCCCTGCGTTCTGGATAAGTTCTAGGGTGAGGTCATAGACTCCGGTTTGGAATACTGCGATCTCGCTGGTATTGTGACTTGAGAAACGTGCGATGGAATGTCCGGTGAAGACGCTGTTGTCCTCCATCACATAATAATAGTTATTGCTCGTGGTTTCGTTGAGAATGAGATCCTGGGGAGGACTTGTATCACCTTCCGGTAAACCACCAAAGACGACGAAACGGAGTGATGATGGGAATTCAACATGAAGCGTAACCATTGTCCCTTCATCTGCGTGTTCAAACATGGTTTCTGCTTCATCGACGATCCTCTGTATTGTTGACTGAGCACTGTGGACTTGCGCATCTCTTATTAGGTATTGTACTGAGAACAAAAAAATCGCTAGAATAATCGCGGTGACAACAAGCGCAACTATCAGATAAATAGGCATACCGATTACGGCGTTCTCATTGTTATGAAACATCCACCTCATTCCTGCTCAACAATATGATTTTCTTTAGAGGTAAAAGGAAACTAAATAGTTAAATAAGTAGTTATCGATAGGAGGTTTCATGACAAAACATCGGTTTTTCAGAAACAGAAAATCCGTGTTTCCATTCATACCGAATGTTTCTGCTGTTGTTGGATTACCGATGAGACTCACGGTTTCTCTGATCATTGGTGCTGTAGCGCTTGCTGCCATCCTTACGTATATCCTCAATCCGTGTTTGTTCCCTGGTAAAATTGTTGTTTCAATTACCCCTATGGTCTATGATATCACAGCGAATACTACTTTGAATATGTCGGTGACGGTTACTGAGACGAGTGGATCTCCGATTAGTGGAGCAACTGTTCTTGTGGATGGGTTAGGTGGTGCAGGGGCGAATACGACGGATATCCATGGTAAAACCGTTATTCAGCTTTCGGTGCATCTTGAATCGGGGCAGCATGAAGGGTATCTTGATGTTGTTGTGAAAGCAGCGTGTCATGAGACGTTTTCACAAAATGATATGATTAAAGTGATTGATCTCTCCTGAATAAGATGTCGCTCTTTCTCAACTTTTTTTTTGTCATCTTGGTTCTTGAATGGAGAAATGATAATGATGATTCTACCGAAGTTAAGAATACAGATTTATACCAGTTTGTCTATGCTCTGATAATAACTGACTGTGTGAGCGATTCGTATGACGAATCAAAAATGGATGAATATACGTGAGATTTTACATCAGAAAAAAATTGATAGCACGGTCCATGTTCGTGGGTGGATTTATCGAACGCGAAGTAGCGGGAATATCGTCTTCATTGTGCTGAGGGACGTAACTGGTATTCTGCAGGCGACGGTGAAGAAAGGGAACCTGCCTGATGCAGGGTTTAAGGATGCGGAGAAAGCACTCATCGAGTCCTCGGTGCAGGTGGAGGGAACCGTGAAAGAGGATAAACGTGCACCAGGTGGATACGAATTGTTAGTCACTGGTTTTCATGTGGTGCAGTTTGCTGATCCGTTCCCGATTGTGAAGGATCAAAGCCCTGAGTTTTTATTGGATCAGCGTCATCTCTGGATTCGTTCTCAGAAGCTGTCTTCCGTGTTGAAGATCCGATCAACGGTTGTAGGTGCGATTCATTCGTTTTTCCGGGAGCACGGGTTTTTTGAGTTTGATGCACCGGTGTTACAGCCGAATCAATGTGAAGGCGGATCCACGTTGTTTGAGGTGAAATATTATGAGAATAAAACGTATCTGTCTCAGTCCTGGCAGTTGTATGCGGAAGCCGCGGTGTTCTCCTTAGAGAAGCTCTATAATATGGGGCCGACGTTTCGTGCGGAGCGGTCGAAAACCTCTCGGCATCTCTCTGAGTTCTGGATGGCGGAGATGGAGGCCGCATGGATGGATCTCCATGATGTCTCAGAGCTTGCTAAAGAGGAGGTAAAATATATTCTGAACAAAGTACTTTCTGAGAACGTTTATGAGCTTCAGGTATTGAAACAGGATGTGGAGAAGCTTCGTCGTATCGTATCATCTGATTTCCCCACAATTACGTACACGGAAGCGTTACAGATTTTGAATGAGAAGGAGCACCTGGATGTGGAGTGGGGGAAGGATCTCCGGACCGTTGAGGAGGATGCGTTAATGAAGCATTTCCAGACACCAGTGGTGGTGACGAATTATCCGTTGGCGATTATGGCGTTCTATAAACCTCCTGATCCGAAGGATCCGAAGACCGCGTTATGTTTCGATATGCTCGCCCCTGATGGGTACGGGGAGATTGTTGGTGGTTCCCAGCGGAGTCTTGATATCGAACAGATGAAACAGCGGTTACAGGATATGGGGGAAAAAGTGGAGAATTACGACTGGTATTTTGATTTGAGACGGTATGGGTCTGTCCCACATGCAGGGTATGGTTTGGGGGTGGAGCGTCTGGTTGCCTGGGTGTGCGGGCTGGATAATATTAAGGATGCGATCCCGTTCCCGCGGACGCTGCTCCGGTACAAACCATAACAGGAGAAGGTTGCGGTGATGATGAAGACACGAGTTCATGTGCTTATTTCTGGGAAGGTTCACGGCGTCTGGTTCCGTGCGAGTACCCGGCAGAAGGCGGAGCAGCTTGGGTTATTGGGTTGGGTGAAGAATACCCGTGATGGGAAGGTTGAGGCGGTTTTTGAGGGTGAGGATGATCAGATCCAGCGGATGATCAGTTGGTGTCAGCATGGTCCACCCCTGGCAAGGGTGACGAATGTGGACGTCCAAACACAATCCGTGGGGTCGGAGTTGTCTGGTTTTCTGATTCAGTAGTAACCAGTTCTGTCTTTGGATTATCTTTTTAAGGAATTATCTGATATAATATCTTGGTTTTCATAGATGAGTCTCAAAAAAACTTGCAGGTCTTTAGAACAGAAACAGATTGTTTGAGGTGAGAAGAACTATGATCAAAAAAGAGGATTTTGAGGGAAGACAGTACGAAATTTTTAAACAAGAGGCTGAGGCCTTCATCGCGAAATACCAGGCAGGAGACTATAAAACCGAGATCAAGGAGATCAAGGTGCGCATTGAGAATATTATGAGGATGACGAATGGAGACCCCCGGGTGTATCTTGAGTATTGTTCGTTGTATAAGTTTTTAATGGATATGTATAAAACCGAGTATGTGAAAAACATTATTCAGTTTGCAAAAGACCGCGGGTTCTCTTTTTATCTTCCGCAGGAGATGAACACGAACCATGATATGGAATCCTTCGCAAGCTCCCTGCTTCATCATCGGAGATCACAGGAGCAGTTCGACATTAACCAGTATCTGGTCCTCAGTTTTGCGAAAAACGTTGATGCGGAGAGCGGCACAGTGCCGTACCTGTTCTCGTTCCCGCTGCTTCATCATACCGGGTCGTTACTGTTTTCCCAACTCACAGTCGCAAAAATGTATGATATCATGAGTGGTATCACTCATCTGGAGTCTTTAGTCAAAATATAAAAAAAAGATTGGTGCGTACGGTAGTGGGTACTCGTTTGTTTACTCGTTTCCTTATTTTTTTGGTGTTTCTTCTTTCTCGTCTTCGACTTTTTTCTTTTTATTTTTTTCTTCTTTTTTCTTTCGTTTCTCCTCTGCTTTCTCTTCCTCATGGCGTTTCTCTTTGGTCATACCACCCTGTAGTACTCGTACTCGTGTGTTTAACGCGTTGATTCGTTCTTCGATTTGTTTCTTTTTTATGGTGAAATCCGCTTTCGTGATCTTGTTACTGGTGACCCGTGATTCGAGATGGTCGATTTTCATTTGTTCCTTCTGGACTGTTTTTTCTAGTTTATGAATGCTTTTCTCCAACCGTTTCAGGAAATGAGACATACTTTTTCACCCTAGTATAAAATATTTCTTTCTGGTACTCTAAAACGAGCAGGTGATTTATATAATTTTCAGATGCCTCACAAAGAAAATGGGTGCCCTGTTTTAGAACAAGTTCGTTTGTCCACTTGACTGGTGCAGCTCAGGGTAAT
The DNA here is from genome assembly GCA_043806635.1 of Methanobacteriota archaeon. Lineage (GTDB taxonomy): Archaea > Thermoplasmatota > E2 > DHVEG-1 > DHVEG-1 > JAZDGT01. The sequence goes on along the minus strand of JAZDGT010000029.1, from coordinate 173 downwards.
GATACGGTTTCAGGACATCAGGGGTGTTCGGATCCTGTGTTCGTGAGGTGATCAAACGGGAAATCGTGTACGCCTCCATCTCCTGTTCATCGTACGGTACGAGTAATGATTGCGCGCGGTCCTTACTCAACCCAAGGTGGATCCACTCCGTTTCTTCCTTTTTTCTGAGTATC
>JAZDGT010000028.1:0-24924 GCA_043806635.1 Methanobacteriota archaeon | reverse complement strand
TGCTCCAGTCACACTCTCAAGAAGGGTTACGATATACGGTGGAGGGGTCCGAAGGTTGATTGCTATCCGTTGGGTTCCCCAAGTGAAAGCCTCCCGGAGAACAACAATAGCTATTTCTGCAGCTTTAGTCACCTTCTTATGAACATTGTGAGGGCGTTTTGATAGATCCCTGTAGATCGGTCTGCCTCGCTTTCTTGTCCGTTTACACCATTTCCACACAGTTTTCCTACTGATGTTGAAGATCCGTGCAACATTCTTGATTTTGTAACCGTTCCGAACAGCTTCTACCATAAGACGTCGTGTCTTTTGGTCAAGTATCCTCATCCATGCATCCCGGATGTATATAGGATGTTGGATTAGAAAAAAATGTTACCGATATGGGTTTACTTTACAGAAACAAAAAGTATAAATAAACGAATGATCATTGGTAGTATGAGGCTTAATAGCATGAAAAGGAAAATGGTATGGGTTGGTAGTGTGGGGGCAGGAGTCATCCTAGTACTAGCAATGCTAAGTTCAGTTGTTGGTGCTGAGACAATAAAATCTGATGAAAAAAGAACAAATCTAATCCAATTTGTTATAGACAAAATTGCCAAAAATAATTTGCCATCCGGTGGCATCATTGATACAATTCAATTATTAATATTTGCAATCATTTTAATAACAATTGCATTTCTTCAAGGCCAACTTTATTTTTGACGTGACAGTATAAAATATAAAAATGGGGAGGGAACAAATGATGAAAAAAATTAATTCTATATTTATGGTAGTAGTTTTATGTATAGCAAGCATTATAATTTTTCCAAATGATATGGAAGTGAAAGCAGAAGTTGAAAATCAAGGAAATGTACATTTGGATACACAATATATCTGGAATATAACGTCTGATTTAAGTAACATCATATTTCAAGCATACAATACTACTGAACTTCAAAAGGGTCGTGAGTTTGGTTCGAAAGGAGAACAACAAGCTGCAAACCTAATCTACGATGCTATGTGGGATCTGGATTTGAATCCTATAAAAGAACGAATACAGTCGTATCCAACAAGTCAAATTGATGATAAACTAGAAGTCCTCTTAAAAGATGTTAAAATTAATGGAAACGTAACTGATAGTTATATAAGTCCCCGATGGAATGATGCTTTAGTTTATAGAGATCTTTCTGGACAATTAAGTCCAGAGTTTGATGAAGATCAATTAAGTTCTAATTTTAATTATTCTAATTTATATGTTATGCAAAGACCATCTGTTGTAAGTTTTGGAGATTTTTTAACAGAAATTCGTGAAGGACTTAAAAGTGAATGGGAAGAAAATAGAGTAGAAGAAAAAGAATTTTCCTTTCTAAGATATCTTTTTGATAGGTTTCAAGAAGATAAAACCATTTTCTTTAATAATTTGTCACAAGAGAAAGCAAGAGAAGTATTTCCTTGGTTTGATGATTTTTTAAATAACGTTCATGGTGATTATATACTAATCGATGAAGATCCCTGGAACAATCCAAATGCTGCTAATGATTTAACGCCTCAAGCTTTATTTTTTAATTTATTTTCACCCTTAAGCTACCCATTATTTGCATATCCTAACTATGTTATGTTGCTTCAATTAATGGTTATGAGAACTAATTCCTCCTGTAGAGGTCTTATCCTCTACGATTTCAATAACAATACTCATGATATGAATCCTCTCGATAATTATCCTCTTCCAGTCATTTTCATCAATAAATCCGATGGACTACAAATAATGAACAACATGTCTACAACAACGATTGATTTTTACGTCAACCAGTATTACAACGAATCAGTAGAAAGCTATAACGTTATCGGTACGATCCCTGGGCACGATAACAGCAGGACAATCATTGTGTCTTCACTCATGGACAGTTGGTGGAACCCAGGGGTTGCAGATTCGGCTATCGGTTGCGGATTGATGCTTTCGGTCGCGAAATTTTTCAAAGACAACAACATCGTACCAAAATACAAACTGAAATTCATCGCGTTCGGCGGAGAAGAATACGGATACCTGGGAGCGAAATCGTACCAGTCACGTCATGAGAACGAAAACATCGTCGGTGTCATCGACTTGAACCAACTTGGGTTCACCCAAAACGATCCTCCGTTAACCATGGACCTCTGTGCAAACAAACTCCTGTTCAAATACGTGCTTGGTGCCATAGCAAGCAAATCAGGATATGTCGAAAGAACCGGTACCGATCTTGAGACATATTTTATGCCTGCTGGATCACCAAGTAATGATGCACCTTTCGCACGACAGAGAATGTTTCAAGTCCCTCGTTGTAGAACTGTTGGTTTCATTAAAGACCGCGGCTGGGTACTTCATCACCGAGACGGCCTTGACCATACCGAAGGCGACGTCATGAAATACTTCAACTGGACTGATGTGAACGCCACCGCTGACCTCGTCCTTCGGACTGTCAAATATCTTGCAGTTGACCCGATCTGCTGGTTTGAAAGTATCGGACCACCACAACTCCTCGACTCACCAGACAACATCGACATCAACCACGACCCGGACTACGTCAACATCACCTACACCATCAAAACCAATGTACTACACGATCAAGTCATTGTCAGAGCATTACTTCGACCTAAATTTACCTTCCTGCACCCCTTATACCCTATCAGATTCCGATACCACGCAGAAAAAAGCTACACCATAAACTCCACATCAGGAGTAACAGACACCATCAGCGTCCATCTCCCCCAGGACGCACCAGAATGCGAATACAACCTCGACGTCTACCTCCTCGACTCCAACGGAGACAACAATCAACGAACCAAATTCAGAGAAGAATTAATTTTATTATAATATATATATTATATTTAATAACTGTTAAATACCGGAAACGACATATATATGATGGAGGAAAAAGAAAATGAATAGAAGGATATGGATGGTTGGAGGCAGTGCAGGAACAGTGTTAATGCTAATGATAGTATCTGTTAACACGGCTATTGCATCAAATGCTAATAATCAACAATTTGATGAAAAAAATGTTGTTGATCAGTATATGAAAAAAAGTAGTGTTTATCAAAAATTTTTTCACGACAATAGTTCACTTTCTTTGAAGATTGATATTTTTAAAATATTACAGTTTTTTACAGCGATATTTAACTTTTTTATACGCTTGTTCGTATGGTTCTCTATGACTTTTCTTAGATAATATAGATTATTAAATAAATAATATAAATATAAAATCGGGGAGAGGAAAAAATATGCAGAGAGTGTGGGGAAGATTAAGGGCAGTAGTAATAACATTTCTATTATGTATGACCTCAATTTTTGTGTTGCATGACCAAAGCATCGATGTCTTAGCTTCCGACCCGGAAAACAGCGACAACTTTATAGAAGACACGAGTAGTCTTATTCATAGTGTTACTGAGAATCTTTCCAACATTGTGTATACGGTGTATGATCCTGGTGAGTTCAACAAGGGCCGCATGTTTGGGTCGAAGGGAGAACGGTGGGGAGCGTATTATATTGAGAGCTTGATGAACGAGATCGGTCTTTCAAATGTGCATAAGGAACGAATCACGGATGTCTCCGGTTCTGATCCATTAATTGAGGTTCTCCGTAATGGTGATGGAGCGCTTACTGCGAAATTGGATATTCTTGATCTCGGCTGCAATCTCAGTGTTTCTGGTGATGTCCAGAGTATTGACTGCTACATTAGCCCACAATGGGGTGAAAGTCTCTATAACGAAAGTTATGATAAGGATCTTCTCACAGGTAACTACTCATTTAATAATCTGAGTATTGTTAATGCGACTGATTATACGTGCACTGATAATTTTTTGTATGATGTCACTTTGGGTGAACTCCAACTTCGTTTAATCGGGAGTAATATAGCTTATTTCAATAACTGGCAAGACTATCTATTAATTTACGATATTCCTAATGCGATGGAAGAAGCGTTTCAAGAGTATTACGATTTCAGTTTTGATACGATTAATGCGAGTAATACGTCAACATTCCCTTGGTTTTTATGGGAGCAATCTGTCCCGCAGGGTAATTTTACGTTCATTGAGGAATGCCCGAAGAACAATCCAACTATCCAGGAGCTGCCATCCTTGGAGAGTTATGATAATTATAATGAGTTGTTTCAATGGACGTACATGGTAAGAACAACGTATGATAAGCTCAGGATGCGAGCATGGTACCAGTGTTATCCGAACTGCAAAGGACTCATTTGGTATGATTACACGGCTAACTCGTATGACACCGGGTTTAAAGGATTGCATCTCCCGATCATCTACGTGAATGGTACTGTTGGGGAACAGATTATTTCAGATGTGGATGCGTATCATCTTGGTTTTTTCATTGATCAGGAGTGGAACACGTCGGTCGTGAGTTATAACGTGGTTGGGCAGATCAACGGTGAGGATCCTTCTAAGGTTGCGTTGATCGGATGTCTGTACGATGCTATGCTTTGTCAGGGTAGTACTGATAGTGCGGTTGGTGTGGGGATTTTATTAGCAGTTGGACGATATATGAAAGATCATAACATCATTCCAAAATATACCTTGAAATTTGTTGCATTTGGTGGAGAGGAATACGGGCTCATCGGAGCTATTCATTACGAGGTTACTCATAGAAATGAACAAATTCTTTATGTTATTGATATGAATCAATATGGATACAATCAAACCGACCCCTCATCAGTGATGAATATAGCAACTAATGGAATAGTATACAAATATCTTTTTGAAAAACTTGTTGATAAAACAAATTACGAAACTCGAACAGGAACACTAACTGATACATTTCTAAATCTAGCAGGTTCTCTCAGCGACAATATGCCTTTTGCAGCATCTGCAGTTGCGTTTCTTCAGAATCCATCTCGGTTATTATTAAGATTTGTCATGCCTTTGAAAGACACCGGCTGGTACCGACACCACAGAAGCAACAAAACCTACGAAGAAGGTGACTCGCTAAAATACATAGACTGGAACGACGCCTACTGCACCGCAGAACTCATCTGGAACACCACAAAATTCCTCGTCACCACCCCCGACTGCTGGTTCCAAAGCATCGGACCACCACAACTCCTGGACTCACCGGACAACATCGACATCAACCACGACCCGGACTACGTCAACATCACTTATACCATACATACCAGCATGCCCGAAGACCACGTCACCGTCAGAGCATACCTCAGACCAAAATTCACCATCCTTCACCCCCTCTACCCTCTTCGGTTCCGATACCACGCAGAAAAAAGTTACACCATCACCTCCACATCAGGAGTAACAGACACTATCAGCATTCACCTCGAACAAAACGCGCCAGAATGCGAATACAACCTCGACGTCTACCTCCTTGACTCCACCGGTGACGTCATCTACGATACCCTCGACGGGATCGGCTTAGAAATCATTGAAGACATCGACGAACAATTCGACACCCACATCATGCAACGATTAACCAACCTTCAATACTTCTTCCAAGAAAACTTCGGAATCAACCTCTACGATGCAATCCAACGGCGAGGATTCTACCACAACGTATTATTAGACCTTGTAGGAAGATGGATACTCGCAGACGATGCTCGCTCCTACGGCCCCTACACCCTCACCCCACCCAACGACCCACCCCGCACACCAGAGGCCCCCCAGGGACCCAGCGAACTCAAACGATTCATGAGAGGAACATTCAACGCAAGCACCACAGACCCGCAAGGAGACGACATCTACTATCAATGGAACTTCCGCGCAAACAAAGACATCCCCTATTATACACTCTGGGGATTTGGAGGACCCTATCAATCAGGCGCAACCTGCCATAAAAGTCATGCATGGCTATTCCCCGGCACCTACGAAGTACGCGTTCGGGTAAAAGATGAATACTCACTCGGAAATTGTATAAGCAATTGGTCAAACGCCACCATCGTCACCGTAACCAGATGGCTCGACTGCTTATGTATCCTTCATAGAACCCAGGAAGATTGCGAAAATACTCCTGGATGCTACTGGCACCCCTATTTCGAGCTTTGCTTATTCTGGCCACCGCTCTCCAGCTTCAACTTCAGCGACACGCCACTCTGCTCCGCACCCACCACCATCCTCGTCAACCAAACCACCCAGATGCTCGGGTATGAGACCTCGGAGATGGTCGCAGAACAACAAATACAGTCACAACAACAATCACGAGGTGGTGATCCCGAATTCGACTGGTACTGGGAATTCGGAGACGGAGACACCAGCACAGACAAAAGCCCTACACACACCTACACCCAACCTGGTTCATACCAGATCAACCTCACCATATGGATCAACGAAGAGAATGAAAGCATCCCCTGCAACTTCACCCAACCCATTCGTGTCCTCCGTCTCATCGCCAACTACACCGCTCCCAGCGGTGGGCACGTCAACGAAACCATCCAGTTCACTGACACTTCGCAACACGAATACACCATCACCAACTGGACGTGGGATTTCGACGACGACACCTTATCCTACACCCAAAACCCTACCCACACATACACTATGAATGGAAGCTACAATGTCACCCTCAACGTCACCGACAACCACAATAACCACGACGAAATCACCAAACAAATCATCATAGAAGAACACCTCCCACTCCTCCACGACATCGAGGTAATACCCACGCTGGCCGAACGAGGAACACCCATCACCATCTACGCAGATGCCCTCGACAACCAAAGCCTTATCCAATACGTCAACATCACCATGATATACCCGGATAACCAGACAAAAAACTTCACCATGAACCAAGAAGGATACGAAACCCCTTATGATTTCGAATACATTTTCACTGACACCTGGACCCTAGGAACCTATTATTTCAACATCACCGCAACCGACAACGCGGGAAACACCAACACCACCACCATGTTCCCGTTCCACATCGGATACATCGACTACACCCTCCGTTATCCCTTGGATACCAATTTGATTTACGACATCAACCCTGATCTCAACGTCACCGTCACCAACCGACTCAACACCTCACTCACCCTCAACGTCTCCTATCAACACGAGTCACCAGGCTACACCACCGTACATCAGATTGATACCGAGGATCTTGACGTGATCATACCCGTTGACCTAGATCAGGATGGCGACATTGATATCGTTGGTGCAGACGATAACCTGATCGCCTGGTGGAACAATACCAACAACCAATTCCAAAAACACGTTTTCGATACATCCACGGCACTCTATAAAGACGTCGACGTCGTCGATCTGGATCAAGACGGTGACCTTGATTTACTCAGCTGCTCAAAGGGCACCTCTAATGGAAATATCTCCTGGTGGAAAAATAATGGTTCCTGCGAGTTCACAGAACATGTAATCGATAACCAGTCACTCACCCGCGGGGTCTCCCCAGCAGACATCAACGGCGACGGAAACACAGATATCGTGAGTATCACCAATGAAGGTCCGATGTGGTGGTTGAATGATGGGAATGAATCGTTCACCTATCAACCCATTGCAGTGTATTGGCATCAATTTTACGGCGGTCTGAGAGATTTAGTCACCTGTGATTTGGATTTAGATGGTGACACAGACATCCTAGTGGTAGCACTCGTTGGAGGTGATACCCTCGGGTGGTGGGAGAACTTCGACGGCGGAGCCGCTCTCGTGTACCATAGAATTAACAACACATATAATCTGCGGAAAGCAGTGGTGGCGGATTTTGATCATGATGCCGACGTGGATGTTTTAACGTTGAATGAAAACAAGATCATCTTGTGGAATAACACGGGTGATATGACGTTCACCGAAGGAGATTACATTGATGGACAATATAGTGAGGCGCGAAGCATCAACGTGAGTGATATAGATTTTGATGGAGATCTAGATGTGGCAACTGCTTTTACACCTGATACGCTGGCGTGGTGCAGGAACACGGGTGAAGGATGGTTTGAGCGACTGGTGATCAATGAGAGTTTTGTTGAACCCTTATGCATCAGAATGGCGGATATGGATAACGACTATGATCTGGATGTGGTGGCTGCACGTTCATCAGCGCTGGTATGGATTGAGAATAATCAGACGTTCGGGATGGACCACGATGTTGAATACGGGGAAAACGCAACATATGCTTGGTCTGATTTACTCTATAATTCGTCGTATTATTGGCGGGTGGCTTCAAAAATCGGTATGATTGAGCCCACCCCGCTTTGGTGTTTTACCACGGGCGATATCAGTTTTAATACCGTCGTATGTGACCCAGGAACCATCGGGTACAGCGAGAACGTCTCACTCTTGGTGAACGTTACCACCCACGATGCGAGTATCACCTCAGTGTGGGTGAACGTCGCGTATCCGGATGCCACGACTGAGAATTATACGATGAATCACACCACGGGTGACTGGTACAGTTACGTGTTTTCTGATACGTGGCAGAACGGTGAGTATCCTTTTACGATCTGGGCGTTTAACAGTGCGGGGGCGAGCGCGAACGTCTCTGGGTATAATTTTATAGTATCTGCTCAAGCGAACATGTTCGTCTCCACCAATAAAGACGTATACGGTGAGAGCGAGACTGTGAACCTCACGGATCCACCTGAGGACCCACCCATGGTTGTGGTGGGTCGTGGGCTCACCTGGAATAAATACTACAACCCAGCCACCGCAGAATATACCTTGTCCATTTCACCTTCGCCACTTAACTATCAAAACAAGACCACCGGGGAATACACCCCAATCAACACCACCATCACGAGTCAGACGATACGCATCTCAGGCAATAATTATGTGTACGGGATGACCCACGCTGGTTATCAGGTGTTTTTCCGGGAGAAAAGCAGCCAAACATTCAACCGACCAATTGCATTCCTCAACCGAGACTACGCGATCACCTACAGCCCGTGGGAGTCATTAGGGTTCGACGATGGAACCATGGTTTCCGGGAAGAAACAATCTGTTGCGCAAGTTGATAATAACGGTATTGTGTATCCTGGTCAGTACGACGAGGGTATTGATTTATGGTATGTGTGTCACCCTATGGGGATTGTCGAACAACTCGTCATCGACAACCTGAGTAGGCTTCCAGTACCTGATGATCAGAACACGTCACTTGTCTTGAAAGAAACGGTTCGCGCGTACGAACTCCCTGACGGGGAAGAAAACCGTAGCACCGGAATACTGTATGGGAAGGATCGACTCCATTTCAAAACCTTTAACCAATGGGAGGATAACGAGATAACCACCACTGAACCGATCTGGTTCACCGATGAACATAACCAAACCGTCTACTATATCCCAGAATTATATGCTTGGGACAGCAACGATTCGCATGACCGTGTTCTTCTCACGAAACGGTTGCATATGACACAGTTCGGGAACCTCCGAGTCGAAGTCCTCACCCCCTGGACCTGGCTGAGTGATATGAATACGACGTACCCAGTGTTTATTGATTCAACCACCATGAGCGGTTCTGTGGGGTTGTCCTCTGATGATTGTCATGAGTCCACTGACGGCGCCATTTTTAATACTACGGCGACTGAGTTGCGCCTCGGGAAATGGACTGCTCCGACACGATATTATAACACCTCTTTACGGTTTACGAATATATCCATACCACCAGGTTCCACGATAACAGACGCGTATGTCCACTGGCATAAATACGCCTATGGGAAACTCTCAATGCCACCATCATATCACCACTACGAAATCCATTGCATTGACGAAGATGACACGCCAACGTTCTCCGCAGGTGACCGTCCATCAAACCGATCGTATACCAGTAATTCGACGGATTGGGATTGGACACAGAGTTCCAACGACGCCGCGTACAGTTACGCGGATACTCCAGATATCTCCAGTAGTGTCCAGGAGGTTATCAACCGCACGGGGTGGATGGAGAACCAGAGCCTGGGGATAACTGTTTTTGATGACTCCTCCCAGCTTCAGTACAAGGTGCACTCCTACGATTATAATGGGGGGAGTAACCCGCCATTGTTGAACATCACCTTTATCCCGCCGGTGAATAACCCGCCGAACCAACCCAGTTTTGTGTACCCGGTGAACAACAGCCAAGGAATCCCGTGTCTGCCGACATTGAACGTATGTATCTCTGATGATGATAACGATACACTTTGGGTGCGGTGGTATGCGAACACCTCATCCTACGGGTACAGCATATTACACCCAATGGGGAACGGGAGTTCCACGCAGTTGTTGGTTCATGACGCTGATTGTAATTATCAAGCGGTTGATGAAACCGAGTTGAACACCCTGGATTATGTGTACACGCAGAATCAAGACACGTGGGTGAACGATACCTATACGATGCAGAACCACACATCTGAGACTGCAGGGATTAACGCTGTCACGGCGTATGCGGTGGTCGGGAAAGACGGGAAGATGCAAGGTGGTCACCCCTGGAACCAATACAAATTTATCCTGAAAAGTAACAATACATGGAATGAGACCACTGCTAATGACTTACCTGATACTACCGTGAATTATACTTGGACGGAGAATCCGGATACTGGTGAAGCCTGGACCTGGCCGGACATTGATGCTCTGGAAGCAGGTATCGCGTTTAACGGGTCCTATTTCTATTACAATAAATGTTATCAGTTCTATGTCATGGTGAACTATAGTGACCCGGGTGAACACTATTTCATAGGATTCCAAGAAAACAACTCGGTTCCCTCGGGATCTAATGTGACTGCGGTGAACCAGAACTTCAGTACCAATAATACTCGGTATTGGTGGTATGTCACGGTTTCTGATGGTGTGAATACTAGTATGAGTAGTATTTTTAGTTTTGGTACGAATATTGAGTCAAAGATCGAAAATACCGGTGGAACCAATATTAGCGGGTATTTGTTGATGCAGGTGCAGTTTTATAATGAATCGTTTGAGGAATGGGTACTTGCCAATGATACGGTGAATGAGACAGCACTTCGTAAGGTTAATGCCAGCGAGCAGCTTGCGTTAGATCAGTTCTTCAACGGAAAAGTGAATACATCTGATTTGTTGTCTGAGTATGGTCCTGGGTTGTATCGGGTGTATGTCGCGTTACGGGACCCTTATGGTGATCCATTGGTGTGCGATGATGAAACCTTGATTGCTGCATGGTATGAATTCACAGTGGACTATAGTTAATAAATGATGATTCTACAAATTTGATGCCAGGGTTTGGTTATCTTTGAAGTTATTACTGCTTAGTATACCATGTAATTTATAATTTCTATCTAGAGTGAATAATTGAAGGTAGTTTATGAGGTGGTTCTTCCATTTTTCGTTTTCTTTATAAAGATGTAAAAATATCACGCGATATCCATTCTTATCGAAGATCTTTCTTCTATAGTTGTAGTCGAATTTTTCCGAACCACAAACCTCCACATACATTCCAAAATGTTTTAAGTAGAAATCAGGTGCCCACACTCGCGGCCGTTTATTGTCATCCCATATAAAAACGGGATGTTCGTATGTCCATTGGATCCCTAACTCTTTCAATACTTTGGCTACTTCGCGTTCCGCATTTGTCATCCTATCATAAATTGATTCTTTCATGGTTCAACCTCCAAAAAGAAAGAAAAAATGAGAAGGGTTTTAGTGAGAAAAGAACCGATGGTTTCGAAAGCCTCTTTTTTCGTTGTTTTTCGCCTAGTTTTTCTCCGAGAAATCCGTCCTTATCCCGACAGGTCCGTCCCTTTTTTCAAGAAAAAAACATGGTTAAATAACAAAGATTCTTTCTAAAAATAAGGAGAATACTAGAATAAGAACGAAATGTTCTGAGTTGCTTAAGAAAATTTTCTTGCACAATACGGGCAGATGTTTGCATCCAACGGTATTTGTCTACCACACACTGGACACCGTCTTATTTGCTGAGCCATACCCTCTCCTATAAACGATTTTTTTCCTTCTTCAGACAACACGGCACCGAGAATAATTAAAATTACTCCGAGAAGCATTAACGGCCAGGAACAGATAATTCCAAAACCAAAAGTATAAACAGTGAAAATTACACCAAGAACGATTAAAATTATACCAGCAATAATCAGTGAACTCCGCATAGTGGTATAACCTGTTATAATATGGATATATTGAGAATTAATAAATTCTTTGTATGAATAATACCCGTGTTATCAAAAAAAATTACGAGATACCAAATTCTAAACAGAAATTTATTCGTATCGCAACGCAACCACCGGGTCCATCTTCGCCGCCTTACGTGCCGGTAACACACCGGCGATAACACCAACAGCAACCCCTGAGACTAACGCGATCACAAACCATTCCATCGGATAAACCAACGGAAGCGTACCCGCCAAAAACGTCACCCCTAACTCAACCGCATACGACCCCAAAATCTGAATAATAAACGCACCACCCACCGCACCCACAAGACACCCAAGAATACCCCCCAGTAAACCAATCACGGCAGACTGATACAAAAACAACTGCAAAATATTCCTCCGTTTCGCACCGATCGCCATCATCGTCCCGATCTCCCGCGTCCGCTCCGTCACCGTCGCATACATGATATTCGCAATCCCGATACCCCCCACAACAAGAGACACCACCGCTATTGCTGTGATAAACATGCTTAGCACGTTCACGATCTGATCAATCCGCTCCAAAATATATTCCTGCGTGATAATCACAAAATCAGTCTGCTTATTCTTATACTTCAACGCATCAGAACTCCTATTCAAATAATTTGAGACTTCCTGCTCAGCAACAGTCACACTCTCAATATCATTCGCAGTCGCATACAACATACTAAATGCAGTCACTGGCCTCAAAATCCCTCCAACATTCGAACCAAAATACGAGGTATAATACGGATCAACCGGACCCATAATCGTCGGAGCAGTCAACGAACTCAACACATTCTGCTGACCGCTTTCACTCATAATCCCAACAATCTTCGCCTTCAAAATCCTCCCCGTCAACGACTGAATATAGATTTCATCATTCAAACTCAACTCCTTCCCTTTACCAAACATAGACAACATATTTTCACTAATCACAATCTCGTTTTTCCCCTCCTGAAACAACCTCCCCTGAGTAATTTTCAACCCTAAAACCTGCAACATTACTCCGGTACTCGCATACATGTTCCCCCCGAGTTTCGACTCCCATTGCAAAAACCCATTCCGTTTCATGATTTTTTTCAACGCAACAATACCAACCGGAGCAACCTCCTTGATATGAGGTAAATCCTGAATCTTCTTCACATCATTATCTGTAAACACGTTCTCCCGAAACGAGATCTGAGGAGGCTTCGTATCAGTCCCCACCGCGATAATCACTGCAGTCGGATCAAAAATATTCCACTGCTCTTTGACAAACAACTTCATCGAATCACCCGCAGTCGCAACAATAATCACTGACCCCGTCCCAATAATAACACCCAACAAGGTAAGAAACGTCCGAACCTTCCGAGAACGTAACGCATCAAGACTCATCAGGAAAATATCAGACATCATGCCGATCCACCACCTCCCCATCAGACAAAGTAATCACCCTACGAGCGTATCGTACAAGTATAGGATCATGTGTGACGAGCACAATCGTTTTCCCTTCACGGTTAATAGAGGATAAAAACTCCATTACTTGCTCCCCAGTTTTCGAATCCAGATTACCAGTCGGCTCATCTGCCAGGATAATCAACGGGTTATTCGCCAGCGCACGCGCGATCGCAATCCGCTGCTGCTGACCACCAGACAACTCCGAAGGCAGATGCGATGCCCACTTCTCAAGCTCCATCCGACGTAACAACTCAACCGAGCGCTGCTCCCGCGATGCTCTTGGAAACCCCCCAAACACCATAGGAAGCATAATATTCTTCAATGCGGACAATGTAGGAACTAGATTAAACGTCTGAAAAATAAAACCCATTTTTCTCCCCCTAATCTCTGCAAGCATCCTATCCGTTAATTGCGACGTATTCTGCCCATCAATGAAAATATTACCCGATGTCGGGCGATCCAAACATCCAAGAAGATTCATCAGCGTACTCTTCCCCGAGCCAGAACGACCAATCAACGCAACAAACTCACCCTTTTCAATCTGTATCGAAACGTTTTTTAATGCGTGTAATTCGCTTTTTCCAGTCCGGTAAGTCTTTGTCACTGATCGGACTTCAATGGCGTACTCTTTCGTCATAGATATTCCGACTCATCTAAGGCAGAATATATCAATACTCGTAAGGAGTGATATTTCTCTACCGTATTTTATATATTCCTATTTATAAAGACTTTGTTGTACAAATGTTACCAGTATAAGGAGAAGTACATCTTTTTTAAAAAAAATTGAGAGACACAAAAAAAAACATTAATTGAGTATTTTCATATTCGTTGCTTTGATGCCTTTCTGTGAGTCTTGTATCTCGTATTCAACTTTATCTCCCTTGTTGAGGAAGATATTCCAAAAGGGTACCTCTGATTTATGGACGAAGACTCTTTTCCCGTCTTCTCCTTTAATGAAGCCGTACCCTTTTTGAACATTGTACCAGGTTACTATTCCTATCAATACTATTCACCTCCTGATTACTTTTGGAGTATCAATTATTTTTTTCTAAAAGGTTATTCAAAAGATTTCAAAGATTTCGAGTGTCTACGAAAAAATGAAAGTCTTATTTGTTTTTCCTTTTGTTGGGAACAACTATATTACCTCCTCCTTTATATAATTTTGCTCAACCTAAAGAGGGAGGCGTTTTTCCTCCTTAATATCACGCTGAAGTATTATCAAATACAATTCTTTATATCGCACTATTTATTGTATTCCCCCGACCTCGGACTATGGTAGATGAGCAGAAAGAGTTTCAAGGTCTCTCAGATGAGGAGGCCAAAAAACGGATTCAGAGAGATGGATATAACGAATTACCATCAACAAAGAAACGAAGTCTGTTAACTATAGCATGGAATGTCATTCGGGAACCGATGTTTATTCTCCTTATCGCGAGTGGACTACTCTATCTTTTTTTAGGTGATCATGAAGAAGCAGTGATGCTCCTAGGTTTCGTATTTGTTATTATAGGAATCACCTTGTATCAAGAGAGGAAAACCGAACGAGCCTTGGAGGCGCTTCGTGATCTCTCCAGTCCTCGAGCGTTTGTCATCCGTGATGGAATAGAACGTCGTATTCCTGGATGTGAAGTCGTCGTTGACGACATCCTTATTATCTCTGAGGGTGATCGTGTTCCTGCTGATGCAGTAATTCTCTCAAGTAGTCATCTCTCTGTAGATGAATCATTACTCACGGGTGAGTCGGCGCCTGTTCGTAAGATACCATGGGATGGGGTGACAAAAAAGACTCATCCAGGCGGTGATGACACTGCTTATATGTATTCAGGGACACTTGTCGTGCAAGGGCAGGGGATAGCTCGAGCATATGCGATAGGGTTACAAACAGAAATGGGGCAGATCGGGAAAACCCTGCAAACACTTGACTCTGAGGATACGCAGTTACAGAGAGAAACCAGACGGTTTGTGAAGAATTTTGCTCTGCTTGGTGTGATTCTTTGTTTTATGGTCATTATTGTCTATGGCATTACTCGATGTGATTGGATGGCGGGTTTGTTAGCAGGGATCACCTTGGCGATGGCTATTCTCCCTGAAGAGTTCCCTGTAGTCTTAACCGTTTTTCTTTCTCTTGGAGCATGGCGGTTGTCGAAAAAGAATGTGTTAACTCGTCATGTTCCTGCTGTTGAGACCCTGGGCTCAGCAACAGTACTCTGTGTCGATAAAACAGGTACACTGACGATGAATCAGATGACGGTCCGAAAACTGATGATACGGGGAAGGTTCTTGGATATCAGTCAGGAGATGAACCGTTTACCAGAGCAGTATCATGAGCTTGTTGAATTCGGGTTACTTGCCAGCAAGAAGAATCCTTTTGACCCGATGGAACAAGCGTTGAATCAACTAGGGGATCAGACACTTTCTCATACTGAGCATATCCACAAGGATTGGTCAGTGGTGCAGGAATACCCATTGTCACGTGAGTTACTCGCCATGTCCCAAGTGATTAATTCACCTGATGGTGCTGAGTATATTATCGCGTCGAAAGGTGCACCTGAGGCGGTCGCAGATCTGTGTCATTTTACTCCTTCGCAATTGCGGGAGCTTTCATCGTCTATTCAAGAGATGGCGTCGGAGGGTCTTCGAGTTATCGGTGTAGCGAAAGCGTTTTTTAGAAAAACTGGTCTTCCTGAGCAGCAACATGATTTTCTATTCGTGTTTCTTGGTTTGATCGGGTTTGTTGACCCGGTTCGCCCACACGTTCCCGAAGCTGTAGCCGAATGTTATTCTGCAGGGATACGCGTGGTGATGATCACGGGGGATTACCCGGGAACTGCACGATGTATTGCTCAGGAGATTGGTCTGAAGAATCCGGAACTTGTGGTGACTGGTCCGGAGCTTACGACATTCAGTGAT
Organism: Methanobacteriota archaeon; assembly: GCA_043806635.1. GTDB lineage: Archaea > Thermoplasmatota > E2 > DHVEG-1 > DHVEG-1 > JAZDGT01. The sequence goes on along the minus strand of JAZDGT010000028.1, from coordinate 8,530 downwards.
AATGAATTACAGGAGCGCATTAAGGAAGTGAACGTGTTCGCACGAGTAATCCCAGAACAAAAACTACGGATTGTGAACGCGTTAAAGGCGAACGGTGAGGTTGTTGCGATGACTGGTGATGGGGTGAATGATGCTCCTTCACTGAAATCAGCGGATATTGGTATTGCGATGGGAGGCCGTGGTACTGATGTCGCGAGAGAAGCATCAGCACTCGTGTTACTCGATGATGATTTCTCGTTTATCGTCCAAGCTGTTCGTATGGGTCGGAGGATTTATGATAATATCAAAAAAGCAATCAGTTACATTATCGCAATCCATATTCCTATCGCAGGAGTATCATTAATACCGGTGTTACTGCAATGGGATCTGATTCTATTCCCGGTACATATCGTGTTTCTCGAACTCGTGATCGATCCTGCATGCTCTATCGCTTTTGAAGCAGAGCCTGAAGAAACCGATGTGATGACCCATCCGCCGCGTAACCCAAAAGAACCATTGTTTAACAAACGAATCATGAGTCTCAGTGTGCTTCAGGGAGTTAGTGTGTTAACCATCGTCCTCGCGGTATTTGGGATCGCACGCTATTGGCTTGGGCAAAGCGTGGATGATGCTCGTGCACTCACTTTTACGACTCTCGTGATCGCGAATCTTGGGTTAATCCTCACAAATCGCTCGTGGTCTCGGACTTTGCTTTCTACTGTGCGATCAAAAAATACTGCTCTCTGGGGTGTCATCGCTGGAACCCTACTGTTTCTTGGGTTGGTCCTCACGATTCCACCTATTCGCGTGTTTTTCAAATTCTCGGTTCTTCACAGCAGTGATATCCTGATGTGTGCCGTAGCGGGTGTGATTAGTATCATCTGGTTCGAACTACTCAAATTCGTCATTCAACTCCGGAAAAAACGTCAGAGAACAGCAGCAAACAGTCAATAAAAATAAATACAAATCATTCTCTCCTGTACAAGGATATTTTTCCTTATATGAAGCTTTATAACCTTATTTTCATTCCTGCTACAGATAAAGACGAGCAATTATACCACAGAAAAAAAGCGAAACTTATGCAAAACAAAAATGAAAAAAGAACGTGGTATTCCAGAATAAAAACAAAAGTGATAGGATATCCGCGAAACGTGAATGATCCCTCAATATTCCATAAAATATCCTTAATCGCATTACTATCATGGATAGGATTAGGTGCTGATGGTCTCTCCTCATCCTCATATGGACCTGCAGAAGCATTTCGTATAATAACGGATCATACGTATCTCGCATTTTTCCTCGCTATTGCCACCGCGATCACCGTGTTTGTTATCTCATTCACGTACTCCCGAATTATTGAGCAATTCCCCCATGGTGGCGGAGGATATATCGTCGCCACCCACACACTCGGAACTAACGCTGGTGTCATATCAGGATCTGCCCTCCTCGTTGATTACATCCTCACCATCACCGTCTCTCTCGCTGCATGCGGTGATGCGATTTTCAGCTTCGTACCACCTGAACTACAAAGTTTTCGCCTCATATTCAAAATCGCTTTGATACTCATCCTTATCCTCATGAACCTACGAGGCGTTAAAGAATCAGTCATGATACTCGCTCCCATCTTCCTCCTCTTCATTATAACCCATATCCTCCTCCTCGGATACGGGGTTTTTTATGGAACTATTGGCCCAGGAGCAACACTAAGTCCCACCGTTACAGATTTCACCACAAACATACGCAGTGATTTATCTGCGATAGGATTCATCGGAGTCCTCGCAATATTTCTCAAATCGTTCTCATTAGGCGCAGGAACATTCACAGGTATAGAAGCAGTTTCTAACGGTTTACCTATAATGAGAGAACCAAAAGTACAGACTGCAAAAAAAACAATGCTCTACATGGCCCTCTCCCTTTCACTTGTTGCTGGCGTGCTCTACCTCTGCTATTACCTCGTCGGAGTACAAACAGATCCTACCGGAACACAAACGTTAAACGCAGTACTCGCAAACACCCTATTTACTAGTTGGCCACTAGGCTATTGGATTGCCATTATCATTATTCTTGCTGAAGCACTCCTCCTCCTCGTTGCTGCACAAACAGGTTACATTGATGGGCCACGAGTCATGGCAAACATGGCAATCGACTCATGGCTACCAAAAAAATTCTCTGCTTTATCAGAAAGACTCACCATGCACAACGGCATCCTCCTCATGGGAATTGCTGCCCTCATCCTCATGATCATCACAAACGGGAATGTAACCTTTCTTGTGATCATGTATGCAATCAATGTGTTCCTCACGTTTTCACTCTCCCAGTTAGGAATGACAAAACTAAGTCTTACATCACGGAAAAAAAATATACCTTGGAAAAAACGTTTTCTCATCTTTAGCTTAGGATTTCTCCTCTGTTTCACCATCCTCATCGTAACCATCTATGAAAAATTTGGACAAGGAGGATGGCTTACCCTCTTCATCACCATGATAGTTGTTCTCCTCTGTTTTATTATCCACAAACATTATCAACGAGTGAAAAAAGCAATGGATAAATTCGACGAGGTATTACTACTTCAGAACATTCATCTCGCTGATCGACCAACAAAGAAACCCGTGGATCCAAAACAAATCACGGCAATCGTCCTCGTGAACGGATACAATGGTTTCGGTGTAAACACGTTTCTATTAGTCATCCGTAATTTCCCAAAACTCTATAAAAACATCCTCTTTGTTTCAGTCTCAGAAATAGACTCAGGAGCATTCAAAGGTGCTGAAGAAGTAGAAGCATTAAAAGACAATACAAGAAACGCGCTCCTGAAATATGTGAGTCTTGCTCGTCGTCTTGGTTTCTCTGCTGATTACCGGATGGATATTGGTACAGACGTTGTAGAGACTGCAAGTGAGTTGTGTGAAACGATTGCGAAGGAATTTCCCAACGCAACCTTTTTCACGGGAAAACTCATTTTTAGGCACGAGACTATTTTTCATAAAGTACTTCATAATGAAACCGCGTTTGCTATCCAGCGACGTTTGCAATGGAATGGTATCCCCTCAGTTATCCTCCCTATCCGTATCGACATTTAATTAAGACAACTCTCAATTTTTTTTTCCAAAGATGTATATAAGATATTGTTCATAACGATTTTATATATGAAATTTGATATATTCTGGAGAAGGGGGAGTATATAGATGAAAAAAGTATTTGGGAAAAACCAGAACAGAAGATGCTGTTTTGGTCTGAGTTCACCATTGATATTTGCATTGGTTAGTGTTTTCTTAATTACTGTTCCTGCTTCGTATACGACGCCGTTACTTTTCACAGGACTGTATACCGCGGATGTTCCCTTTGGAATATCTAGAGATTTTCGAAGTATTGATAATGATGATGATGGTCTGAGTGATGCATTGGAGCAGGTTCTTCTCACGAGATTTTCCCCTGTTGTTTTGCTCTGGACAGATGAAGCGAATCCTGGTGGTTTTTGTGAGATTGATGGAGTAACCTGGCCCTGTAATGTTGATTGGTTTTTAGAACGAGCACATATGCGTTTTCATCATGCGGGGTGTGATGATTGTGAGGTGATTGCTCATGGGTTACCAACGCAGGATAATATTGTAACACAAGAGCACAGGAAACGTCGTGACTGGTATTATGTGTTGTGTCCATGTTGTCATTATGATAATTGGGAGCATTCCTGGTATGATTTTGATACGAACCAGTGTTTTTTCCTTCAGGTGTATAATCCGACGCATTCAGGTTCTACTAACCCTGATGATTGGATAGTGTATGGGCATGTCTATCCCAATACGTTCAATGGAATTAATATCCAGTACTGGTTCATGTATGCGTATAATGATGGGTGGAATTGTCATGAGGGTGAATGGGAGCATATCCTTGTTGAACTTGATCATACGCTATCAGTGCGAGATGTCGTGTATTATCAGCATGATGGTTATGATGTGATAAGTCCTTCTGAGGTCACCTGGTATCAGGATAATCATCCCGTGGTTCTCTCTGCGGGTGGGTCTCATGCGAGTTATCATAGTTTTGATGAATGTAATGCGCAGTTAGAACCTGGTTGCTCATGGTGTACCCCTGTTGAACATTGTGAGAACGCATGGTACACTTGGAATGAGGGTAAACCGGTTGGTTCACCGGGGTTTCAAGGTGGAGGTGTGCTTAATGTTGGAGAAAAGGAGCACCCATTGAATGGTCAAAAATTTATTCAATATTCTGGGAGATGGGGGGAGATCGGAGAAACAGAGATAACCTCAGGTCCTCGAGGCCCCGCGTACCATGATACCTGGTTTTATAACCAAGGAAGTCTCGAGGATATGTTGTTCCTTGTTGGACAATGCTATACTCCTGAGATGGACCCAGTTGATGAGATCGATATCCAGATCAGAAACCTTGATACTGGTGAGTGCTGGCAAGCGGAAACTGAGAATGGATATTATTTTCTCTTGCTTCAAAAAGGAACCGATATCGTCCAGGGGGATACCCTTCAATTTATCGCCCGGGATATGAACGAGTCGGTAAATATCACCGATCATGTTCTCACAGTTGAAGATATGAACACCGGGTTTCTCACTCTTGATTTTGTGCTTCATATTCATTATCGTGATCTAAAGAGTTTTCCTTTTTACATCTCGCAGGTGAACACGGGTGCGATGGTGATGAAAATGATGCTTGATTATTTGATGTGGAATAAGACGATCCATCCTGAAGGCCCATCAAGTATGTATCTTGAGCAAACACTATACAATCAGTATAAAGGATCTGATACTGTTATTAACGGGAGTGAACTCTGCCGTGGGTTGAACGTGGAGATCGACGATCGGAATGCATCGCCTGCCTGGAGCTATGGGTACTTCTTTGCTCCATATGCGAGTACGAACATGAATGATGCATTGAAGCAGATCTGTATCTGGTTGGATTACCCGGTCGACTATTATAATAATCTTCGCGAGGTCGATGTGCCGAAACCAGGTCACCCAAACCACGTGCCTCTTGCAGTCCCTTGCTATGGAAACTATAACAATTGGATGGTGATACGTGGTATTCATACGAATAAAAACGCATGGTTACCCCCTCAGCAACTTCTCGTCTATGGGTTTTGGGTAAATGATCCAAAAACGGGTGGCCTCGATGAAAACACGTATGTGACCATTCCACAATTCCTAAACACGTATTTCTTGTTGATAAATGATCCTGGAGACTTCTATCATCAGCACTATCTTGTGATTACTGACCCCTACCAGGATGTAAATCAAACGTATCTCGATACTATGGATTTTTCGTTTATCAAACCCGCTCCATATTGGTCAAACAAAGAAATCGTAGTAATCTCGTTAATAAAAAATAATGGGATTGCATGGGCTCTCCAAGAATGGGCGTCGGACAAGATCGCTGACACCGCATATGATCAAGTACATATTGTTCTTCAGTACGATGCCCTTTTTGGTCCAATTTTTACCGCAGCGACCATCTCAGAAAAACCCTTGTATAGAGATAATCATTGGGAAGTCCAATTCATGAATAAGAATATCATCTTTGATGTTTGGGTTAATAATGAAGGGAACCTTTTAGAATTTTCCATAAAAGATATATGAACTCATCAACTCACGAAAAACCCGTACGATGTTCGTAATTTTTGAATATCGTTACATTGTATACTCCCATGTGACTAACATCTATTTTTATATATTATTAATGGAATAAAAAATTGGAAAAAAATAAATAATTTTTTTTTCGTGCTTCTAAATGTGTGTATAGAAAAGGTATATATATTTTGTTTTTATTTGTATCAGTCAAAATAAGGGAGGCATTATCGAATGAACTTGAAAACCAGGTCAAGGGATATAATAAAAAAATTAAATTTAAATAAACTAGCAGTAATATTTGTTACGTTTATTTTCTTAATATCAATTTTTCCAACAATAAAATCCGTCGAGAATTCTCTACTCACACCAGATTACTCCACGGAGAAAAACACCCCAAATAGCCCCGGCGGAACAGAGTTCCACAATGAAAAACATGATACAACCAATGAACCACAAGAAAATAATCAAGATACACCAGCTTCGCCTCTGCCGACTGAGGAAGAAGATATTCCACAACACAGCATCCCTGGAAGTAATATTCCATCTCCCATAATTATTGATGAGAATGTACCAGCTGAAAATACCGCATATACTACGAGTCTAGATTCCCTATCTGACACCAATCAAATAGAACAAATAGACCAACCCAGGTATCCTTTATTCGCTGGCCCAAAAGGAGAAATATGGGTCAACGTCACCAAAGAACTGTACCCCACTCGTATACATCCCGGTGAATCTACAACAATCGCCATTAATGTCACCGCAGAAGGAGAATCCCCTATAGAACCCATAGCAGTGATACTAGTAATCGATACCTCAGGAAGTATGGATTGGGAATATGATAACGAGACCGGTGTTCCACATCCAGCATTATATTACATTAAAAAAGCAGCGAACACCTTTATTGACCACATGGACTTAACAAATGATACCGTTGGGGTAGTAAGTTTTGCCCGACAGGCAGTATTAGTACAACCATTGACTCATAATGGTGTCGAAGCGAAAAACGCGGTGAATGGACTTACGGCAAATGGTTGGACAAACACCGGTGAAGGGATACGAGTAGCTCAGCAAGAACTATTAGACCATTGCCCTGCTGACGCATACCCTATCATCCTTTTGTTTACTGATGGGTTACCAACGGCACACCATCCTAGTGGTATTTCTTGTGGAATTAATTGCCCAATTTCGAATAATACCTGCACAAACTATGCACGAGAACAAGCAAATAATGCAAAGGATAACAACACAACAATATTTTCAATAGGATTCACTGGTGGTATAACAGCAGGAGGCTGCGGTGAAAACTCTGTATCATTTGCGATATGGCTTTTACGAGATATCGCAAGTGGCGAAGACTATTTTTATAACGCACCAAATGCTACAGATATTGAAGAAATTTATCTCACAATTTCCCAATTAATTGGTCAAGTCGTTATCTCTGATCTTGTAGTAACTGACTACCTCCCCTCACGTTTTATTGTGACGAATACTGGCGGAGGAGACTACAGCGTTCTCCCAAATGGAACACATAAAATTGAATTTACTCGATCATTACTTTCGTTGAATGATTCATGGAATAATAACTTTGAAATAACCACAGGTGAACTCGGTGATTCAGTATTGACTAATCTGGCTCTTTCGAATCTAACCTATAAGAAAAATGATATTCCATATACCGAGTATCTTCCTTATCCAAGATATGTCAGTGTGATATCACCGCTTGAAATCGAAAAAAATGCTCCCCCGTGGGTTAATCCAGGAGCACAGTTCTATTATTTCATTAATATCACGAATATAGGACACATGACACTTCACAATGTCACAATAGTTGATCCGTTATCAGATAAGGTAACATTCAACTCTGTTAGTAGTAATTATAGTGGTTTCGATGAAAATAACTGGGAGTATACTGATCATACGTTGAATATAACTAATATTTTGATGGGTATCGGTGATAAAATTGGATTCGCCATATCCGTAACCGTTGCAGATGGTGTTACTGGTGTTATCAACAACACTGTACATAGCGGATATTTGACATTGGATGGTTTTATCATTGAAGATGTATGCAACACATCAGTCACAACGTGGATAAATATTCCACCTGTTGTAATCGATATCCCTGATCAACAAATCGATGAAGGTGGAATTTTTACTACCATCAATCTAGATAATTACGTTACTGATATCGAAGATCCAGATGCAAGTATTGTGTGGACTCACACGGGAGAAGTTGACCTTATTGTTGATATCACTGATCGAGTCGCGACCATCACGATACCAAACCTTGATTGGAACGGACAAGAAACTATCACCTTCCGTGCAACTGATACTGGCGGGCTCTGGGATGAAGATCAAGCAATATTTACTGTCATTCCAGTAAATGATCCGCCGGTGGTGGGTGATATTCCTGATCAGGTTATTGTTGAAGGTTCAACTTTTACTGCTATTAACCTCGACGACTATGTTACTGACATCGATAACACACCGGCTGAGATGACTTGGTCTTATTCAGGTAATAGCGATTTGGTCGTATCCATTGTGGATCGTGTTGCTACGATTAGTATTCCGTATCTTGATTGGAATGGTGCTGAGATGATAACATTCCGTGCGACTGATCCTGGTAGTTTGTGGGATGAGGATGCTGCGATGTTTACGGTCACTGCAGTGAATGATCCTCCGGTGGTGACTGATATTCCTTCTCAGACGATCACGGAGGGTTCAACGTTTGCGACGATTTCTTTGGATAACTTTGTCTCGGATCCGGATAACACGGATGCGGAGATGACGTGGACGTACTCTGGGAACACTGTGCTTACGGTGAGTATTGCGGCTCGTGTTGCCACGATTACGATTCCGAACTTGGATTGGACTGGTGCGGAGACGATCACGTTTAAGGCGACGGATCCTGGTTTATTGTGGGATGATGATGCTGCGACGTTTACGGTCAC
>JAZDGT010000027.1:0-15303 GCA_043806635.1 Methanobacteriota archaeon | reverse complement strand
CCGATCTGAGAAGGGATCTGAGAATTACCAGTACATTGCTTCGTTGCTTGCAACCTGGAAGTTGCAAGGAAAAAACATGTCTGAGGCGTTGGAAAATCTACTCAGGCATGAACTCTGCCAATCAGGGAGCTAAACAAATACCTCATTTTTTTAATAATTTGGTTGATCTGGGAAAAACTCGTATATCCTGATGAAATAAATTACAGATTCATCTATGATTTTCAATTCCTACAAACTATTATTATCGAACTTCTAGTTTTTCCCCTCTAAATAATTTTTTTTGTTCGATGACTTCCAAATAAAATATATAAACAATGGAGAATAAAAAAGATACCTATCAAAATAAAAAAAAATTATGGCGAAAAAAATATGAAAAAAAATAAGACATATGTTGCATTAGCATGGATACTATGTTCTTTTTTTATAGTATCTGCATTAGAAGGGTTAGTAGCAATAAACACCTCTCCAACTATACTTCGAAAAGATATGCAGTTGAAAAAAAACTTTTTTATTAATGCAAAAAATATTGGACCACGACATTATGGAGGTTGGATTGCTTTTGATGGGTACAATTACGAAGATGATACATATGATGTTCATATGTATATCGATAGCGTAGAAGTAGATGTTTATACTGTTCATCCGGGAGAATATTATATGTCAGAATACTGGTATCCAGTTGATACCGGATGGCATACCGTTTGGATACAATGGTATGTAGATTCATTGCACTCATGGCATCGAAATGAAACAACAGTGTATGTTTCTGAAGGTGAAAATAAAAATGTTCGGTTGAATGTGTATGAAGCTGATGGAGATTTCAATGGATTTATTGATGAGTATGAGCAAGAATTAGCTGAGATGTTCTGCCCTAGTTTGCTTCTTCACAGCGGTGATCAAGGTGTCTCACCCGAACCTGTCGAAATCATGTTTAAAAACACGCAAAATCGATGGATTATGTGGCTACACGCACATAATCCTGATGGGGAATATGACGGTGAAGCACCGTTGGATTTAACGGGAATTGATTATTCCTGGTATAACTCCGAGACATTTAACGATGATCCCTATCGATGCGATCCATCATGTGATGTTTATAACAATTACTTCTGTACACCTCATTTTGACTATGGTCCAACAATAGAATGCCATGAAAAACTTAGCGGAGAATACTATGATAGACCAGACGGGTGGTATGCTCTTTATAGAGATGGTAATGAGTGGGCAAAACCAGGGTCCTATTATCCAAATACAGTCTATGCCCATCTCTTTACTCACAATGGCGAGTATATCATTCAATACTGGTTTTTTTATCCTTTTAATGATTTTGTGAATAACCATGAAGGTGATTGGGAGCATATCAATGTAGTCATCACTTCTCAAAATCCAGCTACTGCGCAGATTAATCGGGTCATTTACTATTTCCATCATTACTATTATGTTGCATCCACCACTCAAGTAGAAAATCCTACTACATTTGACTGTTACGTCGTTGATTCAACGCATCCAGTGGTATTTGTAGGTGGTTATGGACGTGTCGACAGTGGCTGTTGGTCTAGTGGAGCAGGCAGTGGATCTCATGGGAGCTATCCAATATTTGGTACATGGCCTTCTATTTCTCCTGAAAAGGATGTCGAATGGAACGGTATACATATCTGTACCGTACCTGCTATTGATGAAACTGTTGATGGAATCGGAGATTATATATCTTATACGAATATAGTTGATACTAATTTAAATGATATTGACGGCGTCTTCATCATAAAGGGTCGAGAAGATTATAATTATCAGCAGACTCCTGAAATGAGTTGGTTAGGTGCCAACATTATCTGGGGATATCCTTATGTGAAATCAATGGGAACGGAGCATGAATTTTATAGTGGTCAGAATGTAGGGAATTATGCTCCCTGCGGACCAGCGTTTAACGAAGCTTGGGAAGTGGTTGATTGGAATGTAGGAGAAGCTGATGGACTTGAAGGTTTCGCCAGATTTTATAGCCTTCCCAATGGGTATTCCCATGTCAGTGACGCTGATTGGACACCATCTCCTATCTTATCGTATTCCCCTTCAGAACTCCATTGTGGTGCACATGGTCAAGGAGAACCTGTAACTACGACATTTGAAATCTGGAACCTTGTACGAAACTCAGATTTAATCTATTCCATATCGCCAAGTGACTCATGGTTTACTATCAACCCAACAAGTGGTGTTTCAAGAGGAGAACACGACGTTATTACGGTTACTATCAGTCATCCCGAGAATATGTACGGGTATTACCGCGGGGATATCTTATTATCATCAAATGGAGGCTCTGGAAACATTCCTCTTGATATCGTGATTGGTGATTCTCCAAATTTGCCGGATAATCCCTCACCTCCATCTGGAACAACGGATGTCCTTTTTTACACCTATTTAAGTTGGACTTGTGATAACCCTGATGGTGATACTCTATTTTATGATGTTTATTTAGAAGCCGAAGATGAATCTCCAGACAGATTAGTTTCTCCGGATCAACAAGAAACCATTTATTTCACGGAAATCTTAGAGCCTGGGACAACCTATTACTGGAAGATAAATGTCACAAATGATCAAGGAATAACCACTGAAGGTTCAGTATGGTCTTTTACGACTCGAAACCCACCGAATACTGTGTTTGTAAATGATAATTGGAACGGACCGAATAATGACGGCGGCCATGAATGGGGATACAACGCATTCAATAGTATCAAAGATGGGGTTATTGTCGTCGCAGAAAATGGGCGTGTCAATGTTCTAAACGGTGAATATAATGGGGGTATCCTTATAGATAAACCAATGACTGTTTTAGGAGAAAACTGGTGTGAGACGAGAGTGAACGGGATCGATTGTGACTATGTCTTCAAAATCACCGCACCCAATGTCATGATTAGTACTTTTAGAATCAATTATTGTAGTGGTAATCCTTATAAATCAGGGATATTAATCGAAGGACTATCCAATTCAGATCCGATCATCATTAGACATAATATAATTGAACATTGTGATAATGGAATATATATCAGAGGCATTGAGGGTGTTGGCATCCATGACGTTGTTGTCGTCGATTGTCTCATTAAGTGGAATACGTGCGGTCTAAAGATTTGGAACTCATTGGATAACTCCCCTGCGTCATACAATAGAAACCCAAAAACCCATGATATCGGATGGAATGATTTTGATAACAACTCAGTTGGCATCGAACTCCGGAGAACGCATAGTACATTACTACGATATAATGATTTTACAGGTATGCGAGATAGTGCTATAGGTATCCTCATCGTTTCAGGTTCTGAAAAAAATAAAGTCGTTTATAACACGTTTCAGAACATGAGGCAGAAAGGAATACTTACGGATTACTCAACAGCATTAAATCAAATCTATCGAAATATATTCGTAAACTCTCCTGCAGAAGATAATGGATATAATTATTGGTGCCCCCCAATGCATCCTCATGACCCTGAGATTATAGGCGGAAATTATTGGTGGGATTACCTCAACAGATACCCTAATGTTGACAGTGATAACGATGGTTTCTACGATACCTGGTATGAAATCCCTGGGGTAACGCATCGTTACGACTATTATCCTGTGATAAATTATTCCCAATTCTATACCTTGTCTTTGAAACGTTTTCCTTTTTTCCAATCTTGGGTCGATGATAACAACGCAGGGATGGTGTTGAATACTATCATAAGCTGGTGTCTCTGGGACGAAATTGTACGGCCACAAGGACCTCTAAGCCTCTATGATGAATTCCAACTTATCTCTGAGTATAGTAACGGTGATTCCTTGTTGAATGCTGATGAAATGGTGACTGGGTTGAATTCTAAGCTTGATTATGACACATATGGGTATTGGTGGGGTACCATGTCTTTTTCTACAGCAGAGGACGTATTAAAACAGATTTGTATCTGGATAGATTATTATCATTCCTATACTCCGAACCATAACGAAGGAAACCCATGGCATACACCTGCAGCAATCCCTCTCTGGGGGGAATACAACGAATGGGCAATCATCCACGGTATCGTCACCGATAAAAAACCATGGAATAATCAAAATACTGGTTTTCAAATGAAAGGATTCTGGGTCAACAACCCCATCTATCATGATGGTTACCCATTGTATGACCCTAGTTATGGTTATGAAAATCTATTTATCACCGCACAAGAAATGGACGATGGTGGGTATTTCTCGCCGATTTATGTAACTAATGATAGATACTACGGAGAGTATGTAGCGATCCTTGATCCCCCTCGAGATCTCTCACCGGAACAACAAATCATTCTCGATAATATCAATGTCACGATCATGACCCCAACCAACAGTTTTTCAGACAACGAAGCAGCATTTATAAAAACTATAAAAACATCCCAGAACCCCTTAACTCATCACTTCGAAGCACAAGCAGATCACCTTATAATAGAAGCTGCATCGCTAGCAGTCCAAGACATACTCACAAGTAATCAAGACAGGGCTATAGAGTTCGCGTTCTGCGCCGCAGAAATACCGTTGTTTGTTCATGATACAAATGGACGCGATTACTACTTAATACCCTACAGTGGTAACACCACGTCGTTTATCGTCCAAATAGGTGTAGATCAGGGAGAACTACGATCAATATTGGTTACCGAATCAATAGACAAGTTTTTACAACAGTACCCTGATGGAAGTAATCTTCTGCATAACAATGGTTCTCCCTTCCAACCTACCATACTAAAATAAACACGCGAGCTCAATAAAGAGCATATGCAACTCCTCTTTAACAGCTCTAGAGATTCTGAGGAAAATCTCTTCTTCAGGATTCTCGAGTTGTTTTACCGTTTTTTTCAAGAAACGCCTGGATCCAGGCGTTACATCATATTTTTTCTTGCATGAGAGAATGTTGTACTTGGACGAGGTTATTTCTTTATGGACATTCAGTTTAATATATTATTTTCGTGTGTTTCATGTTGCATCAATATAGTTTAGGTATGCAACACGAGACTTACTTAAGACTTATCATGCCATCTTTTTTTTATAATTAAAACATGTTTTTGGCATTAGATAGAATATACTCCTTCTTGTTCGTTTTTTATTCAATTTTTTTATATTTTCTTCGTTGTCTTATTAATATCGATTTCTAATGGATGCCTAAATATAAACCTATATTTCAACAGAATTTAGTTACTGAGAGCATCTCATTTGAGTAATATTCCTTGCATATCAAGCAATAAATATTTGTCTTAATTCAGTACTCAAGATCTTCATCATCACCCTTGCGGGTTCAGAAAAGGTTCGTTCATCACGTACTCTTGCAATACTGGTTCGATGATTTAAGGGTTTTGCAGGCTAAAAAAGTAAAATATAATTCAATAGAGCGGTATTATGATTGGATCAGGTAATTCCCATTGATAATGAACGGTTTTTGATTGTTTCTGGATTTGGTAATCCCGGAGTGAGGGATTGAATTCCTCTATTTTTCTGATGATGTAGTGTACGGTATGATTTCCAACGTTGTGTAACGCAATATCTATAGGTATCCATCCTTTATTTGGTGAGTAGAGTTCTCCCCAGGCATGTGCTTCGGGGATCCAGCTTTTTTGAGCGATGACGTATCCGGTGAGTCGCCGGCAAGGTATCCCGCGGATGCGTGCAAGGGTGATAAATAAATCGGTGAACTCGTCGCAGTCACCGACACCGGTGAGTACTGCTTGATCTGCACCGAGTCGTTTGTCTTGTTTTTCAGGGTATTTAATTTTTTTTAGGATGTGCTGAGCAGATGATTGTGTCCAGAGTGAGAGGTCGTCGGTTCCAAACCAGTGTTCTTTTGTAATGGGTTGGATAGTTTCGGAGTCTATCGGCCAGTATTTTGAGTTTTGTTTGTATTTCTGTTGAAGAACACGGGGGGTAGCTGATATTATACCCCAATCGTTTTTTAATGGGACTGAGGAAGGTTGTGGATACACAGAGATGATTCGTTCAAGAGATATTGTTCCTTTTGTTCGATGTTTTTTTTGATAAAGGAAGAAGGTGTTGTTTCCTTTCTTTTTTAGTTTGCATTCCTTGGGTAGTTGGTTGATTATCACGGTTTGTCGATAACTTGGATAATGAAAGAATTTTAGTCGAATTGAGGGTGCACCTGCATTCGATTGATAGATGAATTGTTCGTTGTGATGTAGGTGCCAACCGCGTGGTGGAAAAGATGTTTCCATGATGGTTTTTTTGAGGGAATTGAGCTTTAAATAGTTTCTTCATCGTCTCCTGATTAAAAGGATTGGTTTGTCGTCAACCTTAAGAAGAATTAGTGTATTTGGGGGCGTGGGAGTTCTATGGCTTATCTTTTTGATATAAAGATGGAAACACTACCGAAAAAGAAACTACAAGAGATACAGTTAGAGCGATTACAGACCACCGTGCATCTTGTGTATGAGCGGGTTCCTTTTTACAAAAAGAAATTCAAGGAGTTAAAGATTAAACCTGAGGATATCAAAACCCTTGAGGATATCAGAAAGTTGCCGTTTACCACGAAGGATGATTTACGACAGACTGCTCCGTTTGGTATGATGGCGATACCTTTGGAGGACTGTATTGAGCTTCATGCGTCATCGGGTACCACTGGTGTTCCTGTGACTGTGTGTTACAACCGGCATGATCTTTCTGTATGGTCTGAGGTCATGGCTCGGTGTCTATCGATGTCTGGTCTTACGAAGAAGGATGTGTTTCAGAACCCGATCCCGTATGGGACGTTTACTGGTGCATTCGGTTTTCATTATGGTGCACAAAAAATAGGTGCATTAGTGATTCCATCAGGTATGGGACAGTCGGAGCGACAGATTAAGCTGATGGAGTATTATGGAACCACTTTTCTTTCTGGTGTTGCATCATATGTGGTGCGTCTTGGTCAGGTCGCCCATGATATGGGTATTGATCCAAAAAAGTTGAAGGTACGGAACGGGTTGTTCGGTGCAGAAATGTTCACCCCGGGTTTGAAGAAACGAATTATGGACACCTGGGATATGGACGTTCATGATATTTATGGACTCACAGAGATGTGCGGTCCGGGTGTTTCAACTGATTGTGATCAACATGATGGGTTGCACTTGTGGGAGGATCATTTCCTTGTGGAATGCGTCGACCCGGTGACGTTAGAGCCTGTTGGGTTGGAGGAGGAAGGTGAGATACTCCTCACAACGTTGACGAAGGAGGGTATGCCGTTGTTGCGATATCGGACGAAGGATATCGCGAAACTGTATGATATGAAGACGTGTGAGTGCGGGCGGACGCATATCAAGCACTCCACGATTAAAGGCCGGTCTGATGATATGATCATTATCCGTGGGACGAACATTTACCCAGGGCAGATCGAATCCGTGTTGATGAAGAATGCATTGGTTGGTGGGAACTGGCGTATGGTGCTATCCACAGAGAACGATATTGATATGTTGACGGTTGAGGTAGAGACGAAACAGCGACTCAGTCAAGTTGATACTGAGCAGCTTAGTATGAAGTTAAAACAGGATATCCAGTCGGTGATTGTGTTCACACCCAAGGTTGAGGTGTTACCCCCGAATACTATTGTAGAAACGGGTTTAAAGGCGAAGCGGGTTATTGATAACCGGAGGAAAGAGTAACCATGAATACGTCGGTGAAAAAACTTTTTACTCGATCAGGGCCGCTTGCAGAAAATGAGGTCAAAGACCTCTTACGATCATATGGGATCCCAACAACGAAATATCAGTTGGTAACAAAAGAAAAGGATCTTGACACGCTCACCCTACGATTCCCGGTGGCTTTGAAGGTTTGTTCCTCAAAAATATTGCATAAAACAGATGTCGGTGGTGTCCGACTCAACATACAGACAAAAGAAGAACTACAGAAAGTGTTTCGGCAGTTCCAGAAGAAGTTTCCATTGGAGAATCTGCTTGTTGATCAGATGGCTGAAACAGGTGTTGAGATCATTATTGGGCTTGTGCAGGATCCAACGTTTGGCCTGTCGATTATGTGTGGTGTTGGTGGTATCTTCACTGAGTTGTATAAGGATGTCTCATTCCGTGTTGTCCCTATTGATCGGTATGATGCTGAGCAGATGATTGAAGAAATCAAAGGGAAAAAATTGTTGGAAGGATTCCGGGGGATGAAAGCCAACAAAAAGTTGGTTGTTGATCTCCTCTTAAAAGTCTCACGGATTGGTGAAGAACTCAACACTCATCTTGATCAGTTGGATTTAAACCCGGTTTTTGTGTACGAGAACAGTACGTGTGTCGTGGATGCAAAATTGATAGTAAAATAAAGAGAATTGATTTGGGGACGAGAATATGAAAAGGTCAAAAACAAAGGATTACGAAGTACGAGATATCACTCTAGCGGAGTTAGGACGTAAAGAAATTGAGATTGCAGAGAAAGAGATGCCTGGATTGATGGCTGTGCGAAAGAAATATGGTCCACGTAAACCGTTGAAAGGCGCACGTATCTCTGGGAGTCTGCATATGACGATTCAGACTGCGGTGCTTATTGAGACGTTGGTTGAGCTCGGGGCGAAAGTCCGATGGGCGAGCTGTAATATTTTTTCGACGCAGGATCATGCCGCGGCAGCGATCGCGAAAACTGGTGTCCCTGTGTTCGCGTGGAAGGGGGAAACGCTCTTGGAGTATTGGGAGTGTACGAAGAAGGCGTTGGATTTCGGGAACGGGAAGGGTCCGAACCTGATTGTTGATGACGGCGGTGATGCCACCCTTATGGTGCATAAAGGGGTTAAGGTGGAGAAAAACCCGTCGATTCTTAGAAAAGATTACCGGAAAGAAAACAAAGATTTCGAGGAACTCATGAGCTGTCTGAAAAAAACGTATGCTGAGGATCCAAAACGTTGGACGCGGATGATTCCAGGGATTAAAGGGGTTTCTGAGGAGACGACGACGGGTGTTCATCGGTTATATCAGATGATGGAAAATAAGTCGTTGTTGTTCCCTGCGTTTAACGTGAATGATTCGGTGACGAAGTCGAAGTTTGATAACCATTATGGGTGTCGGGAGAGTCTCGCTGATGGGATTAAGCGGGCGACGGATGTCATGATTGCTGGGAAAACCGTTGTTGTCTGCGGATATGGTGATGTGGGGAAGGGGTGTTGTCAGTCGATGCGCGGGTTTGGTGCTCGGGTGATTGTGACGGAGGTTGATCCGATTTGTGCGTTGCAGGCGGTGATGGAGGGGTTTGAGGTGAAGACGATGGAGGAGACGCTGGGTGAGGCGCATATTTATGTGACTGCTACGGGGTGTAAGGATGTGATCACCGCGGAGCATATGAAGAAAATGCGGGATCAGGCGATTGTGTGTAACATCGGTCATTTTGATCATGAGATCGAGGTGGGGAAGCTTGAGAAACTGAAGGGTGTTCGGCGGGTGAATATTAAACCGCAGGTGGATAAGTACGTGTTTGCTGATGGTCATGAGATTTTTATTCTGGCTGAGGGTCGGTTGGTGAATCTGGGGTGTGCGCATGGTCATCCGAGTTTTGTGATGAGTAACTCGTTTACGAATCAGATGCTTGCGCAGTTGGCGTTATGGTCGAAAAAGTATAAGGTTGGGGTGTATATGTTGCCGAAGATCTTGGATGAGGAGGTTGCTCGGTTGCATCTGGGTAAGCTTGGGGTGAAGTTGACGAAGCTTTCGAAGGAGCAGGCTGCGTATATTGGTGTGAAGGTCGATGGACCGTATAAGTCGGAGCATTATCGGTACTAAGCAAGTATTGGTGGCATTGATGCTGGTTTGTCATTTTTCAATGCTTTTTTTTATTATTTGAGACAAACTATTAAATAAAAGTAGCATCATTGATAGTATGAGGCATAGGAACATGAGAAGGATGTTGGTTGTTGGGGGAAGTGTTGGGGCAGTTGCAATCATCGTGCTAGCAACATTTCCAAATATTATTAGTGCACAATCAACGAAAACAGTAATAAAAGATGTGATTTCTAATAAACAATCGAAAAACATATTCAATGAAAAATTGTACATATTTCAGCAAATTAAAACAATTATTACAAATGCAAATTGGTTTCCAGGATATATTTTATTATACTTATTAATAAGAATAATCGGGGAAATGATTCTTTGGTTAATTAGTGGTTTTTATCAATATTATTAATATATTTAATTTATTTATCCGCTTGTTCGTATGGTTTTTCTGGGCTATTAATACGTAAAAAAATCTAATTATGGGGAGAGGAAAAAACATGAAAAGAATGTGGGGGAAAATAAAGGCGGTTCTTATAATCGTTATTTGAACAAAATAAATAAAAAAAAGATAGGGGAGGAAAGAAGAAAGAAGGAGGGGTTAAATGAGTTGAGTCCTTCTTTCTATTTTTTTCCATGTTTTTGATAATTCGTCTTCTCTGTAGTCATCTACCGTGTTACCCATGATAATTATTAATATTCACCATAGTATTTATATTTGTCGTATAGATATACGTCTATTGTCGAATATTTCTAAAGGTAAACCACCACAAACCACTAAAAAAACAAACTATATCTAAGACCACCCAATACCACCACACAATAAAAAAAAGAAGGAACCACACCATGATCACCCTCATCGGCACCGGCCACATCTTCAACCTCACCACCGCACTCCAAACCATATTCGACAACAAAAACCCAGACCTCATCTGCGTCGAACTCGACACCCAACGCTACCAAGCACTCCAACTCAAACAACAAAACCCAGACCTCTACGAACACACAGAACAAAACCTCCCCCTCATGTACAAACTCCTCGCCCGCTTCCAAGACACCATGGCCAGCCAATACGGCGTCATCGCCGGATCAGAAATGCTCACCGCCATCACCTACGCACAACAACACCAAATACCACTTGAATTCATCGACATGAACGCCCAACACCTCTTCACCAACATGTGGAAAACCATGCCATTATTCGAACGATTCAAACTATTCCTCTCCGGCTTCGCAGGATTCTTCATCAGCAAAAAAACCGTGGAAAAAGAACTCCAACACATGCAAGAAAACTTCGACACCTACCTCAATGAAATCGGGAAAAAATTCCCCACCATCAAACGAGTACTCATCGACGACCGAAACACCTACATGACTAATAGACTCCTCCAACTCCATGAGAAATGCCAAAACATCATCGCCTGCGTTGGTGACGGACACATCCCAGGGATGACCCAACTCATCCAAACAAAAAACATCGAAATTCAAACGATTCGTTTACAGGAACTGAAAAACACACAACCCGCAACCAATGTGGATACTTCCAGTGCTCATTTTACTACAAACTACGAAAGGATATAATTATACTCTGCACTAACTTTTAAAAATCAAACCAGGATGTTCTTCCCATAGATATATTGGGCCTGTAGCCTAGACCGGATAGGGCGGCAGTCTCCTAAGCTGCAGATCGCGGGTTCGAATCCCGCCAGGTCCGTTTTCCTTTCCTCCTTGAAAATAAATCAAAACAAAGCTGTTTTTTCGGGGTTTTGATTTTTCAAGCTCAATCACACCTCTTTTTTTCTTTTTTTGTTCAAAACTACAACTGAGCTGTTCTCGAACGTATTTCAGTCACATGAATATAAGATATCCGTTATCGTGAATGGAATATGGATAGAAGGAGGAGGAGACAGATTTTAGCATTGCCTCAGTGGTTATTTCTACTGCCAAAAACAGCTGTACATATGATAACAAAAAACTAGATCAAGATGGCGACGCAGATGATCTTGTCATCTATAGCTATCCAAATACTTTTAAAGAAGGGGCTTTAGGAAAAGAAAGATGTTGCCCTTATGCTAGTGTAGCAGATGGAGATCCAGACGAAGACGGATAATGAAAAAATCAACTTTTTTTTTAAAAAAAAATTAACGATATTCTTCTTTCTAATCAAGCGAAAAATTACAGTAATATTTTTTGTTCGAAAATAAGCAAATAAAGTTTTTATATTAATATAATAAATTAGTTACAAATAAATTATAAATAAATGGGTGATAAAATTAAAAGCATAATTTTATTAAAAGGGATGGTAATGATAATAGCAGTTCTATTTATTGGAACTAGTATGGCAAGCAAAAGTAATGAAAAATTCATCCAACTTGAGCAACAATTTGAACTATCTCCCAATATATTCGGAAATGAAGATTCACAAAGTTACAGAGCGGGAGAAATCTTTAATAAAAAAGATCTTAACACAAACTTTTTTACTGAGAATAAAGGACAATTTCCAGAGAAGATCCAATATCAAACCAAAGAATCTAATGCAATAATAAATCTCTGTAACAATGGTATTATATCCTTGTTTACTCCATCTAGAATCCAAGATTCTCAAATTTCACCTGTAATAACCGAGTTTATCAATTCAAACCCTAATGTAATAGTAATAGGGGATGATAAAATGATAAATTGCAATAATTATTTTATAGGAAATGATCCCAATAATTGGTATTCAAATGTACAAAATTTTAAAACCGTTTGGTACAAAGAGATTTATTCATCAATTGATCTGAAATATTATTTTAATGATGACTCACTAAAATATGATTTTATTATATATCCAGATGGAGATCCATCAAATATTAAAATACAATACAAAGGCACAGATAATATAATAAAAGAATCCAATGGAGACCTTCTAATCCTAACAAAATCTGGATCGATTTTAGAAAAAGCTCCCTTAATCTATCAAGAAATAAATGGTATGAAAATATTAATCAAAGGTGATTTCAATCTGATTTCATCAGATATGTTTGGATTTAATATTAACGGATGCTATGATACATCATATCCACTGATTATAGATCCCCCACAAATTTATTGTACATATCTTGGTGGTGAAGGTGACGATATTGGAACTGATATTGCTGTTGATAGTGAAGGCTATACATATGTGACAGGCAGCACTAATTCATTTGATTTTCCTTTAGTTGAGCCATATGATGATTATTATGGTTCTTGGAGTTCAGAAGCATTTATAACAAAAATCTCCCCCTCAGGAGATACAATACTATTCAGTACCTATCTAGGGGGAAGTGGGCTTGATAGTAGTCAAGGTATCTCTATTGACAATGATGGTAATACATATATAACCGGAATTACGGATTCTACTGATTTTCCATTGGTAAATCCTTATGATAGTAGTATAAATGATTATTATTTTGATGTATTTTTAGCCAAACTATCTCCTTCCGGAGATTCACTTTTATATAGTACATATATTGGAGGGGAGAATCTAGAGAGATCAACAGGAGTTGACAATGATGATCTAGGTAATGCTTATCTTGTTGGGTGGACGTATTCAAACGATTTTCCTTTAAAAAACCCATTTGACAATTCTTCTTCTGAAAGAAAAGAGTCGTATATTGCAAAAATAAATACATTCTCAAATGGAGAAAACTCCTTGATTTATAGTACCTATCTTGGAGGAAACAAAGACGATGTTATCAATGCTATTGCAGTTGATGCAGATGGTCATGTTTATGTCACAGGCGAAACAAATTCTAATGATTTTCCGATTAACAATTCATTATTTGATAGTATCTCTGGTGACTCTGATGCGTTTATTACAAAATTATCAATCTCTGGGGAATCGCTAATTTTTAGTAGTTATCTTGGAGGATCGAATGGTGAGAATGGTAATGATATAACAGTTGACAATGATGGCAATAGCTACATAACTGGTTGTACCTATTCTCAAGATTTTCCCCTTGTTAACCCATATGATGATAGTTTTTACTCCATTTTTATTTCAAAATTTTCCCCACTTGGAGATTCTCTCCTCTTTAGTACATTTTTTGGAGGAGGACAATACGACAAAGGAACAGGAATTGCATTAGATGAAGAAGGATATATCTATATTACAGGGGGAACAAGTTCACCGGATTTTCCAACAAAAAATGCTCATGATAATTCTTACAATGGACAACGGGATGTTTTTATTTCCAAATTTTCTATCTCTGGTTCTACCCTTTTATTTAGCACTTTTTTAGGAGGATCAGGTTTAGATGTAAGCAATGGGATTGGTGTAGACAGTTATGGTAATGCATTTGTCACAGGTTATACTGAATCATCTGATTTTCCCATTATAAATCCAATCGATGATAGTTTAAACGGAAATAGAGATGCTTTTGTTGCAGCGGTATATCCTCCGGGGGAAGTAGTATACGTAGATGATGATTACTACGATGGTGGAAATAATGATGGGCATTATTGGGGATTTGATGCATATGATAATATCCAAGATGCTATCGAAGCATTACTACCTGGAAAAACTGTATTTGTTTATGAGGGGACATACCTTAAACCAGATGGATCTATAAACATAGACAAATCCATCAACCTCATCGGAGAGAATGCAGAAACAACGATTATCGACGGTGGCGAAAATGGCAATACAATTTATATTTCTGCAAATGAAGTAACTATCGATGGTTTTACAGTTCAAAACAGTGGCAATCAAGGCCCTGGTGCTGCAAAAGCAGGCATATATGTTTTCTCAGCTAATAACACCATATCTAACAATATTATTATTGATAACTACTATGGAATCTATCTAAATTGTTGGCATGGCAATAATATAATTGGAAATACAATAACAGATTATGAAAAAGGTATATACATAGATTCAGATGAAAATGTAATATCAGGAAATATTATTAAAAGCACTAATGGGTTTAAAACCGGGATATATCTATGGAAAGGTGATTCAAACAGTATCACGGGGAACTTGATAACTGGTAATCAAGACTATGGCATGCGTTTATTTTTTCAAACCAATGGAAACATCATTTTTGAAAACACTTTAATAGAAAACAGATTTGGCATAAGTATTGAAGACGGA
This sequence comes from Methanobacteriota archaeon, assembly GCA_043806635.1. GTDB lineage: Archaea > Thermoplasmatota > E2 > DHVEG-1 > DHVEG-1 > JAZDGT01. The sequence continues at coordinate 465 of JAZDGT010000027.1, read as the reverse complement.
AGTGCATGTAATAGCATATATCATAATAATTTTATTAACAGTAGTTGGGATCATGCCGTTGATTTAAATAATCCAGCTACAAACAACTGGGATAGTATGGAATACATAGGTGGAAACTACTGGGATGACCATATCTGTTATGGCAACCCAAGCATGGGATACCCTCGAACAATAGTAGGAGGGGGCAACCAAGATAGATGCCCTTTTGAAAGAGAGAACGGATGGGACTACAATCCCCCAGTACCACCAGGTCCTGGACGGATAAATGAGTACGAACAATATGACCCCGGCAATCCACCATAAACAAAAACCAATATGTAATTTTTTGTTCGAAAATAAGCAAATAAAGTATATAAGGCGTATAATCAGCATTTAATTTTGATGTAATTAATTAACTGGAGGATATTAAATGAGAAGTGATTTGAAAAAAATATCAGCTGGTATTATATTCATGCTATTGATCTC
>JAZDGT010000026.1:0-39780 GCA_043806635.1 Methanobacteriota archaeon | reverse complement strand
ATGTATTTTGTTGAAGAATCACAAAAAAATATATTATCATATATAGGAGACAACAATCAGAAAAAACTCACCGATAAAAGGAAAGATGTAGGATATCAACGGTATCGTATGTAATAAGTTTACAGTTTTTTTAAAAGGGTGCACGAAAGTTTAGTAAACATTAAATTTATATCATATAAGAAGTTTACCTTTTAGTAAACTGGGATGGAATGCCTATGGGTAGAACAATTGCTTTAAAGTTAACCGATAAGGAGGAACGTATTGTAAGCAGGTTAAACCGCGCAGGAGTAAGTAATAGTGAACTTTTAAGAGACGCACTATGGCAATATTTTAAGGAAATTAGTGAGGACGATCAATCGATAGGACAAAAAACGTTTCAAAATCCAACTGGAACCATGTCACCCATGATGCAGGAATATATATCTCATTTGAAAGAAGAAATCAGTCAGTTACGAGAACAGAACATTGGTTTCCAAAAACAGATAGGAGAAGAAATATCTCGCTTGCATGGACAATTATATAGGATTTCTAGGAGTGATGAATCTACAACAAAACTTTCATTAGCTCGTAAACAGACAAATGATATCTCCAGTTTAGATCTGCATAAAGATATCGATGAATTCCTATGGAAAAAAGAAGAAAAAAAAGAGTAATATTTTAGAATGAACGGGATAGTATCTCTAAGAATAATCTCTGTTTCATGCTAGTAGTTATCCATTCTGGTTAATTATGATAATAGATCCTAGTTTCTTATAGTAAGTAAATCATTCTTCTTTTAAGGAAAAAAGCAGGGTTAATCTTACTCTGATAATCAGAGTATATCTGGTTTAAAACCATGGTTTATGCACATTTGTTCGTAGATGATAACGGACAATTACCATTAGATTTATAGGGTTAGCATGCATAAGTGATAGGTTTGGTTCAACAAGATGAGGTGACTGTAATCGGACATAAATGTTTTTACTGTGATAAGGAGGGTAAGTATATTCTTGATGATAAAGATGGAATGTGGTTTCTGTGTAAAAAACATTATAAAATATTTTTAGCGAAATATGGACAGAAACCGAAGAATAAACCTGATGAATAACCCAAAAATAAATAAGGAGAAAATTACTTCGGCTTTCAAATCCCTCTTGTTTGAGGAAGAATATGACAGAATATAATCAGAAAGTATTTGAAGAAAAATGGCAGAAACAATGGCAAAAAATGCAGATATATACGTTTAATTATAAGAATAAGAGAGATCCGTATAGTATTGATGTGCCGCCACGATATGCTTCTGGACCATTGCACGCAGGTCATGCGGTCCATTATACGCATATTGATTTTACAGCACGTTATAAACGAATGCGTGGATTCAATGTTTTTTTCCCCCTGTGTTTTGATGTGAACGGGATACCTATAGAGGAACGCGTAGAACGAAAATTGGGTATAACTAGGAAGGATATCGATCGCCATGAGTTTATAAAACTCTGTTCTGCGTTCGCCCAGGAGAATATTCAAACAATGACGAATCAGTTCATCCGTCTTGGCGAAAGTATGGACCCAACGATTTATTATCAAACTGACGCAGAGTACTATCGTCGTATCACTCAAATCTCATTTATTGATTTATTCCATAAAGGGTACATCTATAAGGGTAAATTCCCTGTGAATTGGTGTCCTCGCTGTATGACCGCGATGGCTGATGCGGAGGTGACGTATGCAGCGAGAACGACTAAATTGAATACGGTGAAGTTTTATTTTGTCAATACTCCCCCTGATCAGTTGCTGAAGTATCGTGGGATCAAAAAAGATAATAATGGTGTCTATGTCGAGATTGCTACGACGCGACCGGAGATGCTTCCTGTCTGTCAGATCGTAGCTGTTCATCCGACTGATGAGCGTGCGTCGTGGCTTGTTGGTCAACACCTGAAGGTTCCTCTTTTTGATAAAACCGTTAAAATTGTTGAAGATGAGGCTGTTGATCCTGAGTTTGGTTCTGGAGTGGTTATGGTTTGTACTATTGGGGATAAAGAAGATTTGAACTGGGTGTTCAAATATAAACTCCCTATTGAGATGAGTATTAATGAAGAAGGGAAAATGACTTCGCTGTGTGGGAAATATAAAGGAATGAGTATTAGCGACGCGAGAGGAGCGGTGATTTCTGATCTCCAGAATAAAAATTTATTGTTAAAACAAGAACCTTTAGACCAAAATGTGGGAGTTTGTTGGCGATGTAAAACCCCGGTTGAGTTCGTGAATGCGAATCAATGGTTCCTGAAAACTATCCCGTTTAAACAAATGGTCCTCGATACAAGTAATAAAATGAATTGGTTTCCTGAATTTATGAAGATACGGCTTAAGGAATGGGTGAATTCTCTTGAATGGGATTGGGTTATTAGTAGACAGCGCTACTTCGCTACTCCAATTCCTCTTTGGGAATGTGAACGGTGTCATGAGGTAGTCGTTGCGAATCGAGAGGATTGTTATGTTGATCCAACGATTGATAAACCTCCTGTTCCCCATTGTATAAAATGTGGTGGTTTGTTAATCGGTTGTGAGGATGTTTTTGATACTTGGATGGATTCCTCGATTTCACCGCTCTATAATACGTTTTGGCAACGAGATGAAAAGAAATTTAAAAAACTCTATCCGATGTCGCTTCGACCACAGGCGCATGATATCATCCGTACCTGGGCGTTTTATACGATTCTTCGATGTACGTTGATTACAGATGAAAAACCTTTTCAGAATATTATGATGGGTGGGTTCATCCTCTCGGAGGATGGATCACCGATGCACGCGAGTCTTGGGAACGTTATCGACCCTATTCAAGTCATCGATGAATATGGAGCTGATGCGTTTCGTTGTTATGCAGCTAGTTGCGCTCTTGGAGTGGATAATCCATTTAGGAAAAAAGACGTCATTCGAGGTCAGAAACTGTTACGGAAACTCTGGAATGTGCATCAATTCATTGGAACAGTGATTAAAGACGAAAAACCGGGTAAACCAAAAAAAGTACAAGACTGTGATATCTGGATCCTGACAAAATATAGTAAATTAGTGAAATTATGCACGGAACGTATGGACGTATTTGATTTTTCTCAGGCGATGAAAGAAATTGAATATTTTCTCTGGCATGAGCTCGCGGATCATTACTTAGAAATGATCAAGGATTCTATTTATTCAAAAGATAATTTAGAAAGTATCCGATTTACCCTTTATACACTGGGCCTTGGTATTTTGAAACTTTTTGCCCCGTTTATCCCTCATATCACAGAAGAGATTTATGAGAACATCTACAAGAAATACGATGGCGGAAAGAGTATCCATGTTTCTGAATGGCCTGAGCCAGTTCTTATTGACGACAAAAAAGAAAGAGCAGGAGAACGGGTAAAACAATATATCGCGCAGGTGCGTTCTTGGAAGAGTGATCAGGGGATGGCGTTAAATGCGCCCCTCTCTGCAGTTGCGACGTATACATCAAAAGAGGTGATCACACAGTTACGGGGAAGTAGTGGAATCATCATTTCAACGTTAAAATATCCAAAGACTCATAAGTTTATCACGGGAAAACCTGATATCGAAGAAACCATTACTGCGGTAGAACCGGTTTATGCAAAACTTGGGCCGATGTTTAAAACAGAAACTCAGAAGATTGTAAAATGGATTAAGGAACATCAGAATGATGTGATCAAGATTATTCAGAAGAACGGTGATATTCGTTTGTCTGATATACCAGGTATCAAGATAAAGAGTGATGAAGGGTTGTTGAAGCAAGGGTACCTTCAACTAAAAAAAGACACTGGTGTGAAAGGTAAAAAAGATCATGTGATTCTGAGATTTGATGAGTTTTATCTTGAATATCAGAGAGAAAAACCATGAAGGTAGATAAGAGTATCCTACGAATCTGGTTGATTAAAATACTTGCGATTTTTATAGTACTTGCGTTGATTTTTACGGGGTTTATCGTTATTCTTATGAAGTAAACCCGGGTTTTTATAATAAAGCGAAAGACATTTATTTCTGATTTCATTGAGGGGGTGCATCATGAAGGTTTCCCTATGATAGAAACTCATCAGGTTGTTCAGGAGAAAGAAAAAGAATCAAAAATGATGAATCGGTGGATTATTGTTATTGGGGGCATCATGATTCAGCTTGCCCTCGGAGCGATTTATGCATGGTCAGCATTTACCACACCGCTTCAGGGTATGTCCGGTGCTTTAAGTGAATTTGCATTTACTAAGACTGAGACTCAAGCGATTTTTAGTGCGGGGCTTGCCACGTTCGCTATTTTTACAGTTATTGGAGGAAGATTACAGATTAAATATGGTCCTATGAAGGTTGCTTTAGCAGGTGGTTTGTTACTCGGGCTAGGGTATATCCTAGCAAGTTTTGTTGGTGTTAGTTTTATTGGGAAAATAGCATGTATCGGCATTATTGCTGGCGCAGGTATAGGTCTTGCCTATGTTGTTCCGATTGCTATTGGTGTTAAATGGTTCCCGGATAAGAAAGGATTAGTGAGTGGGCTTGCGGTCGCTGGTTTTGGTTTTGGGGCATTTATTTGGATTCTCCTCGCGAACCCCCCAAGTATCCTTGGTTTTAGTGGTTTAATTGCGAAACAATCTGGTGTTTATGCATACACGGTTGCAAATGTTGATAGCGCTTTTAGACTGTATGGCGTCCTTTTCCTTATTCTTGTAGGTATCGGTTCTTTTATCATGAAGAATCCACCAGCAGGTTGGAAACCAGCGGGTTGGAATCCGCCAGCCTGTGATTCAAACGGAAAAAAAGTCGGCCTTAGCTGTAAACCTCGAGAAATGTGTAAAAAGAAAGAATTTTATTTACTTTGGATCATGTTTATTATTGGTGCACTCGCTGGGCTTATGGTTATCGGAAATGTTCAAAATTTTGCGAAAAGCCCAACTGACGGGTTCACTGTTAATGGTTTTAGTGCTCAAGAAGCAATTGATTTTGCAGTTCTTGGTGCAGCGGTCTGTCTTCCTATTTTCAATGGCATTGGACGAATCGTCTGGGGACAGGTCTCGGATAAGATCGGCCGCAGAAAAGCACTTCTTGCGATGTTCCTTTTTCAAGGATTAATGATGATAATCTTCTTTTATTCAACTACAAACCCGTATTTTTTCTATATTGTTGCTGCATGTATCGGGTTTAATTTCGGGGGTAATTTTGCATTATTCCCTGCTGCATGCGCAGACTCATTCGGGTCAGAGAACCTCGGTTTAAACTATGGGTTTATCTTCACAGCATATGGTATCGGTGGGATTGTTGGTCCGTTACTTGCAGGTATGGTTCAGGATGCAGGTATGAGCTTCTTATACGCATTTATACCAGCTGCGATTATGTGTTTCATCGCTGCAGGCTTCGCGTTTTCATATAAAGGAACAATGGTGAAGAAAACAGGCTAAAAAAAAATGACGATTGTCCGCAGAAACGACAATCTTTTTTTATTTTTTTATATTATCTTGTGAACCTTCCACTGGTCATCAATCCAAAGACCGATAACTGACACGTTAAAACCCCATGATTGTATTGTTTTCACCGATGATGTTATCTGTTGTTTCTGTATTTTGTTGTTAACAGGATTTCCTGCGCAATCATAATGCCCCACGATCGCGATAAGGGTGGATCCATGTTTTTTAACCGAAATTTCTACTCTTTTTTTAATAAAGTCTACATCAAAGCTTTTTTTGTTTTCTGCAAGAATTTTATTCGGACCCGGCTCAGTAATCATATCGACAAAATCAATATGATTTTTTTGTTTCATCCATTCAATAATTGGCATTTGCACCCGACCATCCATGCAATTAATCGCTGTAACGAATTTCATATCACTCATGATATCATCCTCCTTGGTTATAATTCAATCAATTGATATGAAGATGAGCCTAACCCAATATCCTCCCCATATTTTATTTGTTTAAATGGATCGACTTTATTCTCTTTTTCAAACACATGCTCTTTTACTTGATTAATACGATCTAATGATGCCTTATCAATCGCAACAGGATCATCAGATAACAAATACCCGATATCAGGACAAATAATCGGCCCTGCAAACGGATCACAATCACACCCTCTTGCAATACGTTTCAGCTCATTCAAATACAGAACGTTTTTCCCTTGCAGACAGGCTTTCGCAGAACAAGCAAGAAGGTATTGTATATCTGCATCGGAAAAACGCAACGATTTAGTTTTACACACATCGACACACACGCCACAACCAAAACACGCGCGTGTACTAATTTTCAACGAACCCTCGCGAACTTTTATCGCTTGAAAAGGACATCGTTCTGCACAAACACCACAAAAAGTACATGAATCTTTCTGATATACTGGTCTACTTCTATCATGGATACGAATCTTCGTCTCTCGAGTCACACCACCCATACCAAAATTTTTTATCGCGCCACCCATCCCGGTCTGAATATGACCCTTTACATGAGAAAGAGCGACGATATGCGTAGCGGATGCTAACTGAGTTGCAACATCATAGGTTCTTCCCTCCACTAGGGTTGGCACACCGGTATCATCAATAACGACTGGGCATCCGACCTTTTCTAGCGTAAAACCATGTACATGCGCAAGCTTCAAATACCCAGTCTTCGAACGACGCAACCCCGGGTACGCAACCGTCGTGTCATGAAGAAACGGCTCCACATGTTTACCCTTTAACTCTTTGATCACATCACGAACAAAATCAGGTTTTACATAATATTTATTTCTCATTTCACCCATATGAAGTTTTACAGGGACGCGTTTACCAAAAAAACCGTCTAAAGGGAAATACTCTAACGCATCATGAAGTCTTTGTTGATTCGTAAAAAAAACAACATTTTTCATCCAACTTTTTTCTCCCACTTCTTAAGTTTTAAAACACTACCTAATGAGCCACCTTGTTTAATTTCAGCTCGAATTCGATTTTCTTGTTCTTTCACATCAAGAGCACGATTCGCTATTTCCTGGGCTATCTCCTGCGGAACAACAACCACTCCTGAATCATCACCAATAACCCAATCACCAGTCCTTATTAGCTGGCCTCCACATTTCACTTCTGCACCTATTTCTCCGAACCCTTTTGGTTCCCCAGCATTCGGTACAATATATCGACAAAAAATTGGGAATCTGATAAGAACAAGGTCATCAAAATCACGAACAGCACCATCGATTACCACACCAGCAAGACCTTTCAGTTTTGCACTCCATGTTGCTAGTTCACCCCAAACCGCGGTTTTTCCCCCGCTTACATCTATAACTATCACCCATTTTTTTTCTGCTTTATCAATCGCCTCAATCGGTTTTGCCCAATCACCGTCTATAGTCCGTACAGTAAGTGCTCTACCCACCATATGAAAACCTTGCATGATTGGCCGAATTTCCTCCAGAGCTCCATGTCGGTGCATTGCATCCGAAATGTTCGGTGTTGAAACCAAAGAAAATGCTTCGTTTAACTGGGTTTTTTCATATTTCTTAAACAACGAGGTCTCAATAGATTTTTTTTCAAGTATAGCTTTTTTTAGAATTTTCGTAGCTATTTTCACATCCTTCGCTTTCGTAATTGCTCCACCGACGATAACAATGCTTGCACCAAGTTTCACAACCTGAGCAACCGTTTCACTATTCAATCCACCAGCTACTGCGATCGGAAGATCTGTGTTTTTTACAAGAGCAGAGAGCACCTCAACCGGCGTATTCGCTTTCATTTGCTCATCAATACCTACATGAATACAAAGATAATCAACACCAAAACGCTCTAGCTCTTTCGCCCGTTTAATTTTATTCTGCACACCAATGAGATCCACCATCACTTTCGAACCATATTTTCTCGCAGATTTAACCGCATCCTTGATAGTACTATCATCAGATGCTGCAAGGATACAGACAATATCTGCCCCCGCTTTTGATGCCATCTCCGTCTCCAACGCACCAGTATCCATTGTTTTCATGTCAGCAACAAGAGTTACCCCGGGAAATACTCCTCTCATCTCACGGATAATGTCCATCCCTTCACTTTTAATTAATGGCGTACCAACCTCAATCCAGTCAGCTCCGCCATTCACCGCATCTCTGGCGATATTCACCGCACGATCTCCATTCAGGAGATCAAGAGCTACTTGTAAGATAGGTGTCATACGAGAAAAGAAAATACATAGCACTTATTTAAATTATCATACCTTGAGAGTATAAGACATTAGGAATTCAATAAGGAGTTAACTAAGAAAAAAGAAATAAGAAGGATGAGTGAGCAATAAGGATTAAAACGCAGGAGTATCGAAAGGGGAAAACACCCTATTGCACACCCGATTACACCTCGATTAATGAATACATTTCTTTTAATACTTTATTTGAAAAAATTTAAAAAAAAGAAAAAATTAACACTATTCATAGGCATTCACCAGAGGATACCAATCATTATTACTTCCCCCAGTAATTGCAAAGGGGTTGAGACCACCATCCTCGTCACCTTGATCAAGGAATCCATCATCACCAGGAATATCTTGAAATACACCCTGAAAATCATCATGAAGACCGAATACACCGCCATTCCAATTCCCCCAATAATTACCGCCATCAGGATAACTCTCATTCCAACAATTAACTCCCATATCATAGGCCTGATGGACATTAGCTATGAAATTATTACGATAAAACCTGTTATTATTTGAAGCGACCGAACAAAAAATACCCCAGAGGTTACTCAGTATTGTATTATTATTGATATAACACCATCGTGCGGAGATGAGAATAATTCCACATCCGGACGGCTTTATAGAAGACATATTGCTCTGAAAATCTTGCATAATAAAATCTGATGCAGGGTACTGTGATTTATGAGTAATAGTGAATCCGGTGATAGTGACAGACTCGGTGTCTTTAATAAGAATTGTTGGAGCACCCCGACTTGTACTGGTTACCGGACTCCCCCCAATAAGTAGTGTATTATCTTTCGTTTCCCCGATTAAAGTAAGAGGTTTGGTAACTAACAGATTTTCATGATAGATTCCTTGAGGAATGAAAAGTACATCGCCGGCTAGGGTCTCATGGTCATCAATCGCTTGTTGAATAGAGTTATAGAGTTGTTTCGTGTTGTTATTTAATACCCCAACAAGAACTGTCTTCTGCTTTATATTATCGGAATAAAATTCTTCGATTACACCTTGTATCATCGTCTCTACTGTGAAATTATAAACCCCAGCGGATGGTGTCATAAACGTGAAAATAATATTCTGTACGGTATGATGAAGAAACAAGGGTACAACTATGGATTTAATCTGATTCTCGCCGATAGAAAGAACAACGGTTACATTTTTTTCATCCTTCTGACCGGAATTAACGATCATGGTCTGTACAGAAACGAGTTGATGCGAAGGTATCTGATGAGAAATATTAAGCTGGGAGACTCCAATATTATTCAGCGGTTGTAGTATCTGGTAATCAATTGCTGGGTCGCCAAAGTAGTTTAGTTCGTAGTAACACCAACGCATGCAATCTTCGTTGATACGATAGAGATTATCTTCTTTTGAATCCTGACTCGCAATACTTAAAACCGTTATGTTTTCGCCATAGAGTGCATCAACAAATTCTCGATGATACCGCTGTGAGGGGCCATCAGTACAGTTTGGGATATAGAACCCATAGCGGGCGTTCCAGATTCCTGCAAAGGCTCCAGATGGCAGTTTTACGGTTAAATATTCAGCAATACAATCAGGAATAGGCGGATTTTGACAGATATCCCGGTCGAATGCTCCAGCATCGCACCCTTGTGAATACACAAAAAAATACTGTTCATTTGAAAGATCAGCAAGATCATTTTGATACATACTCAAACACAATCTCAGGTTATAATGAGGCCCAGAATGCCCCATATGGTACACGAAATGTGTTCCTCGGTTCAGAAGCGGGAGCAGGTCTTCTGCCTCCCATCGTTCATTGTACGGATGCTCGGGATCAAAACCTGGCCAATCCCTATCATAGAGTCTGGTGAAGTTGTAGAGACTAAATTCATCATGAGGTATACCAACAGTTCCATACTCCTCTGAACCAGTGACAAGCTCCTCCATACTATCATCGCCATATGTATGTGGATATTGAGGTGGACCACCCATCCATTCCCCCAGTAATAACACCTCACGAAGATATTCATCATGAGAACCCCGTTCCATATACGCTAATGTTTTATTCACGAAAAAGCCGACCTCAGTGAGATTACCAACACAGGCACGACCCACGTACACCTCAGCCAATAAATCAACATCACCACCATTCTTCCCATCAGTGGGTTCACCCCATTTCTCATCACCATCAAAATTAAAGGGACCATCAAGACATCCATAGTAGAGATCTGAGGGCATAAACGTTTCATATTGATCCCTCAATGGTAAATCTTGAGCAGGATACGAGTCATTCGCTACAACATATAGGGTACGTGCAGGAATAACATCCTGATCACCACCAAGAAGAACGTATTCGATATTTGATGACACATATTCATTTCTGATGAATGTACGAATATTTTCACACGTCGTATTATAATCAGATCCTATTGGGACATCGACCCCTAAAGTCTTAATCATCGTAAGGATACCGTCTTTTTTGTGCGTGTCTGCTAACCTTTGAAACCCTGGTTTTAATTCATTGGTTGTCAGAATAAGAAGAGAATACGGTTTTGTTGACAGCTGAGTCGATGGCATCTCATAATATGAAGATAAAATTTCAGGATTTGCTATTTTTTTCATAACCTGTGAAGTATCCTCATCAGTCCCTCGAAATAAGATAGTACTCGTTGAATCCTTCGTAGTTGTTATCGAAATTGTTATTTCAGGATAATATGAAAGGATGCCGGCCGATGGAATATATTGAAGAGGGAATAACGTAAGAACTAAAATATTAAACCCTCTGAATTTCTGAACACCGATTTCTTTGAATAAATATCCGGGATAAGGATGATGTGAAGTATAAATGGATGGATCCGGTAGTGTTTCTTGAATAAACCCATCATATGAGTAAGGAATTGGTTGTTGACCGTTTGCGATGTGAAAAAACCCTGTGAGATTTTGAATGATTGGATATGATACCGTTATTGCTTCCACCTTTGTATCAGGTGGTAAAAGAATCGGGACAGCCTGAACCGGAAGAATTGGTCTTCCCAGAGTTTCCGAGTATGTAAGTTTCGCTATCGTGACATAATCATAACCATTTCGTGTTTCAATTGACGGAACAGGAAAATGATAGGTGAGTCGTATATCAGCATCTTTTTGGATTGTTATTGTATTCTCCTCAAGAGAAATAGCTTGAGGTGTAAGGAAAAAAATCAGTATGAAGAAACATAAAATGTTTGTTTTTATATCACCGAGCATTTAGCCCCCCAGGCCTTATTACTGTTTTCTCATATTTAAGGTTATCTTCTTCTGTAAAAATACACTGATAGATTTATAAAGATAACCCTGTTAGTATTTCAGTATAAAATCGAGAGGGAACAAGATGTTTTGTCCAGACTGTGGAGAGAAAAATAGTGACGATAGTGAGTTTTGTATAAAATGTGGTACTGCGTTTTCAAAACATGCTGGGGATTCCGTGTTTGAACAACGGGTGACTGATTTTGCTGAAGAAGTAGAGAAAACTGGGAAGAAAGTAGGAAAAAAAGTTGAGGAAGCGGCGAAAAAATTTGCTGATGATACTGGGGAGATGGGGAAACGAATTGAGAAGAAGATGGACAAGGTAGAGAAAAATATTGGGCAGTGGCATGAGCGGGTTTTTGGTGTTTTTGGTCCTTTGATATCAAGTTTTATCGGGTTAATCGTTTTTCGTTTGGTTATTGAGTTTCTCAGAATCTCTGGTGATGAGGCCCCTGTAATGGGAAGTATTGCCACTGCTTTGTACTCTTATTTATTATGGCTATTTGTTGGGATGTTACTTGCGTCGTATACTGAATATTTCTCTCGAAAGTATAAACCGTTTCGTTGGGTTTCACCGGTACTTTCAGCGATATGCTTTGCTATTTTCTTGTGGCTTGTCTCTAGGATTCTTTTTTCGCTGGGAGGTAATCTAGGAATTACTGGTCTTGTATCAGCTGCAGGGGTAGTAGAGAGATATCTTCCGATGATCTTTGTTTTTGTTGTGTTATTTGGGTATATGATTCAGTTATTCACATATTCTGTTGAGAAGGATGAGCAACAGAAGCGGGGATGAATTAAGGTAGTTCTTCTCCATAGGCTAGGACCTTAAAATAGGGTTTATATAGAACAAGTTGTTATAAGAGTACGAGGTTTAGGAGGCGAAAGATAATGGTATATTGTACGAAATGTGGAACCCAAAATGATGATGATGCAGAGTTTTGCAAAAAATGTGGTGCCTCATTACATGGTGGAAGTGGAAGACGAGAATATAGAAGAGAACGTGACGATCGTTGTGAAGAGGAGTGCGCTGGTGGAAAAGGTGGTCGAGGGTGGTCACTTTTTTGGGGAGTGATTATCATCCTTTTTGGTCTGATGATTATCTTTGAAGTTGTATTGAAAAACATGGCAACATCTTACCCAGGGTTAGCGTGGGTGAATTCTATCCAATTCGGGTGGATTTTCGCTGCGGTTATCGGGTTATTTATCATCTTCTGGGGCGCTCGGATTCTCTCAAAACATTAGCGAATCACTGTCCTAATACGTTTTACACGAGTTACTACATTGTTCACAGATTTGGTGATGTCGCCATACTGAGAGCTGAATTCTGGTATCAAGCCAGAGAAAACAGAGGACTATTGTTAGTACCCCATACCCTATGTTTTTTGTGAGCTCAACAACGCTTATCGTGATCATTAGTAAACCCAGAATAAAAAAAGTGTTAGAGAGGATATGAATGATGGTATATTTTTGTATGAAGAAGATTTCGAGGTAGACCAGAACGAGAATGAGGGATCCTATAAGGAGAACAAAAAAAGACGTATCGATGGTAAACCAGATGTTAGAGAGATATAAGACTATAACAGGAAAAGAGAGAAAAGCCCCGAGTAGGAGACCGAAACAGCCCGCACAGTATGTTTTGTTCTGGATACTCATGGTGTGATGAATGAAATGCCCGCAATCTGGATGGTGTCCTTTGAAACGCGTTAGTGCCTGGTTCTGGTTCGTTGTTGTTTGTTTCTTTGTATGGAGATGTTTTTTTTGATACCATCGTGGTGAAATTGCTATGGATATCCCCACAAGACAACTGATGATAAAAACAACCGATACAATGAATTTATCTATGAAAGGAGTATGATATTCAAGAGAAGATTTAAATAGAACAAAAAGGAAAAGCAAAACAGCAGCGATACATGAAAAGAAAAGATAGATGAATATATTCATTTTCTGCTTCAAATGAGACCCCTGAATTTTGCTAATACTCGTTGTCCTGCCATATGACGATACAACGTGCGTTTCAGTTTATTTTTTGAAAACACTCCCACGATGCCTTTTGTGACAGACCCATAAAACGAGTGGTAGCATCGCCACAATTCTTCCTGGACTTCTTGTCGAGTTAATGTCTCTGTTGGCATGATGGCATGGGCCATATCATAATGTGCATAATTGGTGTCCTCAATCCATCCGTTTTGTTTCGCGGTTTCATAATATTGTGTACCAGGGAAGGGAGTAAGCGCAGTATAAATAGCGAAATCCGGTGCGATATCCTGAGAAAAAGAACGTAACCGCTGAATAGATTCATGGGTATCCTTCCGCGCCCCGATCACAAACATCGCATGGGAGAAGATATCCTGCTCATTGAGTATTTTCATAGCAGTATACGCATCAGATGTTTTCACCCCTTTTTTGTATTCTTTGAGTCTTTCCTCAGAATCGCTTTCCACACCGCACATGATCCAATAGGTTCCGACCTCACGAAGATTTGCGACCATATCCCGATGATGCGTGACATCATCAGTTCGCGCTTGAAAAAACAACATAATATCATCTTTGCATCTCCGATGTTTCAGTTCATTATACAGCTGAGTTCCGCGCAGACGAAGATTCAAGTGATCATCAGCTAACCAGAGAAATACGCCCCCAAAGGTTTCATTCAGATACTCGATTTCATCAGCGATTCGTTTCGCTGATTTTGTCCTCCAACAACCACCCCAATGTCTCCATTGGGTACAAAATGAGCACCGATGCTCACACCCCCGTGAACCCTCGAGAATCATGTAGCGTGTATTACGACCTGCCATCATAGAGAAATGGTACCTTTTGATATAGTCTTCAATAAGATGATATGCAGGGTACGGCAACATGTCAAGATTAGGGATCAAAGGACGATTGGATGTGTGAATAATACGCTGTTTATGACGGAATGATATCCCTTGCACTTGATCGACTGATTTCTTACGAATAATGGTTTTTACGAGTTCAACAAGTGTTTGTTCTCCTTCTCCTTGGACAATATAATCAATTTCTGGAAAATCACGCAACGATTCCTCAGATGCAAAGGAGAAATGAACACCACCCGTTATAGTAATAATTTGATCGTTTACGGTTTTTGCAATCTCAGCAGTCCGTGCACTGGCATAAGCGTTGCAGGTAAAACCTGAAGTAAGCACTATTGAGGGAGATGATGACTGAATATATTCTTCTAGGTCGTTCCAGCCCATCCGTTCTGCTTGACAATCAACAATATCTAGTTCAATTTCGGGGAGTTCCTGTTCGATATACGCAGCAAGTGTGAGTAAGGTAAATGGGGGTGGAAGATACTCCCCCATTACGAACCAGAATTGTTTTGGTGGTTCAACAAATAATATCCTCGGTTTCATTTAGTATCCGAACGGCGATAACTGAGTACTCCTTGAAATACATTTTTATGAAAACAGTAAAGTGTTATGCTATCGACCTATAAAAAAAGGTAATTATCCAAATATAATCTGTGTATACTCTCCTTGAGGCCAATCACCTTCAAACCAGACACCGTCTTTCGCAGGAATATTGGATATTTGAAAATTCCAGATATTCAATACAACTGCGTACGTTTTTTGTGTTTCATTATTAAAAAATTGACGGTAATACAGAGGATACATCGGATAATACGAATACATGTGATATTCTCCTAACGCTTGACCGAGTGTGAACTGCATTTCAGGAATTCCTTCAGGAGCATATTCATTGTGACCATGACGTAAAAAGAAACAAAAGAAATAGTCGTCTTGACTCGCATAACAATCCGCGTACCCATCACCCATCAAGGTATATGCAAGCCCCATGCGTTTCCATTTTTGTCTCGTTGTATTATCCCAAGAATTTCGAGCATTCACCTGAATAGTTGTGACGTCCCACCCTTGCCGTTCATCTTGATCATTTGGGTTATTGGTTAAGGGGTGATAATATTGTTCTACCCATCCGTAGATATTCCACCACATAGGCATATCCCAATTCGGCCATCCACCCCATTTGAATGCATCCTCGAATTTACACCCGCTAAAGGATTCCTGCCACGCAGGCCAATCATTTGTATAGTCTTCCCCTCTCCATCGTAACCCATTACCATTTAACCGAGTGATAAAACCATGTTGTACTAAGTCTCCCCAGAAATCTGTGGTAATCATATTCCACGTATCACGACAATACGCGGTTAATTCGTTATAATTCATCCCGGTTCCATCGCGTTTCGGGTCAGGGATTTGCCCACGGAACGTGTACAACCATGCTGTAGTATAATCCTCTGATTGGATCCCATCGTACACCTGAGCAAATAACGAGTTATAAATAACGGTTTCTTTAAAGTTCGTTGTCACCCACTCAGCAAAGGTTAACCCTCGTGTATCACCAAGATAATATTGATGACCATTAACGGTATAGCGACCATCCCAGAGCCCTTGTGGACAATCAGGGGTGGTATCGATAGCCCAGCTTTGCCCTTCTGCCCACAACCAGATTTTATTTCCGCTGGTATCACGCATGAACCAATCGCATCCTAGAAGTTTATTTTCATAAATAGCAATATCAATAGCGGAATCAGGGGAGTTCGCAGCATGTTCAAGCTTCCAATCTGGGGGAGGGTTACTTTGAGACCACTGATCAGTAGCATCATAGAAACAAAACATGTTGATAAACGTCGTATTTCGTACCCAATCATAACGACCATCAACTATCGCTGCATGCTGAACATTATACACTTCTTGAGTAAGTGTCTGGGTATAAATCAGCTGAAATTGATACAACCATGCAAGACCATAACCCGGTTTATTCAACCAATCCTGCAACCAAAATGTCCCTAGAGAAAGACGAGGATAAACATAGGAAGAAGGAGTTATCGGCTCATCAGCGTTTGCGAGTGAAGCAATCGTCGGTTGATCATTTGAAGAATCCGTTGGATCCTTTATATGATCCGTAGTGTCATTTCTGCCGGCATCAGAATTTGTATCATCTGTTGATGGAGAGGTATTATTTTTATCTTTCAACAAATTCCACAGATCTTTCAACGATCGGACCAGATCGAAAAGGCGTTTTTGTGTATTTGCTGATGAAGAAAATAACTGTTTAAAATTTTTTATCGAAACATGGAGAGCCATGGACGAATCTTCAATTTGATCAATTTTTTGTGTCTCATCACTATTTCGAAGAGAAATCAACTCATCATTATCAATTAAAAAACTTTTTTCTTGAGAACTCACAATGAACGATGAAGGTAATTGCGACTCATCTTTTACAGAAGCTAAATTCGAAGTCAAACTCGTAGATGCAACGAATTTATCGATATTTTCTCCTTTTACACCAGTGATGAATGATTGTACAACCAGCGAAGTAATAATAATCAATAATAGTAACCTTATCTTATACTCCTTCTCCATGAACCTCCGCCTTGATGTTGTTTTTGTAAATTATAATATATAAATATAGTGCTAAAGAATGTCAAACTGATACTTTCTCATCTTCCAAGATTCGTAAAAAAAGGAGAAAAAAGAATTGTTTTTTTGAAATTATTAATGAAAAAATAATACGAGAAAGGAATACAGGTTTAGCTATTATCCCCCCCCCCCTCCCCCAGATAGAAATATTTTGGATAACGAAATAATTCAATAACCTATACAATCAACAATGAGCAACTTAGAGGCATATGCTGTTATAAAACACCAAACGGGGCTTTCCATCTCATAGCCATCCTGTTTAGCAACAATTTTCCAAAAATATCGGGTCATCCCTTCCATATGACCGCCGGATAAACCAGGGAAATCACTCCCCGGATTATATCGAGTATCAGTTAGATTGGTTACCCAAGGTTCCTCAAAAATAGGTTGTCTTGTCGATAAATAAAGATTATAGGTGATCCCATCAGAAGAATTAAAAAAGCCGCAATTCCAACGAAGATCGCTAAAAACATTGACGTTTCGTTCATAATTCATAGGATCAGGAATTCCCCAAGCATCTCTAGGATTATTTGGGTCAGATCCGCTTAAATATTCTTCATAGTCAGAAATGTTGTCACTATCAGTATCAGTATCAAGTGGATTCGTGATAGTAACAAAGAGTTCTTGAAAATCATTCAAATTATCCCCGTCACTATCATTATTCATTAATGTTTGATTATTTGGTAGGTTAATGTACACGAAGGAATATTGGTTTGGCCTAGATGTCACATTCGGCCCAAATCCTGCAAATACACAGGAGAAATTCCTTGCCTCGTGGACAATAGCTATCTCAGGATCAGGATACAAAACTGTTTGAATTAAACGATAATTGTTTACTGTTGTGACAGAATTATAAACATTTATTGTGATGTTATCAAGGTAATTTTCAGGTCTTTGTCCTCGTGAAGTATTATAGCTCGCGGTGAAAGTTGAACCATGTGAGATATCTGGTTCATGCCACCACATATGATAATAAATACTGGAGACGATATAATCATCGGTTTGTTCTGCTGATGCATTCATAAAAAAGTAGATCCAAAAACCACATTTGATATATCCGATTTCTTGGGGTTGTGTCGTATTTAATGCACCCTCGTGATCACCAGGATATAATCCACCGAGATCTCTCATGTAATACAGCCCACGAATATCTTGGGTTTGTGGAGTGATAATTCCTATTCTATTTTTTATTGCTATTCCGAGTATAGAGGTTTGTGAACTAAGAATCATAGCAATAAAAACGAGTAGTATCGTCATTCTTTTCCCGTTGTTACGAAAAAGATTTTGTTTCATGTTTTTCGCCCCATTTTAACTGATTAAAAAACTTTATTTTTTAAACTATAAATAATTTATTTGGAACGAATCGAACAACAATAGAAAAAATATCGAAAAAAAAAGTGGAAAAAAACGCGCTTTTACACTATATTAACCAACCGTCTGGATCCTGGAATGGATAATGATCAATATTATTTCCATCAATGGTATAGGGTTGTGATCCATCACTCGGATTCCCTTCACAGAGGTGATTGTACCAGTAATTTCCACCGACTATTTGACCATCATCCCACGTGTTACTCCCACCATAATTCAGCTTAATATTTTGCACATTATTGAAATTATTATGATAGAAATGATTACCGCCTGAAGCAAAACCGAAGTTAATTCCATAGACGAGGTTTCTTTCAATAGTGTTCCCAATAAAGGTATTCCCATTTGAATACTGCATCAAATAGACACCATAGACCAGATTATCAGTGATTACATTAGAAGTGAAATTGTTATCTAGAACATAATTTCTACAGTACAATCCATATTCCGAATTGTTCATAATGAGGTTATTCGTGATATTGTTTTTCTTTGAAACATGTGAGGTAGATTCTGAGTAGATGTACATGCCATCTCTGCAATGAGTGATACTATTATCAGTAACTTCATTGTATTTTGATCCACAAAGAAGGAGACCATAGGTGAGAGCATTGGATATATGATTTCCAGTAACAGTATTATAATGCGATCGCTGAAGAACAATTCCTTGATTAATAGTTTTTGTATTGTTCATAAAACTATTTCCAACGATGGTATTGTGCGATCCATCAAGGATATAGATACCGCATCTTTGATCGATGAACGTGTTTTCAGTAATCGTATTATATGAGGTTAATTGAATTTCGATACCGGTCTGGCTCGTATTGATAAATGAATTCATGAATATGTTATTATGTGATGATGAAATCTTAATTCCATAGTGGTTGTTGATGATGCGAGTATATTTTATTGTATTATTCTCTCCATTAACTACCACACCAGTAACACTCGCGTTTTGAATCGCACATCCAGTTATAGATACTGAATCCGTGTTAATATCGATTGCATTTCGCGTTCCATTCGCATCGATGATCGTATAGAAGGGATTTGCACCGATCACGGTGACTGTTTTATTAATAAAAATATTCTGCAGGTATGTGCCATTCGCAACATAAATAGTTCCATCATGAAGAACTATGTTGATTGCTGGTTGAATAGTTGAAAACGCATCAGTCCCCCAGTCATGTCCATCATTCCAGCCACCAAAATAGTAATCATCGTCCACCCAAACAACCGGTGGGCGAATCGTCACTGTCGTAGTCGCGGTACTCTTTCCTCCTTTCCCATCAAGAACAGTAAGCGTTACCGTCCTTATCCCATAGGAATTATACGTATGCACAGGGTTTTTTAATTTTGAAATAGCACCATCACCAAAATTCCAGCTCCATCGATATGGATAAAAACCGCCATAAGCAGAACCATGGAAGAAGACTGGCTCAGAGAGTAACACTTCATAGGGGCCATGAGCATTCGCCTGCAATGGTCTGTTACGGAATGCAATCACGGGGTCACCAAAATAATTTACCTCGTAATAGGACCATCGCATCGTTGCATCGAAATTAATGAGAAATAGTGCATCTTCTTTCGAATCTTGGTTCGCTACACTGATTACTGATTTTCCTTCCCCGAAGACGGCATCCCAAAATTCTCGATGTAGGCGTTGTGAAGAGCTTTCGTTAATTTGTTTGTTGAACCAGCCTTCACGAGCATTCCAGACCCCAGCGAACGCAGCATGTGGCGTTTTTATGGTATAGTGCTCAGCAATGCAATCCTGTGATTGATAGGCATCCTGGTCAAACGCGCCAGCGGTACACCCTTGAGAGTAGATAAAACAGAGCTCGGTATTTGTTAATGAATCAACATCGTTTACATACAACCGCATGTTGTAGAAGTTCCCAGAATGCCCTAAATGATTAATGATATATACACCAGCGTTTATCCGCTGAATAAGTTCCTCTTTTGGCCATCCCGTATACCAGGGGTTATACGGATCAAAACCAGGCCATAACCCATCATAAAGTTTATCAATAATATAATCAGCAGATGGAATCCCACTCGTATTATACTCATACAGACCTGATCCATTAATCAACAAATCCATGTACCAATCACCAAGTACCAAGGGATCACCCTGACTTGGACCAGTCAAATATTCACCGACCATGACTACGTTCTTCAAAAACCTATCAGCAATATTCCGATTCATATACCATAAAGTCTTATTCACGAAATACCCGACCTCAGTGAGATTACCAACACAGGCACGACCCACGTACACCTCAGCCAATAAATCAACATCACCACCATCCGCACCATCAGTAGGTTCACCCCATTTCTCATCCCCATCAAAATTAAAGGGACCATCAAGACACGCATAATAGATATCTGCAGGCATATCTGTTATATATCCGTAAATATTAGAATCTACCCAAAGCTGACGAGCAGGAACCACATCCTCATCACCACCAAGAAGCACGTACTCAACACCCCATTTCATATATGCAGTACGAATATAATCACGGATGTTCTCACAAGTTTGATTATAATCAGCACCAACAGAAATATCAGTTCCCAACGTCCGAATTATTGTTCGTATACCCTCTCGATTATGAGCAAGGGCTAACGGAATAAAACCATTCCGTAACTCGTTCGTCGTAATGATCAACAACTGATTCTGCTTCGAAAGCGAAGCAGAAGTATCTTCTATGCCCTGGCCTCGATATCGCTGAACATCTCTGGGATTATCAACCATCTGTTCTACATCAAAATAATCATCAGCAAATCCACGGTTCAATACCTCTTTTTGATTAGTTTCCAGAGAAGACTCTAAATAAAAAGTAACCTGAAACTGAGGCGTATAATACAATGTTTTTTCTAATGGAATATATTGAACGGGGTGTAACCGAAACACATAAATGTCATAACCTCGGAATCTATAGGTCCCAACACCAACAACCTGTTTTTCAGGATATACCACATCAGATGCATAAATAACCGGATCAGCACGAGTCTGGCTTCCTTGTTCTGCATGAGAAATTGGAACAGATTCAGATGCAGGAACTACGAGAACATCATGGGCAAAAAGAATTTTCTCCCCAGTCACTTCAATGCTGCTAACTGTTTTCCCTGATGGAACAAAGATACGGCCACCAAGAACCGGTAACAACGGTTCAGTTGGAATACCAACAAATGCAGCACCGGATAATTCAATAGAAGAATATTCAGAATCAGGTATCGGTTTAACTAGTGGTTGACTAATAGTATAGGTTACAACTATTTTGTCATCAGATGATATTTGATCACCGGGTGTTGAATTAATAAAAATCGTATCTTGAGCGTTTCCACTATATGGTGAAAAAACAGTACTTATCATCAGAACAACTAAAACAAAAATTAATAATTTATTAAAGACGACGATTTTCTTCATAGTTCCCCCTTTCTTTGAATTAAAAATTTTATTTTAAATTTAAATTAGATTTTTAGATAGAAATATCATATATAAACATATCTCTTGGATAAAAAACTAAGATTTTTATACAATTACAGAGGTTTAGATTCATAGATACAACTCATTATATTTTGATTGAATTGTTTTACATGATGAATTTTATCTATGTGAATGATTAGTATTGTTTTTTATAACCATCCATCGGGGTGGAGATACGGGTATCTATCCTGATTCGTTTCTCCAGTAAGGATAAAGGGATTTAATCCACCATCCCCGTCACCCTGATCAAGAATTCCATCGCCGCCAGGTATATCCTGGTTTTCTCCATGAAAATCGTCGTGTATACCATAACTTCCCCCATCCCATTTACTCCAGTAGTTACCACCTGAGGGATACGAGTCATCCCAGGTATTTTGTTTTTGAGGAACTACAGAAAAGTTGCCAATATTATCAAGGAAAATATTGTGATAGATCTTGTTATTAACACTATTGATATACATACTGTAAGCTGTGTGAGAGATGGTGTTTTCTCTGATAGTATTATTATTTGATGATGATTCGATTTGTATACCTCTAGAAAACATTGAACCACTACCAAGAATTATATTATCTTGGATCCGATTGAATACGGACTGGATAACAAGAACCTTGGGGAATCTACCTGGAGATCCATTTGCGATGTTTCTGAGAGTGAATCCACTAATATTGACTCTGGAAGCAGTGATTGTTAGTACTTGATTATCTGTTCTATAAAACAGAATTGTCGTATCTCTATTTTCACCGAGTAGTGTAACGGTTTTTGAGATGGTGATGGATTCATTGTAGGTCCCACTGCTCACAAATATCGTATGACCATTACGGGTCTCTGTATCTGATAGTGAGGGGCTGATTCCTGTAAACTGTTCACCGGTGTACCAATTGAGAACGGTTTTACTGATATCCGGTGTATAGTGTTCTTGTAAGGGATTCATATCCTGACTTGTACCACCAGTGATCAGGTACGTCTCAGGGTATCCGGGGTTTGATTCGAAATCAGACCACCAATTGCCTACAGCAGGATCGGTACTATTCCATGAATCATCGAATCCAGCATCAAACGCATTTACTAGGTTATGAAAATTATTACGATAGATACGATTATTTGAACAGTCTGCATCGATCGAGATTCCTAATGAGTTAGCAAGGAGTTCATTGCTGTTGATCCAATTACCGGATGATGAGGATAATGATATTCCATTATTACTGTTCTCATCGATGAGGAGATTTCGGAGCAGAATATTTGATGATGATGTAATACGGATACCGCTTTCACCATGTTGTATAGTACACCCCATTATTGACGCGGAAGCAACATTCGAGAGAGAGATAACCGGGGTATCACGACGTGTCCCATCAAGTATAACAGTATCCCGACATTCACCTTGTAAACTAATCCCCTTTGTAATAATGATATTCT
This sequence comes from Methanobacteriota archaeon, assembly GCA_043806635.1. Taxonomy (GTDB): domain Archaea; phylum Thermoplasmatota; class E2; order DHVEG-1; family DHVEG-1; genus JAZDGT01. Next base: position 16,647 of record JAZDGT010000026.1, on the reverse strand, counting down.
CATAATAGATTCCGCGGGGAATAATTATGGTATGACCATCAGCTGTATCTAGGTCGTCAAGAGCCTCTTGAATCGAATTAAACAGTTCACCTGTATCCTTGTTATAGACACCGACTTTTACCTGTTTCGTTACCTCATTATTTCGGTAATCATGTTCCACTACACCTGGGATGGATACGTTCACTGTTACCTCATAGATTCCGGCAGAGGGGGTTATCCACTCCAAATCAACAAAGTTATGTGTGTTTTCCTGAAGAACTGGGATGACGACAGTATTAATCGTTTGCTCATCCACGAGTAAATTCACCTGGACATTGTATTCATCATTTAATCCGTTGTTTGATAAGGTAACATTTATGTGAAATACATCTTGAGGTTTCACTTGGTTGGGGAGATTGAGCGTACTAATACCGATATCGTGCTCTGGTTTTGGTAATTGAAACTGAAGCGCTGGATCACCAAATAATGTGATCTCATAACAACAAAACCGTAAATATTGATCCATATGAATCAGAGGAGCATTCACCGTTTTCGAATATTGATTCGCTTCACTAATACATGTTAAACCCTGATTGAACACGCCGTCCCAGAACCATCGATTAAACCGTTGCGAAGGCCCATTCGTCCCATACCCATCTCCTAAACCATACCGAGCATTCATGATGACCGCGAACGCAGCGTTCTCTGTTTTCACCGTGAAATATTCTGCGATACAATCAGCGCCAAACCCCCATTCAGAATCAAAAGAACCCGCAAGACAGGCTTGGGAATATATAAAACAATGTTGCTGATTCGTAAGAGCTAGAACATCCTGGGGCATCAGTTTTAACGCGTATTCTTCATTCCCGTGCCCAAGATGATCAATAACATGAACTCCTTGATTTATTCGTTGGATAAGCTGACTTGATGACCAATAATTATAACGTTCATAGAAGCGCATGAAATGATAGAGACTATAGGAATCATTGGGGATGCCTACCGTGTTATAGCTGTTATGATCTGAACCACCAATAAGTTCCTCCATGTAGTCATCACCATAGATCTCCTCAGGAAATTCGGGAGGACCCCATAAGTATTCACCCGCCATCAAGACTTCTTTGAGATAAGGTTCACTCCCATCTCTATTCATATACGCAATTGTTTTATTTACAAAGTGACGGGCCTCACTTGAATTACTCACGCAAGCGCGACCCACAAATACATCACCAATGAGATCAACCTCGCCACCGTTCTCCCCATCATTGGGTTCACCCCATTTCATATCACCATCAAAATTATAAGGGCCATCCAAACAAGAATAATAGAAATCAGAAGGACCCCAGATATCCCAATAACCACCCCACATACTAATAAATCCAAAATAGAGCTGCTGCACCGGGATGACATCATCATCACCACCGAGAAGCACATATCGGATCCCATGATTAATATATTCCTTGTGAATAAAATTTCGAATGTCTTCAGGAGTTTTCACGACATGAGTGGCATTTGCTCGTATCGAAGGAATCTGATTAAGCGTTATAATCCGTGATCGAATCCCTTCTTGATTATGAGCCTGCAATAACGGAAGAAAACTACTACGTAAATCCGCTCGTGTAATAATAAGCAGATCGTAATTTTTCTCGGCATAAATATTTGGTATTACCTGCCGATATGTCTCACTAACGAGTGGGTTATCAACCATATAGCTGATTTCAGTAAAATCATCTGATAAACCCCGACACATCGTATTCATACTCAAGTCATCAATCAGATGCAGACACACGGTAACATCAGAATACCACTCAACAATATTATCAAGAGGACGATATTGCACAGGATACAACGGTACTCCACAGATTAGAAAACCTCGAAAACTAAAACAACAAAATTCACTACAAAGAGTTCCAGGGAATTCAGCGGCGGACGAATAAATCCGCTCATCAGGTTTTGGAACAATCGTATGATCAACTTGGGATAATGGAACTGGTACACCAACAGGCTCAATCCTTTCATTCAAATATAAAATAGATTTACTACCGGGTGTCACTTCAACCGAATCAACCTTTTTCCCATACGGAATTAGGATTTTCGCTTCAAATACTGGTAAAGAGGGTTCCCCTGGTTTTCCATATGAAGGAGCACTCGCCAACTCGATTCGAGAATATACTGTGTCGCTAAGCTGGATAATCTGAATTGTTGGTTCAGTAAAAGTATACGACACGGTAATACTACACGCTTTAGATGACCCTGACGAAAGCACCTGGTTTGTTTCATCATGTTTTTCTTGCGAAGAATTCACTGGCGAAGTCAAAGCAACGCAGAACAGTAGTATACATACACTAAAAACCGTCGTTTTCAATACACATTTATTTCTCATAATATTTCAACATCCTTTTTCATATGAGTCATAACTTTTTTATTCAACATCCGTGAGTGATCTTATGTAAAGGAATCACTAATGCTCCTGTTATTAGTCTATTGATATGAATAACGGAGGAGACCATCTACTCTCACGGCCTAAGCTGTCTTTGAGTTTTACTCGGACAGGGTATACCCCGGGTTCAGACCATGCATGGACTGCAGGTGGTAAATTATTTGATGGATACGGTCCAAGCCACTCTGAATAGGTAGTATCTCCCCAACTCCAGAGAAGATAGACTTGGTCTTCGCGGAAAGAGAAAGATCGTATGTTGGTGCTGAACTCATAGGATACACCGACCTCTCCATGTAAAGGTCCTTCGGGTCTACTAAGTGGTGGTATTGATTCACCGGTAAAGCGGAGTATAAGAAGACCAGATAATTCATCTGCAACATAAATAATTCCTTTTTGGACACCTAGCGAAACTGTGTTCACATCGGTGATATAGAACCCTGCAGGGATGGGGTACGCTGGAGAGCTTACATCAAGCACAGTTATTCCTGAGGGACCCGAGCTGATATACGCATAGTTGCCTTCTACACATACATAATTTGATGGATATGGCATCGAATAATTTGTTTTATATGTAGGATGTTCAGGATTCGTGATATCGATGATTTGTAGACCGTAATCGGTTGTGAGATAGACATACCGATTGTATCGTTGTTGAGAATAATACCTCTGAATATCCATTGCACAAACTTTTGTACACCCCACAGAAAGACACGATGAAGAAGCAACGGTTATATCTGAGATATGAATCGGTTCCTCAGGGTTTGAAATATCTATGATTTCGAGGGTAGGAATCCAGCGTGGAGGATGAACCTGAAATACGTCACCGAGTAAGAATGCATAATTATCTTTAATAAAAAGATCAGTGATATAACAGAAGGGGAGTGATAGGGTTACTAATGGGAAATATGGTTCAGGTATTGAATAGACCTCAAGAGATCCAGCTTTAAGGACATAGAGATACCCTTGTTGTGCGACAATAGCAACATTATGGTCAACGTTATTTCCATGAAAAGTTCGGGTATGCATCCCAGGATGTTGAGGATTCGATATATCTATTTCATCGATATAGGAGCCAGGTTCTTCAGGAAAACCCCAACCACATTCTTTGTAATCAGAGACATATACATAGTCATTGTCTACAGTGATATCTAAAGGTTCGTAGATGTCGTATGATCCAGAGAGACTTCCCACGAGATATGGTGGATTTGTATTGATTTTAAAGATATCAAGTGCTCCATGATATGGTGGACATACATATTGTCGCTCGGTATGAGAAGTGATATAGGCATAAGAGTCTTGGATCGTGATGGTGTTTGCATTGGGATATGTCGTCGGATATGACCAGACATATTCAATGTTCCAGTTTCCCTCGGGTAAATCACGGGTTATACTGTTATTGGTTTCTGCACTTTCCAAGGCCCCGCTCATACCTGGGATAAGTGTTAAAACGAGCATTACTAGCGTGGTTCCAATTATCATTCCTTTTCGATAAAATCGTTTCTGTTTCATTTTTTGCCCCCTTAACTTTTTTTTCGTTCCATCCAACTTCCAAATAATACTTAATTTTTATAGTAAACCACAATATATAAATATTACTCTCCTTAAAAAAACAAAAAAAACAAAGACAAAACAAGCTGTTAATAAATAATGACAACTTTGTTACACGCCATAACATACCAATATATATGTCATTTTAGATAAAAACAAAAAGAAAAACAAAGAATATATCAAAGAAAAAACCCATACCACCCACCGATGCAACCAACATCAATCCAAGGAGTCTTCACAGAAAAAGAACGACTCTACACAGAAAACCTCACAACCGCAATCGGGAAAAAAGTATACAACGAAAGACTCATCACCATAAACGGAAAAGAATACCGATCCTGGAACCCCTACAGAAGCAAACTCGCTGCAGCCCTCATCAAAGGATTACCACCACTAACACTTCACCACAACCATAAAGTTCTCTACCTCGGTGCCGCAACCGGGACAACAGTCAGCCATATCTCAGACATCGTAAAAAACGGCATCATCTACACCATTGAAAACTCCCCAATAGCTATGAAAACCCTACTTCAAATAACACCACAACGACCAAACATCATTCCGCTGCTCATCGATGCAAACCACCCCGAACGATACAGCACCTATGTCACCCCAGTCGACCTCATTTACCAAGATATTTCACAACGAAACCAAGCAGAAATCTTCATTAAAAACACAAAAAGATATCTTAAAAAAGAGGGGACAGGAATCCTCATAGTAAAAGCACGAAGCATCGATGTCTCTCTCCAACCAAAAAAAGCGTACGCACTCATCGCACAACAACTTCAACAAAATGGATTACACACCCAGACAATCCTTGATCTCGCACCTTACGAAAAAGACCATGCAATAATAACTATCTCACACGAAAAAAAATGATATTCCCTTAAATCGAAATTTCAATTTCCTTCAACATCATATTAATAATATACGGTGGTGCTTCACGAAGCAACACCTTATACTGATTCGAAGGAATAACCGATGATTGACACAGCTCCTCAGCACGACGTAAATGTTTTTTAATCTCGCTCAAATACAACACTTTAATCTCAGGAAGATTCTTCTCAAGCTTCTTCCGCAACATCTTCCCATTCATCGAACCATTTTTCAACGATTTTTTCTCCAAACGAGCAAGCAACGGAATCACCACACTATCAATCCGCTCCCCCTTCTCCAAATCTGCGAGATCATCAGCAAGCTGATATGAAAACCCAACCTCACGCCCATACATACCAAGAACACCTGCAAGCTCATCAGAAACATGCGCTTCATACGCTGCTGCCTTACACGCTGAAGAAAATAACGACGCTGTTTTCAAATTAATAATCGTACTATAAATCTGGAAAAACTTGGAATCAGACGTAATACTCTTCGTATTATACAAATCCTTAGTATTGAAATTCACCTCAGTCAATTGACCAGTCAACGTCTCATTCCATGTATCCACATATAGCTTTGCGATTTTTTCTCCGTGTGCTAACGCTAAATTAAACCCGATGGCAAGCATCTTATGACCGATTAAAATCGCGTTATCAATCCCCTCTTTAAGATAAAACGCGAGCTCCCCTCGACGTTTCACATCACCATCAATGATATCATCATGAATCAATGACGCATTATGTGCTAATTCAACACCGACCATCTCCTCAAGAACCGCTTGATACCGTTCTGGGGTTTCTTCACCACCCGTGCATACCTTAAACGAAAGCAAAGCAAGAAGAGGCCGTAAACGTTTCCCCCCATGGAGTATCGATAATATTTTTTCATCAGAGACTACCTCTTGAATCTTCCCCTCAACATCTCTATATGCACTCTGAAAAAACGTATCAAGTGAGTGAGATGTCTCCATGGAAATGCCTACCAAGTCCTTTGAGGGTAATGAAGGAACACCTAGATATCAATTACTATATATAATATATTCTTTCATTTATTCTGTGTTTCCCAAGGGATGATACGATTTTGCAATGATGTAGATCTCTGAGCTACTTTTCCTGGATGCCTCTGGTGCAAAATGTTTTACGAGAGAGAAATTTTGTTTCACCGTATTTAGAAATGTTTTAAGGTCTTCACCTTCGAATGCTTTACACACAAAATGTCCATCATGTTTCAGTACTGCTTGTGCAAACGATAACGCATGTTCGCATAACCAGATACTGCGTGCTTGATCAACAGAATAATTCCCTGAGATCTCAGGTGACATATCAGATATCACCACATCCGCTGGTTTCCCCTGGAGAAGATTCTTGAGACGCTCCACGGTCACCGAATCTGTCATATCCCCTTGGATAATCTGGGTTCCTTCCAGAGGTTTCATGGGTGAGAGATCAACCCCGATGACTTGGCCGTGGGATCCGACGAGTTCTCGTGCGACTTGGCTCCAACCCCCAGGTGCAGCGCCTAAATCAACTACGATGTCATCTTTTCGTAGAACATGGAATTTTTGTTGGATTTGTTGGAGTTTAAACGCAGAGCGTGCTCGGTATCCAACGCGCTTCGCTTCACGATAATAATGTTCTTTCTTTTTTTCCTGATACCATCTCGTGGACATAATAAAAAAAAAGAAAAAAAGGATTAGAGGATGATGTCGATGTCAAGTCGCTCTGCCAATTCCTTGTATCGATTCCTAATCGTGACTTCGGTGACTCCTGCGACGTCGGCGACTTCTCGTTGGGTGCGTCGTTCTCCGCAGAGGATTGATGAGATGTAGATGGATGCAGCAGCGACACCTGTTGGTCCTCGTCCACTGGTGAGTTCTTTATCGGCAGCATCTTTGAGTATCTCGATTGCTTTGGCTTGGACGTCACCACTGAGTTTGAGTTCGCTGCAGAACCGTGAGATGTAATCTTGGGGAGATGTGGGCATGAGTTTCAGGCCGAGTTCGCGGGCGATGAAGCGGTAGGTTCTCCCAATCTCTTTTCGTGAGACGCGTGAGGAGCCCGCGATTTCATCGAGTGTTCTTGGGACGTTACATTGTCTGCAGGCGGCGTAGAGTGCGGAGGCGGAGACGCCTTCGATGCTACGTCCTCGGATGAGGTTTTTGAGTACTGCTTTTCGGTAAACCATAGCCGCGGTTTCTCGGACGGTCCTGGGGAGTCCCATACCTGATGCCATTCTATCTAATTCGGATAAGGCGAATGCGAGGTTTCTTTCTGTTGCGTCGCTTATTCTGATTCGGCGTTGCCATTTTCGGAGTCGGTAGAGTTGTGCCCGGTTTCTGGTGGGGATGGATTTTCCGTAGGAGTCTCGGTTTTTCCATCCGATGACGGTGCTGAGTCCTTTGTCGTGGATGGTGTAGGTCATGGGTGCGCCGACTCGTGCTCGTTTTTCTCGTTGGTCGCTGTCGAATGCGCGCCATTCTGGTCCGTGATCTATGAAGTCTTCATCAAGGACGAGTCCGCAGTCTTCGCAGACGAGTTCTGCTCTGGAGTAATCTTTACTGAGATGGGTGCTGCCGCATTCTGGGCATTGAATAATTTCTTCGACGCTTTGTCGTTTGTCTTTTTTCTTTTTACTTTGAATGGGTATCATGGATTTTGTTCCCCCATAAATCTTTTATACTTTTCGATATGCTTTTAAGCCGAATAACAGAACTTATATATAAAGGTTGTTGTCTTTTATTGGTTTATAAACCCCTATAAAAGAATACGAGTAACGTACTATGTTACTACGGATTAAAAATCCATACCTCTCGTGTTACATCAGCGATATTCCCCGCGTAATCATAGGAGACAACTTTAATCGTATGGGTACCAAACACATGCTCATCCCATTCCCACTCCATTAGTCCGATATTTTTTTTCGCTTTCATCGCATCATCAACGATAAATAACACCTGAGACACACCAGAGTCCTCATCAGCCACATCTACAGTAATAGTGATGGAACCCAGAATTATTGTTCGAGGGAACGGGAAAAAACGACGATCAACGATATACAATCCCGTGGTTGGCTTCTCGAGACTGACAACAGGAGCAGTCGTGTCTTCTACTGAATAATCGATGATTTCGATCTCTTTCATATATTTTATCCAAAGGAATGCATCCGTGATAGGAGCATCAGCGTTTATCCACGAGATTCGAAGAGGGCCACCATCAAAATCTGATATACCTTCTTCTTCGTAGGCGAGTATCATGATAACACCACCGACACTGACTTCTTCTCCGTCCGTATCATACACCATGATATCTCCGTGTACTTGATCAGAAGAGAACTTGGTCACATACCCGTCTTCTGAAATAACGATAATGCTGTACTCTGCTGGGGGGTTGGGTAGTTCTTCCACTAACGTTGAAATCCTGACACCCGTGTACGTAAAAGGGCCGACGACGTCACCAGTTACTTTTAACCGTCCGCCATTCCCCTGATACGTTTCCAATGCCACGAGATCATCATAGCTATAGGAGATATGTTCACCTTGGTAACTAAGTGTAAAAATTGGTGTAGCCAAGCCCCATGGTTCTGATGTATCTACTGCGTGAATACCTGGGATTATTGTCGTCGTAAGCACAATACAAGTCAGCAACGGAACAATGGAGATATGGTGTTTCATAATGAAAAGGTAAAAAAACACGTGTTCTTAAAAATATCGAATCTTGGTAATTTTTTTAATATCAAAATAAGATCATCCTTAGTTTATACGTTAAAGCATGTTAAACCATAATAGACATGTGCAAACACAATAAAAAAAGAAATCCTTTTGAATAACAAATATTATATAATAATAAAAACCATATAACATTTGTCTCTGTTGAGTCCTATGAAAAAACCAATCCTCGCTATTCTTCTCTGCATTTTCCTCTGTTTACCGAGTGCTATAGCAATATCTCATGAAAAAAATGCTCAACCTCTCTCCTCTGACGCCTTACACAATGCTACTCAATACGAAAACGGGTACCGGTACAATATCCAAGGATGGGTCTACGTCCACATTGAAGGAGACCCGTACGAACGAGGTCTCCAACACGGATACCTCCTCGCAGGCGAAATCATCGACATCATCACCCGATGGAGCAACACCATCCACAACCGAGAACTCCTCAGCCTACTCACCCCATACCTCTCAGAAACCAGATACGACAAAATATCAGAAACCTGGTGGAACTACTGCACCAAGGAATGCACTCGACTCTACGCAAACAAAATACCTGAGGAATACCAACAAGAAATGCAAGGCATCGCAGACGGAGTCAACAAAACAGGGAAAAACCTCTTCAACCGGAACATCACCTACAACGACATACTCGCCCTGAATGTCATGTACGAGTTTCTTTCTAAACTAGAGCGAAAAATCGAACGGATACACCCTCTACGAACCTTCCTTTATTACCTTCAACCAATAAACACGGACTCTTCATCAACCGATATGAAAGCACTCTCTACAGCAGGTAACCTTGAATTATTTACCCATCATTGCAATGGGTTTATCGCCACAGGAAACGCGACCACCGATGGACAAGTCGTCATCTCAAACTCGATGTATTGTGGTCCAGGATCCTGGTGGTGGACCTACTACATCTGCTTACGGTGGAACATCATCCTCGACATCCAACCCACTACCGGTCATCGTATACAGATGACCGCGTCACCCGGGTTTATTTGGAGTGACCATGATTTCTACCAGAACGACGCTGGGATCGTTCTTCTTGAAACCACGGTGCCGCAAGGCATGTATGACGATATTGGCCTTCCTCTTGCAGTCCGCGCACGAACCGCGATGCAATACGCAGATAGCATCGACGACGTCATCTATTACCTTCGACATCGCAACGATGGTGCAATGAACGCAGTCTGGCTCATCGGAGACACGAAAACCGGGGAAATCGCCAGGCTTGACCTCGGCTACCGTCGATACAGCGTACAACGCACCTTTAACGGGTTCTACTGGTCAGCAAACAACCCCGAAGATCTGGGCGTCAGACTCGAAAAAGTCGAATGGAAAAAACTTATTTCACGATTACTCTCTCATCTGTTGTTTAACACCTCAGGGTTCGGTTACCACAGCATCTTCTACCGTCCGGAGAGCCGTGACCTCAAATACGAAGAACTCGGAAACTACTACTACGGAGACATCGACGTCGATGTTGTCAAAACCATCATGGCCACACCACCTATTGTACAATGGTCCACGGATTGTAAAATCACAGATACCTCACTCGTCGCACAAAAAGGGATGTGGCTCTTCTGGGGTAACCCTGGTGGAAAAATCCTGAACATATCCAATGTAAACAATCCAACCCCTATCATAGAGCAGATACCTCCAACGGGTTGGGTACGTTTCTACAGCCTACCCCCAAAAGAGAACTATACGTTACCTACAACAAAACAATCATTAGGATCTACCCCCACCATACAATGGGAATATAACACAGGAGATACAAGAAACGATTTCACGTCCCAGGGGATCATCCATAACAACACCCTCTATCTCAGTATTTCGTCAAATGCTTTCATAGCCGTTGATAAAACCAATGGGACACTCCGATGGAAACGTTCTCTAGGAAGTAATCCTACAACACCCATCATGTATCAAGATATCATATACGTTGGATCATCAGCAGGAATATCAGGGTTTAACCGGAACGGAACCCTAGTCTGGAGCCTCGCGAACATCTCCGTCGTCTCTGGACCCTTAATAACGAATAATCTGTTGATATTCGGTGATAAAAACAGGAACGTGTATGCATACAACATCAGTACAAAAACGAAAATATGGCAGATACATTATCCCGCCGAAACTCAGTTTTATATCATTAATGATATAATCTACCTTGCTTCAAATACGACCATTTACGCGCTCTACGCAACAAACCATACAACCATATGGAGTTACCAAACGAAGGGACCACTCACGTCACCACCACTCTACAACGATGACATCGTCTATTTTGGGTCATGGGATACTCGAGTTTATGCATTAAACGTATCCACTGGCGAATTACTCTGGTCATTTGAGACCGGATGGGGCATCGATACCTCGCCAGCAATCATTGGGTCCACGCTTATCGTTGGCTCCGAAGATAATCACATTTACGCACTCAATAAGAAAAACGGAACACAAGAATGGATATTCCCTATGAACGCAGGAATCCACTCGGTACCGGGAGTATTAAACGAGACTGTTTTCTTTGCTTCTGATGACGGATGCCTCTACGCAACAAACCTATCCTCTGGTGAAAACAGATGGGTATTCAGCCCACAGTTCACAATAGATAATATTACCCAAAACTATCAAACAACTCCAATACGCTCCAATATACTCAGTGATGATGGCATCCTGTATGTTGCAATATCGGGTATATTGTACGCGATACAGATATAAAAAATAGATTTTATTACAATTTATCCTTCTGTATTCTTCTTAGGAATACCTCAATGACAATGTTTAAATATATTTCAACTAATAATAAATAAGTGATACAAATGAAATATACAAAATATTTCCTATCTGCATTAGTGGTGATTCTTTTACTAATGACATCACTTGGTTCCGCAAATATACCCGTATCTAACTTAATTAACGGGTTACATAGTCCGGATACACTTCTCGGAAGCCTTGATGAAAACCCTCATGATCCCTTTTCTGTTTTCTCATCCTCTCTCCCCTCAGCAATCACGGTTTCTGATAATGACCCTTTTTATGCATTGATTGCAACACCGCTCGCAGTCCATTATAATGAAAATGGTAATCAAACACTTATCCCTTTGTATATACAAGATTATGATAACCCCTCCACCGCCGTCACTCGAGCGATTACTCAAATCAATATCCCCGTTGATTACGAGATCAACGGCTCGATGAATGCGAAGGAAACATCTCTTTTTGTTGCTGAAACATTTTGGGAAAGCAGCAAAATTGTTCTAATCATAAAAAATGATACTTCAGGATATAACCTTGGTGTTCTCGCGACACCTATCGCATCTTATCTTGGTCTACCAATAATCGTCACAGATGTAATCGATCAAGAGGTTGCTGACGTAATTGATTCTCTTCAAGCTGAAGCTTATTTAATATGCGGAAATCTCAATCCTTACCATGAATATGATTCATATTATCAATTTCAAAATGCAAATGAAGTTGTGAATTCAACTCTTTATGTACGAGACTGGGTCTTTCATCAACCAGTTCAATATATCACGTTCACAAACCCTGCTGATATCTCACGACCAACAGTCCTTGATACAAAGGTTATCCCGTTCTCAGGAACCATCTCTTCAAGTGTTGTTCTTCCCACCCAAGCACTCAACGTTCTCCTAAAAGGTAATTCGATTGGTCAACACAATTTTTCGATCCCAATAGACTATAAATATGCTAGGATTAAAATTGATTTAGAAAACCTGAATTCCGACCAGGTGGATCTCCTTGGTGACCAGATGTATGTGATTCTGAGTAACTCCGAGGGATACCGATATATCTATGGAACAACTGGTGGCGGAATGCCCGAACGGAATTCAACTGGGGCTCTTGTGAAAGATCGCCTTCATTATGAGTCCATCTTGTATAATGAAACTGGTCAATTCGATGTAATGATCCTTGGTCATTGGTTTGCGTCGAAGGAAGGCGCGTATAATCTTACAATAACTCTTGAAAAACTTGATACACCGATTGTACCCCTAATGAAAAATATTTCATCCCTTTCACCATATCTGACAGCGTATCATGGGGGAATTCTCTGCGGTAAACCTGAATACGCGTTTGCTGCAGACGATAATGTGCTAGAAAATGGTACACCGTGTCCGGGTGTTTCACAACCTGGTACAAACCCGAGGTTGATTGTTCCTTCGAATAATCATACCATGGGTATCCATAGTGAGTTAAATGAGTTATTACTTGGAATCGCGCATTTTCAGAATTCAAGTATTGAGGACGTAAAAAGTCTTCGAGATTTCTTTGCAGCACGCCCCCTGTATATTGCGATTGTCGCGGATCCAACTATGGTTCCAATGTACTTTTATTATAACCCTGATGGGCGTCCTGATGCTGACGCGTATCTCATGGGATTTGCGGTCCCCAGTGATTACATCTATGGTGATATCGATCCTCGACCAATGGATCCTGAGAATGATACCTACACGTATTGGCCGTTTATGGAGAATATTGTGGGACGCGTCACTGGTCGGGATGTACAGGATTGTAGTGCGTTGATTGCACGGACGATTTATTATAATCGTATCATTGCAGGGATGGGTACATGGAAGAATAACGCCCTTGTTCAGACTGGGTGCGGGTTAGAATTCCAGAACCTACCAGTTATCACGCGAATCATGAAACTGCTTAACCCAGGTGCACGGGATGAACCAACGAAGTTCCCAACAGGTGAAAGCACATTTATTAATGAGCGACTTCAAAAGGATATGGAAACCGGTAATTATACGGTAAAAAGTACCCGATGGCTCGCATCCCAACGAGAAGGATATAGCCAAGAGGGACTGGATGCAATAGAAAAAACAGGGTTACTGAGTCGAATTCTGTTTTCTAAAAATATTCTTGGCAAGATCAGCTCCACAGATCAAGTCACCGGCGGTGCGGATCAACTGAATAGCAGTCTTATTTTCGCGTTTGCTCATGGGATCTATTTCTTGTATGAGTTTGGTGATGTCTTACTCGGATGCCGTGGATTCCCGTTTATCACCGCACTCTCTCGTATTAAACCATCATTGAGTAGTCGCCTCTCAGATAAAGGGAATTTCGAGATCCGATCAGTCGAAAACATGGAGTATGGTCCCTCAGTTATCTATGTTGAGAGCTGTATCACCGCTCGAACCGATGGTATGAACCCGGAGAACACATTGTCACAGACGTATATTCATGCAGGGGTGAACGCCTATGTCGGTGCAACACGGGTCACCGCTGATCCTGGGTATCTTGACCCGCGGCCATTTCCAGGTGGAGTCGGATTCGGTATCCTGGGGTATCTCAACGCAACCCTGCGACTTAAACTGAAGGGGGAATACCCTGATCTGCATTTTGGTGCGGTCATCGCAGAAGATTTCATCCTTAACCTCGTGGATGATAATACGACAGGGCTTGCGTTACGAAACGCGAAAAACGCTTTCCTTTCAAAAGATGCGAACTCAACATTCCTCTGGTCACCACCATTGACTATTTCAACGGGGAATACGTGGCTTGATACACAACTTACATCATCACTGTATAACTCACAGGCTGAGAATGAACGCACACGCGTACTGGATAAAAAATATGTTGCCCTCCATGAGTTCGTCTTATACGGTGATCCAGCGTTTAACCCGTATCAACCGATAAACAACGGATAAAAAAACCGGATTATACAGAAGAGTCTGCAGTGTAATTACTCTTCTAATCTTTTTTATTTTTTAATGATACCATTCTCAGTGATATACCCAGTGATATACTTTTTTGGAGTGATATCGAATGCCGGGTTTTTCACTTGCACCCACCCCGGGAAAACCTTCGTCCCATGGATATCAGTGATTTCATCACCGGATCGTTCCTCGATATGAATCTGTTTCCCATCCTTTATTGTTTGATCAAATGTACTCATCGGTGCAGCAACATAGAACGGGATACCATTTTCTTTGGCAACAACTGCTTTCTCATATGTTCCTATCTTATTGGCGACATCACCGTTCTGCGCGATACGGTCCGCTCCAACTATCACCAAGTCTACCTCGCCAGTTCTCATAAAATATCCTGCGGCGTTATCAGCGATCACTATATGGGGAATCTCTTCATGGTGTAACTCCCACGCGGTGAGTAACCCCTGCAGACGTGGTCTGGTCTCATCAGCGTAGACGAAAATCTTTTTGTTTTTCCTCTGTGCAATGCGTAAAGGTGCAAGAGCGGTCCCGTAATCAACGGTGGCGAGAGCACCAGCGTTACAATGAGTAAGAATCTGCATCCCATCATTGATCAATCGCTCTCCGTATTCCCCAATCCGTTTACATCGACTAATAAGATCCTCAACATATCGGGAGGCGGCATCATCTGCGTCTTCCCCTGTAGTTATTTTCTCAAGCATATAATCTATCGCATAAAACAGATCATATGCGGTTGGCCGTGTCCCCCGTAAAAGAGCTGCGGATTCCATAGGATTTTTTTTCCCAAGAGCCATCCCGTAGACTGCTGCGGCACCGATCGCGGGAGCACCACGAACCACCATCGCCTTAATAGCAAAAGCGACGTCTTCAACGGTTTTCGCAGTAAATATCTGAAACGCGTACGGGAGTTTTCGTTGGTCTATACATTGAAGTGTTTTTTCTTCAAACCAAAGAGCCCGATACTCTTTTCCTTCGATCCTCATAGTGTTATCCTCTTCAGTACTTGGACTCCTTTTTCTTCGATTTCATGGAGCGTCATCCCCGTAATCAATAACCCAGCATCCTTTACCATAATGATATTTCCCTCGCGTAAGGTTCGTAATATTTCTTTGACGGATTCAATCGTCCCAAGAGGATAACTTTTCCCAGTTGTAGGAATATCACTAAGAGGGTGTTCTCCTATCTTTTTATCGTGTAAAAAAACTACAGCATGGATATCATGGCGAGCTTTTTGAATCATCCAATGCACCGGTGTCTCTCGACAAGGGGATATTTTTCCTGCGGCTAACACAACATTCTTGATAGCATCATAATCCACGAGTTCAACGACTTCCTCATGAGAAAGACGCGGCAGATACACATCCTCTCCAGTGACGAGTACACGGTTCCCAAAAGCAACACTCATACTTCCTTGACCATCAGTATGAAGCGGTTTATAATCAATTGTTTTCCCACAGCTGATCATCTCATCAATTTGAGACGAACCACTTATTTCCCGTGAGACAAAAAACGTTTGAAAGAGATGAGGTAGAGGATTCGATTGTATCATACTCTATGCACATACCGTCTGAGTTTTTTTATCTTTCGTGTGCACAGAGATGAAAAAAAACAGGGTTCCGTCTTATACGAACTTTATTCCGCCTTCAGTAATCGCGATATTAAACGGTTTTAAGGTGTGTTTCGTTCTCCGCATCTTCCGGATTGTTATTTTCCGTCTATCCATCGTCGTATCGAGATCAAGGAGAATAATACCGTCCGCGAGAAACTCAGAGATCGAATCACGAGAGAGACAACGAGACCCCTCAGGGATTTCAGAGGTTACTATCGCGGTACCCGGTTTCATACTAAGAATACTCATCATCCGACGCACATGAACCCGGGTCGCAGGTACAGAGTCTAAGGGATACGTCGTCGTCGGGGTTGAGCGATCCAGAGACGGGATGATCTCAGCACCAGTACCCGTTACCCATACTGGTGCTTCTGCAACTGGTGTTAACGAATCCAAGACAATACGAGTATAGGTACCATGTCGTATCTCATCTTCTATCTCCCGATGGATATTCCCCCGATCGAGATCAAGGTATAGGAACTTTAATTGACCAGTATTAATCGCGGATTGGAAATCGAACCCTAACTCTTTTGCTTGAGAGAGAATGTTTTCAACCCGTTCATCCGAGGTTAAAAATAAACATTTTTCCCCGTGTTTAACACCAGCGTCTATATAGTGATAACACAGGATTGTTTTTCCTGAGCCGGGTGTCCCAGAGATTAAGGTAATACTGTTTTGTGGAAGACCACCTTGTAGTATCCCGTCTAACTCGGTTAAACCAGTGCTGACTCGCATTGTTGGTTTATTCATCGTATGCGTCTCGGAATTATAATTATCC
>JAZDGT010000025.1:0-29926 GCA_043806635.1 Methanobacteriota archaeon | reverse complement strand
CACCATAACGTTCTTGTCCGTTAACCTAAATGTATCTTTCACATGAACCATACCAACGATATCATCCAAATCGTTTCGATAGACCGGGAAACGAGAAAAACCGGTCTGAATTGATTTCTCGATAAGAGCAGCGATCGTCTCATTTTCGTGAATACATACAACCTTCTCTTTCGGAGTGTAAATCTCATGAGCACGGGTCTCATCAAATTCAAACACGTCCTTCACCATCTCCCGTTCATCACGCTCAATAGTCCCCTCAGCCTCACCAAGCCTCATCATCGCCATGATCACCTGCTCCGTCACCCGTGACCTCCGTCGTTTCTTACCACCCACAAGTCGAAGTATCCCATTAGACGCACCAATCACAACAACAATCAGGGGATGAAACAACCAGGTGACGACAGCAAGCGGACGTGCAACATGGAGCGCTAAACGCATGTTATGCATACCAAGAGATTTCGGAGTGACTTCACTTAAAATAATCACCACAAACATCATCACCACGGTAGCAACACCGATACCGATATTTCCAAAAACGATGGTCGCAACAGCACCCGCCAATATCGACGCAAGAATATTCACCAAATTATTTCCAATAACAACAGCGCTAATCACCCGCTCAGGGTCCTGTAACAGCTTATCCAAAATCTGCGCACGTCTATCGCCTTCTCGCGCTTTATCCCTCACCACTGCCCGATTAATAGAGACGAAAGCCATCTCCGCACTAGAAAAAAAAGCAGAAAAACTAATAAGAATCATTATACATAAAATACTAAGGATTATCCATATCATCGTGGTCGCATCATTGCTACACAGTCATTCAGACGTATAGGGATAACGAAAAACAATCCACCGTTTAAATAATTAATCCTCATAGACATTCAATAAACAAAAAAAAAGCAATAAACGACGCATACCTTTATAAGAAAAAATCAAATATGACGTATACCTGAAATACCAACAACCATAGTATCAGGGAAAAATCAGAAAAAAACCATCATAGACAACAAGTGATACTCATGATTGTTATCGACGATATTAAAACATATTTAGGAAACAACTCCCATATACTTTTACCACTGGTATTTCTAATTATCGCGGTTATCATTTTTTTTATTGTCTTTAAACTATTACAAAGATATTTAATGAAAAAAGTACAAACAAAAAAACAGGTTTCTAACGTAAAAGTCTTTCTGAGCCTCACTCAATTTCTCTTTATCTTTTTCATCATCGTTATAGTGGTAGAGGTTTTTTTCGGTGACCTAGGCGATTTGAGTTTTATCGCTGCATTACTCACCGTGGCAATCGGCTGGGCACTTCAAAAACCGATCAGCGGTGTTGTCGCATGGTTAATCCTCATAACCCGAAGACCATTTAATATCGGCGATAGAATCCTCCTCTCCAACATCAAAGGCGACATCACCGATATCACACTCACACATATCTACCTAGACGAAGTAGGCGGCACAATTGAGGGAGAAGAACGATCTGGGAGAACCGCGATGATTCCCACCTCAAGTATTTTCGAAAAAGAGATTATTAATTACACGCATCAAGATGATTATATCCTCGTAGATGTCGTGACCGCTATCACATACGAAAGCAATTTAGAGAAAGCCGAAGAAATCATTACCAACGCAGTCAAGAAAATCATGGAACCCTATTGGAGCGAATTCCCAAAAAAAATACCAAAAGAACCCCATATCCGTTTACAATTCAGAGACTCCGGCATTGATGTCACCGTCCGGTATTATACTATTGCTATGAAACGAAATGAAATAGGTACCAATATTCGAAGAGAGATTTTTAATCAAATCAGAAAAGCTGAGGATGTAGAAATCGCGTATCCCCATAGGGAGATCCTCATGAGAGAAAAACCATCGAAATAACCAAGACACACGCGTATACTGTTTGTTAATAGATCGAGATGAGATAATTAATATTTTTTTCGAAGATGGTTGCTTGTTTCTGCAGCACCGCCTCAGACTCGTTAATATTCATATTCTCAGTTTCCTCAATAAAACTAATATACCGTCCAATCCACAAGGTCTTCAACGAATCAAGCACGGCTGTTTTCTCCGTACTATTTTTCGCATATTTATACGCAGCCGTATAATTGTACACAGTTTTTGACCAAAGCTCAGAATCAAAAACCCCGTTTGCCCGTATACTCGCGTCAAGATCCTTCATCAGATCAGGTGGAAGGAGTTTACTCATAGCCTCTTTTTTCGTCGGATATTCTGTGAGAAAGGTATACTTGAGTTTCTCGAGATCAATTTTTACGGGCACAGGGGGTTTGCTATAACTTTTTCGATAAAACGATTTATTAATCATGTGAGGTCGACTCTTCCAATACAGTTCATAGTAACTCGCAAGCTCAAACATCATCCCTGTGACTTTCGTAAACATAGGGATCAGCAGTTTTTCGGGTTCCAGATAGCTCATTGTGGATCCATGTATTTTCAGCGAATACAATCCTTCTTTGACTTTCATTTCTTTTGCAGCGGCAACCGTCACAATAAAAATATCGATACCAAAATCAAGCGGAAACAATGGATGCGACCGTAACGTCTCATACAAATTTCTTGATAACGCGAACTCCCCTGCTATCGGCTGACGAATATCCAACCCATACAATGCACGAGTGAACGGATACACTAGATTATTAGTGATAACCGCATCATATTTATGCCTGATATAATACGGAACTGTAAGATCCGCGCGACCATAAATAATAGGATTAGCGATGGTTTGCACCCAAACCGGTTTAATACTCAGTAAATCACCATCCATAAGCACGACGCATTTCGCATCAAGCTCATGAGCGATCTCAAAAATAGTGAGTACACCAGCGCCTTTCCCACCAGTTGTCATGTCTCTTGTTACGATTTTTTCGATAGTGCTATACGGTTGAAAAAGATCAAGAACCTCATAGGTTTTATCAGTTGAATGTCCCTCAGAGACAACAATAGCTTTTTTTGAATCAGGGAAACTCTGATACAGCCCCTCGTTCACCACGTTTAAAACATTCAAGACGGTGGGTTCAACATCTTTACACAACACACCGACGATGATGTCTACCGGCTTAATACGCTTGCAGCTCTCTTTCATCTCATCTGATAATTTTATCTGCTGAGCGATTTTTGGGTTCATCATGATCTCATTACTCATTTTCATCAATCACTATCTCAAGAAGCTCTTCTCGTATTTTTTCTCTCGCAGTCATGGTTCGTAACCAATCAGGCATTCGGGTACCTACAGGTTTTAAGAGATATTTGTTACCAGCATTGAGTAACTCTTGGCTGAATTTATCCGCCATGGTTTCTTCTAGATGCCGATCATAATTTATTCCGTTATACAACGCGTCAGCATGATACTTTCTGATCGCGATTTGAACGTTTTTCTTGTAAATAACCATGAGGGAGAGTAAAAATGGTCTTGATATCTGAATATGATCCTCTTCTGTTAATACTCTGAGAAGACTCTGGAAAATATCTCGTGACATTTTTACAAGACCAGTACCGGAATCACCGATATCCTGGTGTTTATGCTCATAAAAACCGAGATCAGATTGGCAGATCCGTTTTATTGCAACATTGCGGTAGATTTCTGCCATAACACCGACTTCAATACCCCAGTCAACCGGGATGTTGAAATCCCTGGCGAGATCACTGGTTAATGCGAACTCTCCAGAGATCGGGTAACGAAACGATCGAAGGAACCGGATGAAATCAGGTTCTTCACCCAACGTGTCAACTAAAGAACGCAGAAGGGGATCAAGAAATAAACGGAATACTCGGCCGTACATCACCGATTTATCCGTGTTTGTTCGCGCGTAATATCCTTTGTTGAACTTAAAATCAAGCTCCGGCTCAAGCAGAGGGTACAGAAGTCTTGTTGGTATCAACTCGTGATAGCCCTGGATATCAGCATCGTGAAGCGCGATCCCATAGGATTCGATAGAGGCTATCCCTAACCCAAGCCAGACATCTCGCCCTTTCCCACTAAACTTTGTTAAATCAAGTCCTTGGGATTTCAATGAGGTAAGAAGACTGGAGATTTTCGGGCCGTTACACCAGATGATGAGCTTAGGGATCGACAGTTTTGAAAAAAACCGTTTCACGTGATTGAACTCCTGCTTGTTTTTTGCCGCGAGAGGGATGATTACCTCTTTAAGGTACGTACATTTGTTCAGATGTTCAACAATGTTGGGTAACGCGTTCTGTTTCATTTCAGAATATAACATTGGCATAATCACGGATACTGGTCGGTCAACGGTTACCTCGCTCAGATCTTTCATCAACCGTTTCGTATCAACATGTAAATCATGTAATGTTGCGATTTCTTCTTGTTTAATATCCATCTCAATCACATCTTTATATAATTAAGGATAACACGCAAATCATCGGAAACGATGTCTGCATGGTTCCGAACCTCAAGAGGGGCGTTATAAGCGATACCGACACCTGATTTTTTTATCATGTCGATGTCAACAAATCCGTCTCCAACCGCTATACACTGCTCTGGTCTAAAGTGTAACTTATCACAAAGGGAATCTAAGACCGATCCTTTGCAAATAGAATACAACTTCCCATCATCGTTTCGCTGACGAGCATGATTATGAGGTTGTAAATCACCAGTGATAATGTGTTCATTAATTATAATATTATTGGCAAACGCGTAATCGATTTGTAACCGTTGTCGGAGATCATCAGCAAGAAACTGATAACTATCCGTCACAATCGCAGTCTTCACGTTTTGTTCTCTCAACTTTTTTAGAACATCCTTGACATGATCCTGTAGAGGAATCATACGAAAAATTTGGAGAAGCTCACGACAATCAAAGCCTTTCAGGAGTCGCGCGATTTCAAGAGAGACATCATACGGCTCTTTAGTACTCTGTAAAAGCGACAGCACAGTGTCTTTCAAGCCTTTCTTTTCGGAGATAGAAAGAATCGTTCTCCCGTTGAGCAACGTTCCATCCATATCAAACAGAACAAGGGTATACTCCTGGTTTTTTCTCATAGACAGTATCATTATTGTCTTATGAGATAAAAAATTTTGTATGATTTTTCCTTACGTATTTTTTTTGTGTAGAATAATACTATCAAACATAAAAAAAAACCGAAGAAATAAATAAAAAAAAATTATTTTATGAACCTCGAAGTTAACAGAGTGGGAAGAACACAGATTGCAGCTGCGAACGAGAAAACAATCAGACAGATGACTACAAGGCTGAACTGATGGAGAACAGGGATGTTCACTGCGAATGTCGAGAGTAACGCAGCGATGGTTGTTGTTGCTGCAGCAAGTAACGATAACCCGGTTGTCTCAATAGTCGTCTTCATCGCATCAATCTTTGATACTCCTTTGGCTCGTTCTTCTTTAAATCGTTGATTCGTCTGAATACTATAATCGATCCCGGTCCCAATCATGATTGAAGCAATCGTGATATTCACAACAGAGAGAGGGATATCAAGAAGAACAAGCGAGCCGGGCTCCCATGCGAGCACGAAAAGAACTGGTATGAGAGCAATAGAACCGATAAGTGTGGAGCTGAAACCGAGTATAAGGCAGGCTAACACTAATAATAATGCGGTGATGAGGGATGAAATCTGGGAACTGATGAGTTGTTTATTGACTTCGACGCTGACGACATCTTGTCCTGCGAGGTGAGACACACGTCCGTTGTAGGGGATGCTTGCTGATGCCGCGATCGTATTGATTTGTTCAACGGATTGTTCGAGTTGTTCGATGCTGATACCAACAGGGAATGAGACGACGATGAGTGTTTTGGAGTAGCCGGTGTCTACGATTCCGTTTTGTGCGATTTTATCGAAGATAAGTTTTTGTAATCCGACAAAGCCAGCGATTTTTTCTAAGATCGCGCTTCTTTCTAATACATTATTAATTTTTATGACTTCATCAGCAATAGAGGTCACGGTGGCACCGGTCGCACGCATCTCCTCCTCCATCTGATATATCGCTTCGATCACTTCAGGATAGGTTAATCCGTCAGTGTCGGTTTCAACGAGTAACGCATTGAAGTTTGTGCCGCCACCAAAATTTTTTGAATATTCAAGGAGTTTCTCCATCTCAGGGAGTCCTTCAGGCGCCATTTCGAGATAGTTCACATCGGTTTTTATCCTGGGGAGGACGACGAGGGAGAGGATGAGGAAGAGACAGGCGACGATACATAATCGTTTTCGGTAGTCGACGACGAACCCTGCGAAGCGTTTCCATCCATGGTTTTCTTCTTTTTTCTCGTATTTTAATATGAGGCAGAGGCAGGGGACGAGGATGAATGCTGAGAGGAATGCGAAGCTGATGCCGAGGGCGCATCCGAATCCGAAGGTCACCATCGGTGGCATGTCTGAGGTCATTAATGAGCCGAATCCTATCGTGGTAGTCACTGCGCATAATAGCACGGCGACTCCGGTTCGTCCGAGGGTTTGTTCGATGCGGGTGACTTTGTCTTGGATTGCGTGTTCTTCTGCGAATCGGTTGGCTAAATATATTGAGTAATCAACACCGAGTCCGAGGAGGAGGGCGACAACGGCGATCGAGAGAATCGTCAGTTCGGGTTGCACTATGCCGAGGATCCCGAATGTTAAGAGTAACGTGTATCCTAAGGGGAGGAAGCCGATGATTAAACCTTTTAGGGTTCTGTGGAAGATGAACAGGTTAATGGCGACAAATAAGGCGGCGAGGGGGAAGACGATTTTCATGGATTGTAAGGTTTGTTCTCGTACGGCGTATTGGAGGGCGACGCTACCGGTGACGGTCATCTCCGCGTATCGTACTTCTTTATTGATGATGGTTTGTATGGTGTTTAACACGGTTGGGTAGTCTGCGTCTTTGGAGAGTTGAAAGACGATGACTGCGGCTTTGTAGGTGTCAACGTAGAGGATTCCTTCGGTTTCTTGGACGAGAATTCGTGCGATGTATCTGGTGATGAGGGTTGGGTCTTCGGGGATTTCGTATCGTCCTGTTCCTCCGAGTCCTCCAGGGAGCGCGGGTTTCGCGTTTTCCTGTTTGATCATCTCTGCGAGGCTTCGGACTGAATAGATACCGTCTTGTTCTCCTTTATCGAGATCATAGTGGTTGATTTTTCTGCTGACACGGTCCATTTCTTTGAGAACGAGGGGGTCTCGGATGTCGTCTGCTTCGACGTAGATGATGATGGTTGATCCTATGTTGAATTCCTGGTTGATTCTGTTTAAGAGTTGCAAGGTGGGGTCGTCTTTTGGTAAAAACTTGGTGAGATCAGAGCTCATGTAGAGGTTCTGCATCTGGAGTCCTATGAGGATCGCGATAATGGTGTACGCGACTAGAACGGTTTTCGGGTATTTCACCAGGATTTGTGCGGTGCGACGTATGGGTCTCATGCGTCCTCCTCATCGGTGTCATGGATGGTGATGTGTACTCGTGTGTTATTGGTTGAGTTGGGTGTGTCGAGGTTCGCGATTTTGGTGAGTTTGTGTTCTATCTCGGTGATGTATTGTCGGAGGAGGTGGCGTGGTGGTGCTGCGTAGTAGAGGTAGGGGTGTTTCCCGATGTTGTCGTTCTTGAGTTTTTCTCGGTGGATGAGGTGGTGCGCGTGCATTTTTGAGAGGAGTTCTCGTACGGTGCTTGGGTGGAGTTTGGTGCCTTTGGTGATGTCGTCGCTTTTTGCCCCGTTTTTTTTGAGGAGGTAGAGGTAGATGCGGGATTCTGCTTCGGATTTCAGGAGTTCGCGGACAGCGTTTGCTGTGGTGGTATCGATCCGAAGTTTGAGTTCTCGCATTGCATTGCACCATTCTATATAGTTATTTTAATAAAATTATGTTGTTTTGTGAATATAAATAGTTTTCTATTTTGTCGCCTGAAATCCGACAAAATATTTTGTCGGGTAAGAAACGACAATACACAATAAAAAATCAGGAGAAAAACAAGAATAGAAGAAAACGGCGTATTTTACGTTTATACAAAAAAAAGAACAAAAAAACGCGCATTAACATGATTACAAAAAAAACAAAAAAATTATCCTATTATTATATTTAATTTTAAAAATACATTTACCGATAAATTAAAATAGTACACTATGATAATAATAATATACTTACTCCGTATCAGGAGTGGGGAGTACCATCTCAAACATACGATAAAGGAAAGGTGAATTTATGAAAAGAAAAAGAACAATAGGTATAGGATTAATCATAGCGCTGTTGATGATCACCTCAGTCTTCACTGCAGGGATAACCATTGCAAATGGTGACGAGGAAGGATCAAGATTAGAAGTCATAAAACAAGTCTACGATGGAGAAAACTGGGTCGACTACATCGAAGCAGCATTAGGTGACACCGTACAATTCAGGATACGTATTACTTACTACAACTGGACTGGCCACGATCGCTATAACCATGTCAACAACATCGTTGTCAACGACACACTACCTGAGTGTTTAACCTACGCGGGAACACAACAACCGGAAACCCCTGTACCTGAGATACAAGGTGATCTTATTTCATGGGTTTTTCCAGAAGATTATACCCTCTATAACGAGGATGGTTTTACGATCATTTTCAACACCACCGTTGTTGGTTTTGGTTTGAATACCAATACTGCCATTGTAAACGGTACAGAACACTGTAATAATAGTCAAATTCAGGGTACTGATACGGCAGAGGTAATGGTGTACCCCTCTGTTGATGTTGATAAACTCGTCTGGGACCCATTAGCTGGTGACGGGGGAGAATGGGTTGACTCATTAAGTGAAGTCCACCTTGGTGTACCACTCCAATTCAAAATCATAATCACATATCATGGCGACGTACTGATAAAATGTATGAATGTGACCGATGTTTTACCCGAATGTTGCCTCACTTATGCAAACTCTGCTACCTTTACTTACCCACATGCTGGTTTTGGAGCACCGATTACAATAATCGATGGAAATGATGTCCTTTGGAGCTGGTGGTCGTATTCTGCGTTTAACCTCTCTAATGGGGAATCTGTCATCATTGAATATCTAGCAAATGTCACCAGCTATTGTGATGACTGGGTATACAACGAGGTCAACGTTGAATTAGGTGGATGTTGTGGTGCTCCTTTGCTTACAGGATCTGACGAAGTTGGTATTAACTGTGTCCCACCACAAACCAAGTTCCAGAAGAAAGTCTTAGAAGGGCAAAACTGGGTTGAAGAAACCACCGCGGTTGTCGGCGACACCGTCAGGTTCCGACTCATGCTCACCTACTACGGAGAATCATTAGAAGATGTTGACATAACAATAATGGATACACTACCAGAGTGCCTAGAATACGCCAATGACGCGACTGTGGAACCAAGTAATATCTCATCGGATAACAGAACAATCTGGTGGAACTCCACAGTAAACCTGAATGATAGTGACGTCATCACAATTGAATTTGATGTGCTCGTCGTCAACACCACGGAATGCTGCGAAGGCATCAACACGGCGGTAATCACCCTCCAACCCTGCGAAGGAGATCCCCTCATATTGGAGGACACCGCAGCAGTGATGGGGGTTGAAAACACGCCACCAACACCACCCGCACTTGAAAGCGCAACCTCAGGGAGCGTCAACCAAGAACTCTCATTCACAGTAAAATCCTTCGACACAGAAGGGAATCAAGTCTATTACTATATTGACTGGGGAGATGGAAACCCCACCGTTTGGACTGGACCATACACCCAGGGAGTGGCCACGATCGTGAAACACAAATGGACGATAGCTGGCACATTCACCGCAAAAGCAAAAGCAAAAGACAGCCATGGTATGGAAAGCATCAGCTGGGGTAACTCCATCATTGTGACCATCACTGGTGCACCACCACCTGCAACAGGAAAGAATCTTACAATACCAACAGTGAGCGGACGGATGACGATCACGGCAACGATTAAAAACAACGGAACACAAAATGTGAATGGTATCAACTGGTCAATGTCGATCGAAGGAAAACTCATCTTCACCAGGAAAAACACCGAAGCGAATGGGACATTCAACCTCACCGCCGGGAGCACACACGACGTCACCCTTAAAGCGAAATTCGGTATCGGACGAGTCACACTCACCGTGAAAGCAGCAAAACCAGGTTACGGGAGTGTTGAACAAGACTACACCGGGTTCGTTCTCGGACCACTACTCCTTCGCTTACAACCAGCATAAGGGGAAAAGCTCCCCCTCACCTCTTCTTTTTCTCTTTTTTTCTGATTTTTTTTTAATATAGCCTGTTGAAAAATTCTGAGTTCAGTTGAATTTTTCTAAACAGATGATCAAAATGGTTAGTGCTTATACCAGATTCTGATGTTTGTAACGTCTTTCAGGGGTGTAAAACCACGGTGATCGCTCTCTTTTTCTCCTCCATGTATCTGATTATCTCTCCAAAAAGAGAAGAACAACCATCCTTTGTTGTTACGAACGTGTTAGGTGCACGTTCGTAGGAATGTTTTGATGCTGCGGGGTGAATATCCAAGCACGTGGTTAATGTACCCGATCAACAACATGCCAATGCAAATCAGATAGGCGTAGAGTTGAACGGTTTCTCTTCCATATACCTTAAGTTTTTTGAGGTCAAGGAAGTCTTTGAGCCGGGAGAAGAACCGCTCGACTGCGGTTCTTTTCCGGTAGTATGTTTGGAACCATGATGGATACTGTGGTTTTATTCGAGTTTTTGCTACTTTGATAACAGGTGTTATTTTGTCTCTGAGCAGCATAGTTCTAATCTTGGAGGAGTCGAAGGCTTTATCTCCAAGAAAATATCGTGTTGGAAACCTAGTGTTATAGGATTTTACTGTGGTGTAGAGTTGAGGGAACTGGGTAGAGTCGTGCGTATTCGCACGAGTGATGGTGAGTGCGACGGGTAGTTCTGCATGGACATCTACATCAACGTGGATTTTGTATCCGTAGATGTAGCGTTCGTTGATATGGTCCCATCCCCATTCACCCTCGCTATCATCTGGGTTTCCTTCCAGGATGGAACCATCTTGGGCGATGGTGTGAATGTTCAGAAACTCTTTGTCAAGAAGTTGTTGAACAACCATGGTGAACGGTTGTTCAAATGTTTGTATACCGATTCTTTTAAGGAAGTTGGTGAAACTTCCAATGTCTGGAGGTTGTTCAAATTTAAGTTGTCGTCTCCAGAATTGGTCTTTTTCTAGGAATGCTTGGTAATCTCGGTAGGATTCCATCCTGAGGAACATGAGGATGAATGACAGGAACATTCCTGTGGGTGAGAGTGGTGGTCTTCCTGGTTTTCCTGGCTGGTATTTGTAGTTGTTTTTGAGTATGTCTTCGACTTCTGAAAGATTAATATTTGATAAAATCTTTCTGAGACTAACCCTCCTAGTTCTTTTCATTTAGCGCATCCCAAGCAAAATGAGAAGCTGGGAGGGCTCAATTAATTTTTCAACAGCCTATTTTTTTTAATAGTGTATACAAAGATTTATTTTCTCATACCGACTCTTACTCTGCCGAGGAAAACATATCTATGGATGAATACACGCGTATCCAGAAAGACATCATCATGTTCCAGGAGAACCTCAAACAATTAAAAAAGAAAACACTCACTACTCAGCAGAATAAAATCGTTGAACTCGCCAGTCAATACTACAGCGATGCTCAATACTACCTAGAGAAAAAAGATTACCTGACCGCGTTCGGCTGCATCAACTATGCCCACGGTCTTCTCGACGCAATCCTCAAATTCTAAAAAAAGATAGAGAAAATACAAAAAGGAGAATAAACATGAAAATACCCGCATCACTCGACTATTTCTACCAATATGCATTCCCGATGCCGACCGTCCTCGTCACCTGTAATGATGAACAAGGACGAACCAACATCGTAACAGTCGCCTGGCATACCACCCTCTCCAGGAAACCACCACTCTACGGGATATCACTCGCATCAAAACGATACTCCTACGAGCTTATCAATAAAACCAAGGAGTATGCACTAAACTTCATCCCTTATGAACTCGCCGCGCAAGCACAGTTCTGCGGGACGCATACGGGAAGAAAAACCGAGAAAACACGAGAAACCAATCTTACCCTTGTTGTAGCAAAAAAAATCCGTGTACCACTCATCAAAGAAGCCTATGCTCATCTCGAATGCAGACTACAACGCGAAGAACGCGTTGGTGATCACATCCTCCTAGTCGGGGAAGTCGTCGCCGTCCAAATAGAAGAAAACGTGTTTCAGAACGATATACTCCAAATACAAAAAATGCAACCATTATTCTACCTTGGAGAAAACAGCTATACTACCGTCGATACCACGAAGAAACACGAGTTTTAACCAAACAATATTTTTATCAGATCATCCTCTTTCACCGAAAGCGTCTTCGCGGCATTCCCCTGATTCATACTGATCTCAAGATAGTTACTGCTCCCTATCATGGCAAGGAATTCTCCTTTCTGAACAAGACCATACGAGTGTACAAACGGTATCTCCTTATTATGTTCACCGAGGAACACCATCATCGTTTTCCCATACGTGGTCACATCCCGGAGTCGGAACCAGGGGATATTCGTGATAATGTTACCGAAACGATCAATGAAGATGATTTTCCCCTGAGCGGTTTTATCGGTGATATCCGCATATCCAAAATCAAGGTCGACCCAAGACGTAGTCTTCCGTCCTATTTTTTCGAAGGGCACCCCGTTGAGTATGCGGGCTGCGACTGGGGTGAAGACGTCACGCCCATGAAACGTGTAAGACGGTGATTTCATGAACTGGTTTGTATCTATAATCTCATACACGGTGAAATCACCAAGGAATCGTGCAGCAGGGATCAACAACCCATTATCAGGGCCGATAAGGATCTGGGTTCGTGTGGTGATAACCAATGCTTTCCGTTCGGTTCCAACCCCTGGGTCAACAACCGCTACATGAATAGTTCCAGGAGGATAATACGGAGCAACGGTTTGGAGAAGGAATGCCCCCTCCCGGATATTATGGGGTGTCACCTCATGCGTGATATCATAGAGGCGGGCGTCGGTGAGAGCTGCTGCTACGCCTTTCATCTGTGCTACATATCCGTTGTCTGTACCAAAATCCGTGAGAAATGTAATTATTTTCATCGAATCATCTCTCTGTTAATCCTTTGTAAGAAACGTGTATCAAATGTGATATAATAAAACTATAGGGTGACATAGTTTTTTCAAAGGAAAAAGAGAAGACTTATTAATATTTTCTGATAAAAAAAATTAATAATATATACGTAGCTGACTAAAAACTGTGAAAATCAGAACAAATATTCCTATTCCACGTAACAGATTCAAACCAAAACTATTTATGTAAGAAGCGTGTATAATATTAACGAATTTCTAATAAATCATATCACACTAAGGAGCATACCCCCCATGATTATAAAAAAGAATATGGACATCCTCGCCAATATCTGGGAAAAAACCGGTGATCGCAGACCCTTCATCTGCCCGCAATGCGGTAGAACACTCACCATCGTACAGATGGAACCAATCTTCGACGCAGAAAACGCCTACACGCCCTACAAAACCGTCATCGAATGCACCTGCTGCTCATTCAGCCTTGAAACAGAATCATTCACCATCCTAGGTGGCATACGAGACTTCACCGGTGAGTACATCGAGATAGCGAGCTGGTCACCAACCGGAAGCCGCGTCCTCTCTAAATACCCACATCAATTACCATCGGAGCGTTTACAAGAAATAAAAGATACTGATGATCTCGTCGAATTTTTAATCGTCAACAACCAAGCAGTCGAAATAATAGGATAACACTACTGTTTCTCCATTCTCTACACAAAGCAATTCATTTTTTAGAATAATAGTTGATGGTGAGAAAACGTAAAATACGTGGATAAAGCTTACCCATGGAGGGCGAAAACTGTGAAAGCCGTTATTTTAGCTGCAGGTGAAGGAAAACGATTACGACCGTTTACTGAGATGATGCCAAAGGTAATGCTCCCGGTTGCCAACAAACCCATCATCGAATACGTCATCGATGCAGTAAAAAACAGCGGGATATCAGAAATCATCGTTGTTGTTGGATACAAAAAAGAGGTTATTCTTGAACATTTCAAAGACTACGAAGACGTAAAAATAACCTACGTGACCCAAGATAAACAACTTGGAACTGCACACGCCTTACTCCAAACAAAAAAATACATCAAAGACTCCTTCATCGTCCTTGCAGGGGATAACATCATCGACCAAAAAAGCATAGAATATCTCATACAAGAACCATCAGACTATGCTCTTCTCATAAAAGAACATCCACATCCCTCAAAATACGGAGTCGTACTCGTCGAAAAAAAAGAGTTGAAAAAAATCGTTGAAAAACCCAAGGATGAAGAAGGACGATTTATCTCGACAGGAATCTACAAATTCCCCAGCTCCGTCTTTGAGACATTAGAAGAGTTCACCTCACAAGGCGTTTACGCACTCTCCACCATCGTCCAATCGCTCGTAGAAACAGGGAAAAAAATCACCACCATCCCTGCACAAGTATGGAAAGATATCGTCTACCCCTGGGACCTCATCTCCATCACCGAAGAGATGATCCACCGGGCACCAGCATCCGTAAGCGGAATCATCGAAAAAGGAGTCACCATGAAAGGAGCAGTATCCATTGGTGAAGACACCGTCATCTACTCAGGATGCTACATCGTAGGACCAGTCGCGATCGGCAGCGGCTGTGAAATCGGGCCTAACGCCTGCATCTTCCCATCAACCACCATCGGGAACAACACCGTGATCCACCCGTTCAGCGAAATACGAAACAGCGTCATCATGAACGACGTTCATATCGGATCACACGCGTCACTCTCCCATTCCATCATAGGGACCGGATGCACCATAGAAAGCAACTGCTCCACCATAGTAAACAAGGCAACAATCGAGATCGAAGGAGAATACAAAAAAATCGAGACCATAGGAGCCATGATCGGGGAGGATTGCACCATCGGCAGTCACACCGTGATAGAGCCAGGAATCATCCTAGGAAGACGCTGCCATATTAGTCCGTTTAAAAAAATAACGAAAAACGTACCCAGTGAAAGTAAAGTGATGTAACGTGTGTGGAATCATCGGCTATTCCGGATTTCGAGAAGCGAGAACAGTATTACTGGAAAGCCTAAAAAAACTTGAGTACCGAGGATACGACTCCGCAGGGGTCGCCATACTTGATCCCGAACTTAAAATGTTTAAGGAAGTCGGAGAGGTAACCCAGTTAGAAAAAGTCCTTCCACCTCTGAAAGGAACAACAGGGATTGGTCACACCCGATGGGCGACCCACGGTAAAGTCACAAAAGAGAATGCGCACCCGCACGTCAGCTGCAACAAAAAAATAGCATTGATTCATAACGGGATTATTGAAAACTATAAAAAACTCCGTGACGACCTCCAAAAAAAGGGTCATAAATTCGTTTCTCAAACCGATACGGAGGTTATCGTTCATTTAATCGATGATGAATACAAAGGAAACCTCGAAGATGCTGTCTTCGCAGCTCTGAAAAAAATCCAGGGGTCCTATGCTATCGTGGTTGTTTGTGAAGATGACCCAGGAAAACTTGTCGGCGCACGCAACGAAAGCCCCCTCGTGATCGGCGTTGGTGATAACGAAAACTTTCTCGCCTCAGATATTCCTGCTTTCTTAAAATATACGAACCGCGTGGTTTATCTCAACGATGGAGAAGTCTGTGTTCTCACCAACAATATGATTAAGGTTTTTGATCAACAGAAAAAACCTATTACAAAAACTGAGGAGCTCATCAGATGGAATGTGAAGGATGCAGAGAAATCAGGGTTCCCCCATTTCATGTTGAAAGAGATCTATGATCAACCCACGACGATTCATCAAACCTTGCGGGGGAGACTATCGGAGATAGAACGATCAATTAGTTTTCCGGAGAGAGTGGAAAAACTCTTGAATGATAATCTGGAGTCGATCCACATTGTTGCGTGTGGCACCTCTTTTTATGCAGGGGTTGTAGGGAAATATTTTATTGAACAGATGACGAACATCCCTGTTTTTGTGGAGCTTGCCTCAGAGTATCGGTATTTCGGATCACGGAATGAATCCTCGTTGGTTATCGCGATTACGCAATCCGGGGAAACCGCAGACACGTTGGCTGCGTTACGAGCCGCAAAAAATTCTGGGTGTAGGACTCTGGTGATTACGAATGTGATTGGGAGTACTGCGACGAGGATTTCTGATGGGTATATTCTTATGCAATCTGGTCCTGAGATTGGTGTCGCGGCGACAAAAACGTTCACGTCTCAGGTTCTTCTCCTGTATTTGATTGCGTTGAAGATCTCGGTGATGAAAAACAAGCTAGGGTCTGATGAGTTGTATACCTCAATTATTCAGTTGAGGGAGCTCCCGCGGTGTATTCAGCAGGTGTTGAATCAGAGTGATGATATCAAGAAGATAGCGAAAGAGTTACAGAATGCGCAGTCCGTGTTTTTTATTGGACGTGGGGTGAATTATCCGCTCTCGTTGGAGGGTGCGTTGAAACTGAAGGAGATATCGTATATTCATGCGGAGGGGTTTGCTGCTGGTGAACTGAAACATGGTCCTTTCGCGCTTCTTACGAAGGATACCCCGGTGGTCGCGATTGTGACGAAGGATTCCACGTACGAGAAATTGCTTTCGAACATTGGTGAGGTGAAGGCGCGTGGGCCGAAGGTGATTGCGATCGCAGATGAGAAGGATACAGAGATCGAGAACTACGTGGATTTCGTACTACGGTTTCCTTCTGTTCCGCATATGCTTTCGTGTATCCCGATAACGGTTCTGTTGCAATTGCTAGCGTATCATGTTGCAGATCTGAGGAAGTGCCCTATTGATAAACCGCGAAACCTAGCAAAATCAGTCACGGTTGAATAAGGAGATAAACTGATTGGTATGAAATGTGTTGTGTTGACTGCGGGTGAAGGTAAACGGATGCATCCGTTGACGTTCACGAGACCGAAGGTGATGTTGCCTATCGCGGGGAAACCTATTCTTGAGTGGAATCTGCTGAATGCGAAAGAGGCGGGTGTTCGAGAGTTTATTTTCGTGGTTGGCTATAGAAGCGAGATGGTGCGGGATCATTTCGGTGATGGCAGCCCCTGGGATGTCTCTATCGAGTATGTGAATCAGGGGAAAGCCTTGGGGACTGCGCATGCGATTGGTATGGTGGAACCGTTTGTTGATGACTGTCTCGTCATGTGTGGAGACACGATTTTCGGGGCACAAGACATTAAAACAATGGGTAAGAAAGGGATGAGTATCGGCCTCTTCGAGGTAGAAAATGCGGAAGAGTACGGTATCGTGGAACTGCAAGGAGAAAAGGTGTTGAAGATTTATGAGAAAATGGAGAAACCGTTTTCTCATGTGATAAATGCTGGTATCTATCATTTTGAGAAGACTATTTTCGACTCTATTAAGCGGACTCCGAAGTCTCCCCGAGGAGAATATGAGGTCACGGAGTCAATCAACATGCTTGCACAGAAGGAACCCTTCGATGGCGTGTTTTTACAGGAGTGGAGAGACGTGGTGTACCCCTGGCATCTCCTGGATGCAAATGAGGATTTATTACAGAAGATCCAGGAGAAATGTGAAGGAACTGTTGAGAAACATGCGACGATTCAGGGGCCAGCAAGTATCGGAAAAAACACGAGGATATTACCAGGGAGTTATATCGAGGGACCCGTCGTGATTGGGAGTGACTGTAAAATCGGACCGAACTGTTACATCCGCCCGTACACCTCTATTGGAAACCATTGTCATGTCGGGAATGCGTGTGAAGTCAAAAACTCTATTATTATGGATCAGAGTAATGTACCGCATCAGAACTATGTGGGTGATTCGATTATCGGGCAGTACTGTAACCTTGGGGCTGGGACGAAAATCGCGAACCTCCGCCTCGATAAACATACGGTTACCGTGATATTAAATGGGAAACGAGTAGATACCAAACGACGGAAGTTCGGAGCTATACTCGGCGATAATGTCCAAACCGGGATTAACGCCACGATTAACATTGGTTCGATGATTGGGAATGATGTGTTCATTGGCCCCGGGAGTATCACCAAGGGTGAAATAACGCCACAAGCTAAAATATTATAAGTAGTCCCCAACCTGTTTTTTCTCCAGGTATATATTTAAAAATACTCAGATGATTCACACGCCGATGATCGCACGGAAATCATTCGTCGTTGCCTCAGCCGAGTTTATTTCTTCTTTTATCGGATGGATTGGCCTGGTAGTCCTCGCACGACTCTGGGGGGGGTTTGCACCAGAAGCCATGGGAGTGATCGGATTCGCTATGTCATTCCTTGGCCTGTTTACTATCATTGGTCAACTCGGTTTTCACACGGCACATATTAAAAGAATTTCAGAAGGCAAAGACTTAGGAACCTGCATTGGCACATACATCACCATTAAACTCTTTCTCACGACCCTAATGATTGCCGCAATAATAGGAACGATTGTGGTGATGAAAATCGCGTTCAATAAAGAGTTTTATGATGCGACGACTGAACCAGTCATCATCGTCTTCCTCATCTATTATATTATCACCAACCTCCGAGATATCCCCCAGATCACGTTCAACGGGACAAAAGAAATCGCAAAACTGGAATTCCTTTCACTCTCTGAAAATTTCGTGAAAATCCCGTTAATGATACTGGTCGCACTCGCAGGAGTCACCATTTTCAATAAAAATATTGCTCCAGTTGGCTCATGGCCGGGGATCCTGAAACCTGCTCAGACTTTTCTCGCAGCCCATGCCTATGGAGCATTAGCCATGACATACACGCTCGGGGCTCTTGCCGGGCTTCTCCTTGGTATCTGGTTCATGAGAAAATATCCACTCAAAAAACCAAATCTGGACTATATCAAAAACTATAGCAGATACGCACTCCCCATCACCATGGTATCAGGGTTTAGAGCGATTTCCATGAATATCGATAAAGTCATGATCGGGTATTTCTGGACCGCAACCGAAGTAGGATACTATTTTACGATTCAACAAATCTTAATGGTTATTCTGATCCTGTCTCAAGCAGTTACCACGGTTCTCTTCCCCACGGTTTCACAATACCATGCAGAAAAAAATTTTGATAAAATCAGAGACACAACCGCGTTAACAGAACGACATATTTCACTCGTGATCATCCCGATGATTACGGTGTTAATCGTCTTTGCCGGCCCGGTAATCAATCTCATGCTACCTGCATATCTACCTGCAAAACCAGTGCTCATCATCCTCTTATTATACACTTTTGTTTCAAGTCTTACCATGCCGTATACCTCGTTAATTAACGGGATAAATAAACCTGATATCTCCGCAATCATCGGAGTTCTCACGTGTATTAGCGCAATTTCACTTAACCTCCTCTTTATCCCCGCATCTGGCCTGCTTTCTCCCTTTAAAATCTATGGTGCTACTGGCGCAGCATGCGCAGCATTTGCCTCAAGTTTTATCGGATTTGTCGGCTATAGACTCGCTGCAAGAAAACTCATTGGGATGAAAATCTGGCAAACCCATACCCCACGTCATCTCATCGCAGGTATCTGCACAGGCATTATCATGTATTCCCTAGGCGTATTCCTCCAAGAAATCCACTGGTACACCTTTATCCTACTCGCATTCATTACCCTCGGGATATACCTTGGGATACTGTATCTGATCAGAGAATTCACCAAAGATGATCTCCACTTCTATTTAGACCTGATTCACCCAAAAAAAGTACTCATGCAAGTACGAGAAGAACTCAAAAAACAAAAACCAGAATGATCATCGATAAACAACCATGCTTATCATTTTTTCAATGTGCTTCCAGGCCAGGTCTCCCGAACAAACGTTTGAATCGCCTTTGTTAACGACACAACGTTATCCTCATACGAAACACCGGAAGCCTGTGCAAACATTGGTAACGGATTAAAAAAACCTCGAGCGCAGACTCGTTCTACCACGGAGACAAAAAGACGCACTGACTCCTTATCAACGGTGTACCCATCAGCAATTTTTGATACCGCATCACGACATGCCTCCTTCGTCGGCGTATAAAACACGCCCTCACAATACCGATACCAGGGATGACCAAAAATCAACGCAGGTTTTCCTCTACACAATGCCTCCCACCCCGATGTCCCCGTAACGGTCGCAACAGCTTTCGAATGATCAATCAAATCAAACGAGGTGCACGACAGAGAAATAAATCGTACGTTTGGTAACAAGACCACGTCATCATAAAAATCTTTAGTCCTTGCTCGTTCACCATTAGAACGCAACGTACTAAACTGCCGCGGACTCTCCTTAATATAAATCTGCCAACCCTCAGGCACTGTTTTTGATAACAAATCAATCATAAGAAACTGATTCGCAAAAACTTCCCCCATCGGTGAAGTACTCCGCTCCGGTTGATAATGCATAGGGACATAGATGTATGGACGAGTATAATCAACATCCTGAACAAGATGCTCATAGTAGCGAAGGAGACGCTTTTTTTTCCGACGACCTCGATATCGACAACGGATAAACTCCCATCGCGTCATGATGGATGGTTCCTCAATTTTTTTCCCCATTCTTTTTTCATAAATATTAGGGACTTTCGCCCACACCAGAACCAAACGAGGATTTCGTATGACTTCGAGTAATTTCCGTTTCACCAAACCTTTTAACTCTGGTCGGAACCGATGACTGAAATGATAAAACGGGAGGTCTTTTGAATATTCACCTGATATTCTTTTCAGATACTTCTCGGAGGATTCAGAGAGCGTGACCTTCAAAGGTGAGCCCACTTTTTTTTCTGTTAATACCTGTTCATACAAGGATTTGATCGCTTTTGAACCGTCTTCGAAGCTTTCCATGGAAAAAATTAACCCCTCTAAAGAAGTCCGGTCAAACATGATCGTTTTAATTCCTTTCTTTTTACATAACATGAACAAAATATAATCATAGATTAAATGCGGTGATTCGACAAAAAGAACAGCATCCGGTTTGAACTGTTCAAGAACAGCGGACCAATACCTGAGTAGCGTATGATACAGGCGAACTCGTTCCCCATAACTGAAACAATCTATTGAGTCCATACGGTTCATCATCTGTAGCGTGATTAATTCACCATATGCATATTCTTTGAGGATGGACTGATCCAAAGCAGATATTTTCAGATGCGAGCAGTCAGCTGAACGTATTCCTCGAACCGCATCAAAATTAGAATGAAAAATAATACCAGGAAATTTTTCTTTTACCAAGTCTTTCATGAAAGGATCTGAAATCCAATAACAGGGTTCCCAACCGGATTCCTTCGACAAGCGGACTGCTATATCCACCCAAAACGGTGAAGAACACTCGCTAAATATCACCTTAAAAGACATAAGGCGTTTCCTCAGGATTTTAGCAAGATATACGATGTTCTTAGTTAAATATAACGGTAAAAAACCCGATATCGTTTCCTATGAGAATAATGATGGTTTTTTGTAGAGCAACATATAAAAGGTGGTGAAAAATGCTGAAAGAGAGGACAGAAGGGAAAAAAATATGAAAAAAATCGCTGTGGTAATTACTTCTCGTGCAAGCTATGCCCGGATTAAAAGTGTTTTGAAAGCAATCCAGGGTCATCCTGATCTTGATCTGTTTTTGATTGGAGCCGCATCGTTACTGTTATACAAATATGGGAATGCAGCAGAGTATGTTGAAAAAGACGGGTTCAAGATTAATGAGCGAGTATACATGGTGATCGAGGGGGAGAACCCGGCCACGATGGCAAAAAGCGTCGGCGTTGGGATCATGGAGCTGGCGACGATTTTTGATAATAAGAAACCCGATATCGTGATCTCTATAGCAGATCGCTATGAGACGATCTGCACCGCTATCGCTGCATCGTATTTGAATATCCCTGTTGCACATGTGCAGGGTGGAGAAATCACGGGTTCCATTGATGAGAAAGTACGACATGCGGTGACAAAGTTTTCTTCGCTACATTTTGTCTCGAATAAATACGCGGCGAGACGAGTCCGTATGATGGGTGAACCAGAGGACACCATTTTTATCACGGGTTGTCCCTCAGTAGATCTCGCAAAAGAAGTAAAAGACGATTATCAGTTTATGAACACAGAATATTTATATCAACATTATGGGGGGACGGGTGAGCCGGTTGACATCGATAAAGATTTCGTTATCCTTATGCAACACCCGGTTACCACAGAGTTCAAAGATTCTCTGAATCAAATGAATGAGACCTTAACGGCAACCTATGAAGCAGGAGTACCTGCGATTATCCTGTACCCAAATATTGATGCCGGGTCTGATCTCACCTCAAAAGCAATCCGTGTATTCCGGGAGAAATACAAGCCAGATAATGTGCATTTCTTCAGGAATTTTGCTCCGAAGGATTTCCTTGCCTTGCTGATGAAATCCCGCTGCTTAATAGGGAACTCCTCCGTGGGAATCAGAGAATGCTCATATCTCGGTGTCCCCGTGGTGAACATTGGTACACGACAAATCGGTAGGGAACGAGCAAAAAACGTTATCGACGTCCCCCATTTAAAAGACGAGATACTCCAAGCGATCCAGAAACAAATCAAAAAAGGACACTACCCCTCCTCAGATTTATATGGAGATGGGGAATCCGGTGAGCGGATCGCGAAAATCCTTGCGACAACAACCCCGAAAATCGAAAAGAGGTTCACGGAATGGAAACCATCCTAATCGGTCACCCGTTAGACCACTATGACGAGTTCAGTGACCTATTATCCAGGTTATCGGAGAAATACACGGTTATTGTGAAAGACTATGATTATCAATGGTTAAAACGAAATATCGTGAATGTCGATATCCTGATCCCAAGCCTGAAAGTACCTGTTGATGAAGAAATCCTGAATAGGGCGAAACAGTTACGGTTGATTTTTACTCCCTCAACAGGAACGGATCATATAAAGATTTCACAAGAGAAAAAGACGATTAAACTAGTGAGTTTACACGATTTCCGAGATCAGATTGCAACTATCTCTTCCACAGCGGAATTAGGATTTGCTCTTCTCCTCGCGGTATCAAGGAGGATAACCCTGGCGAAACAGGATGTCCTGCAGAAGGGACGATGGGACCGGAATAATTTCGTCGGCTCAGAATTGCAGGGGAAAACCCTGGGGATAATCGGGATGGGGAGACTCGGGCAGAAAATAGCGGGATACGCGGAAGCATTCGGGATGACGATCCAGTATTGGGATCACCAGAAAACCTCTCGGTACAAGAAAATTAATGAGTTATCAGAGCTGCTTTCGTCCTCAGATTATATTATCCTCTCAATAACCTACAATGAGAAAACCTATCATCTCATGAACCAGGGAAATGTTCGTCTTCTGAAAAAAGGGGCAAGTATCATAAATATCTCTCGAGGAAAAATCATTGATGAAGACTCAGTCTGCTCTGAGCTACAAAAAGGAACCTTGGCTGGGATAGGAGTTGATGTTCTAGAGTTCGAATTAGAAGATTTTAAAACATCCCCCTTGTACCGATACGCGAAAAAACACCCTGAAGCAAACATTGTGATCACCCCGCATATTGGTGGTGCCACCGTTGATGCCTGGAAAAAAGTGTTCACATTAATAACGGATACATTACTTCAAATGAACACGGAATTAGACTCAGCAGAAAACAAGATGTAGGGAAATATGACCCATGATGCAAATGATGGATATCAGAGTTGATAAAGATAATGGGAGTACCCTAAAAAAGGAGACAGAGCTGTTCGGAGATGTTTTCGGTTTTTTTGATGGAACACAAAAACTCTCCAAACAAGAGACGATTCAACATATCGAAGAAATAAAAGAAATCGGGGAACTCGCAGAGTTCTTGCGCTTCACCATCGGTAGTTTTTATGTGACTCGGAAGCACGGTGATGATATCCATGTTCTGTGTTCCCCCGCATGTCAGGGGTTTTATT
Source organism: Methanobacteriota archaeon (assembly GCA_043806635.1). GTDB lineage: Archaea > Thermoplasmatota > E2 > DHVEG-1 > DHVEG-1 > JAZDGT01. Next base: position 6,000 of record JAZDGT010000025.1, on the reverse strand, counting down.
ATTTACAAAAAGAGAATGAGCTTCTCTTGTCTGATGATCAGAAACGGTTGTATCGGGATTGTGAGTTGAAGGATGTTGATGTCGAATCCGTTATTGTGTATGTGTATAATGGAAATATTTTTGAGCGACCATTTCGGACGTTGTTTACATCGGTAAAACGGATGCCACCGGGTACGGTGACGACGATTTCTCGAGGGTTCCAGTTGACTTATGAGTTTTATCTGAAAAAACCCATGGTGAAAACAGGTAATGAGTACACGATGTTCACACAGGGATATGATACGATCTTCGAGGTTATTTGTGAGCAGGAGAAAAATTTGCAGCTGGCGTTATCTGGTGGCATTGATAGTGTGTTGTTGCTGCTGGCGTTTCGGAATGCAAAAATACATCCGGTGATACAAGTCTCGGAGACGCAGACGAGGGAGACTGCTACGGCGGAGTTGCTTGCCGAATATTTTTGTGAGACCGCTTATGCTGAGTTGAAAAGAATTGAGAAGCCACCAGATAAAAAAATCACGGATGAGTTGTTTAGGAAAATGCTGTGTTCGAGTAGTTTTACGTTGTACCCGTTTATGGATTCATCAGTTAAGTATGTGCTTTCAGGGGATTACATGGATCGAGCATATGGATCGTATCATACGTCGTCTCAGAGCGAGTTTTTCCGTGCGACCCACCCAGTTCTGAATCTGTGCGGGTATCAGATACGGAATCAGCTCCCGTATATCACCATGCTTCTGAAGTTACGGTATAAATATAATCCGGGGTATCTCTCGAAACTATATCTTACGAGTAAAAAAATAGGAGATATGATTTCTGAGGATACGAGCGTGTTTTTCTCACGGGATACCTTGGGTTCTTGGAAGCGTCGATATCTGAATCATTTGTTGCAGCTGAATCTGTATCTTGTTGATGCGAAAAACCGGGTACTGAGTGACTATAGTAAGCATCTCCCCATCACGATAGTGCAGCCAGCGATCAATGGGTTGTTGTTAGACTGGGCATTGCAGCATACGAGGACGATGAAGGATGCCCTCTCATACAAATATCTGACGTTTCGTTATATGAAGGAGCGTATCGGTGTCAGCTACGATGATATCGTGAAAAAAGTGATCCACAAGAATAAAACATTCCTTGATGGGTTACCTACTCAGAAGAGTATAAAACCAGTGAAAAGAGATGTCCCATTGGATGTGGTAAAGGAAGTATTTTTCAAGGATAAAGTCCATATAAACCATAAGATGCTTGATGACGTGTATCAGAAATTAACGCAAGATACCATAGTGCCAACAGATTTTGGGAAACTAGAACGGATAGTAAACATACAACTATACCTGGAGGATCTCTTCCAATAAACGAAATGGATGCGTGTATTATGACGAAAAATAAACGTGAGATAATCATCATCGCTGAGTGTTGTCAAAATCATAATGGTGACGTCGATATCCTGAAACAGATGGTCTGTGAAGCAGCACACGCAGGGGCAGCCTATGTGAAGATCCAGACGATGTATGCTGACGAGCTCACCAAAAGAGAACGATTCGAGCTCGGGAAAGAATCCATCAGAAGACCATACACGGAGGAATACAACCGATTAAAAAAACTAGAATTAACAAAAGAGGCGCACCAAGAGTTTCTGCAGGAATGCACACGACATCATATCAAACCCTTAACCACCGTATTCACCCAAATGAGCATACCACTCGTGAAAGACCTCGGGTTCTCCGAGATCAAGGTCGCGAGCTCGGATTGTAGCAGTTATCCGATGATTACCCGCCTCAAAGAACAATTCACAAACATGTTTATCTCCACGGGGATGACGTTTCCTGAAGAAATCGAAAAAACCGCAGGGATCATGAAAGGAAAAACCTATAGTTTCCTTCACTGCGTCTCCATCTACCCGACACCACTCGATAAACTTCATCTCGCAAAACTCCACTATCTCCAACGATTTACTCCCACGGTGGGATTCAGCGACCACACCCTAGTAAAACGCGATGGATTAAAAGCGGCGAAAACAGCAATAGTGGAAGGAGCAGACATCATCGAACGACATTTCACAATACTCCCTGAGAACCAAACCAAAGACGGACCGATATCGATAAACCCTGAACAACTCAAAGAACTCGTCGAGTTCACCAAACTAGACACCATTGAGATGAACCAGTATATCAAAAAAGAGATCCCTGAATGGAAAACCATGATTGGTATGGAACACCCCTGCCTCTCCCTAGAAGAACTACGACATCGGGATTACTACCGAGGCCGCTTCGCGAGCATGATAAATGGTAAATACCTCTATAATTTTGAGGAATACGAACACCAAAAAGGTTGATGCCTATGCCAACAATAAACATCCTCGGGATTATCCCTGCACGAGGCGGATCAAAAGCAATCCCTAAAAAAAACATTATACCCCTCGCAGGGAAACCACTCATTCAATACACCATAGACGCCGCATTACACTCAAAAATGATAACGAAAGTCATCGTATCCACCGACAGCAAAGAAATCGCTACCCTCTCAAAAAAACTTGGTGCCGAAGTCCCCTTCATCAGACCAAAACACCTTGCCACCGACACCGCAAAAACACTCGACGTCACCATCCACGCGATTCACCAGATGGAAAAAAAAGACAAAAAAACATACGACATTGCCGTCCTCCTCCAACCCACGACCCCACTCAGAAAAAGTAAACACATCGACGAGGCGCTACAACTCCTCATCAAACACAAAAAAGATACTGACTCCGTCATCAGCGTCGTCGACGTCGGCGCAAATCACCCGCTACGAATGAAACGAATCGTTAATGGCATCCTCGTCAACTACATCGACCAAGGACATGAAGACACCAGGCCCAGACAACACCTCCCCCCCGTCTACATCAGAAACGGTGCACTCTACATCGCCTGGAGAGATGTGCTCCTCACCGGAAGCATTACTGGCAAAAAAAGCCGAGCATACCTGATGCCGCCAGAATACTCTATCAACATCGACACCAATCTAGATATTCCTCTCGCCGAGTATCTTCTACGAAAAGAAAAACAAAAAAAATAAAAAAGAAATACGCGACCAACGTTTTCCTCATTCGTTGCTCTCATTCAGATAAATATGATTATAATATTTCGAGTCTTTATAATCCTGATATTGTTTCATCGTAAGAAACCCTGATTTGATTTCTTGTATACCATCTTGAATCGTCAATGAATGTTTATACCCTAGTTTTTTCTTTATTTTTTCATCTGAGACGCAATAATCTCGTGGATCAGTCTGACTTTTTTCAACAATCATCTGTGCAGTAGGCACCATCTTCTTCACCACTTCACCAATCTTCAGGATGGTTGCGTTTTCTGGTGCGATGTTGAATATTTCCCCTTTCACATCCTCTATGGGTGCCTCAAGACAGGTGATATAGGCTTGAGCAGCGTCTTTGACATGACAAAATGCCCGCCATTGGTCTCCACCGAAGATAGAATACTTCTTTTCCATGATTGCTTTCGCGGTGAGAATGTTGATGACAAGATCGAATCGCATCCGAGGGGCGGTACCATATAAGGTCCCCATCCTCAGGATGGTTGGTGAAAAATTATCATCCTCGATACTCAGTATTCCTCGTTCAGAGTTCAACTTCATTTCAGCATACAGGGATACCGGGTTGAGCAAGGATTGTTCATTCAGCATTTTCCCTGGTTCGTTTGCACCGTACACGCTACATGTTGAGGCGAAGATGAACCGGTTAATCTGGCTTTTTTTACAGACTTCAGCAAGTATTTTCGATGAAAGATAGTTAATCTCTATCGTCTCTTCAGGGTCTAACGCAGAAGCAGGATCACCAACAATGGCAGCAAGATGAATCACTGCATCAACATCTTTGATCGCTTTCACAACTACTCGGATATCCCGTATATCTCCATTGAAAAACTCAAAACATGTATGGTTGTACAGTGACTGAATACCGTCATCGCCATACATCAGGTTATCAAGCACTCGTACGATGTAGCCGCAATCCAGGAGTTGTTGACAAAGTATTCCACCGAGGTATCCGGCACCTCCAACAACGAGGACGCGACGTACTTTTTTTACTTCGATTTTTGAGTCGCTTAATTTCCCGGAATATCCTTTTTCTGAGAGAAACAGGAGATCAATTGGTTCTTGTTTTGATAAAACCGGTATCGATAGGGTCCCATGGACAGGGAACTTTTTTTTATTGATTTCAAGGAGGAGGTTATCGATGCTGAGTTTTGTGTAGTGTTCATCGACAACAATTGGTGCTTTGTTCATGATTTGTTCAACAGGGTTGTCAATGTTGATGCCGTTCATGACTGCACGGCGGATATCACTATCAGTCACTACACCGAGGAGTTTTTTCTGTTGATTAACAATGAGTGCGATGCCTAATCCACCGACGTCAATGGTTTTCATTGCATCTTTTATTTTACTTTTTTCTGTGATGAAGAGATTTGAAATTTTCATTGGTAGAACTCCATTATGGTGTTTGCGACGTAGGTTAAATCGTTTTGGGATAATCCGGGGAACATGGGGATGCTGAGAACAGTTTTTGCTTTGTGTTCGGTGACTGGTAAGAGTCCTTCTTTGTATCCGAATTGTTTTCGGTAGAAACTGGTGAGATGGACGGGTGTACCAAAGTAGGCTTTGGTGATGATGTGATTTTTGGTGAGGTGTTTTTGGAGTTCATCTCTTTTTTTGTCTAGGTTTATGGTGTATTTTTGGTAGACGTGGAAGTAGTGGGGGGGTGGTTGTGGTGTGTTGATGTGTGGGTTTTCTTTGAGGAGCTCAGTGTATTGTTGTGCGTTGTTTCGTCTTTTTTGGATGACGTCGTGTATTTTGTGGAGTTGTGCTAGGCCTAAGGCAGCGTTCATGGAGGGCATTCTGAAGTTGTATCCGAGTTTGATGTAGTCTCCGAGGCTGGTTGAGGAGAAGTAGTTGGTGTCGTCTGCTCGGCCGTGGGAGACGAGGAGTTTGAGGTCTTCGTAGCGGTCTTGGTTGTCGGTGACGACGACTCCGCCTTCGCCGGTGGTGATCATTTTGTCTTGGCAGAAGCTGAAGATGGCGGCCTCGCCGAATGAGCCAGCTTTTTTGTTGTTTATTTCTGCTCCGAGTGATTGGGCTGCGTCTTCGAAGAAGAGGATGTTTTTTTGTTGGGCGAGTTCTTTGAGTTCGTTGAGGTGTTTGCAGGCGCATCCGCCGTAGTGGATGGGCATGATGACTTTGGTTTTGTTGGTGATTTTTTGTTTGACTGAGTTGACGTCGAGTCCGTAGGTTTCTCCTTCGATATCGGCGAAGACTGGTTTTGCTCCGACGAAGAGTGGGGTGTTGGCTGTGGCAACGAAGGTGAATGAGGGGACGATAACCTCATCATTTGGTTTGATATTGTATGAGAGGAAGAGGGCGTGGAGTGCTGAGGTTCCTGAGTTGAAAACGACCGCGTATTTTCTGCCGACGAATCGGGCGAGTTCTTGCTCGAATTTGGTGATTTCTTCACCAGTTGCCCAGTAGTTTTGCCGGCGGATGACTTTCGTGACTGCTTCAACATCGGTTTCATCCGCATACATTTGGAATAAGGGGATGGTTTTTTGTTGTTCTTTTGGTTTGAGGTTTGGGAGAGTAACCATAAAATTCTGACTCCTGACTGGGTCCGACAATAAGGTATTCCTTATTTATTATTTTTGAGCCTTGTTAGTCTGGTAAAAAAGAAGGATACACTCTATAATAATTCACATGATTTGGTGAGAATGGTTAAAGATGTGTGAACAATAGGGTCTTTACGAATGGTTTTATCTTTAATGAAAAAACAAAGAATTATCGTATTAACTGTATTTTATAAAACAAAAATTTAAATAATTGGACTGAACCCCTGCTAGTTCACAAATAGTTATGTTATCTTATTAGTTTTTACCTCCATTTCAAACGCGTCTGGAGACTTGTATCCAAGTGATGAATGCAATCGCTTTTTGTTATACACAATATCGATGAATCCACCGA
>JAZDGT010000024.1:0-9614 GCA_043806635.1 Methanobacteriota archaeon | reverse complement strand
ACCCAGGTGCCTTCTTGGTGGCTCCATGACTCCAGTACAGTGTACCCGGTCTCGGTTGACCCATCCTTTGTCATGTACAGTTCCACTGGTGATGGTGACCTACGGTATAGTGATGCGTCATATACAGTTGCTCATGATGCGCTCGTAGCTGAGGATTTGTATACGACTGGGAATACGTTGTATGTGGGTCAGCGTGCGCCATTATCTATTCCAGCATACGTCAGAATTTATCGATCCTACTTGTATTTCAACACGAGTTTGTTACCGGATTTCGGGGTGACGTTACAGTCGAATTTGACGTTTTATCGGTCTATTGATGCATCAGAGGTTGATTTTGATCTGGTGCTTCAGAATGGTCAACCTGGGAGTCCACATTTGACGCTTGCGAAAAAGGATTACTATTACGGGAATTATTCGGGAAATGGTGGATCATTCAATACAGGTTCGTTGGGTGGTGGCGGGGTCCCGAATGTGATTGAGTTGAACATGGTGGGGAAAGGGTGGATTAATAAGACCGGGTGGACGAAACTGTGTTTGCGAAGTAGCCGGGATATTAATGATACTGAGCCGCCGTTTGATACGGATGAGTACATCAGTTTGTATTCGGGGAATTATAACTCGTATAAACCCAAGTTGACGGTGGTGTGTACGGATCGGAATCAGTCGAAGATTGTGAACACGGGCGAAACAAACATCAGTGGGTATGTGTTGGTTCAGGTGCAGTTTTATAATGAGTCATTGGAGGATTGGGTAGTAGCTGATGATACGGTAAATGAGACGGTACCTCGGAGGATTAATGTGAGTAGTCAGTTTGGGTTGGATACGGTGTTTAATGGATCAGTAAACACGGATGATCTTGTTTCATTTGGGAGCGGGTTGTATCGTGTGTATGCCATGTTCCGTGATCCGGTGGGTAACATGCTCGTAAATGATGATGAGTCTGTGATGGCTGCGTGGTACGAGTTCACCATAGATTTCACATAAACACGATTCTGTAAATTATTCTCGTAGAGTATTATTCACTTCAGAAAACCATGCAATCTTTCTTCTAACACATACTAGGAAAAGGTTTTTTATCATATTTACTATGTTACGAAAAGAAGAAGAGAACAAGAACGATACTACTCTTGAGTGATCCCTATGGAACAGATACTTGCGATAATCCCAGCACGAGGCGGGAGTAAACGACTCCCCAAAAAAAATATTATGATGTTTTCCGGTAAACCACTCCTAGCATACACGATAGAAGCAGCACAAAAATCTCGCTACATCAACCGACTCATCGTCTCCACAGAAGACAAAGAAATCGCCCACATCGCAGCCTCCTTACACGCAGAAATCATCAACCGACCAACCGAGCTTGCACAAGACGCCTCATCAACCGAAGATGTCATCGACGATGTCCTCCAACAACTCCACCAAAAAGAACACTATTCACCAGACATTATTCTTCTCCTCCAGCCTACGTCCCCGTTACGCACAACGAATGATATCGATAACGCAATTGAACTGTTTTTAAACACTCCCTGCGAATCCCTCATCAGCGTCACCGAATACGAACACAACCCCTACTGGGCACTCCGCATTAAAAAAGGCGTGCTCTACCAAGAATTCGAAAAAGGACGGTTCAAACGATCCCAAGAATTGCCCATCCTTTACAGACCAAATGGGTCCCTCTTCCTCACCAGAACAAAAACCTTCAACAAATACCGGTCTTTTTATACAAAACACATGATACCCTTCATACTGCCACGGGAGAGAAGCATCGACATCGATGACGAATACGATTTCTCCTTAGCAGAGTTTCTCTACCAAAAAACACGGGGAGAAAAAAAGTGAACACAATAAAAATCGGGAAAAAAACGATTGGGTACCATCGCCCCTGTTTCATCATCGCAGAAGCAGGAGTAAACCATAACGGTCAATACGAGCTCGCAAAAAAACTCGTCGACGTCGCCATAACTGCTGGCGCAGATGCGGTGAAATTCCAGACGTATACAACCGAAGGCCTTGTTACCAAAGAGATCACTATTGCAGAGTACGCAAAACACAACATTGGCAGAGACATGCGACAAATCGACATGCTCAAACAATACGAGTTATCCCACGAAGAGTTCACAAAACTCAAAAAATATTGTGACACCAAGAACATCCTTTTTTTATCAACGCCTCATTCCTTCGACGCGATTGATTTCTTAGAAAACCTCGTCCCCGCATACAAGTTCGGATCTGGTGATATCACCAACATACCCGCCTTAGAATATGCCGCGAAAAAAGGGAAACCCATGATCCTAGGGACGGGTATGTCCACCCTTGAAGAAGTACGATCAGCTGTACAAGCGATAACATCAGTGGGGAATACGGACATTATTGCTCTGCATTGCACCACGAACTATCCCTGTCCTCTAGAGGAAGTGAATCTCCGCGCTATGCTCACCTTACAGAGTGAGTTAGACTGCTTAGTCGGTTATTCAGACCACACTATAGGTCTTCTCGTTCCCGCGATCGCAGTGGCCCTTGGTGCATCCGTGATCGAAAAACATTTTACTTTTGATAAAAAATTACCTGGTCCTGATCATAGAGCATCTCTTGAACCTGCTGATCTGAGACAAATGGTAGTGAATATTAGAAACGTGGAAAAAGCCCTTGGGGTACCTGAGAAAAAACCTGTCCCCTCTGAATATGAGATCATGCAACAGGTACGAAAAAGTGTTGTCGCAGGGCAGGACATCAAAAAAGGATCACGTATTCAACGAGAAATGCTGCAGGTGAAACGGCCAGGGACTGGTCTCTCACCAGCAGACATGCATAAACTCGTGGGCAAAAAGACGAAGCAGGATATCATGAAAGATGAGATGATACAACTGGATATGGTTGAGTGACGTATGAGGACGATTGCTGTTGTGACGGGAACCCGGGCTGAGTATGGATACCTGAAACCTTTAATGAGGGCTATAGAGCAAGATGCTTCATTAAAACTTTTTCCTCTTATCACTGGGATACATCTCATTCCTGAGTCTGGTAACACGTCTACTGTGGTTGAGAACGATTTCCCATCAGCAGTGAAGATCCCGATGCCACTTCAAGGTGACACCCTCGAGGATATGGCCAAGTATCTCGGTGCAGGAGTCACAAATTTCGCCCAGTTTTTCTCTGCTCATCGCCCACACGTGCTCGTGGTACTCGGAGACCGAAGTGAATCCCTCGCAGCCGCACTTGCAGCACTGTACCTCAACATCCCCATCGCTCATATTAATGGAGGAGATGTCTCAGGAACAACCATTGATGAGTCCATCAGGCACGCGATCACAAAAATCGCTCATATCCACCTGGTTCATACCAAAGCGAATGCGAAACGCGTGGAAAAAATGGGGGAAGAAAAAAAACGGATCCATGTTATGGGTGCTCTCACACTTGATACGATTCTTCACACAAAATTATCATCAAAACAGGAGATATTCAAGAAATATGGGCTCAACCCAAACAAACCCACGTTCCTTGTCGTTCAACATCCTCTCACGACTCTGAAGGATAATGGATATTCCCAGATGAAGGAAGTACTGCTCGCGTTACATGTTTTAAAGGAACAAACTGTATTACTGTATCCGAACCTTGATGCTGGTGGGAAGAAACTCCGTGAACTCATTAAAACATATGAGCAGAACTCGTATCTTCACACCTATGTCGATATCCCTCATGAGGATTATCTGAGTCTGATGAAATCCGTTGATGTCATGATTGGGAACTCAAGTAGTGGGATTATTGAAGCGCCATCATTTAAATTACCGGTGGTGAACATTGGGAGTCGACAACAAGGGAGAGAACGCTCCAACAATATCCTGGATGTTGAGCCTGAGAAAAACAAGATACTTAAAGCAATTCAATATTCTCTGCATAACCGTGATTTTTTACGGAAAATCCGGTTCTGTAAAAATACATTTGGTGATGGTAACGCCTCACGAAGGATCGTGACAGTTTTAAAGAAAGTAAAACTAGATGAAGAGTTGATTCAGAAGCAAATCACCTATTAACTGGTGGGTGGAGATGATGAGTGAGAAACGATTTGAGAATTGGCAGTACCCAACGTTTGATGAGAAGAATATGACCCGATGGAACTGGATGTGTCAGCATCATGAGAATCTGAAACTAGGGAAAGACGTGGATATCGGGGCATTCACATATATCAACGCAAAATGCGGGGTGACCATTAAGGAAAACGTGCAGATCGGATCGCATTGTTCAATTTATTCCGAATCAACAATTGATCAGAAAGAAGGAGCAGTTGTCATAGGGGAGAACTGTAGGATTGGGACGCACTCGGTTGTCATGCCTGGTGTTATTATTGGGAAGCATTCGGTTATTGGTGCTTTTAGTTTCGTCAACCGGGATATCCCGCCGTATAGTGTTGCGTATGGAGTACCTGCAAGAGTGATAAAAAAATTAGAAGAAAAAGAACCATAGGCGAGGAAGAATCATGAAATATTGTAAACGTTGTGTGATGCCTGATACAAGGCCGGGGATAAAATTTGATAAAAACGGTGTATGTTACCCGTGTTTATCTGTGGAACGACGGAAAAAAGTGGATTGGAAGAAGCGACAGGAACAGTTGAAGAAACTGGTGAAGAAATACAAGCGAGCTGATGGGTATTATGATTGTGTGCTTCCAGCGAGTGGCGGGAAGGATAGCACGTATCAGGCGCATATCTTGAAGGATGTCCTCGGGTTGAATCCGTTGATTGTCTGTGTGAGTGACTCGTTTGGTCACACGAAGACTGGGCAGCATAACCTTCGGAATATTTCTGAGACGTTCGGGTGTGATCTGATCACGTATAATCTGAATCATGCGACAGTGAAGAAGATGACCAGGATCGCGTTTGAGTCCTGGGCTGGGCCGAACTGGCCGATTGATCTCGCGATTTATTCGGCACCACTGAAAATCGCTCATGCATTGAAGATACCTTTGGTTGCATATGGGGAAAACATCGCGTTTGAATATGGTGGACCATGTGCTGAAGAAACGTTTAGTGCAAAGAATCAAATTAAAAATGATGTCGTGAAACCTGTTGATTGGAAGTTCTGGTATAAGAAAGGGATAACGAAGAAAGAAGTAGAGTTCGTCAAATATCCCTCTGAAGAAGTCGTTGATCAGCTTGAGCCGATCTACCTGAGTTATTTCTACCCCTGGGATGGGAGACGTAACTATGAGATCGCGAAACGATACGGGTTCCGAAACGTGGGTTGGGAGTGGAGACGTGAAGGCTTCATTGAAGACTTTGATCAGGTTGACAGTATCGGGTACCTGGTTCACCCGTGGCTGAAATACCCGAAGTTTGGTCACGCTCGCGCAACTGATGTTGCCAGTTATTGGATACGGAACGGGTACATCACCCGTGATGAAGGTATTGAATTGGTGCGACAGAATGATCACGTCCTTGACCCGCAAGCGTTGGAAGATTTCCTCCGGTTCACCGGGTATACGGTACGGGAATTCTGGGATATCCTTGAACGTTTCTGGAACCGGGATATTTTCGAGAAAAAGGATGGACTCTGGAAACTTAAACACCCGATCTGGGAAGCAAAACGGAGAAAATAAACAGAGTCATCTACCTCTTATATTATTATATTGTGAAGTGAACGATCTTGATAAAAAAAAGAATACTCCACTTGTTCAACCGTCTGGGGTACACGATAACAAAAATACACCTCAACGACCTTGAACACTACTACCAACTCTACGAAAAAGATGATGTACAACACCGGCGGTTCTACAACATCGGCGCAGGCATGTTTCGCCATCCAGCCTGGACAAACATTGATTATTACTCTGAACACTATAAAATGAACCCGATCGACATCAACTACAACATCCTCGAAAAAAAACCATTACCCATACCAGATAACACAGCCCGTATCGTGTATTCCAGTCACACCATCGAACACGTCACCGACGAGGCAGCGTCGTACCTCTTCAAAGAAACCTATCGAATCCTCAAAAAAAACGGGTACCTCAGAATCACAGCACCGGACATCAACCTCCATTATCAATCCGTACTCCACAACGATCTCTCCTTCTGGAGATGGCACCTCTCACAAACCAAAAAAAACACACCCTCTCCAACGATAAAACAATTATTCCTCTCCAGTTTCGCCACCCAACTTTCCAGTCTCCACCAGCAAAACGATACCAAACAAATCACAGATACCGAATTTGACGATATTTTCACGAAAAACTCTTTCGATCAAGCACTCAACCACTGCACCAAACGCTGCTCCCTCACCGTGCAACAACAAAACCCGGGGGAACACATCAACTGGTGGAATAAGGAAAAACTTCAACGGATGCTCCATGACGCCGGATTCAATACGGTGTATCCGTCTGGGTACGGTCAAAGCCGTTGCCCCATCCTCCGAAACACTGCCTATTTCGACATGACGCACCCCTCTTTCTCCCTCTATGTTGAGGCTCAAAAATAAATAAGCTCAGCCATCTATTGCTTCATGAATGTATTCGAATTGTCTCAGGTGAACCAGTCTGCGAATCAAGAGAGATCATGAACCGCGCATTACTGTTAATATTCGTGAAGTCAATGATACAGTGTGTTCCACGAAATGTGATACTGTGTACTTTGCTATCTGTGAAAAGCGGACCATAATCGGGATCATTTTGTAGTACATTATCACCGAATTCTTGTGCTTGTTGACAGTATATTTTCTGTCCTAACAAATGTAACATAGGAATTCGTTTCGCGATTTCTACTAATCGTGTTTCTTCGACTGTGAATTCTGCTATCGGTGGTGTACAGATTAATTGAAGATTACTAACGTCTTGTGAAGGTCTGTTTTGTGGAGGGTCTGTGATCACAACGTATTTGTTATTGTAGTAGTCACCGGGAACGTTTAGTTGCTGGAAGTATGTCTGATTGAAGTACTCCGCAGTAACATAGGTGTTTTCACCTAATCCACCCGTACTTGGATCATTAATCCAGAATCCATAGATCGCGACTGGTCCGTTGAGGAGTTCATGATCACCAGGTACACTGGTGTCCCACATGCTGCGGTTGGTGTGTATCCCGCGGATAACCATCCAATGATCATAGCCCCCACCCGTAGGTACAGCAACAGGGACGTGATACGGATGACCCTCTTTTGGTACATCCACTATTCTGTGTTCGTTTGATCCGCTGATGTTGTAGTCCAGCCAGATCACCGCGGTTTTCAACGCATCGATTGCTTGGTCGTGTGCTGAGGGTGAGAAGAAGTATCCGTAGATCCACCCGTTCGCGTAATCGTTTATTTCGGTGTTCAAGCCACCGCAGAGTTCGCTGGTGTTGATCACGTCGCCACCACTATAGTTATCATAGAAGGTTTGCTCGTTGTAATAGTCCTGTGGTGCGCTGTAGATGGTGTTGTTCCACATGAGGTAGTCCATCATTTGTTTTATAACCATTGCTCCAGTATCATATTGGGAAGGATAATAGGGGAACTGTTTCAAGTCACGATAGAACGTATCAAGTAATATGTTAACCGTAATAACATGAGTAAACTCATCACAAACCGTGACCTGGTAATCAAGGACGCCTACCATGTTTTGGTCATCCCGTGCGATGATCCGCAACATGGCACCAGGCCAGATATCAAAATCTCGGAGGATTGTTGCCTCATATTCATCGTCTGAGACATCAGCGGTGAAACAATGACTATTATTGAGATTGATGATTTCGACAGATTGAAGTGAATGAACAGGGGCACCTCCCTCGTATGAACAGGAACCAGTGAGTTTCACGGTGTTAAAACGATAGCCCCACTTCCACGATAAGCTAGTTCCCTCCGAGTTATTATAAATCCATGTTGAGATTGAACCTTTATCGCCGATATCACATGTTTTATACTCGTTTATAAGCGGATGTTCTGCATCGTAATAATATTCATAGGCATCACTCCAGGTGACACCGTTATCATAAGAGACAACCAAATATAGTGTATCATTTATTGAAAAATGAATGATGTAAGTATTTTGACTTACACAGGATAATTCGGGGTAACGGAGTTCTTGTCCAGGCGCTGAGATTGATGCAACCTGTTGCAGATGCTCTGGCCATCCATCGCTCGTCTGCCATATTACAAGGTCAATATTTTCAGGATCGCTTAGGTTATGTTGCTCCATAACAATCAGGAGATTACCAGCATTTGCTTCCACCTGTGGATACATATACATAATATTTTGATCCATCGGGTACCATTCCCAGAGGGCGTCAGCAGCAGGATTCTCTAATTCGGAATCCTTTGAATCTGGATACCGTGGACTGAGCCCCTCCCAATCATCAAGACGGAGCCCAAAACCACGTTGGCCTGTTGTTGCATTAACCGGATCAAACACCGTATATAATGCGTATTCGATAAAATTATCATCATCCCACAGAACGATCTCCCCATACGAATCATTCCAAAACAGGTGAGCTTGTTGATCAATAATAATATCACAACTCACTGTATCATTTGCATTCTCCCAGTAGTACCAGTCCACGGTACCATAATAATCTTCGGTGAATTGATACTGGATAAATAATCCATCGTCAATATCGTATCCATCATAGGTTGTATCCATAATAAACGCATTTGCGCCCCATGCCCACTCATACGCAGGATCCTCATACCGTGCTACTGCGTTCTCAGCGGCACTCGTTCCAGACCATCCGTAGGTATGCCAATCCCAATACGCTAGAAAATACGATCTATTATCAAATACATCACCAATTATCTTATGAATAGGTGTAGCCCCACCTTGTGTATAACCAGATTGACCCCAGTTGTCAGGTGGATCAACCATTGTACCTATGAAACACGTTTCGTGTCCTTGAGTGGTGTAGCCATTGAAATGGAGAGAAGGATAGGTGTATTTTATTGGATTTCCTGCAAAATCATCATACCAGATTACACCCCACTCCCCAGGCATATACCAGTATTCACCATAATTTCCACCCGGGAAAAAGGAACACCGTTCCCAGGAGACCGGATCATTAATATAAATATCTTCTAAACCGCATACAAGAGTACCATTGCTATCATGAGTAATCGCTGGATGTCGTGCTGTATCCACTAATCTTATTTTTTCTAAAATAGGACGAGTACAAGTTTCTGGTTTAATAGTAACACCAATAGTGGATAAAGTTTTTTTTTGTACGTTTTTCTTTGATCCTGTTGTCAATCGTGATAAAGAAGCATTGTCTGACTTTATGACAACATTTTCTGCTAGTCTCAATTTATTTATCGAATTGTTAAAAGTAACAAGATTATTGGTTTCTTGATTATTATTAGAATTCTTTCTTACGAATATTGTCATATCGGTCTTATTGCTTGCCGATGGAAGAATGAAACACCCTAAGATAACACAAACGAAGATTATCCGAAAAATGTTTCTCTTCATTCGGGTCACCCACATTTTCATGTAAACAGAAATATAAGATATACACGATTTGGAGTGAACCCCCAATAGTACACAACAAGTTAAGTTAACAAGAAGATCTATTGGGGTAATAAGATGGTTAAGAAAAGAAGAATATTTTCACGGGATTTTAAAATAGAAGTAATTCGGGAAATCGAACAGGGAACCAAAC
>JAZDGT010000023.1:0-9393 GCA_043806635.1 Methanobacteriota archaeon | reverse complement strand
GCTACAAACACCAGCAATATCTCCACAGATAATTCCTGGAAGAAATCCTTCTATAAAGGGTTTTATATTTTGATTTGCCACGTCCCCTGAAAAAATAGTATTGCTATACACATTTGTTTTTAAACTATAATCAACAGGAGCAAAACCCGATCGGTCTGTAATTATTTTACCACCTTTGAGTTGTTTTTTGACAATATCAAAGTTAACAAATTGATTAAAAAATTTTTCAGTATCATCTTTAAAGAGAACACTACCAACACCGACATTAGCGCTATGAGCAGATTTTGGAAAAATAAAAGCAAAACCTTTGGGCGCAAAATCGTCAAAAAATATTTGCTCTAAATGAGGGTTGTTTACTTTAATATTTGACATTTCATAACATGTAATATAGGCAAAACTACATTTTTTCTCTTTAGTTAAATTCAGTATTTTTGCTACAATTGATTTTACTCCATCTGCCGCAATAACAACTTTGGGTTTTATTTCTAATTCTTTTCCATTTTTTTTAACTATAGCTTTTTTTACAAAACCATCTGTGCTAATCTTCAAATCTATTAGTTCTGTTTTAGTAAAAAGTTTAGCGCCAGCTTTTACAGCTTGATTTACGAGCCACGGATTAATTTCATTTCTTTCAAAACTATATCCTTTCCATGCTTCTCCTTCTACTGATACATTTAATCCATCTGCAAAAAATTTCAATCCATTAATTTTCCATTTAAGTTTGGATACAGGTATTTTAAAAGGTAATAACGGTAATAAATAGGAAGAAAGAGCTTCGGCACACGCAGGTTTCACAGTATTGGAATTTTTTTCTATTATTATTGTTTTAGCGCCATTTAGAGCTGCGGATCTTGCTGCACTTGATCCAGAGGCTCCACCGCCCACTACGAGAATGTCGCATGTTATTTCTTTCATATGATCCTTTTAGGTTTAAGAATTACTCTTCACTAAATAACTTTTGAATTATATTTATTTGTTTGTCTTTAGTATCTATCCTTCCATTAAATGTTTGGATCAATTTATCAAATAATCGATTATCTGCTGTTCTCCAAATCTTCCTGATCTGAGACATCCCTATAATTTCTTGCTGTATATCTTTTACATAATTCGAATACATTCGAATATCATTTTTTAGTATTGCTTGTGCAGCGTTGTATCCTGATTCAATTGCGTAGTTCAATCCATATCCTAGGAAAGGATCGTAGAAGAGACCGGCTCCACCAACCAATAATACATTCGAATTTTTAAGTTTAAAAATCCCAGAGACACCTTTACCAAAAAAATAATTTTTCGTTTTAAAATCCAAATCAATTTTCTTTTTCAAAAATAAATCAAGGTTCTTTCGCAACATGATGTTTTTAGATATTTTCTCATCTGTTACGACACAAAAAAAAGATTCTCTACCAACCGAGCCGCAATAGACATATCCCCCCGGGGCGTGTTCCCTATCAAAAAAAATCTTTGCATGCGGAAACGTATCGTTCTTTTTCGTCTCCACAAGTATACCGCAACCTTTGAAAGTTGCGAATACCTTTGTCTCAATATTCAATTTTTTTCTTAACCCTGATTCCGGACCATCAGCACCAATAATATACTGGGGTTGAATGACTATATTCTTATGGGGGGTATGTACGGAAACCGATGTAATCTCTTTCTTCTCAAGTTTAACAGAATGTATCTGTGATTCAAAGAATACCTTTGTATGAGTATTTTTTATTTTTTTTCCTAACATTTGCTCCAGAGAATCTTGCATTGGTCCTCTCTTGAAATAATAATCCTGAATTCTCGAATCAAGAACATGACTATGATTGGGGGAAAACCATTCTGATACAGACGATATTTTAGACGGTTTTATTTTCATTTCATCAAGAATAAAACGGATTCGAGAACCTTCGGTGATGTCATACGAGGAATGTTGACGTCCAAAACGTTTATTTTTCTCAATAACAATCGTCGAAAAACCTTTCTTGCCCAAGATAATAGCTGAAGTTAACCCAGCAGGGCCACCACCAACAACTAGAACGTCACATGTTATAGACATAATACGATAACCTATCAATGATTTTTATTTAAAAACTTCTGTGGAAGGGTTATGTCGAGGTATATCCCTTATGTGGTAATAATAACTCCTTCACTTTTAACCGTTGCATATCCAACCAAATAGAAACTGTTGATCGTGACCGTCCATACCACCGAACCAGAAGATACGCGGCGTCGAATAACATCATAGCGATGAAGAAATAGAACGGGATAACCCCCATGAAGAAGATGAAGAGGATCGCGAGTTTCATCGCCCAGCGCTGATCAAAGAAATATAAGACGAATCGATGGGAAACCTTCTCCTTGTTGATTAGTCCTTTTTGGTCATCAATAATGTCGTTCCCCACCTCATCAAGCAACGCAGCAGCCGCAAGCAAGATCAGGGGTAACACCATGAGATGGACTCCTGCAAGCACAATGATGATAAAAATGATGGCTAACCCAGTGAGATGCGCGTAGTTATCAATCTTCCCTTTCAGGAGAACACCGCAGAGTATCGCTAACAGTATCGTTGCAGAAACCTGATCAATAAGCATCGTATACGCCCAGATAACAGCAAGAAATGGCGCAAGCGCTAAAGCGAAGGTTTTACTGAAGAGTTGTTCATCGAACGCATCGTCGATATATTTTATCCCCGCACCGAGAATCGGATAGAGTAATAGTGCATACATTGTTTATTTCTCCTGTTTCTCTCCTTTTTATTTTTGGAATATTATTGTGATTCTTCTCTCCGAGATGCACCCTATCTAGGGGTTACACCTTCTGCTTATCATATATACCTTGTTCGCACCTACATATGCACCTAGATACTCGAAGAGGAGAAAGTCGTCGTGTCACCACCGGCTGAGGTCTTTTATTCGGACACGACGATCTTCGCTTTCACAGTCTCGGAGTCTCGAGACACTCCCTTCATTCGGAGTCGCCATTGACTGTAGCTTCGCACCCCAAGATATGCGCCGTCGAACAAAAACATGGACACGAAGAAATACCAGGGGAACACACTTACGATGACCAGACCGAGGATTGCGATCTTCGTCAGCCATCGTTGATCAAAGAAATATCCGACAAACCGCTGCCAGCCTCGCCCATTCTCTAAAAAACCTTTCTTATCAATGAAATCGTTCCCCACCTCATCCAAGAGTGCTGAAACAGTAAGCACAATCAACGGAAGAACCAACAGTTGAACACCACTCACAAGAACGATACCGAAAATGCTGAGTAACCCAATCAAATGGGCTTTATTATCAATCTTCCCCTTCAACAGGACACCAAGGATAATCGCTAGGAGAATCGTCGCTGATATCGGATTAATAATCATCGCATATGCCCATAAGATACCGAGGAGTGGTGCAAGAAGATACGCACTCTTTTTACTGAAGAGCTGCTCATCAAAAGCTTCATCAATATATTTCAGGCCTGCCCCAAGGATTGGATAAGAGATTAAGAAGAAGTACATATGGTTCGTTCCTCCCGTTTCGTTACGTTTCCATTCTTCGTTTCCTTTACCATCAATACTGATATCCACCCTGAATGACATAAAGCCCCGCTCCTAGAAAATCCGACAAAAGACGAAAAACCCTCGTTTTTTTTTATTTTTGTTGAAAACCCTCTAGAATTCGCCCCTCACAAGTCTATGAAAACCATGCGACGTGTCCAACGACGAAACATAGGGGGTCCATAAACTATATATTTTTTTACCTGGTTCTGCCTACCAGACAAAAACGTGGAGAGAACCCATGGCACTTACTATCTATAACAGTTTAACCCGGAAGAAAGAACCCTTCACCCCCTTAAAGAAAAACAAGGTGGGGTTATACGTCTGCGGCATGACCGTCTACAGTGACGCACATATCGGTCACGCACGCACGTACCTCGCGTTCGACATCATCCGCCGATACCTCGAATACAAAGGATACCAGGTCACGTATATCCAGAATATCACGGATGTAGACGACAAGATCATCGCCGCGGCACAGAAAGAACACATTGATCCCTTAGCGTATTCCCAGCGATACGCTGATCGATGCCTCCATGATATGGACGCACTCGGTATCAGACGAGCCAGCCAGTACCCGAAAGCCTCAGAGACCATCCCGGAGATGATCACCATGATCCAGGAGATCATCAAGAAAGGGTACGCTTACGTTGCTGATGGAGACGTCTACTACTCCGTTGAACATTTCACTGAATACGGGCAGCTCTCCGGCCAAAACATTAAAGAGATGAAGGCAGGCGCCCGCATCGAACCCGGAGAACAGAAACAGAACCCCTTAGATTTCGCGTTGTGGAAGAAAACCAAACCCGGTGAACCCGCATGGGACTCACCCTGGGGCAGTGGCAGACCAGGATGGCACATCGAATGCTCCGCGATGAGCAACAAATACCTCGGAGTACCCTTCGACATACACGGCGGCGGCATGGACCTCCGCTTCCCCCACCATGAGAACGAGATCGCCCAGACCACAGCAGCCACCGGGAAACCAGCCGCACGATACTGGATGCACATCGGCCTCCTCACCGTGAACAGCGAGAAAATGTCCAAATCCCTCGGCAACATCGTCAACATCCACGACCTCCTCCAAACCTGGGACCCAGAAGTCATCCGCATGTTTTTCGCACAAACCCAGTACCGCAGCCCACCCGATTACACCGAAAAAGCACTCCAAGACATCCAAAAAAGCCTCAGCCGACTCTACCGACTCAAAGAAAAACTTGAGGAACACGCGAAACACGCCACCAAGAAACCCTCCAAGGTCACCACCCTGACCAAAGAAGAAAAAGACTACGCAGAAGATATCATCACGTTCACCAAAGAATTCGAAAACGCGATGGATGACGACTTCAACACACCCCGAGCATTCGCCATACTCTTCGAATTCGTTAATACGAGTAACCGGTTCTTCGAAAACCATACCCCACACACCCCCGCAGTATACCAGCATGCACTCCACATCTACCTCACCCTAGGAGACATCCTCACCCTTTTCCAGACGAAACCACAAAAAACACAGGAAACAGAAACAGACGTCGACACCGAACTCCAAACCTTCATCACCAAATACCAGGAACCACCACCGAACGCAACCACAGAAGAACTCATAAAAACCCTGTTACAGATACGGGAAACAGCACGAACACAAAAAGACTGGACCACCGCAGACCACATCAGAAAACACCTCGAAAAAATAGGATATGAGATACAAGACACCGACACGGGACCAGTCTGGAGGAAAAAAGCATACCCATGAAAAGAATCCTCGTCGGATTTGACGGCTCAGAAGGAGCAGAAAACGCACTCAACAAAGCCATGAGTCTCATCGACGAAGACGGAGAACTCATCCTCATCGCCGTCGTCCCCAGCCCAAACGATAAAACATTCGTCGACAAAGACGTCTACACCCAACTCAAAACCAAAGCACGCAGCATCATCGACACCGTCATCACCGACATAGGAGAACACGAATATCTTATCACCGGACTCGTCGAAGAAGGAGACGTCGCCGCCACCATCATCGACATCGCCAACAAACTCAACTGCAACCTCATCATCCTCGGCAGCAGAGGCGCAAGCGAAATCGGCCACTATCCCATCGGTAGCGTCGCCACTAAAGTCGTCCAATACGCCCGGAAACCAGTCATGATCGTCCGATAACAAAAAAAGAGAAAAAAAGGGGTTATTTCCCCCGAGTCTGCTTCGCACGAATACTGGGACGAACCTTCTCCGCACCTCTTCCTTTCTTATGCAGTCCTCGTCCTCGTTGACCCGCACTCGTCTTCCCACGAAGCACCCGACGTTTACTCGTCGTACTACTAATCCAGTTAATCTTCGGATCATTCATAATCGAGGGATGAACCGGATCAACCAGGATAACCTCATAAAAATGATGCATACCATCAGCACCAACCCAATAGGAGTTCAACACCTCCATATTCGGATACCGTTTCGCGGTGCGCTCCTCCGCGATACGCTGAATGCTTTTCCCCGCAGTGATCTTCGTGATACCACGCGCTGATGGTTTACGCCCTTTCCGTATCTGATGTTTCCGAAGCCCTCCTTTCCGAACCCGTGCACGAACAATGATATATCCTTGTTTCGCCTTATAACCTAATGATCGCGCACGATCTATTCGTAACGGTTTCTCCACGCGAGAGAAATTCTCTTCACGTCGCCATTGCACTAATCGGGTTTTAAACGGTGATTGATAAGAAGTATCAGGTTTTTTCCACTGATCACCAATATAATCGTACATGCTTTTTCCCATGGGCTTTACACCTGGTTCTTGTTCTAATCGTAAGGGGCATAGGAAGGTAATACGTTATTTAAAGTTTTTTGTCCTTAAACATGGAATTGTTCTACCACGAACTACTAATCAAATCAAGATATCACCGATAGCACGAATCAATATCATGGAAACAAATTATTTAAATAACAAAAAATATACAACATGTAGGTGTTCATCAACATGGAAGGGAACATGAAAATAAAGATAGGGGCCGTTTTCATACTGTTAGCATTTCTTTCTATTGTTATCGCTTTTCCATTTATTCAACAATGGTGTACGATTGGGGATCCTGATGATGTTGATGGTGACCCGGATGATGTCGAGACCAAGGCGACATCACAGGACAGAGGGTACCCGGGTAATGGTGATGGTGGTGACCCCGATGAGGTGTACATTATGAGTCCCCCTCTCGCACGAAATCAACGGTCGGGGATGCCCGATGAAGTCGACGGGGATCCTGACGATTACGATTAATCGATACTACTTGTTCTTTTTAAAATCTTTTTTTCTCTCGCTGGAGAATTCCTATGGACTTTAAACGAATCGGCAATAAAGTCATTATCCGAATAGACTGTGGGGAGGAGATTATTCAGACGGTGAAACAGATTTGCACCCAGCTCCATATTAAGGCTGGCACGATCACGGGTATCGGAGCAACCAATAAAGCAACCATTGGTTTGTATGATACGAAAACCAAAACGTATCATGCGAAAGAGCTCACCGGTGATCATGAGATCGCACCTCTTCTGGGGAATATCACCACGATGAACAATGACGTGTATCTTCATCTTCATGTGAACCTGTGCAACAAAGACCATGTGTCACTAGGTGGTCATCTCACCGCAGCAAGGGTCTCTGTAACTTTCGAAGGGATCATCGATGTCTTTGATGATAACGTCGGGCGAGTTTTCGATGAAAACACCGGGTTAAACCTTCTGAAACTGAACAAATAAATTTTTTTTTTTTTTTTTTTTTTTTTTTTTTAACCTATTTTTTCTTCGTGAAAAAACGCACAGTACCTCCGAATGTAAAAAAATGAGAAAGAATCGTCATCCAACAGGAGAAAACCCTCTTTTTGAACCCCCTTATTTTTAACCCCGCTCTTCCCTCGTTTTCTGAGAAAGAACGCCTCTTTCTCCGTTCTACTGAGATTTGTACCAAAAACCTTAGTGATCTGCTTCAACTCCTGATAGCTAATAATCTTCTTGTTCACTTTCTCCAAAAACACTCGTGCTGCAACATCCTCCTTTCCCGCCAAGAAAAAGATAGGCCTACCATAAATCGTAACCCTACAAATCGTAGGAAAATACTTCCGCAACACCGTATACCGCTGCTGAACATAACTACACGGGGGAACGACATATCCTTTACTCACTATCTCCTTGAGTAAATCAAGTGTTTTTCCCCGAATCCCTGGCCATCCACATTGTTTACTCGGAAGATCTCTTGTCCAGTAATACACCGTACTCCTAGGAATGTCGAGTTCTTTTGCTATCTGATATTTGGTTTTATTACTCAACACATCGTTCCTGATCTTTTCAACAGTTTTTTTAGAGAGATATTTTTTTCGTGTCATCACTAACGAGTGTAAAAGGGTCTATAAAAAGATGTTGAAAAACAGGATATTTTGCGGAAGGGAAAACAAAGCAAAAAAAATTGATAAAGATCATGGAGGGCATTTCGCACAGATCGACCTGAATAACGTTGTACTCAAGTAGCGGTCTCCTCGGTCAGGTAGAATTACAACGATTGTACCAAATTTTATCTTCTTCGCTATTTGTAAAGCTCCTGCTACCGCAGCACCACTGGACATACCAACAAAGATCCCCTCCCATGTAGCAAGTAGTCTTGTTGTTTCAAAAGCCTCTTCATCTTCGATGGTGATCTTCTCATCTACAACCTCTGGGTGATATATCTTTGGAACGATGGATTCTTCCATATTTTTAAGCCCTTGAATGGCATGGCCTTTTGCAGGTTCAACGCCGACAATTCTAATACCAGGTTTTTGTTCTTTAAGATACCTTCCTACACCCATCAATGTTCCAGTCGTTCCCATACCCGCAACAAAAACATTTATCTTGCCATTGGTTTGAGCGAAAATCTCAGGTCCTGTTGTCTCGTAATGTGCCAGAACATTATGTTCATTTTCAAATTGATTAGGCATAAAATACTCTTTAGGTTCCATCTCCAGTAATTCATGTGCTTTTCGAATCGCACCATCAGTGCCATCACATCCTGGAGTAAGTACGACCTCTGAGCCAAAGGCTTCCAAAATACGTCGTCTTTCAACACTAACACAATCTGGCATGATCAACTTAACCTTGTATCCCTTCGCTGCTCCTATCATCGCAAGGGCAATCCCAGTATTGCCAGATGTCGCCTCAAGTATTATCTTACCATGAACTAACTCCCCTGATTCCTCTGCTTTCTTTATCATATAATAGGCGGGCCTATCTTTAACAGAGCCACTTGGGTTTGCACCTTCCAGTTTACCAAAAATTCTTACTTTTGAGCCGCAATTCAAATTAGTAAATTCTACAAGCGGAGTGTTTCCTACGGCAGATAGTATACTCACAACAAATCACCTCCTCGACCCATAATTTCCTTCAGAAATAGTACCCTCAAAATCTGCGTACTCGAGAGAGTAATCCTCGGTTTGAACCGCCAAGCGTTTTATCTCTTTCTCTACCGGCGGCATTTTCGGGAGAGCCCAACTCTTCAAAACACTATTCATCTCTAATCGCAAATCGTAATGCAGGTGCATCGCATCATGTTTCTGTATCAAGTACCTATTGCTTTTACCTTTCATCTCCTCACCATCTCATATTGAACCCACTCCCCGGTGGAAAAATCCTCAAGAAGGAGGTCACTAGCGCGAGAGATCTCACCATCGGTTCTCGCCACCAAGATCCCACCATTTCCCATCTCTTTATACCTACGAGATGAAAAGATGGTGAGGCATCTATCTCCATAGATAGAAATACCCGATGTACTGTAGTCATGCCCTCGAATGAATACCTTAGCTTGTATCCTCTCGAGAAATTGGGTGAGATCCTCTTCAGTAAACGGA
>JAZDGT010000022.1:0-23081 GCA_043806635.1 Methanobacteriota archaeon | reverse complement strand
GAGCGTTATCGCTTTCGATCTTTAGGTCATATGTTTGAGTATTTCTTACGATAGAGGTCGGGGAGAGTTGGTAGAGGAAAAGCAATGAGAGGAGTACAGTGACAGCGAAGAAAATGGTTTCCCACACGATCATTTGACCATGAGTATTATTAATGATGTTATTTTTATTCAAATGGAGTCCTCCACCCCCTGCTCAGTATGCCTTTCGACAGTTTGATATCTGCTCGCCATGATGGGGTTAAGTACTGGTCCACAGTAATTGCAGTGATGTCCTTGAATTGATTAGGGGCAAGATCTGTAAACTTTAGGGTAAGATTGGCGACCATGATTTCTGAATCATCTGGGAATTCTATGAATACTTTGGTCTTCTTATATTCACCTATCTGCGTAGTCGGAAGTTCTATGGGGGGAACGCTGTGTATAGGAGGTAAAGTACCTTGACAGTCGTTAAGAGTCCACTCGAGGTTGCAGGAGGGTGTTGTTGCTGTCATATTCCCGTAGGTTATTGTAATAATATAATGACGAGTTACCATACCATATGGCCACGCTTGCTCACTATGAGGTAGATAAGAGATGGTAAACTCTACGTTATTAGAGACATCGATACTATCGCGATTTACGGGACTTGGGAAAAACAGATTTGGGGTCGTAGTATGATTTGTTTTTAATAGAGGAGTACCAACCCATCCGTAGTTTATTGATTCTGCTGATCCGATAGTTGTTATGGGTTGGAGACTTGGAGCGAGTCTCATTACTCGTATCCAATCCACCTCAACGTAACCGTCGTTATACGCTAACGCTCCGGTTGCGATTCCTATATACCCCGATAACTTAGCAAGGCCAATCGCCTTATCATTAATTGAACTATTATCTAAGCGTGAAATGTATTCTTGTAACGGTGCCATGATTTTTCCTGAATCATCACCGGTACATCCATCATAATAAAGATATGTTGTGATGAGATCAGAATTAGTAAGAGGGTTGCCGGTGTTATTCAAAATAAGATAAGTATGAATTCGATAATATTGGAACATTCTAGTATCGTAAGAACCTTTTGGGTAATTCTGAAAGTATGTTTTCCACAATGGTGTATAGACCATTTGGGAAATGGTAAGGTTTTTTATCACACTAAAGGATGGAAACATAACCGAATCATATTTTGTTAAATTAAAATTAGCGCGACTATAATATTGTGTAGGGTTGATTATTTTCATTGTATCATTAATGAATACACCATAAGATGATGTAGTATAACTTTGGTTCGTTCTACTAAGGAACACCAGACCCCCCATATGTTTCCTTGGAATCCCTAAGAGATATGCACAATACATAAAACGTATTCGCATATCAATTACATAGGCGGATACCTGATTAGGCGGAGGAGATGGAATCTGAAAATATTTTGAAAGTATATGCTGACTGGCGCTGAGTTTTACAGTGCCATAGTCTATTATCTCACCGGCGCTATACGAGTTTTGTCGAGAAATATCATCCACATTAGACATATCCCATATATTAGGATCAATCCGTATCCCTCGTACTATCTCATAACCGTTCCAACCACTCCACCAAATAGTAGAACTATAGAATTTTTTCATCCACCAATCCTTATGTGATGGAGAGGGAGTATTGTTATGTTTGACAATATTTGATGCATATCCAACAACATAGACATTCCCACTAGGACCTGTTGTTATACAGGTTGCAACATCATCCAATGATATACTAAAATTGAAGTTGTTACCATTATAATTTTTATTCCATCCTACCCATCCATAACCAGATGCACCGAATCTTGGGCATTCATGCTTCGTTGTGGAATTAAACATCTTAATCCACCAGTTCAGATTATTCGTTCCATCTGAAGCGTTACGTGAACCTGTAACATAAATCCAAAATGGTGCAACAGTCCCAAATGCTTTAACTGAGTACGCGGTATCATTGCTAGTACCCTGATAATTAATTGTTTTATCCCACTGTTGGGTACCATTTTCCCAATATTGTTTTATCCACCAATCATTGCCTGTTAAACCTGAACCGTTCACTCCATATCCATACCCAACCACGTACGTATTATTCAATCTATCTGTCGTGACTGAATACGCAACATCATTACCATACCCGCCGTTGATTTTTTTGTTCCACCCCGCATTAATCTGTGTTCCTTCTTTGTTAAATTTTTTAATCCACCAATCCATTTTGGTGGTAGCCCCAACTAAGTTTGTTCCATACCCAACAACATACACATACGTTTTTAGATCAATTGCTATGGAGTAGGCAACGTCGTCTCCGCCATTTCCATCATATATATGATGCCACGCTATATCCTCAACACCATTTGAGGAAAATTTCATGATCAACCAATCCTTATTACCCGTAAAAGGGGACTTTATATACCCTACAACATAACAATTGCCATCCGGATCAACCGCGACTGAGTTCGCGACTGAATCTAGGTCTTTGCTAGATGGTGGTTGTCTTCTCCATAGTTCTTGTCCGTATTGGTCGTATTTAATGATAAGGAAGTCTGATTTCTTAAATTCGTTGGTTGTGTAACCAACAACATAGATTCCTGAAAAGTGTACCGCAACAGCCAAAGCCTCATCATTACCAAATCCTGCGTCAAAAGTTTTATTCCATCCTGCAAACTTATCATATTCGAATCCGTAAATATCAAATTTTTTAATCCACCAATCTTTCCCTGATTTTTCACTAATAAGATTATCACCAGAACCGACCACATAGACGTTATAATTATCAGCTGCGACTCCAAAAGGAACATTATCAGTGAAATTATAATCTGCTGTTTTATTCCAGCTACAGAACTCGTCTCCAAAGGTATCAAAAAACATAGATACATTCTGTGCATAATGCCGTGTCTGAAGCCCCCCATAATAGAGATAGATATTTTTACACTGATTTTTTGAAATATTCATTCTTACAAAAAATGTGGTTTTTTCTCCTTCTATATGAGAATCAATGCAATATGGTAATTTTTTCGGTTCGTATGGATCGTAAAAAACAAGGTCAGTGATATAATATGAACCTGGTCTACCTGCAGCAATATAGCATCTACTGTAATCAATATCCTTAGATGTGAGAATTATTTTGACTGTTGTATTTATAAGATCAGACGAATAATATTTATCTCTTTCTTCAGGAGGAACCGTATTATTAACCTTGATAGGGACTCTATATTTATAACTCGCATTCCACCAAGGTGGATTACGAAGAGACCCATCTAAAGACGATCCATTCGTTACAAGATAATATCCAGATTCAACAGGAGAATGAACAAGAATATTCCCACCACCAAAATCAAGTGAATACAGTGCCGTTGGCTGCCAATCATAAGAGAGCGTAAGACCGCCTTCATCGCCAGAGACTCTCCCCGCAATAGTAATATCGAGATCAGTACCATCATAATTTGAACAACTTTTACTCACTACCCCATCAGTTGAATTCACAAAAACTGTCGTATTCGTAACCTCAACGTAATAATTCAACCCAACAAGATCTAACGGTAATTCCACACTCCGTGAATAATTCGCATCAGGCATCGACTGTACAACCGTGATCACATCAACAACAGCATCCGCGACTGCATTAGCAAGATTTTGCGCTTCTAACCCGGCAGCATCGTTCGTCTTATCCGAAATCAAGGAGGTGGTAACCAACATAGTCGACATCATAATCATAGAAGCAATCGAAAAAGCTAACACGTACCCCAGAATATTTGAAACAGCGAAATGATTACCATACCTTACTCGACACATATTATATATTCTCCAAAGTAACCTCATATACATACTGAGTCAGAAAAAAACGAAATCCTGAGAACTCATAACCATACCCAGACGGGTAACAATTAATATAGAGTGTCTCATCAGAAGGGTTTTCAAGGAAAAAACTACCTTCCTGGTAAAACCTCGATGACATGAAATACTCTTTCCAGGCACCAGCGTTTTCACCAAAGATTTGTATCCTAAAATTCACATCGGTGCCTCTATACGAATGATTTTGTATTTTATGATATTCGAGACGATGATAATAGGGGTTTACACTATAATTTGCATAATGTTCTAGTACATCATCGAATGCTCTAATAGAAATATTTGTCAACTTTACGACGAATTTATAGTTACCCCCAGGACCAGTGACTGTTTCGGCTTTTGGTTTAAGCTGAATAATACTATATAAAAATCTATCACCACTATATCCTGTAACATGTAGGATAACTGGTATTTTTTGTAAATATCCCGCAGAGGGATTAGCAAATATTGTACCTCCGTTTTCAAGAATGATACGATTCGTACTCTGATATCCAGGGATTTCATACGAGAGATACCCAGAATCGAAGAGGAATATCTTCCCCACGGGATAATACGTCCACAATCCAGAACTAGTGTTCAGTGATGCATTATACATGTTTATTTGAACGGCATCATAGAGAGCCTTATCTGTTTCAATAACTACTTTTTTTGGAGGAACACCAGGTTCTGGGGGAACTGGATGAGAAAGTATTGGTGGAGGCGGGACTATACTATCTATAGCTATTCTTGTTCCATTATTAAGATACCGAATATCGAAACAATCAAAATGTTCAAGACCACAATGCATAGATTCATTATATAAAGCAATAGTAAAATTATAATCATCATCATCACCCAGTTCCGAAACATTAAACCAGCATGTCCTATTGACCGAGTAAGCGAACACAAACCGTGTCCCACGAGACCCCATGTGAACATATCCCTCCTTAGTCACAAAATTCATCGTCTTACTACTGTTCACCCCTTGCGCAATAGTCTCCTGAAAAACATCGTTAATACGAACAAACTGATTTAAGCCACTCACAGCACTTTGCTCATTTTTTTCTTCATTGAGTCGATCCCCCGCCCAATACAAGGTTGCACTAATAACTGATGAAGTAATCGTTAAAATAAGAAGTATCCCGACAACCTCAGATACTGCATAATTATTTCGTGCGTACATCCCTTTGAATATTTTAACCACCCAGCGATATTTTTGTAATCATATTCCTCTTATTTAAGACTTAGGGATTTGACACGTATGAAACCTAACTAATAGAGAACAACGATTGCGTCAGTACTAATTTATTCATCGTTGATCCACTTTGAGGACACAAGAGCGTCGGAGGAGAATCAACCACCTGGCTAAACCCATACGTATGAATGAAATAATCAATCCAGATGTCGTTATAGAGACCGTACACTTGTATCTTAGTGTTAGTAATATTTGTATACAATTCACGGACATAGTTCTCCTCAAGGGTAAAACCTAGAGAAAATTTCCCATACGAATTCCCTCCTACTGAAAACCCAGAATTTTTATACTGTATAATACGACAGGAGAATTGATTATCTTTGAAAGAGAATATCGGTTCTCGTTTCAAGGAATGCCCCTCAGGCACCATGGACAAAATAGCGTTATTTTCCATAATTATCCCGTATGTTCCACTTGAAGTAGGAAAACTACAATCGAGATAACCAAGATCAAAAACGAAGATCCGCCCAAAAAGGTAAGGTGATGGACCCGAACCAGCATCATAGAGATCAATCCGATGTGTGCAATTAATTGGATTAGAACACGGTATTACATAAATATCACTACCAATATTAATCGGATTTACTTTTTCAGGTGGTATTATATATCCTTCTACTACCGAGAAAGGAATTGGTTCAACTTCGCTGATAATTAAACTAGTGTCTTTTTGTTGTCTGCGAAAAATATAGCTCCCATCAGGAAGATCCCTATACGTCGCCTTATCTGTCATAATCCAAGATGACCAATGAGGATTAAAATTTTCTAATTTATAAGAAAATGAAACATACCCTGCAGTACCCCAGGTGAATTGAATATTGGAACCGTCCATAACCTGATCAACATTAGGTTGCCTAAACGTGGATACAGATGGCTGATTGATAAAACGAAAGACAACTAATTTATCTAACATAAAACCAGGGGGGTAACTAATCATTGACACACTAAATTTTCTATCAGGATCACCGATATCAGAAACCGTAAAATTATAATTACTATCAAATGAATAAAGGACCACAAATCTATCCCCTATGGAATCAACAGAAAAGGAGCCCTCTTGGAGAATGAATTCGAATTGCCTTGTTGATTGATTCGCATCCTGAATCATATCCTCAACAGAATCAGCAGCCATAAACATCTGATTAAACATAGCTGCGACAGAGGTTTCAGCTTTTGTTCGCTCAATCTGGGGAAGACCCCAGAACAAAATCCCGGTGACAACAGAAAAGATAAGAGCAATAGAAAGAATCACAGAAATCACTGCGCTGACTGCGGACGTATCCACTTTTCTAAAAGAACCCACCCTCATCACGTATCACATACCCATCAAAAATTTAAAGATAAACCATGATGAAAGAACCATAATGAAGATATGTTTTATACCTGAAGAAAAGTGTCCATCTTCAAACACCCCAGTGACGATACCAAATCCAAAGCTTGAAACCAAACTCGCCATATAAAATACCGAGGTAACATCTGCTGTGGTCACACCAGCCCCTCCTCCAAACCCAAGACCTTCCATACCGTTTCCCGTCATCGCAGGGATAAACTTCAAGCAAAGAATCGCGACAATCGCAAGGAACACAAACATTCCCACATACACCACGACAACATACGACGCCATATTCGCTCTTCGCTCGGCCTCCAACATCTTTATCTCACGAGCATCCTTCGCAGCAACATCAAGAACATCAGCTACATTACCTCCACTCTTACTCGCTTCAATAATCAATGAAATCGTCCGTTGAATAGATTTCGTATTCACCCGCTGAGAAAACGCGATCAACGCATCAGTCACACTACTCCCCCACGAAACCTGCTGAGAAATCTTCTGAATCTCTAAGGTAAGAATCCCATAATTTCCTTTCGACGCGAACAAAATAGCCTTTGTAAATGTCATCCCCGCCCGTCGCGATTCAGCTAAGTCACGAACAAAATCAGGAAAAATACAATCGATTTTATAAATCCTTCGCAACCGGAAAAACTCATAAAAACCATAGATCGCAGTCCCAGACAAAATCGCAAACACAAAAAAATCAACATGAGAAAAAAACAGATGCAAAAGTCCAAATAACGTCAAAACACTCAGCAGAATAAAAACAGAGACAACAACCACTGTAGAGATGATTACGACGAAACGAGTAATCTGACCAGTCATAAGAAGCGTTTTAAAAAAACCAATCTTATTTTCTTTTTTCTCCATAGATCGATTATCCCCCCTGAATCATAAGCTTAATAATCCCTGCAAATCCAAAATGCACAATAGGAACAAGACCAAACACCAATACATACAAGAAGTTAGCATCAAAACTATTACTAATCATCATCATCAGCGGAATCACAATAAGAAGCATAAGAATCCCCGCAACCGCCGCAGTCACATAACTCTCCGCCATAATCCCTAACGTCTCCAGCAACTGTTTCTGCATCTGCCGGTTCTCCCGCATATACTGATCCGCCTTACTCATAAAATACGTTTTCAACGAACCACCAGAGGTCACCGTTACAACCAGCCCCTGCAGAAACTCTTTAAACTTTAAGGATGGTGTCCTCACAATATTCGTCTTAATCGCGGTAATCACATCAGAACCAAGCATCCCAATATCCCGATAAATCCACGACGCTTCCTCCTTCACCTCACCATAGATATCCTGCTTCGATAAACTCTTAAAAATCTCCGTCGGCGTCACCCCTGCAGACGACATCACCGCAATAAAATTCGTCGCATACGGTAACACAGAATCGATCTTCTTCCCACGCCCTTTTGCTTTACTCCCGGGAGAAGATAGCATACCACCGTACGTCCCTAAACCCGATAACACAGGCAACAACAAGAACAACAGCATTAGAAACATATCCAACTGAATATTTAACACAAAAGTAAAAAGAACAATCAAAAACAAAAACACCAGAAACGTCACCATAAACACAAACAGCGATGTTAAAATCGCATACGATACATATGCAGACGCACGAATATTCATATGTGCAGCAGCAAGACTCTTCTGCAACTTCTCACGCTGTTTTTTCTCTGCGTAACGACCTAATCGTCTATAACAAAACTGCTGATACTTATTTAATGACATTACTCATCCACCTTCTTCTCTTTATGCTTTACCCAAAAACTTTTTTTCTTCGTCTCCTTCCCCTTTTTCACAACCTTCTTCGACGCACCATCACCTAGAGAGACTCCCATACTCACTTTTTGCGATATTTGTTTATCCTCAGAAGCCCCCTTCAGCTCTGAATATTGAACCGATGGATCACGAATCCTTTTCATAAAATCATCAGGTTTCTCCACATACTGAGTAATCATATGCGCGAAATCCTTAAACGCTCGTACATTCTGCTTTCGCATCCACTCAAGGATCTCCACCCGACGCTTCATTTCCTCAATAATCTGTTCCTTCCCCATATCCCAACGTGACCGAACCCGCTCCAACACATAGCTCTTCCCAGAATACGAGAAACGATCCTCAACAGGATCCCACCGGAACACCTCATTCGTAAGAATCTCTCGCGTTGAAGGATCAATATCAATAATCTCAATAATCTGCTTACACCGACGAACCTTCCTATCCTTCACCCGAGTACTGATCTGAATCGTCACAATATCCAACGACTGCAACATCACCCGAGGGATCTCAATCGGTTTCCCCTCCAACCGATGAATCAACGACTGCGCAGAATCCGCATGAAACGTCGAATACGTGGTATGACCAGTCGCCATCGCCTGGAACAATACATACGCCTCCTTACCACGAATCTCACCCACCAAAATATACTCAGGACGCTGACGCAACGCCGCCTTCATCAAATCATACATATCAATCTCACCAGCCATCCGATTAGCAACAATCTCACCAAAACCAGAACGTACCACACCAGGAATCCAGTTCGGATGCGGCAGATTAATCTCCCTCGTCTCCTCAATCGACACCACCTTCGAATCATGAGGAATAAAAAGACTCAACGCATTCAACGTCGAAGTCTTCCCACTCGCAGTACCACCAGCAATTAACGCATTCACCCCGTTCTCCACCGCCATCCACATATACGCGACCATCTCCGCAGACATCGTATTAAAATTAATCATATCAATAGGAGTAAACGGATCCTCCCTGAACTTCCGAATCGTAAACGTCGAACCCTTCGTCGTCACCTCCTTACTCAGCGTCATCTGAATACGAGACCCATCAGGCATCGTCGCATCCAACATCGGCTCAGCAAGCGAGATATGCTTCCCACATTTCTGCGCAAGACGAACCACAAAACCATTTATCTCATCCTCATCCTTAAACTCAATATTACTCTTCACCGACCCATACTCTCGATGATACAAGAAAATCGGCACTTTCGAACCATCACACGAGATATCCTCAATATTCGGATCCCGCATCAACGGGTCGATCTTCCCAAACCACACTGTTTCCCTCGTGAGATAATACAGGATCTTCTTACGAAACACATCATCGATTTTGATCTTATAATCACCGATGATCTTATCCACCTGCATATTAAGATATTGATCAACCTCAGCAGTATCAAGATCAGTCAGACTCACATCTAATGCTTTTACTAAAGACTCCTGAATAAATCCAAGAGTCTTCTCCTCATCCTCTGAAAGAAACGGCTCAATCACCTTATAATACCGATCTAGACTCTGCGTATCCTTCAATATTTTCACAAACGCATACGGCTCATGAACAGGATAAAACGCGAGCTCCACAATCTCCGCAGATGAAGAACTCCGTAACGAACCCTGACCACACACAGGACATTTCATCACCAACTGCTGATCTGGAGTATCCTGAAGAGGAACTTCTGCACGACAATGCGGGCATATCACGATTTTTTCCGTCATCATCAAATATCCTTTACTTACCGCTTCCTTTAATCTTCTTCATAATCGTCTCAGGGCTTTCGTTAAACTGAGCAAGAACTGTCGCAACCTCACGGAAATCTCGAATGTTATTCTGGTTCATCCAATGCAATAATTCAGCCCGATTCTTTAACTCCTGAGTCATCGCATCCCGACTCATATCCTTATCAGCCCGAATATTCTCCAACACATAGCTCTTCCCAGAGTAGATAAATAGGTCCTCAATAGGATCCCATCGGAACACCTCATTCGTGAGGATCTCTTTTGTGGTCGGATCAATATCAATAATTTCGATAATCTGTTTACATCGCCGTGCTCGTTTGTTCTTCACCCGAGTCGTTACCTGAATACAGACGATATCCAACGCTTGTAACATAATCCTCGGGATCTCAATCGGTTTCCCCTCCAACCGATGAATCAACGATTGCGCAGAATCCGCATGCGCTGTGGAATACGTGGTATGACCAGTCGCCATCGCCTGGAACAATACATACGCCTCCTTACCACGAATCTCACCCACCAAAATATACTCAGGACGCTGACGCAACGCCGCCTTCATCAAATCATACATATCAATCTCACCAACGACCTTATCAGCAACCACTTCACCAAACCCGGATCGTGCGACCCCTGGGATCCAGTTCGGATGCGGCAGATTAATCTCCCTCGTCTCCTCAATCGACACAATCTTTGAATCACGAGGGATAAACAACGCGAGCGCATTCAACGTCGACGTCTTCCCACTCGCAGTACCACCCGCAATTAACGCATTCACCCCGTTCTCCACCACCATCCACATATACGCGACCATCTCCGCAGACATCGTATTAAACTCGATAAGATCAGGTGGAGAAAACGGGTCTTCCCTGAATTTACGAATCGTAAACGTCGAACCCTTCGCTGTTACCTCAGCACTCAATGTCATCTGAATACGAGACCCATCCGGCATCGTCGCATCCAACATCGGCTCAGAAATCGAGATATGCTTCCCACATCTCTGCGCAAGACGAACCACAAAACCAGATAACTCATCCTCATCCTTAAACTCAATATTACTCTTCACCGACCCATACTCACGATGATACAAGAAAATCGGAACATTCGAACCATCACACGAGATATCCTCAATATTCGGATCCCGCATCAACGCATCAATCACACCTAAACCAACATAATGTTTCTCAAGGAAATACGTGATCTTCTTCATCGATAACGGATTCATTTCAACTTTATACTCGGAAACGATTTGCCGCACCTTTTCTTCGAGATAAGCGGCTACACCTTTCACTTCAATCTCTTCGGTATCGATTGTGACAACCTTTAGGGTATCCTGTATGAATTTCAATGCATATGCTTCTTCATTGGACAAAGCAACTTCAACGAGAATGTACCGTTTATCAAGGCTTTGTGTGTCGCGGATGATTTCCACATACGCAAACGGTTCATGTAACGGGTAAAAATCGAGTTCATCCCATTGTGTCTCCGATAATCCTAGCTGTTGTAATATATTCGATTTTCGAAGCAGTACTTCTTGAGTAAAACCTGTTTTTCCACTACCAGAAAGTACGACAGGAGCAACAGTTTCCATCTGAGACTTGGATAGGAGCGTACCCTCTTTTTTCGTCTCACTCAGTTGTTTCGTCTCCTCTTTTTCGGATGCAACAGAGAGAGTTCCCTTGGCGTCTTCAACCTCTGCGTTCATTTGTCGTTTAATTTTTTCGTCGAAGCGATACTTCTTTTTCTCTCGTCCAACAGACTCTTTTTTTGGTAATACTTTTTTTGTTTCTGGTGGACGTTGTTTTACTGCTTTCTTAATCCGTTCATCTAACCATTGTGCCTCTTTTTCATCGACTCGACCGATCTGGTCAGAAAGCGTATCAGAGGAGGATGGTTTCTTCTTATCAGGTGACGGTTTGTTGTCTTGGGATGATGTTTTTTTCTGAATCGCAATTTCCGGAATAGAAGGCGCAGGTTCTTCTTTCGCATCCTGTTTTTTTGACTGTTCTTCCGGGATCGGTTGCGGCTCAGCAAGTCGTTGGATTTGTGGTGGTTCACGCGGTTCAGAACCTTCAGATTTCGGTGCATTCTCTTTTTTCATTGATGGAGCTGAGGCGTCTTGTATTGAGGCAATTTTATGGATTGGTTTCCCGAAACGAAAACGTTTCTTAATCTTTGTTTTCGGGGTATGATGTTCACTCTTTTTCTCAGGTACATCAGATTTTTTATCTGAAGTTTTTTTTCGTACGAAATACACCACATGACCTTTTTTATGCTTCGGTGAAAAACGATCAATATCCAACCCTACACCACTATCTTTATCCGTAGGAGGGCAGGAAATGTTTTTTGTTGAAAATGGATCAGACGTATGAGTATCGATTTTATCTTTATTTTTTAATAAGAGTTCATCAACAGCTTGTTCAATCGTTTGATACGGTGGAATATGATCAGTTCTATTGAACACAGTTTGTTGAGCACTCTGCTTTTTTTCTTCCTCTGTCGTCACAGAACCCCCCCTTCATGGATAACAGAGTCAAATAATGTGTTTTCTTCTCTCTTCTGCCAGTGCATTCCCATCATCCCATCCTTTTCGATTGTAAGTTGAAGAATTAGTGACAAATCTAACTATAAATAATTTTTGTGCATTCCATCACTAGTTTAAAGGAATATGTTTTTTATATATATACCTTTCTTTATGATTCGGAAAAAAAATTATTCTGTTTTGTATCTTATGGTTTTCTTCTTTTTTATTCTTTTTTTATTTTTAAAAGGGCGGCGAAAAGACCTAACGCAAAAGGGATGAGTATCACGTAATAAATGATATTGATTTTTTTTAAAAACACGGTGATATCGTAGCCATAAAAATATAATAAAATGACACCAACGATTATGAAAGGGACCAGGATCGCAATCAGGAGCGGAGCTGATTCTCTATTCATACGTTATCCCCTCTTTTTATTTTTTCTCTGTGGTTATTTCCAATCGTGTGTTTTCTCCTTTTAACCACCCGGTGTTTATTTGATCCCTAGTTTATAAGGTTTTATGAAGATTTTTCATCTGAATCATAAGAGATAGCTCTTGGTCATTTAACCAAAGAAAAAGCTATAAAGCACCATTTTATTACAAGCGCAACCGAGTGGGATTATCTTGAAATCGAGGAAAAAAGTACTCATCATGGGCGCTGCTGGAAGAGATTTTCATAATTTTAATGTTTTTTTTAGGGATAATAGTCAGTATGAGGTTGTCGCGTTTACTGCGACACAGATCCCTGATATCGCTGAGCGGAGATATCCCCTGGAATTATCTGGGAAGTTATATCCGCAGGGTATCCCGATTTATTCAGAGGAGCGTATCACGGAGTTGATTAAGGAGTTGAACGTGGATATCGTGGTTTTTGCGTATAGTGATATTCCGTATTCCTATGTGATGGGGAAGGATGCTTTGGTGAATGCTGCGGGTGCTGATTTTCTGTTATTAGGACCAGAGAGTACGATGTTGTCTTCATCAAAACCAGTGATTGCGGTGTGCGCAGTGCGGACTGGTTGTGGGAAATCTCAGGTTTCGAGGAAGTTGTTCGAGTTGCTGAGAGGGAAAGAGTTGCGGGTGGCGTCTATTCGTCATCCGATGCCATATGATAAGGATCTCACGACACAGATTTGTCAACGGTTTGCTTCGTATGATGATCTGGATACGTATAATTGTACGATTGAGGAGCGGGAGGAATACGAACCGTATATTGATATGGGCGGGGTGATCTTCTCTGGTGTGGATTATCAGAAAATATTGTGTGAAGCAGAGAAGGATGCGGATGTGATTATCTGGGATGGAGGAAATAATGATTTTTCGTTTATTAAATCGGATTTGTTGATTACGATTGCTGATCCTCATCGTGCTGGTGATGAGGTTTCGTATTATCCTGGAGAGATTAATGCGCGGATTGCGGAGATCGTGATTATTAATAAGGTGAATACGGCGCAGCCTCCGGATATTGAGCTGGTTCGGAAGAATATTAAAACGATTAATCCGAATGCGCGAATCATTGATGGGATCTCATCGGTTGAAGCAGTGGATAAAGATGCGATTACGGGGAAGCGAGTCTTGGTGATTGAGGATGGGCCTACGGTGACGCATGGGGGGATGAGGTATGGTGCTGGTATGGTTGCTGCGCAGATGTATCATGCGATGGAGATGGTTGATCCTCGGCCGTTTGCGGTGGGTTCTATTCGGGAGACGTTTGCGAAGTATCCTCATCTTCTGAATGTGCTTCCTGCGGTGGGGTATGGGAAGAAGCAGATTCGGGAGTTGGAGCAGACGATTAATAATACGGTGTGTGATGTGGTGATTAGTGGGACGCCTATTGATTTGAATAGGGTGTTAAAAGCGAATAAGCCGATTATCCGTATCCGGTATAGTGTTGGGGAACAGACGGGTTTGGAACTTGAGGGTGTTGTTGACGAGTTTGTGAAAAAGCATCTTACTTGATTTTGTTGCCGATGAGGGCACATTGTGCGAGTAGGGATTCTAGTTGGATGTGTTCGTTGCTTCCTTCGGTGATGCGGAATTCGATTTCCCCTGTTTTTTCTAAGAGTTTTATTTTTTGGTCATCGGGGAGGGTGAGGTCGAAGATGGTGTGGTGGATTTGTTTGATGATGTCTTCTCCGCTGAGTCCGTATTTGATTAAGAGGTCGTAGAGTTGGTTTCGGGCGGCCATGAAGTTTCCGTTGAGGGCGTTGGTGAGAAGTTCTTTGACGTCTTCTGGTTTTGCGGTTGCTGTGGTTTCGTAGAGGAGTTCCGCGTTGATGCGATGGTTTATGGAGGCGCCGACTTGGAGGGTGTTGATGGCTTTTCTGAGGTCTCCTCGTGCGATGAAGATGAGGGTTTCGAGTCCATCGGGGGTGATTTCGAGTTTTTCTTTGGTGGCAATTTTTCTAATGTATTTTTTTATGTCGTCTGCTTTGAGTGGTTTGAAGCGGAATACGGCGCAACGGGATTGGATGGGTTCAATGATTTTTGAGGAGTAGTTGACGGAGAAGAGGAAGCGGCAGATTTGTGAGTATCGTTCTATGGTGCGTCGGAGTGCGGCTTGTGCTTCCATGGTGAGTGAGTCTGCTTCGTCGAGGAAGATGATTTTGAAGGAGGTGTTGCCGA
This sequence comes from Methanobacteriota archaeon, assembly GCA_043806635.1. GTDB lineage: Archaea > Thermoplasmatota > E2 > DHVEG-1 > DHVEG-1 > JAZDGT01. The sequence continues at coordinate 7,990 of JAZDGT010000022.1, read as the reverse complement.
TGGGTGCGGTGCGGGCGAAATCTTTGATTTTTCCTCTGATGACATCGATGCCTCGTTCGTCGCTGGCGTTGAGTTCGTGGAAGTTGTGTCGCCAGTGTTCTTCTCCGAAGAGTTCTTGTGAGAGGGCAATGGCGGATGTGGTTTTTCCGATTCCTGCTGGTCCTGCGAAGATCATGTGGGGGACTGTTTTTGTGTTCGCATAGGCTTTGAGGCGTTCGATGATGGGCTCTTGGCCGACGATGTCGTCGAGTTTTTTGGGTCGGTATTTTTCTATCCAGATGTCTTGCATGGTTCTCCGGGAGGGTAATGTGGTTGGTATTGATTAATGTTTTTTCTGGTAGGTGTTGGTAGTCGTTTAGGGTAAAGATGTAGGTTTTTAGTGATTTTATTTTGTCGTTTTGTCGTTTTTCCAGATAATCTTTAAATACAATTATTGTCAAAAGTTAACAAGAGACAATATAGCAAGATAGAGGTGGTGAGATGAAACATAAAACAAAAATAGGGCTCCTCCAGTTTTTCCTCCTACTCGCCCTCCTAAACCTCCCCTATCTCACCATCACCAACCACATAGGGCTCAGCACCTTCCTCGACTCCTTCGAAAACGCGGACTACTACAAATACGTCCAAGACACCACCCTGACACCAACGCAACAGCATCAACCATCATACATCCTCCTCCAACAAGCAACCCACCCTACATTCACTATCAGAGAAGGAGACACCATCCTCTACTACACTAACGACCAAGGCATCCTCTATGACACCGTGCAATCCATCACTACACAACAACACACCTCCTACTACACCACCACAAATACCAACAACAACCAAAAAATCCCTACCTACAACATCATCGGAAAAGTCGTCGGAATCATCGACGACAACCTCTGGAACACCATCTCCATAAAAACATGGGACACCTCAATAAAAAACCTCAATATCAGAGCACTACTCACCACCAAATAAAAAAACGGCTACACCCCTTTTTTCTTCAAAAAACCCTCTCTCGTATCAGAAGCTTCTTTAACACCTTATTGTTTAACGTCCCGGGGGTTTTCTATGAACTTCATACCCAATGCATCCCTAAAAAAAGAACTCCTATCAGAACTCGGTGTACACACCATAGACGACTTATTCACAGATATCCCAAAAAAAATACGCGTACACCACCTCGACCTCCCAAACGGATTACCTCAACAACACGTCGAAGAACACCTCAGAACACTCGCACACAAAAACAAATCAGCGTACCAACTCCCTACATTCCTCGGAGGAGGCGCTCAACACCACTACGTTCCCGCTGCAGTAAAAACCATCCTCTCACGATCAGAATTCTACACCGCATACACCCCCTACCAACCAGAAGCATCACAAGGATTCCTCCAAGCCATATTCGAATACCAGAGCATCATCGCTGAACTCACCGGGATGGATATCGCAAACGCATCACTCTACGACGGTGAAACCGCCCTCGGAGAAGCAGCACTTATGGCTACGAGGATAAACAAAAGAAACACGTTCCTCATCCCCAAAAACATCTCCTGGGAAAAAAAATCAGTTTTACACAATTATGCGAAAGGCGCAAATCTCATCATCAAAGAAATACCCTATCACCAAGACACTGGAAAACTTAACATCGACCTACTCAAAAAACACCTCACCACCGACGTCTCAGCCGTATACATAGAAAACCCGAACTTTTTTGGTATATTCGAAGACGACGCCACCCAAATATACGAATTGGTAAAACAAAACCAATCATTATACGTCGTAGGAGTCAACCCGTTCTCCTTAGGAATCATGAAAAACCCTGGCGAATACGGCGCAGATATCGTCATCGGAGAAGGACGCGGACTCGGCACCCCCATCGATTTCGGAGGCTCAGGCCTCGGGATTTTCGCATGCAAACAAGAATATGTACGACAACTCCCAGGACGCATCATCGGAATGACCAAAGATACCCAAGGGAAACGAGCATTCTGCATGACCCTACAAACCAGAGAACAACACATACGACGAGGAAAAGCCACTAGCAACATCTGCACAAACGAAGGACTCTACGCACTCGCCGCAGTCGTCTACCTCTCCTGGATTGGTGGCTCCGGTTTAGAAGAACTCGGACGAATCAACCTAGAACGCGGACAACACCTCGCCCAAGAAATCACCAAAATACACGGGTTCACCCCAAGATTCAACGCAACGCACTTCAACGAATTCGTTCTCCACTACGCCGGAGACATCTCACAACTCCACAACAAACTCCTCAACCACGGGGTCCAAGGTGGCCTTCATCTCGAACACTGGTACCCTGAACTCAACAACTGTCTCCTCTTCGGCGTCACCGAAGCACATACGGACCAACAAATCCAAACCTTCCTCACCACACTCCAGGAGGTGACATAACCGATGTACCATAGCGCCATCTACGACGAACCACTCCTCAACGAACTCAACGGGACACACAAGAAAAAACAAGAACAAACCATCCATATTCCTACATCGCTTCAACAGACGAAACCAGTATCCTTACCAGACTTGGATGAGACACAGATCATTCGCCATTTCCTCCGCCTCAGCCAAATGAACTACGGAGTCGACACCGGCATGTACCCACTCGGATCATGCACCATGAAATACAACCCAAAACTCTGCGAAGAAATCAGCAGATGGGACAATTTTACGACTCTCCATCCATACCAAGATGAAACCACCATCCAAGGAACACTCCAAATCCTCTACGAACTCGAACACATGCTCTGTGAAATCACCGGTATGCGCCACTTCACCTTACAACCCGCCGCGGGAGCCCAAGGAGAATTCACCGGCCTCCTCCTCACCAGGGCATACCATGAATCCCGACATGACAACAAAAGAGACGAAATCATCCTCCCCGACACCGCCCATGGGACAAACCCAGCAAGCGCCACCATGGCCGGATACAACGTCATCGAAATACCATCAACACAAGACGGAACCGTAGACCTTCAAACACTCAAAAAAACCCTCTCCGAAAAAACCGCCTGTTTTATGCTCACCAACCCGAACACCCTCGGTATCTTCGAACACGACATCCTCGAAATCTCTGAGCTCGTCCATGACGCAGGCGCAGTCCTCTACTATGACGGCGCGAACATGAACGCGATCATGGGCAAAGCACGACCCGGAGACATGGGATTCGACATCGTTCACCTCAACCTCCATAAAACATTCTCCACACCCCACGGCGGTGGCGGACCAGGCTCAGGACCCGTCGGAGTAAAAAAAGAATTCGAACGATTCCTCCCCATACCACGAATACTAAAAAAGAAAGACCAGTACTGTTTCAACTATACCTATCCAGATTCAATAGGAAAAATCAAAGGATTCTACGGGAATTTCTCAGTCCTCCTCAAAGCCTATATCTACATACTGTTAATGGGTGGCGACGGCCTCACCGAAGCATCAGAAATCGCTGTATTAAACGCGAACTACATGAAGAAAAAACTCGTTGAATCAAAGCACTATGAACTCCCCTACAAAGAATTACGGAAACACGAGTTTGTGCTCAGCTGTGCATCACTACTCGAAAAAAGAGGAATCCGAGCCCTCGATATCGCGAAACGACTCCTCGATTACGGATATCACCCCCCAACCGTGTATTTCCCCCTCATCGTGAAAGAGGCTCTCATGATAGAACCGACTGAATCCGAACCAAAAACAAATCTTGACGGGTACATCAACGCATTAATCAAAATCGCTGAGGAAGACCCTGAGCTCGTAAAAAACGCCCCACACAACACAGTAACGAGACGAATCGATGAGGTTGGTGCCGTGAAAAATCCGGTATTCACCTGGAAGATAAAGAATCCCTAATACCCTAGGTATCAAGAGAAACGTCTTTTTCTCCTATCAGATTCTGTCGACATGGTTAAATAGGAAACAAGATATCCGTCATCCACAAAAAATTTTGAGGGAGCATATGAGGACTCAACATTCTACTCTTAAAAAAGGATTACCAAAAGAAACTCAATCACTCTGCCCAGAATGTAAACGAATACTACCAGCAACTATTTACGAGAAAAACGGGAAGGTCATGATGAAAAAAACCTGCCCGGATCACGGCGAGTTCGATGATACCTACTGGTCAGATGTTGAAATGTTTCTCAAAGCAGAGGACTGGGCATACGACGGAAAAGGAGTAAGCAACCCATGTATCACGGATGCGACCGTGTGTCCGGAGCAATGTGGACTCTGTAATCTTCACCTGTCCCACACATGTTTAGCGTTGATTGATCTCACGAACCGGTGTAACCTGCAATGTCCAATATGTTTCGCGAACGCAAACGCTGCAGGGTACGTGTTTGAGCCGCCCTACGAAGATGTCGTACGGATGATGAAGAACCTCCGTGCGGAGGAACCAGTCCCGTGTAAAGCATTACAGTTTGCTGGTGGAGAACCCACGATTTACCCGCAGTTCTTCGATGTCATCAAGAAAGCCAAGGAACTCGGTTTCGCCCAGATACAGGTGGCGACGAACGGGGTGAAAATGGTGGATTTCGCATTCTGTCAAAAGATGCGGGATGCGGGGATGAACACGATTTATCTTCAATTTGATGGGTTACGCGATGAAGATTATCTCAACACCCGAGGGAAAAAACTTCTTGATGTCAAACTGAAAGCGATTGAGAATTGCCGGAATACGAAACCGAAGCCGCTTTCAACCGTTCTTGTTCCAACAATCGTGAAAACGATTAACGACGATCAAGTCGGAGAGATTGTGAAGTACGCAGTGAAAAACTCTGACGTCGTCCGCGGAGTCAACTTTCAACCCGTTTCGTTTACCGGACGAATCGATAAAGAACAGTTAGAGGCACAACGATACACGATCCCTGATCTCGTAACTGATCTCGAGCGGCAGACGGACTTCCTGAAGAAAGACGATTTTTACCCAGTCCCCATTGTCGCACCAATCTCTGACCTCGTCTCCATTCTATCAGATAGGGAGGAGATCACCTTCACCGCGCATCCACACTGCGGGTATGCTACGTTCGTGTTTATCAATAAGGGGAAAGTAACACCGATCCCCAGATTTGTTGATGTGGAAGGATTATTTAACAGAATGGAAGAACTGACTGCGAAAGCACGGAAATACAAACTACTCATTAAACTCGCGAAGAAACTACAGAAAAAAGGTGATCTGCATAAAACCTTTGATAAATACTTTGGAGAGTTCATTGATAAAAACAAGATGCCTGAAGGACTTGATATCGTCGAAATCCTCTCGGATGTCGCGTTTGAAAAAGATAAACGATCCGTCGGGAAGTTCACCTGGAAGACTCTGATGATTGGAGCGATGCATTTCCAAGACTCCTATAACTATGATATCGAGCGGGTGAAACGCTGCGTGATACATTATGCTACCCCGGATGATCGAATAATCCCGTTCTGCGCCTATAATGGTGGGCCAACATACAGGGAGGAAGTTGAGAAAAAATTCAGTGTCCCCCTGGATGAATGGAAGAAAAAAAAGTCAGGGTGACCAAAGACATGGTACTGATTGCCCCCTCGATTCTCTCCGCGGATTTCTCACGACTTGGTGAAGAAATCCGTGCGGTGGAGCAAGCGGGAGCAGAATGGCTCCATATTGACGTGATGGATGGGCATTTCGTACCAAACATCACTATCGGCCCCATGGTTGTCGCAAAGATACGGAAAACGACGTCACTATTTTTTGATGCGCATCTCATGATTGAGCACCCGGAGCAATTTATCGAACCGTTCGCACAAGCAGGGGCGAATCTGATCACGGTCCATGCTGAAGCCGCATCTGATCTCCCAGCGCTTATCAAGCAGATTCATCAGATGGGTTGTCAAGCGGGAGTCTCCGTCAACCCTGAGACGTCCATAGAACGAATAAAACCTGTGATCAATCTCGTTGATCTGGTCCTAGTGATGTCGGTTCATCCCGGGTTCAGTGGACAATCATTCATCCCTGAGTCACTCCAAAAGATACATACAGCAAAAACCATGATCACGAAAACAAAAAAACCAATTTATCTCCAGGTTGATGGAGGAATCACAGACGAAAACGCCCGTCTCGTAAAAGACCAGGGTGCGAATGTCCTCGTTGCGGGGAACTATATTTTTAAAAATAAGGACTATAAAACCGCGATACAACTCCTTAAACAATAATCAAAAATTTTTTAGATTCCTGATGCTAAATCCCGGAGTACCTTTTCCTTGTCTGATGCTTTCACCACGCCACTCGCCAATAGCACACCATCAGCACCTAATTCAACAGCTTTCGCGACGTCTCTACCGTTTTTCACCCCAGCACCACAGAGAACCTTCACATTTTTATTGATGGTTTTCACTGCGGTTACCGTCCCACTCACGATACCAGGATCTGATGAGGTCACCGAGATATCCCCGCCGATAAGCTCTGGTGGTTCCACAGCCAGCATCAATGGTGCAAACGTCGCTACCGCTTTCGACGTCGCGATATTATTCGTACACACCAAGGTATCTAGTCCGAGCTCTTTCGCCCGCGTGATACACGCATCGATATCTGCGAGGATGAGACGATGCTCACTATGATTAATAAGCGTCCCGGACGCGCCCGCTGCTTTTACTGCCTCAGGTAACGTCCACCCGGTACAACTCCCAGGTTTCATCGGGTCGATATGCTGTGCATACACGGGAATATTGACTTTTAGATGACAACGAGTGATATCAGCTGCTTGGACCGCGATCGCCATACTCACCCCAGTTTCTTGTCCGATTTTCTCCATCAGTATAGAAAGTTGTTCCGCTTTCTCACCGGTTGCTTCAACATACGTTTTCACATTCAAAACAATTGCAGGTGTTTTCAGCATATCTTTTTAGCTCCTCACGACGTCGTGAAAGGAATCACATTATAAATAACTTTCAGTAAAAAGGGTAAATAGAAGAAAAAAGAAGACGTGTAATTTCTAGTCAGTATCGCTGTTTGATTTTATATCGCTCCGCGGAAATTACCTGAAATAGTAAATTTCCCGAGGTGACCAATGAAGTTACCATTAAACGTCACCCGTTTCAGAATGATCATACCAGTTTCAGGTTCACCAATGAGTTTATAGGTTGTGTAATGGACTGCGAGAGCGAAAAATGTTGTAGTTCTTCCATCGGTTCGTGAGCCTAGTATGACTCCGCGTACAACGGTTCTTGTGAAAAGTCCATCTGACTCATCTGGTGATGTCGTTGATTGCACTCCTGCTGCCACAGGTATTGCCACGAGCATCAGAAGGCATAACATGACTCCTACTATTTTTTTATTCATAGCGACCATCTCATTATAATTTTCTTTATTAATATATGAGTGAAGTGATATATTAAGTTTTTCTTTGCAGGATGTATGAAATAATGACATTTGTATAGTAAAAGAAACAAAACATATTTTTTTCTTTATTATTGAAACAAAAATATGAACATCATTTTTTCTTTTCATCATGAATCAAATGAATACAGGTAAAGTGTGGAAGAGATGTTTTTTTAAAAGGGTCACCATATACTGAATAAGGGAACATCTATGAAGATCGGTAAAGAATTCTATTTTGATGCTGCGCACCATCTCCCTCACCATCAGGGGAAATGTAAGAATCTTCACGGTCATACCTACAAGTTAGAAGTCGTTGTTGAAGACAAGGTGAAGAAGGATGGTATGGTGATTGATTTTGCTGTGCTGAAAACTGTTGTGCAGTCTGAGGTTCTTGAAAAGCTCGATCATCAGGAGTTGAATTCGGTGATGGATAATCCTACTGCGGAGAATATTGTGAGTTGGATCGTTGAGCGTTTACAGGATAAACTACCGCTCCATTCAATAAAGCTGTGGGAAGGGGAAGGGAAGTGGGTAGAAATGGTACTGTGAGAACTGGGGATTTTTTTTAGATTTCTCTATGTTGAGTAGATGCTGGGTTGTTTGTTGTGTAAAGAAATGTTAATAAAAATAATCGAATCATTAATATGATGATTA
>JAZDGT010000021.1:0-5643 GCA_043806635.1 Methanobacteriota archaeon | reverse complement strand
TGATGAAACTGAAGAAAACACATATAGCATTGTTACAAACTACGGATGGGAAGACACGTGGTCTTATTTCTATGGAGGATTTGATAGAGGAGATCTTCGGCGAAATCGTTGATGAGCATGATAATGAATTTCATAATGTCTTTGAGAAAAAATCATAAACCTCTATTCTATAAATAAAAAAATCGAAAATATAAAAAAGGATTAACTCATAGGTAGTAAACCTTATAACGTTAAAGGAGTGTAGAAATCGTATATGGAACCGTTCTTAGGACTTGCGCAATTCATTAATGATCAGCTTCAGTCGCTTGGTTTATCCGTGCATCAGATCTACGGTGAAATAATCGCTTCAGCTGTCGTTTTCATTCTCTTCTTAATACTTGGGTGGATTGTGTATCATGTTTTTTCGCATTATTTTTCCAGGTGGGCAAAAAAAACAAAAACCATGCTTGATGATGAAATCATCAAAAACGTGAAAAAACCTATTTACTTTTTCGTTATCCTCCTTGGGTTATATTATGCAGTTGATCAACTTGCTGTCCTTGATATATACGCTGCTATCATCCGACAGGTTTTCCTCGCAGCAGAGATCCTTCTAGCCGGTTTCATCATCACCAGAATCATCAACGTGTTCATCACCTGGTAAGCAGAGAAACAACAAAAAAAATGGAAACAGCTCAGTAGAAATATCCTCGTCGTATTCAGAAAACTGATTCATGCGTTCGTCTACATCTTCGCGTTTATCGCTATATTGTATATGAGTAAAATCGATCTCTCTGGTGTAGTTGTTGGTCTTGGTGTTGGTGGGATAGCAATTGCGTTCGCATTACAAAGTATTCTCGCTGACGCGTTCAGTGCTTTTTCTATTTACTTCGATAGACCGTTTGAAGAAGGCGATTTCATCATCGTCGGTGAACATGCGGGTACGGTAACGCACATCAGTATGAAATCCACTCGAATGAAACTGTTACAGGGTGAAGAACTTATTATTTCGAATAGAACCATCCTGGAGAAGAGTATTCGGAATTTTAAGAAGCTAAAGAAACGACGGGTCGTCTTCACGATCGGCGTCACCTATGATACACCGGTTATCAAACTAAAGAAAATCCCTGATATCATTCAGCACATCATTAAACAAAACAAGTTAACATCTGTTGAACGAATCACGTTTAAAGAGTTCGGCGCCTACAGCCTGAACTTCGAAATCGTGTATTACATCGACACCTCAGATTTCCTCGTCTATATGGATACTCAACATAAGATCAACTATGAACTCACGGAGACATTCGAAAAAGAAGGCATCAGTTTCGCATTCCCAACACAGACGATTCACCTAAATAAATAAAACAAAGGATGCACGTTCCCTTACTCCTCATAACGACTCATGAGGGCCAACGTATTTCCTTTTTCTTCCATCAATTATTTCTAATCCTTTAATCGCCATCATCCATCCGAAGTACCCCATAAAAAACGTGAAAAAACCTTGCACACCATAAATCATGAGGTCCCGATACGTCTGCATCCCATGATAAATCACTGAAACGAACAACCCCAGCATCAAGTAGAGAAGGATGAGTAAGAACCCCCATTTCACCGCAAACACCGTCTTCTTAAGAAACAGAACAACTCTCTCAGAAAAACGTATGTTTTTATCTGCGATGACAAAGTCCTGTGAGCGCTCTAGATTCCTTCTCACCCAGAACTCAATGAGTCTCTCTCGGAGGGAACAAGCCAATGAAAAGAAACGAGTACCTGAGTAAAGAACTCTACGAGTTACCCCTTGTTTTTGATGAGAACCATTCGAAGATACCTTGTTTTTCATGCTCCTCACCGGCATATCGTATTCTCCTCATGAACTCCATCAATAAAGTGATCCCACCAATACAAAACATTCGAGCTATAAAAACTTGTTTCGCAGCTACATATGCACGTACAAGATACCCACTCGAAGGATACTGGAGACTCCTTTAACGTGTTACAAACCAATATCAAGATATTTTCTTTTTCAATCGTGTCTCTTTCTTCGGTGCCGTTTCAACCTTATTCAACAACCATAAACTCCTTAAAAAAGGGATATCAAAAAGAATATTACCAAACAACAGAATCAACCCGATCAGCAACTCCCCATCCACCATCGTGCTCCCCACTGAAAACCCTCGTACATACCAATCCCAAAAAAACAGCATAGAGACACTCACTGGAACAATCACCAGCCACGGGGCAAACCATAACTCTACCCGTAAAAGGAGCTTTCGAACGTTCTCTTTCCTCCAATCCTTACTCTTACTCATTTACTCTCTACCTCAATCCTCACAAGGGCAGAATCAACTTCGCAGGTAAAATATCCACACCAAACCACAACACACCCTGCCATATCACCACTAATAACACTGCAGGGACCATCTGAATCATGAAATCATCATCCAACCAACGCAGTTTCTTTGACTCACCTACTAGCGCCCCACACGCACCCACCACAGCAACCAAGATCACAATCCACCACTCCGCACGAAACCAACACACCACGAAAAAAAACAGGGACACAAAAAAACCGACCAGATACGCATTCCTCCGACCAAAATAAAACCGTGATTCCCCAATGATCGGATCAAGAAACGATGCACATAAGATACACGGGATGGCTATCTGCTGAGGAAAAAACAAAAACAATAACAATAACGCCACACCAAAATATAAGTAACTCGCTGGTCTCCCCCGTTCATAATTACGCAACCCAAAAAAACGTTTCTGATCTAGCGATCCATGCAACCGCCGATACTCTACAACTACCAGAATCGCAACCAACAACACCGGTAACACAATCTTGACTATTGAACCCCAGACCCCCTCTGGTAACAAATAATAGAAAAGAAACGATGCACCAAACGTGTGAAACACTCGACGGAACCAATGCGCATCAACCTCAATCGCATTCATCCGTTCTAAAAACTCATTCTGATACTCTGTAACTTTTTGTCGTGTAAGTCTCAACGTATCCTTTGCATCCCCATTCCGGAGAGCGTTCATCAGGGATTTCTTCTTCCTGTTGGTCCCCCCTCACCATTCTCTTGTTTAAACAAAAAAAACTTAAAAACCATTTTTTAGCGGTCGCGATTTGCAACAACTTTTGTACTTCCGAGGCTCATAATACCTTGTTTACTCCCCACGATCACATCATCCACTATACCAATAAACAATCCAGTCTCGACAACACCGGGGATAGCATGTAGAGCAAGATCGATTTCTTCAGGTTCTCCGATTCGCTCAAACTCACAATCCAGGATGTAATTCCCATTGTCGGTGATATACGGTTCATCGACGATACGTCGTAATTCAACCTTGCATCCGAGTTCTTCAATAGATTTTTTTGTGGCAGGCCAACCGTATTTCACGACTTCTACGGGTAACGGGAAATCCGTTCCGAGTGCTTTCACGATTTTTGTTTCATCGATTACGATAATGACTTGTTTTGAGTGATATGCAACGATTTTCTCCCGTGTTAATGCTCCTCCGCCTCCTTTGATCGCGTTCAGGTTAGAATCGACCTCGTCTGCTCCATCAATCGTGAGGTCAATCTCGGGGTGATCATCGAGATCTACGAGTGGGATTTTGCATTCCTGAGCAAGTTTTTTCGTTCGATTTGATGTGGGGACCGCTGTTACTTGTAACCCTTTTTTTACGAGATCACCAAGTTTTTTTATCGTGTATGCGACGGTCGAACCAGTTCCTAAACCGACGATCATTCCTTTCTCGACGTACTCAAGGGCTTTTTCTCCCGCCATCCGTTTCATGTCTTCTTGGTCCACAAGGTCACCTGTCATCGGTAATAGCGGAGGGAATACAAAAACTTATACTATAGGGGTTTATTACAGCCTACGAATTTCCTATGTTAGCAGAATGTGATGATCATGGTTTTTATCGAGGGGAATCCTGCCCTGTTTGCGGTGAAAAAGGGAAATTTCTGATGAATGATACTGAGCTGGATTCTCTGGGTCGTATCATGGCGGGTGTGCTTCGTCATTTCCCAGAAAAAATGGGGTTAGCGATTGATGGTCATGGGTGGGTTGATTTGTCTTCGTTTCTTAAAGCGATTTCGGTGAGTCGATCTGGTTTTCATTGGCTTCGTACTAATCATATCGAGGCAGTGATTCTGACGGATCCGAAGGGGCGGTATCAGATTGATGGTGGGATGATTCGTGCGACGTATGGGCATTCTATTGATGTGAATCTTGATGATCTTCCTCTTGCGGAGATTGACGAGTTTTTTTATCCGGTGACTGAGGAGGAGATGGATCTTATTCTTGAGGGTGGTCTTCGTCCGGTTGATCGGAAGAAAGTGCATCTGAGTGGGAGTATGGAAAAGGCGTTAGAGGCAGGGCGTGTTCGGTCTGATGAACCGCTTATTTTGCGGATTGATGGTGGGAAGGCGAAGCAGGACGGCATCCGTATTTATCATGCAGGGAAGGACGTGTATATTACGGATTCGATTGATGCGAAGTATCTTTCGAAGGTGAAACCGTCTGAGATGAAGAAGTTGCTTGCAGAAAAAGATTAATACCGTTTAGTCTTTCTTTTGTTTTCTCTTGTTGAGTTTTTGGGCTTGTAGCTCAGCTAGGCTAGAGCAATCGGCTCTTAACCGATTGGCCGAGGGTTCGAATCCCTCCAAGCCCGTACTCTTTTACAGGGGAGATTGACGTCGATACAGCCGTTTTTGGGCTTGTATCGATTGGAGCTTTACTTTGTAAAGGTTTCAACGATTTCTTAGGTTTCACCTCCTAAGTCCGGGGTTGATTTGACTGCGCGTTTCAGCCAGCTGCCTTGATCCTGTTTGTAGTATTCTTCTGCCATGTGTACGTATCGTTTGGTCATGTCGAGATGGTTGTGCCCGAGCCAGGATGAGACCCGGTCGATGTTGTAATCCCATTCGATCATCCGCGCGGTTGCGCACCAGTGCCTCATGGTGTACGGGTGGAATCCTTTCCAAAGTTTTGTTCCGTGTTCGGTGAGTTTTCGTCTCAAGAAATCCGGGGTGAATCGTTTTCCTTCTGGTGTGAGGAATAATGCTTGTTCGTTTTTGTTGTCTACTTGTGGTCTCCATTTGTCGATGTAGTTTTTCAGGCTTTTTCTGTTGGATGAGACAAGGATGAATTCTTCCAAGATGAGTGTTCGTTTCTTCCCATGTTTTTTTGTTTCGGTGATAGTGAGTGATCCTTTTTTATCGTCAATGGTGACATCTGTTACATTGAGGTTAGAAAGTTCGCTGGGTGGTCTCATGCCGATCATGAACCCGGTGAAGAAGAGGTATTGGTAAAGTTTGGTTTCGTACAGGTTGGTTGAGTATTTGTAGGTGAAGAATTTGTTGACTGTCTCTGGATAGGGGATGATGATGTCAGTGTTGGGTGTGTAGTGTGGTGCTCGGTATTTTATCCAGTTGTCTGCTATTCCGTATGCTCGCAGAAACATGGTCATGGTTTTCCATTCGTGTCTGAGTGCTTGTGAGGTTGCTTGTTCGATTTGTTCTCGGTAGTCCATGTGTCTGATGAAGTTCTCATAGCTTGGGTTTCTGAAATTTACTGGTGATGGGTGGTTTTCCATGAACCTTGCGTAGCGGAGTCGTTTTTCTATGGTTGATGGACTGAGTCGTTG
>JAZDGT010000020.1:0-30465 GCA_043806635.1 Methanobacteriota archaeon | reverse complement strand
AAGCGATAACGCTCTCTATACCCTTTATAACGACGGAGACTTCGGTTATCGTCCTACTGGATATACCTCAAGTAAACTCGTACACTATCTAATTAGTAACGCCTATAGCGATATGATCTCCGAATTAGATGAGCTTTTACCTTCAAACGTTATGTATAATATTTATGTTTCAAATGGAACAAACAAGGTGTTTTGGTGCAACTCATTAGGGGACTGGTGGAATCCTCTCCCAAAGACTGATCCGGTTACCATCTCACATTGTATCGTCGCGATGAACCTCACCGGTTACTCACAAGCAGCAGCACTAACACAATTATTTTATACACATATCGTAGAAGAGAAATATATCGGGTCTTCCTTAACACAAAGTGATCTCATAATCTTGTTTAATAGCGGCTACTCGGAGCCCCTCTTTGATGTGATTCTTGAGGTTTGGAATGTATAAAAAATATAAGAGGATACCATGAAAAATAAAAAGAAGTACCAAAAACAATCCTCAGTTCTTTTCCATCATCGTAGACCTCTCTATACAGAATCAAAAAGCCAGATGATAGTCCTCATGGGTGTTACCCTCGCGCTCTGCGTATTTATCATTTCAGCAATCCCCTCTGACATCACTGATTATACCATTGCTGTCCCAAAGGGACGCTCTGACTCACTACTTCTCGAGTTCATTCATATTCGAGAACTGTATGGCACAGCTTTAAATTGCCACCTGGCTAAAATGGAATTCCGAACAGATTCCCCTGACATCTTATTGAACGGAAAAAATGGAAAATATACCTGGTACTTTCAAACAAGCTCAGCGTTTCAGGATATCAGAAACGATATCTATCAAATGGAGCTACCATATGGGAGATATTTTACTGCGTCCATGAAAAACGAAGATATGCGAGCATTGTACTCACACATCTCACCTGAAGGTACTGTATATTATGTGGATGCGAAACTTTCTCTTCGAGATGAATACGGGAGTATTTCACAAACCGTTCGATATACCCTTCTATTCAATGAACAACTCTAAAGAAACTAAGAAAGAGGAAATATCCTATGAAACCATATAAACAGGCTTTCACGAGAAACCAAGAGGGTATCACCTCGATATTAGAGCTTGTCGTAGCTCTTTCCATAATTTTTGTTCTCCTTTCATTCTTTTTTATCTCTCTGAATAATTTCTATACGGTGTATAAGAGACCTGATATTGACATCCAAGCGAAAACCTATTCGGTATGTGAATCCCTGATAAATCAACCTGGATACACCAAATATTTTACTAAAAATTGGGAAGATAATCCAATGAATATTCGAGTCCTTGGACTCGCAGCATCCCCCCTTGCAGTCTATGGTTGTTTCAATCTCTCACCAGCTGGTAAAATCTTTACAATAACACATAACAACTCTATACAATATAATGTATCGGGGTTAACACGAACCTGTTTTCTTGCAGGAACACAGGTTATGATGGGTGATGGGACAAGTAAAAATATCGAAGATATACAAGTTGGGGATATCGTCGCTTCTTTTTCGCCCTTAACAAAAACACTTGTTCCAGCAAAAATCATCAAAGTGTTTCATCATACCGCTGAAGAAATGGGCTCCTATTATCTAGTGATAAATCATTGGCTTAAGGTAACCCCAGATCACTCAATATATATTAATAACTCCTGGAGAACCTTCGGGACTTTACATGTCGGTGACAATCTTTATTCATGCCGTATTTTTTCAATAGAAAAAATCTATAGAAAAGAACCGACGTATAATCTAGAAGTCGAAGGAACCCATACCTATCTCATCCGTTTCACTCATGACCCTCTTGTTGTCCATAATGATAACTATGACATCAATCTTACACAGTTAACGAATATCGATTGGAATCCTTGGGTGCCGGTACGCAAAGAAATATATCCTGAAAACACTTATTTTGAAACCTATGGAAGTGCATACCAGTCAAGGTATCAACCTTGGGGGTATATCTGGATACTACGAGAAGCCGTAGGGGAAACATATTCTGAATATTTCGTCGAATATACCCTCTATGATGGAAATAACAAATATCTTTATGAGGTTAAAGAAACCACACACTATCCCCATATAGTTCTTGATTATGAAAAATGTGATGCTTTACACTCGCTTTCCTATGACTGGGTACAATCATTTTATGGGCTTCAAACACCAGAGACATTCTATGATATCAATATCTCGATAACAAGCGGAACAAGTATTGTGTCTCGGTACGGGCCATCATACCAACATTCTTTTCTCACAACCTCTGTTACCAGGAATGTATTAATTTATTATAAACCGACCCCGATTGACGATACCTTTACCGCGAATCCTCCTCGATATGAGAAAGGACAGATCACTGTCCGGATCTTTTTACGAGGTGGCGGTAGCATCTTTGGGTCTGGAGCACTTCCGCCCTCCCTCCCCATGGGTAATAATCAACCACCACCACAACCTGCCCTACCTCTCGGTGCACCTGATCCTCCAAACAAGGGGTACATTGGGTCTCCCTACACCTTCCAAACCCAAACAGTTGATCCTGAGGGGGATCAAGTCCAATACGGATGGGATTGGAACGGGGATTTAGTAATTGATGATGATTGGACCGGGTTTTATGACTCTGGTGAAACATGTACTATGACACATTCTTGGGATACACCCGGAGAGTATATCGTAAGTGTGAAAGCAAGGGATAATCAGAGTAATGAGAGTGACTGGACTGAAGTATCCACAATCCACGTGTATTTCGGTGAATATTACAAGAATATCACGATTCAAAAAATACAGGTTGCTGGTGGAAGCGATCTCCTCAACTTCCCCGTATTAATTAGTATCCCCTCAGATACTGATTTAAGGGATTATGTCTCCAAGAGTGATGGAGGCGACATCGTCTTCACTGATATTTCTGGTGTGAAGCTTGCTCATGAGATCGAGTATTTCTCGATAACCACGGGAGAGCTTGCTGCTTGGGTGAATGTCCCTGTTGTCTCATCAAGTGTTGATACCCAACTCTATATGTACTATAATAATGGTAATTGTACGAATCAAGAGAATACGTCAGGGGTCTGGGATAGTAATTACCATGGAGTCTGGCATCTGAATGAAGGCTCTGGTACCCTTTCTGAATCCACAAGCTATGGGAACAACGGGACCGCTTATAACAACCCAACATATCAGGTTCCTGGAAAAATAGCGGGGGCGATGCAGTTTGATGGGTCTGACGATTATGTGAGTTGTGGAGACCCAGCAGATGGCAGTCTTGATTTCGGGACTGGTGATTTCACGGTTGAATGTTGGGTGAAACCAATGAAAGATCAAACCACGTTTATCGTCAGTAAACATTTACCTCCAAATCTCTCACCCAATGGATATGGTTACGCCCTTGAAGTGAATAATAAGGTAATGAAAGTCACCCTGGCTGATGGATCTGTACGAAACCTGGGGAATGGAGTGAAAATAATCACGGATAAAGCATGGCATCATCTCGCCGTCGTGTTTGATCGTGATAAAAACGGGACGTATTATGTTGATGGGAATATCGATCATACGATTGGTATCGATAAATGGGCAGGTTCGATTAATACTGAGGATTCTTTCCTTTTAGCCAGAAAACAGGTGATCCCCGCCATGTATTTCAACGGGGTGATTGATGAGGTTCGGGTGAGTGCGGGTACACGTACGGGTGGGTGGATTACGACTGGTTATAATAATGTGATTGATCCAGGAAAATTTTTCGTTGTTGGGGCACCAGGTCTTGCTCCACCACCTTCTCCGTAATATTATATTATAGGTGTTCCTGTCTATTTCTTTCGTTTGTTATATATCTAGAAAAAACACAATGTATATATATTTTAAGATATATTACTGGTGTGGGAACTGGGTATGCCTCTTACAAGAAAAACTAGGAAATCAGGGAAAAGCATCCTTATCACGCTCCCCAGTCAAATCGTTGAAGCCTACGACATCAGAAACGGTGATCTCCTAGAGATCACCCCGGTTGAATACGGAACTATCCTTGTAAAAAAAACAGGTGACCCGGGGGATTCAAGTTGAAAAAGAAACTTATGCTCCTCGCTGTCGCTTGCGTTATCGTTCTTCTAAGCAGTGGGATTAATCTCACTCGGCTCTACGGGATTGATTATCCGTTATCTCGGGATCCGTTCTCGTTTGATATCATCTGCGGGTTAATGAGCTGGAATTACCGGCAACAGATCACGATTAACAGTAGTCTCGTACAGGCACCTCTCACGGATTTCCCAGTCCTCATCTACGAGGCCTCTGATGCTGATCTCGCAGCGCACGCGTTAGCAAATGGGAGCGATATCATCTTTGTGAGTGAATCAGTGGAATGGTCGACAGGGTTACCTGATGATCGGTTATCTCATGAGATTGAGAAATATGATAGTGCGACCGGTGAACTAGTCGCCTGGGTGAAAATCCCGTATCTCTCCAGTACGACAGATACCGTGATTTATATGTATTATAATCTGACTGGCTCAGCATGTATCGCGAATTATGAGAATAGAAACGATGTGTGGAGTAATCATTATGTGATGGTGCAGCACCTGAATGAATCTGCTAATCCGTTTGAGGATTCAACGAGTTATAATAATGATGCGAATCAGGGTGGTGGTGCAACACAAAATGCGAGTGGGAAGATTGACGGGTCTTTAACCTTCGACGGATCAAGCGACTATGCGAGAATTGAGTCTACAGCCAGTATTCCTGGTGGTGATGCAACCAATACCAGATTCACAACTGAACTATGGATGTATAATGGTAAAAGTCAAGGGGGAAGTACTGCGATACGTTTCATGGCAAAAAGACAATCAAGCACAGTCGCAAGTTGGGCGTGTAATTTCCAGTCAGCAGCACCTGCAAACAAAGTGAATTTCTGGACATATAAAGAGCCAAATCCTCCTGGAGGAACTAACACGTGTATTCAAAATAACACGATCACCGTTGGTGCATGGTCGCATATCGTTTGCGTATTCGATACCTCATATGGATCAAAAATTTATGTGAATGGGAAAAACGATGGGAGTAACACGGGATCAATAGGGTACACTATCCGAATTAGTGCGAGTACTCCTGTTGTGTTATCAGCCACATATAATGGAGCTACGTACAGTGATTTCTTTACTGGCACACTCGATGAAGTCCGCATCTCCGATACCTCAAGAAATATAAGCTGGGTCAACACCACCTATCGAACTATGGCGATGCCAAGTTCGTTCCTAAAATTCGGAGAAGAAAACAATGATACGTTTTATTCGTCAGATAGCGATGGATACATCTCCTATAATGAAAATAATTATAATCGTGCCCATGATTCATCGACTGGGACAATAAATGATACGACGAACTATATTTATATCGGCCAAAAATATCTCGCCCTCTCTGGTAATTATTATATCCATAAAGGGTACGTGTTTTTTGATACCTCAGCAATACCTGATAACGCCATCATCACCTCAGCGACATTATCCTTGTACGGATATCAAGATTTTTCAAGTTACAAAGATTTCGATATCACTATTCAGAGTGGTCAACCAACATATCCTAACGATCCTCTTGAAACAAGCGATTTTGACTATACGAAATACTCTGGAGATGGGGGAAGTCTCAACACAACCAGTTTCATCACCACCGGCTATAATACTATCCCGTTGAATTCCGATGGATTCAGCTGGATTAACCCGACAGGGACAACCAAATTATGCCTCCGTAGCTCCCGCGATATCAATCAACAGGGGGCACCAGGGGGTTCACCAATAGATCAAAACGAGTATGTTGTTGTGTATGCACAGGAAAAAGGGGCGGGATACAAACCGAAGCTTATTATCAATTATACAATGCCTCAATTCTGGCTCACCGGTTATAACCACCGGAAACGAATCGACATCACCGGACAAGCTAGTGCAGGAACCAACTATCAAGTAGAACTCAGTATCGGGAAAACTTCAGGGGGAAATTTCAACCTAGAAGGTAACTGTTTAGATTTCCCAAACGACATCAGATTCACGGATGATGATCAAAGCACCCTCCTTGACTATTGGATAGAAAACACAAGCGAAGATCCGATCACCGTCTGGGTAGAAGTCACTGATGATCTCAGCACCAGTCAATCAATATATATCTATTATGGAAACTCAGGAGTATCAACCGCAAGCAATGGAGACGACACCTTCCTTTTCTTTGATGATTTCGAAGGATCAACCCTTGATATAACGAAGTGGGCAATACAACAAGGATCCATCGATCTCGATGGCACTGGTGACCTGTACCTTGATGGAACCAGTGGAACCAGAGGATTAATCGATGCAAAACTGAACGTTTCAATTGATAAAGCAATACAGACACAAGCTCGATGGGTAAGTACCATCGCATCAGACTGTCATTTTTGTGCATTCCGCAGCTTTGGAAGTTGGAACGATCGTGCAGGTGATCTTTGGGGAAGAAATGCGTACGCGTCTCAGGGTCGATATGCAACAGTTGCGAGTGGTTCTGCGACGCAGACTACTATCGCTTCTATTTCAACGGTGACGAGTTATCATGTCTATAAAAACACGTGGAAATCCGGTGAATGCGAAGTGTATCAGGATACAACTCTCCTTGATACGCATACCACAAATGTTCCTACTGCACAAATGACTGCTGTTTTTTATGAGGGAAGCGTTGACGGGCAAGATGTTCAGGTTGATTGGGTTTTTGTGCGAAAATGGCAGACAAGTGAACCAGCGTTTGCTGCTGTCGGAAGCCAAGAAGGATAACCCTCTCTCTAGTGTGCTATCCATGACTACGATGTAGGAAAACAAAACCCTCTAAAAACAAAAATCTTCTGTATCCTTTACAGGAGAGTAAGAAAGTATATAATAATCATGCGTTATTCAGGGTAAAATACTATCTCGTTTATTATTATCAATCGTTGTTTATCGGAGCAGAACATGGAACCAAGCGAACAACATTACGATGAAGCAAGTACGATTTTCTCTCCAGATGGCAGACTTTTCCAGGTGGAATACGCTCGGGAAGTTATTGAGAAAGGTTCACCAAGTATCGGAATAAAATATAACGACGGAGTACTCCTACTCGTTTATAAAGAGCTGAATACGCATCTTGCTGAGATCCATCAGGTCGACAAGATTTATCAGATTGATGACCATATCGGTTGTGCTGCCTCTGGGCTCGTGGCTGACGCACGTCATCTCGTTGATATCGCTCAGGATGAGTCCCAAATGAATCGATTACTTTATAACGAACAAATACCCGTGAAAACCCTCGTAGAAAGCCTCTGTGATTATAAACATGTGTTTACACAGTTTGATGGGGTACGACCGTTTGGAGTCGCGTTAATCGTCGCTGGAGTTGATAGTACAGGGAATCATCTTTATGTTACTGATCCTTCAGGTGCATTGGTTGAGTATAAAGCGGTGTGTGAGGGTGAGGGCAGTCAGAAGGTTATGGTTTTTTTGAAGACTAATTATACTGCTAATCTTTCGTTAAATGCAGCAGTTACTCTTGGGGTGGAGGCGTTGCAGAAAACCGGGAAAAAGAAGATAAATACTGATATGTTGGAACTCGCAGTGATAGATAATAAGCAGAAATTCCATAGGTTTTCAGCGAAAGAGTTTAAACGTTTTTTAAAATGATCCACCGTGAAATTTTTTTTTAGGTTATTTCCCTTTACGGATCCCAAATGGAAAAAATTGATGGTGTCGTGTTGTAGGGAACATCGCTTCTCCTACTGATCTCACGTCTTCAACAGAGTAGAAGGCGTGAGGATGTATCTGTTTTACTTGTTGAACAACTGTTTTGAGATCTTCTCGTCTGATTACAGCAAAGATGATTTTGACTGGTCCTTTGACTCCTTCTGCGTCGACGGTGGTTACTCCGTACCCGTTTTCTCTTAGGCATCCTACGAGTTTTGTGTTGTCGTGTTTGGTGATGACTCGAAGGATTACCGTACCTATGGAGAGTTTTTCTTCGATGAGCATCCCGATGAAGGTACCGGTTGCGAATCCTCCTGCGTAGGCGATGGAGCAGACGATGTTGTTGAGGTTGATCATGATTTGTCCGATGGCGAGGAGCCAGATGTTGACTTCGATGAATCCTATGATTGGTGCGAGGTATTTGAGTCCTCGGGATAAGAAGATTATGCGGAGTGTTCCGAGGCTGACGTCGATGAGTCGTGCGGAAAAAATGAGGAGGGGGAGGATGATCCATTTGAATAGGTCTGATTGATAAAATGTGATGAGGTCCATCTTGTAGTAGCTCCTAATTTCAAGAAGAGACGTGGTGGTGTGAAGGTATTAATTTTTTATCGCATGTCTGGTTCGATGTCTTCCATATCGTCGAGTTTGTGGCTTTTGGCGAGTTTGCAGCTTTCGCAGATTCCTTCTACCTCTTCTTCTGGGGCGAGTTCTTCTCCGCAGATGGAGCAGTATTCTGTCATAGGGTTGTTGATTCCTCCATTTATTGTTTTTTTTGGTTTTAGTAGCTTGTAACAGAAAAATTATTATAAATCTTTTTGTGGATATCATGTTGCTGTATTGGTGTAGAGAGACTATGAAAGTAGCAGTGGGAACTGATGAGTTTTGCCCGAAGTGCATGGAATGGCGGGAGTATGATGATGATGGGAAATGTAAGGTTTGTGGTAGGTCTATTCGGAAGGGGGGTGTTTCTGGTCAGAAGGTGTCTGATGAGTTTGATTTTGCTGATTTTAATGGTGATTCGGTTGGTGAAGAGTAGGGTTTTTTGTCTATTTAAATAGAAGCATTTATTTTGTTATATTTATAACGTAACAAGTTTAACAATTAAACTTTATGCCTTAATTTTAAATATTCTTGCTATCATGAAACAAAGTATCAATCCATGAACTATGATAGAAAATAACTAGCAAACTTCCTTATTTATTGATAGATAATATATAGCAAGGTACCTATGTCAAAAATCTTTATAAATTCCAAACCCCATGCACAAATTGGATGGATGCACAAAACGTAAAAGCAGCAGTCTACACACGAGTATCAACCGAAGACCAAGCAAAAGAAGGTTTTTCCCTCGATGCACAAATGGAGAAACTCCGTGCATACTGCAAAGCACGCGGATGGGAAATCGCTGGAGAATACATCGATGACGGATACTCCGGGAGAAAAATAAAACGTCCCGCCTACACAAAAATGATGGAAGAAATCGACCGATGGGATGCCCTCCTTGTCATAAAAATGGATAGAATCCATCGAAACTCGAAAAATTTTATGCTCATGATGGAAGATCTCAATAAACTAGGAAAAGAGTTTGTTTCTATGATGGAATCCTTAGACACCTCAACGGCGATGGGACGATTCGTCATGGATATTATTCAACGTATCGCTCAACTTGAATCAGAACAAATCGGTGAACGCGTCTACATTGGCATGGAACAAAAAGCACGTACTAATGGTGGTGTTCTTGGTTTCAATATTCCCTATGGCTATGACTATACAAATGGAAAACTAGAAATTAATAACAATGAAGCCTCTACTGTTCGACAAATCTATTCCTGGTATCTCTCAGGTAAAAGTATGGGGAAAATCACTAATATGCTGAATGAGGTTAATCTTCCGACGAAAAAGCGGGGGTTATGGGCAAAAAAAACCATTTCGAGCATTTTGAAAAATCCGGTCTATTGTGGATATTTGCATTGGGAAGATTTTGTGAACAAGAGTGATCATGATGCGATTATTTTAAATGAGGATTTTAATGCGGTGCAGGAATTATTGGCTGAACGGAGTGGTCATCCTGCGAAATTTTTAGAAAAATAGTGCTTCTGGCCGTTACCTTCGGACTACCGAAGGTAACCCGCCTGGTGAAACGGCTCCTCCTGGAGACTCCTTTTTTCCCTACTGTTGATAAGGAGGGATTATGTTTTTTTCTTCTGGTGTAGGTATTTTTTTATGGATTGGCGATGAATAAGTTTGGTTTTTCATGGTTTAGCACTAAATTTGTTGGATGTTTGGTTTTTTGTATACGTATTAAATATGCTAGACATTATATATCAATGTAAAGCGTTATTATGCTAGTGATTATCATTCAATATGTTTGCTATTGTATAGCAATGTTAATGTCATATATTAACACGGAAAATTAAAAATAATGTTTAAGCTTAACAAATTAACTAATTATCGATACAAATTAAACAATATAACGTTCAAATGTTAAATAATACAATTTCTTATTATTCAACATAAACAATAAATATTATTTGAATTATTTTACAAAACACAAAACCATCAAATAACCAATAACATCAAATTATTCAAATAGTAACGCAACAACATTTAAAAAATAACTGGCCAATTTTAAATTTATGTGATATCCCGAATTAACTTCCTTCTGATTTTTTAACAACGTCATCTCAACACCCGCTTTTCTTCCTTTCTCTCATCTTGTCATGGAACGCCTCATAAGGTGTTCTCAAGTGTCCATTTTCAAGACTGCTATGAGGTCGCTCATAGTTGTAATAATACACGGTATCGTCCCAACTGGAGAAGTGTTTTCTCAGCTGTTCAATGGTTTGTCCAGCTCGTTCCACTTTTCCATTGGATTGCGGATGTTTCACCCGTGCTTTGATATGGGTGATCCCATAGTGTTTGAGCAATTGTTGAAACTTATTCTGTTGTGGATCTGGGCAGCTCTCCCGAGATAGTGAAGTGAATTGTGTTCCATGATCGGTCATCACTTGTTTCGGGATGCCATAGCTCTGGATCGCTTGTTTGAGAACCAGGTTGGAGTTCTCTGATGTGGCGTTGGAAAACACGCCACATCCCGTGATAAATCTTGAAGCATCATCTTCGAAGAGGATGATCTGTTCATGTGGTTCTTCGAACCAGTCTGCATGCCAGAGGCTGTTGCTATATCTGCGTTCGTAGCGAACCCAACTTCGTCGTCGTTGTTTATGAGGTTCGTCTTTTGCCATTCCTTCCGCCTTGAGAATCCGATGGATCCGGTTATGGCTGATATGTACTCCTTGGGCGTCGAGTATCTTCTCGAGTGTGACTGCGGCGAGGGGATGTTGTTGTCGGATTTCGAGTACGATTTTCTTCTCTTCTTTAGAGATTGGTCTGGGTTTTCGTCCAGATTTCTTAGGATAGGGGTACTGATATGTTGTATGGTATTGGCGGTGGGGTTCTCGTGTCCATCGTGGTGTGATTTGTTGTGTTTTTGCGATTCGGTAGATCGATCGTTCTCCTTTGTCGACTTGGCTGATGATCCATCGTATTTTCTGTTGATTCAGCTTCCTCATGAGTTCTGAATCATTTGGTTTATTTTCTAGGAGGAAGTAATTTCGGGATAAGACATCAATTTTAAATTTAAGAAAAGTTTAATAAGAAACACAGTTTTACCACAACCCGTAATAACAACAAAAAACAAGGCGTCTTTATGTACATAGTCATAATAGGAGCTGGAGGGATAGGACAAAAACTTACTGAATTTGCGATCAAAGATGGACATCATAACGTTATCGTTATCGATAAAGATGAAGAACGTTGTGAAGAAATCGCAAGAAAATACGATGCCGTGGCCATCAACGCTGATGCAACCAAAGAAGAAACCCTTGATGAAACAGAAATAAAAAAAGCAGACGTCCTCGTCACGACAACCGGTGACGATGCCACTAACCTTCTCGTCGTCTCCTTCGCAAGAAACCGAGGAGTCAAAAACCTTGTTTCCGTGGTCAACCAAGAGGAAAGCAAACCACTGTACATGGAAAAAGGCGTAAAAATGGTGAAAAACCCAGACATCGTTATGGCAGAAGTCCTCTACAAATCTATTAAACACCCCACCATTGAAGAGTACATGAATGTCGGAGACTACGCAGAAATCTTCCGAATACCTGTATCAAAAAACTCTAGTTTTTCAGGAAAATCTATTAAAAAAATAGGGTTACCCAAAAAAAGTTTAATCGTCGCCATCGAACGCGATCATAAGTTTATCATCCCCACAGAGGATGTCGAATTATTTGAGGGCGATAAAGTCACCGTACTCTCTCACAAAGACCAAGTCGACAAAGTCGCAAAATTGTTCTCAGAATAAAAATATATATTTATCACAAAATATTTCATATTTTTCCTACGGGACTATCACGTTATTCATAATGCAGAAATCAGACTTCTTGCAACAGAAACGCCCCAAGACATTTCAGCTTTTCTTTATACGAATCCGGGTACAAGAAACGTTCTGCCACGGTGATACTACTCAATATAGAATTCCCATCTTGCGGAGTAAAACAAAACCCAAACACCTCACTTTGATTCACCACATGAATCGTGGGGATCACCACAACGGTTTGATCAAGAATCCTACCATAATGTCCATGTTCACGACCAAACGAAAACACGAGATTCGCCGATGTTTTATTCGTAACCGCAACATACGGATTATCAATGAACCGTTGCAGAACCTCCTCTTTCGTTATTTTATAATCAAGTTTCACATCATACCAGATACAATGCATATACTGACTATTGATCTTCAATGAACTAGAAAACACGTTCAAATCTATCCCCAGTGTTTTATACAAATGATACACATCGACGGCATGATGCGTCCCCATGATTTCGTCTTTATGCTTATCAACTTGAGGTGCTGGAACAAAACCTTTATCCTGACTAATATCATTCGCACGCCGGATACACACGAACCGTCCTTCTTTCATATGATTCTTTTTCTTTTCGATACCCAACGTCTTAATGATCACCGCGATATTATGCGAATTACAGCTCACGATGTGGATAAATTGATCGTCTTTGGTGAGTGCTTCATCATTGATTCCTGCGGCGTACATTTTCCCAAAACCAAACTCTGAACCCTGTGCAAGAAACCCCTTAACTTTATTTTTATATTTATTATAATATTTTTCTTTATTTGCTAACCCTGTCCCTTTCGGTGTACAATCAATCACCACACTCGCTCGTTTAATCGCTTCTTCACCTTCAAACATGGGTTCGATACCGAGATCTTTAAACTCTTTCACCTTTTCAGAATTTATCGCAAGGTTCGCACCTCGATTAATCAACCCCTTGATTTTAGGCCGATCAATCAACGTCGGGCTATGCTTATAAAAAGTCACCTCATCGATCTCTAAATCATCCTTTGCATCACAGAGTAACCCAATTAATGGTTCACCTATAGTTCCGGTACCAACAACATGTACAACTTTTCCATCTGTCATGTTCTATTACTCCCCCGAATGACATGGTAATCAACACTAAACATTTAAGAGTTGCTGTTTTTTCCTTCTAAAAAACATCAATTTCTTTTATATTTTCCGATACCATTATTTCATCCCCCGTGATATCTCCACCGATATGGACTTTTTTACAATACAAGGACAAGGCTACGATTCGAATATCTATGTACTACTCGGAGAAAAACCGACAATCGTCGATACCGGAACCGGTTTTCACAGTAAAGAAATCCTCAAACAGATATCAATAAAAATAAAGCCATCAACACTCCATCAGATTATCCTCACACATGAACATTATGATCACGTCGGAGGGGTGAACGATTTTCGACAATTCTCAAAAAACAATGCCCAGATAGTTGCGCATAAACATACGAACACGAAACTAACGGCCGGTCAAAGCTCATTCGCGGAGATGCTCGGCGGAGTTATGCCTCAGATAACCGTTGATGTCGAACTCCATGGCGGAGAACAACTCCTTCTCGGAGATGAACTATTTACAGTAATCTACACACCAGGTCACAGCAAAGGAAGTATCTGTTTATATGGGGGAACAAGCAAATCCTTAATCTCCGGTGACACCATTTTTGCTCATGGTGATTACGGACGCTATGATTTCCCTGGTGGTTCTCTCCCTGAGTTAGTATCATCGATACACCGTCTTACGTCTCTGGATATCATCAACTTATATCCAGGTCATGGTGAGGTGGTTGAAGGCGAAGGAAAAAATCATGTACTGAAATCGTATCAGAATATTAAAATGACGATATAGAGTATGCCACATATTAGAGATATTTTAAACGAGATTAAATGGACGAAGGAGTTAAAAAAAACTGAGCTATGGATTGTGCATCGTGGTGCCCCCCAGGATACGAAGATTATACAAGGATCTGATGTTATAGCGATAGAAAAATCGTTTTTTCAGACACCCTCTGCCTCAATCCCGTATCATCGAGTTTTTAAAATATTGTATGATGGCGTGATTATTTTCGAACGATAACCTGAGAAATATCCTTATAAACCTGGATTGTATTCTCCAAGTGAGCAGAGTATAATATGAGGGGAATCCCCCTTCATGTTCTAGGAGGAAGGGAGAACATGAGTCGTCTTAACGAGGTCACCGAACAAATAAAAGTGTTAAAAGAAGCCCGAGATATTCTCAAAGAATATTATGCAGAATCTGATTTTCATAAACAAAAAGAGACTCATCCCCATGAGGTCGGACCCTCGTCTCCTCATGATGAAGAAATCTATAAACTGTTAACGGCGATACAGCAGCTAGATTATTTTTTAAAAAAACTCCAAGACGAACAATTTCTCTTGTTAAAAAAACATGAAGCAGAATAATATTCTGTGTAACCGTTTTATATAATGTTTCTTCTGATACCAAGCATGGATCGAATCAGGACGATGACAGGGATAATTTCTAATCTACCGATCCACATATTGAAGATGAGCATGAGTTTACCTGGTATCGACATGGAGATGTTGGTGATTCCTATGGAGAGTCCAACATTGCCTTGTGCTGAACACACCTCAAAAATCACATTCCCGAGTGTTTGATCTTGATGGAGTGCACCGATAACGAAGATACCAAACATGAGGAGAATAATCCACATAAAGGAGACGATCGCGGCTTCATTGATCAAATCCATTGCTTGGACGTTTGATAATGATCGTCCACCGAGTTTATTCACGAACACGCGATGAGGAGTCGAAATGGTTCGTTTTATTTTCCAACTAACACCTTTTTCGAGAAGGATGATCCGGAAGAGTTTTATCCCCCCTGCTGTCGACCCCGCAGCACCGCCGATAATCATCGCGAGAGCAAGGATAAGCTTCGCAGACTCAGACCACGCACCAACATTCGTAGTCTGAAAACCAGTACAGGTTAACGCAGAAATAAACTGAAATCCTGAATCTTTTAATCCTAACCAAAAATTATTCTGATACGGGAGATTATAATCATTCATATTAATCAATATCAAGATAATAACCCCAAAGAAAATCAGGATAAGCATTGCTTGGAGTTGTGCATCAGAAAAAAATTTCCGTATCCTCCCTCGGAGAAGATGGTAATGTGCGGCGAACGCGATAGCACCAATAATCATGAGAACAATGATGGATAGTTGCGTGATTGCTCCATATCCTGCAAGGCTGTCATCAGTTACTGAAAACCCTCCTGTTGCTATCGCGGTCATACAATGATTTACTGCTTCCCATGGTCCCATCCCATGAAGGAAAATCCATCCAAAGAGTATCACTACGATAATACCGATGAGGGTATAGAGGAAATAAATCCGCCATATCGTGCGGACCGTAGCAATGATCGAGGGGTGGGTGCGCTGATCACGGGCTTCACCTCGATATAATACGTAAGACCCGACTCCAGGTCGTGCAAGGATGGACAAGGTGAGCACAATAACTCCGACCCCGCCGATCCATTGTATCCAGGTGCGCCAGAACTGAAGTGTATGTGGGAGAAGGTTCTCGTTATTAACCATGGTTAAACCAGTTCCGGTCCATCCTGACATCGACTCAAAATATGCTGAAAGAAAACTGAAATGACTTCCTATGTCGACGTTATATGGTATTAACAGAAACGGTATAACTCCTATCAATGGTATAATCAGCCAGCCAAGGGCGGCGGTCACCATCGCACTTTTAAAATTAGCGGGATCTGCTTTTTTAAACGAAAAATATAATGGTGATCCAACCAGAAAATAAACTACTGCGGTAAGAAGAATGGGGAGAAATGCAGAGTATTCTGTAAAAATGAGAGGCACCGCTAGTGCGACAAGAGTGACTCCACCAATAACGAGAAAGATGCTGCCGAGGTCTCTGAGAACTGCTCGTATATCACTCATATATTTTTTCTTCTCTCCTTCCTATGGATCACTCAATTCTGTATAATGAAACAGTGAACTCTTTTATAATCATTTATTTTTTATTCATTTTCTGAATTCGTTTTTCGAGGTCTTGGATGAGTTGGTCAGCAATGTTTCGTTTGGTGAACACGTCAGCTTTTATTGCGATTGAAATTTTTGCTGCGTAGAACCGTGCGAGTTTTCCTCGTTGTTCTCGAGGGGCTTTATTGATAACTGGGTGTTGGAACAGAACTCCGTGTTTTGGTGGTTTTCCTCCTTCTTTTTTAAATCTGAAGAGTGCTTTCTCTGCTCCAAGAATCTGTATCGTTGATGCGGGGAACATGGCGAGGCGTTCAATACCTCCAGCTAAAGCAATAAGTCGTGCGCCAATTAATGGGCCAATAATCTGGGTGGTATTTGGTGCAATCTTCTGCATATCCTTAGTGATTTGTTGTTCTAAGCGATTCATCTCGTTTTTTACGGTTACCCCAATTTGATCGAATGGTTCTTTTTTTTCTGGTGGAGTGGGGATTAATGACCAGCTACTTATTCGTTCTGAAATAAGATTGGAGATATGAATCAAATCGTCAAACGCATTTATCATTTGAATAACTTGGAGGTCTTCTGCTTTGAGTTGGTTCTGTAGTTTTTTTTCGGTAAGTGTTCTAGTGACTTTTTGGAGTAGATCTATGGAGAATCCATAGTGTTCAGGCTCAAATGTTATCCT
Source organism: Methanobacteriota archaeon (assembly GCA_043806635.1). Taxonomy (GTDB): domain Archaea; phylum Thermoplasmatota; class E2; order DHVEG-1; family DHVEG-1; genus JAZDGT01. Next base: position 13,637 of record JAZDGT010000020.1, on the reverse strand, counting down.
ACTAAAGTAGGGTTCTGAGGGGTTCCATGTGCCGAGTTTTTCGAGTCGTTTTTCTTGTACGATAACAGAATAGTTTTTGGTGAGTTTTTTTTCTTCAGCAAGTATTTTGTTGTCCTCGATTTGTTGTAGTCTCGTGAGTATTTCTTTCTCGTCATTTGGGAAGAGGATATGTTTCTGGATGTTTTGTTCATCGCAGAGAAACGTGCCAAACCAGGTGGTGATGAGATACTTCATAGATTTCCTGAAACAGGATAAAAAGTATGGTTCTAATGTAGTTTTCGTTTACCGTTAGGGTTCTATTATGGTGATGGTAACAGTTGATTTTGCATTGATGGATGCTCGGAGGTAGAGTTCAACATGGTTTTCGTCATGTCTGGTTTGAATAATCTCTCCATAGCTCGTTGTGTAAACGGCGGAGGGGAGTGTAAATTTGAGGAGTATGCTGACTGGTGTGTCTAAGGTGTTCTCCACCTGAGCACTCTGATTCGACTGATAGTTCACATGAAGACTATAGGTGGGGAGAGAGTATTTTGGTTCTTTGTAATTATAGGATGCGATGGAGTTGTTTTGAATGGTTACCAGACGGTATCCCCAGTATCCGTCCTCCTCCCGTATTTCGCTTTCAGGCGTGGTCGTAGTCAGAAACAGTGTTCCATTGGAGGTGGTGACGTTATCGCGGTGTACATGGCCGCTGAGCACCATATCAACGTGTGTATCATTGATTATCTGTAAGACGTTTTCTCTGTTGGTATACGGGAGACGAAGGAAGGATTCTTTCTGTGTGTCCCAGAGGGGGTTATGGTGCATGAACATGAATTTTAGTGTGCTGTTTGTGTGCAACGCCCAATCTTGTTGAATCCATGACAGTTGCTCCTGTTGGATGCTACCACCCCAGGCCAAGACGAGTGGACCAACTGCGAGACGATACTTAATGGGCCAGTCGTATGAGTTCACTGCCTGAAAATGGGCGTCACCATAATCAAACGAATAGTAGAGTGGTCCGAAATACTTCTCCCAGTACTGCAGTCCGTCTTCCCTGAAACGGCGATACCCATCGTGGTTCCCTGGGCAGAGATACGTAGGTACATCAAATCGTTGGATTATCTCGTAACACTTCGGATACTCGCGTGCGTATTCCCCCGGGTAGAGTTGTCCGAAGACGAGGTCACCGGAGATGATGACGAAATCAGGATGCAACAAGTTTACTTCATCGATGCATCGAAGAATCGATTTCCCCCCAATCGTCTCTCGAATGTTTTCTGTGAACCCCCGAGGGTCACCAACATGTAAATCAGTGATATGAACGAAGCTGAAGTTCTGGGAAAAATGATTAATAACATTGATCGCACGTGGTTGACTCGCATGAAACACATTGAGTCCGACTGTTAGTACCACTGTGAGGTTGTACAATTCCTCCTGGGTGTCATCAGGGATGTGGAGGGTGATAGTCGAGGTTGTCCCTTGCTTCTCGATAGAAACAAGAGGTAACCACACAGTATCAACCACAGGTTCATACGCTGTTGAAATGAAAGCGGCGACGCTATCGAAACTGGTTACGTCGATCGTCACAAGACAAGTACCACCCAACTCAATAATAGCAGGCATGGTTGATAAGGGTGAAAGGATTCGAAATGAAGACGCGTTCATGCTCAATGGTTGATTACTATAATTTACAGATTGATCGGGATTCTGTTGAAGAATAAAGCGTGGAGACTGCGCAAGCGAGATATTCACTGTTGATGTAACGAAAACTAGAATCAAGATACAATGAAGTATTGTTCGTGTTGTCCTCATAGACGATACCGAATCTTTTTACCCGTAGGGTTTTGATGATGTTATCATAAATAATGTATTGGCTCTATCTCTTAAGGTTATCTGTTGTAGCTGATAATTGGTATTATAAATAGTACATAACGCAGGGTAAGAGTGTCGGGGGCGGATACCAGTGTTAATTGTTCAGTTTCGAGTACTAAAAAAAATAGATAAAATCGTGCTTTAACATGTCATAATCTTCTTTCTGCAAATAAAATTTTTGATGATTTTTTTACGGGGAGGGAGATTCGAACTCGTATTTGTTAACATATTTGTTGATTTTATATCTGTTGTTGGAGTTTTTTCTATTTGGAATGTACTGTGTTATAAATATAAACCAAAATCTAATATTATTAGTATTTTTAAATTATCTTCATTCTGTACTAAGATATAGTAAAATAGTAAGTCCAACAATCTCAAATAAAGATAAAATAACTATCGTTCCACCTAAACCTCCAAATCCAAATCCAAAGCTCGCACGAAATGAAAAAGAAGTTACTCTAGCAGATACAAATAAAGAACGCAGGGCATTTATGAAAAAAAATGATTGTATAAGTAATGGAAACAAGAAAAACAGTAATCCTGCGACGTATTTGGAACTACTTGTAAGAAATATCTTAATATAAATAGCTACTAGACCAATGAGTAAGAACGTACTAATACAAATTATAATAACACCCATGGTAGGTATAACTGTATCAGAAGGGGACAAAGGTTTAGGCTCAAAAGTAAAATTATAAGAGTTATTTCGACCAGGTCTTTCAAAGGAATGTTGTTCGTATTCTATTCTTTCATTTGCTTCATTAACAAAGTAACTAGATAAAATTAATCCTGTAATGATACCGCAAATAACTAGTGAAATTATTAGTTTAATTGCTTTTTTATTGTATGTCGGATTTTTTTCTTCATTAATCGGAATATGTTTCATTCTTTCTTCACCCATTTATCTTTCCTGTTCTTTATTTGGTTTTTTCCCAATTTTATCCCAAATTTCTGCAAAATGTTGTTTATTGGCTTCAAATACTTCAGTCGGAAAATAGGTTTTACCGTATCCCCCACCAACCGACGTAATAATACCATTTTCTTCTAAAACTTTGAGATGATAACGGATTGTTTTGTATTCTATTTCAAGATTCTTAGAAAGTTCATTTGCATTTCGCGGTTTGTTACATAGCTCCTCGATGATTCTCCCACGGTTGAATCCACCAAGGGAGTTGGCGATAAGCCAATACAGCACATTTTTTAGAGAATCCATCACACAAACCTTCGACAGAGAATTAATAATCTCATTAAATAGGTTTGTTCAGGATTTGGTAAGGATTTGGGAATAAATTGGTATCAAATTGTAAAAAATGAATATAAATAAATCTGGGTATAAACGATATTAGAAAAATAATGGATGATATAAATGAAAAAAATAAGCAAGAAACTCATCGGAAGTCTGATGGTTGGTATGATGATAGCGACCATTGGGGTGGTGTTTGTGAGTGCACAAACTGATAAAACAAACGGGACAATGACACAGCAGCCTGTGTTTCGAGGTGAACGACGAATGTTTGGACAACAACCTTTTTTCTCTGATTTAACTGAAGAACAACAAGTGGAGATAGATGCACTGAGAGAAGAACTTAAAGATCAAGGAGCAACCCCGGAAGAAATCAGAGCAGCAATACAGGAGAAACTTGACGAGTACGGCATATTTGATCAACGTTTGGATAATGAGATTATACAAACACAACAGCATCTCACGATTCTAAACCGTGAGAAAGAGCTACGTGATCAAGGATACAGCTGGGATGAGATACAGCAAACCATCCAGGATGAGTTTGGGATTTCAGTCCCAGTTGGAAACGGCCACGGCATGTTTGGGCATGATTTCGGTCGAGGATCATGTAAAGGTCGATTTCATACCATACGAGGAATCTAACCAATAAGCATCCTACCCCCTCCATTAGCGATGTGAGAAGGGAAAAAATGTTTTATTGCTTTCCCTCATTTTTACCTTCTTAATTTCGCTTCGCTGTAACAAATGAGTTGTGTCAAGTGATAGCCCACACTTTTGCTCTCCTCCCTCTTAATAATTTGGCACAACTCCCATTCTTTCGAACTAAAAAATCAACGACAATGTTTCTCAGCAAAAAATTACGATTTGCCATGAATTGGGATAAATTTGGGAATGATTTGGGAAAAATCGATATATAGTTTTGAAGGCGACTTCGGGATAATAGAACACAATGAGACGAAAAATCAAATGAAAGAATAGACACACTTATTGATTGGTAAAGATGAAACACATGAATAATGTAATAATAGAGCTTCAAGACGTTAAAAAAATATATAAAATGGATGGAGTGGAAACCCCAGCGCTTCGTGGTGTGGATTTGAAAATCAACAAAGGTGAATTTGTCGCAATTATGGGCCCCAGTGGTTCAGGAAAATCAACCCTGTTACATATGGTAGGGGCGCTTGATAGACCAACGTCAGGAAAGGTATTCCTTGATGGCGTGGATATTTCGACGTTAAAAGAATCAGATCTTGCACGTTTACGTGGCAAAAAAATCGGTATTGTGTTTCAATTTTTTAATCTCCATCCAACGTTAACCGCTTTAGAAAATATTGAGCTTCCAATGATTGTTATTGAGAAAGAGAAAAAAGAACGACAACGAAAGGCTCGTGAGCTACTCAAAGCAGTTGGTTTGGAGCATCGAGCATCTCATCTTCCGTCTCAGCTGTCTGGTGGCGAGCAGCAACGTATAGCAATTGCCCGAGCATTAGCAAATGATCCAGAGATCATTCTTGCAGATGAACTCACTGGTAATTTAGATACAAAAACAAAAGCTGAAATTATGGATTTTTTATTAAAACTACAGAAGGAGAAGAAAATGACCGTAACCGTAATAACCCATGAGCTGGAGATAGCCCAATATGCTGAAACAATCATCCATATCGTTGATGGAAGAATAAAAGTAGGTGGTTAAAAAAATGAAAAAAACATATCTAATTCCACTTATGATAAGTGCTCTTCTCTTAACCAGTACACCTTTTGTTTTTAACGCATCAGCAGCAGGATTACAGGTTACATTTACAACAAATCCCGTTATTGCCGCACCGGGAACAAATGGGTATCTTGAAGTGAATTTAAAAAGTATCGGGGGGACAGCAAGTAACATCGATATTTCAGCCAGTTCCTGGGATCCTAATGTAGTCATTCCGCAGGGAAACTGGAATGTGGATGTCGGTAGTTTAGATAGCGGTCAGTCCTATTCGGTATTATATGAGTTTATAGTTTCGAGTAAAGCAACTCCTGGTTTATACCAGGTGGTTTTTGAAATCTCTGGAGGAGGCAATACTATTCGACAGACTGCAATCATCAAAGTGGAAGATGCGACTGTATTAGATTTAACATCGGTTACACCGACTTCGATAAACATTGGAGTGGCAACAACCCTTATTTTTAACTTTACAAATAACGGTGGAGCCAGCATAGAGAACATTCTTTATACCTGGGAGGATCCGAATGACTTAATTTTACCGGTCGGATCAGATAACAGGATTACGATCCCACTAATTGCTGCTGAAAATCATACTGAGATTCCTATTGTTGTTATGGCAAGTTCCGGGATTTCACCGGGTATATATCCGCTTACCATAACGATGGAGTATTATGATCAGACGGGAACAAAGCAAACGGTGATATCAACAGTTGGTTTGCAGATCAGTGGCACCACAATTTTTGATGTTGTGTTACAACAATCAACCAGTGGATCAACAACATTTGCTGTTGTTAACTCAGGAGCAAATATTGCATCATCGGTGATTGTTACAATCCCCCAACAGGCGAACTATATTGCAAGTGGTGTCTCCTCGGTGAGTTTAGGGAATCTTGATGCTGGTGATTACACCCTAGCAACGTTTCAACTCTCCTCCACAACTAGTAATACAACTACGCAGCCCTCCTCTTTTAACAGAACAGGAATGGGTGGTGGTGCTCCACAGGGCGGGAATTTGAGCAATCGGGATACGTTTATGAACCGTTCATTTGCAGGATTCGGGGGTAGTGGGTTACTCGTTGAAATATCATATACTGATGTGTTTGGTGTCAGGCAGACTATTCAAAAACAGGTGGCTGTCTCCTCTGTTTCTTTTGGTTCATCGAGTGGTTTGGCGTCTCGTACGGGAACACAAGGTAGTTTTCCTGGTCAATCGCAATCATCGGATTCCAGTGATTCCAGTAATAGTCTTGTGTATATTGCCATTGGCGTTGTTGGAATTATCATCATCGTTGCCATCATTCAATTAGGACGAAAGAAGAAACTATCTTCTTTCTCAAAATTGTTTAAAAGGCGAAAGGAATGAAACTCGCTGATATCCTGAAGCTGTCATTGAATAGTTTAACCCATCGAGGGTTGCGCAGTTGGCTCACCATACTAGGGATTATCATTGGGGTAGCGGCAGTCATTGCAATGCTTTCTATTGGTGCAGGGATGTCTCAAAGTATGGAGGCACAGATGTCAGGTTTTGGTGCAGATGTTCTCACGGTGAGCGCTGGACAGACAAGAGCACAAGGACCCGCCGGAGGCTTCGGAGAAAGATTCCAGCCAGGTGGTGGTTTTTCCCGAACATCTGGTTCAACTACTACAACATCAACTACTACCCCTAAGTTGACTGATGCAGACATTAATGCTATATTGGATGCACAAGGTGTAGAAGCAGTGTCGGGTGTTATCTCTGGTCGAGCAACAATACAGTATCTGGCACAAAGTGTTTCGGTGACCATTCAGGGTGTTAATCCCGCTGCTTGGAATATGATGACGACCTCTAAACTTGATTCTGGGAGATTTCTTGAGACAGGAGACGGCATGGGTGTCCTGGTGGGATATAGTGTCGCCTATGGTATGTTTGATTATAATTTAACGGAGAACACCCCGATAAAAATCGGGGGGAAAACATTCAGCGTCGTGGGAATTCTTAAAAAATCGGGTACAGGGAGTTTTGGGGGGGACGACCGGACAATCTTTATGACACTCCAGGTTGCACGAGAAATTGTTACAGATGTCGATATCGACGAATATTCATCCCTACAAGTGAAGATAATAGATACCAATGCTGTTGACCAAATTATTGAAAATGTGAATCAGGTTTTATATGCCTCGCGACTGGTTACAGAGGATACAAAGGATTTCACGGTGACTTCACCAACATCGATGCTGGAGACCATTCAAAGCACGATGGCGACCTTAACATTTTTCCTCACGGGTATCGCAGCTATTTCGCTTCTTGTAGGAGCGATTGGGATCGCGAATACTATGTTTATGTCGGTGATGGAGCGAACACGGCTTATCGGTATTTTGAAATCGATTGGAACGAAGAACTCGGAGATCATGAAACTGTTCATCACGGAATCTGGGATCATCGGGCTTATGGGAGGACTGCTTGGGATATTCCTTGGGTTCATCGTCGTTGGTGTTATTTCTAGCGTCGGAATCAACATCATGGGCATGGGGAGAATGGGGACGGGAACGAATACCTCAGTTGCAGTGGTTACTCCGGAGTTGATCATTTTTGCCTTAGTATTTTCAACGGTTATTGGGATTGTTTCTGGTTTAATCCCGGCACGAAAAGCAGCGAATCTACAGATTGTAGAAGCTATGAGAAGTGAGTAGAGACTATGAATCAGAAACAAGTACACTGGCAAATGATTGAAGTTGGTGCCGTGATTTTTTTAGTCGTGGTTGGTTTAAGTGGATGTGTTTCCGATCAGAACACGGGGGGAGATACAAGTAACTTACTTGGGACGTGGACTTGGTCTCTTGATATGTCGATGGGTGGTCCCATGATGAGCAGCAGTGTTACTCAGATCACGTTTACTGAAGATGCAGTGACGATGTCCCTGACAAGTGATCAAGGAACTTTTACAATGAATTATACGTATGTGGTGAATGGAAATACGTTGGTTTTGGAGTCAAAATTTGAGGGAAGAGGTGGAGGAGATTTTCGTGGACAACCGCGCAATGGCACAGGACCTTGGAATGGTACACGGCCACCTGGTAATGATTCATGGTCGAATGGGACTCAGCCACCCCGCAATGGTAGTTGGTCACCGAATGGTTCACGACCATTTGGTGGTGAACGACCATCAATGTCACTTTCTCTTACGTATAGATTTGATGACGGATACAGGGTTCTTTATCTTAATGATTCTCAATTTGTTAAAAACCAATGAGATAGTATGAATGGAGAAAGTTACGCTGGGGGGAGATTCGGACTCATATTTCATATCAAATTAGAAAGCGAGGGGCATCTCACTCAAGGTAATAGAGCCGTATGTAGGTATTCAATTTTGAGGTCTTCCAACAGGAGAAAAAACGCAAAAAATGCCGCAGGAGGGGGTATAGACCCAGAGTGATATCCCCACAGGAGAAAAACAGTCAAAATTATGTTTTAGCAAGTCGTAATCTTCGTCATAAATATTAAAAGTGTTGATTTATAATGTGTGGAGGGAGATTTTAACTCTGGTTTACTAGTAAAAATCATAAATTATTTGAGGAATTTTTTAAAAAGATTCTTGATTATTTCTGTATCTATATCCAAAGCTGTTTGCGTTTTTTGAAAGATATCATGTTCTTTCTGAATGAAGAATTGTAGCTGTTTTTTATCGTTTTTATTAAGGATTTTCCAGGTTTCTTCTTGTAATGTATTATAGTCTTTACCGGAATACCAGAGGAGTGCGTAGATGTCGCAGATGTCTTTAATGAGTTTTTCATCTTTTGTTCTCCTTGGAACACTTTTTATTTTTGTTGCCAGAAGGATCTCCGGTGATGGTACCCAGAGAGGTATGTTAAATTCTGTGAGCTCTACCCTGTATTTCTTATGCTGGAACACGAAGGTAAGCAATGGTTCATCGACTGGTGTGAATCCAAAGGTTTCTTTGAAGAAGGGATGTATTTCGTTGACGATTGGATCGATGTACATGGGGAAGATATCATGGGTTGGTGTTCGTTTGGCTTCCTCTGGTGTGAGTTCTTTTCTGGTTTCGTAGTGTATTTCTTTGTAGTATCTGAATCCGATGTTGTTGAATCCTAATGTTTTCAGCGATGTAAGTGATTTTCCAATGGTGGTGTCTTTGAGTTTTGTTTTGCTCAGCGATGTAGGTATGTAGAATCCAAGGTCTATGTCTCGCGAACCAAGATAGTTGCGTCCCTGGTCTTTTGAAAAGAGGTCGTTGACCGTAAGGTAGACAGCCCATCCACCAAGCAGGCAGACTGGGTCTTCCAGTTTTGTTATGATGTGTTTGAGATAGGTGGAGGATGTGTCTGTTTCAAATTTATCGTATAAGGTCATGGTACTCCTTTTTCATCAACATCTGTGCTGCTTCGATTGCTGATCCTTCTTCTCGGAGAAGGTCATGAATGAGTTGTGGTGTTGAGACAATTCGGTAGTCGTCTTTTTTGATGTTTGCGTAAAAGACATGTTCATCGTCAAGAAGGATTCTCGTGTTACCTTTGCCAACGAGCCCATTTTTTGTGAGAAGTGCATGCCATGCGTCTCTGTCGTGTTCTTGAATGTAGAGATCAACGCGTGAGGGGAAGAGGTAGTGCTGGGTGAGGGATTCTGCATAGTAGGTGGTAAGAGCGTATTTTAGGGATGTTTTTTTAACAGCTCCGTTGGGTTTTGGATATGGTATTCTCTGTAGAGAGGGTATGTGCTTTTCTCTAACCAGTACGAGAAGAGTCCTTCTACGTCAATGACTCTTGTTTTTTTTGTAAGCTTCTTTTTTTCTAGTTTAGCAAGGACTTTAATGACCCAGACGTGGGTGCAGTCTGCTTCTTTTGCGATGCGGTATTGTGAGAGTGAACCGTCTGGGTGCTTAAGGAGGACTCGTAGTATTCTCTCCTGTTTTTTCCCCTTCATACTATGTAACAATAAAAACTAGTATATAAATATTACTTACATGTAACTATGTGTTCTTTTGTATAAATTTTACTTACATGCTCAACGAAGGTTTACTCGTAATAATTCAATGCTTTTCTCCCGTCCGGGATTTGAGCGTCAATATATTAATAAATAGGGGGTTTAATGTGCTTTTCATTAAAAAATGTTTTTTTCTCCTGTTGAGTATATAAATGGATGTCGGGGGCGGACATGTACCCCTGGGGTTACAGTTCTCTACAATAAAATAAGGAGATATTTAGGAGGGGGTTATTTTTTTATATATTCTTTTAGTGCCCTCATTGATGAATACCACGTTTGTTCGAGTTTGACGGCATCGAGTTTCCCTTGCCTAGCTCTGAGGCTAAGGTATTCCTGTGAATAGGGCGAATGTCGTACAAGCTCTTTCAGGGGAATGAGATGTTCTTCATCGATAAACACGGAAAGGTAGAGCTGTAACGATTCATTCATGGCTTTGGCGATAAACACGGCGAGGGGTGATAAATTACCGTTGTCTGCTTGATGTAAAACATGATAATAGGTTTTCCGTTGCTCTTGTTTCAAGACAATAGGAGGGTATCCATGTTGCATGAAGACGAGGTTGGTTACTAATCGCGCGACTCGCCCGTTTCCATCGAAAAAGGGGTGTATCCAGACCAATTGATGATGGATGAATGCTGCTTTTTTTAGGGGATAGAAAGGAATTTTTTTAATAGTATGAATATAGTCATCCATAAGAGAAATGATTTTTGTATAACTCGGTGGGGTTATCGATGATCCCGTAATTCTTACATTTCCTGTTCGGTATTTTCCAGAATCTTTCAGGAGACCTTTGGTTACTATGTCATGAATTTGTTGAATACTTTCTTGGGAGAACGATGCCTTTTGTTGAACCAATTGTAGCATGAAATCAAATGCCTCGGCATCATTTCGCGCTTCGATATGGTCTTTGAGTGGTTTCCCTCCGATGGTTATTCCTTCCTCTAATACGAGTTTGGTTTCTTGTAATGTTAAGGAGTTTCCTTCGATGGCATCGGAGTGATATGTATGTCGTAGTCTCATATCTTCAAGGAGTTTTTTTAGGGCATCTTTAGGATGTGGTCTGAGGCCGTCTAATCGTTGTTTTTTTTCCTCTATTTTTTTTAGTAAGGATTCATCAATGAGAATATCGGTATCGTCGAATTTCATACTATACCGATATGTCAGTGCTGATATATATCGGTATCGGTTAAATTTTTAGATATCCGATATTATATTGCCTGGTGTTTTTAGGTTCAATGTGCATACTATTGAAATTTTTTTTTCTCCTGTTGAGTATATAAAAGCATGTCGGGGGCGGGAGTTGAACCCGCGGCCTCCTGATATCTTAGCGCCAGAAAGAATAATTTTCGAACCTTTCTGCTGAGCTTATGAGTCAGGCGCTCTAACCAGGCTGAGCCACCCCGACAAAACATATTCATGAGGAGGCTGGCGAAGGAGTATGTCTATCTTCTTTATAAAAACTTTCTGGGACCTATTCCATACAAAGAAATTGTTTTTTACGCAGATAAATAACTGGGACGGAATACTCCTTCAGTTGCTGACGGAGTTTTTTATCGTTCGTCACCACAATACCATTCAATTCTCTAGCGAGATGGACTACTGCGTCATCCCCCGTTGTCCCCTCTGCGTCTCTTGTTTCCGCGTCTTTAACGAACTGTAATGCGGCTTTCGCCCGCATTGCTCGTACTCCTTCTCCTCGTTCAATAAGAATGTTAAGTTCTTCAATAATTGCTGTTGGGATAATAAGACGATATACCCCCAATAAACGTGTTAGTTCATCTTTTAAATCAATAGAAAACTCAAACAGCATGAGTATCGCGTTCGTATCCAGGATCACGATTTTTTCTTGTGGACTTCGCCGTACCCTATCAGATGCCATTTCCCATCTATCCTTCTACTCACAGCAACCCGTTGATCTTCTTGGGCACACACCGAAGATTTCAGTTTCACCCCGACCCTATTTTCACGCATATCTGAGACAATACCAACGGTTGTCGCAGTCCCCACCGTGATCATGAGCGGCTCATTCGTTTTTAATGGATCAACGTTTTTTTCTTCGATGGTCCCAACGACGCGTTTCAACAGCTGTATCGAGATATCAAAACTATCAAGCACCTCAGGAAGGTTTCCCGTGTTCCCCACGACGTGTCCTGCGAGAGAATCTGCTTTCACACGAGATGGGTCAAGACCAGTCCCGATTGCAAGAAGCCCACCCGGTGTTGCTTCTTTCACCATCATACCACCAGTCATAATTGAGTTGATCTTCGTCATCATTGGTTCAATGATTTCTCGTCCTTTCACCTCGGTTTTTCTTCCTGGTGCGATCTCGATTTCCTCACCGACTCGTAATACTCCTTGCATTAATGATCCACCGACAACTCCGCCTTTTAACTCCGGAGGTCGCATTCCTGGTTTATTAATATCAAAACTACGTGCGACATACATTAAGGGTGGTTTCTTTTGATCCCGTTTCGGAGTCGGGATATGCTCCTGTATTGATTTAATCAACACGTCAATGTTTATATCATGATGCGCGCTCACCGGGATAATCGGCGCGTTCTCCGCACAGGTTCCTTTCACGAACGTTTTAATTTGTTCAAAATGTTTCTCAGCGTCTTTCTCGGTTACAAGATCAATTTTATTCTGCACAATAATAATGTTTTTCACTCCAACGATATCTAACGCAGCGAGATGCTCCTTCGTCTGAGGTTGAGGACACGGCTCATTCGCAGCAATCACCAAAATAGCACCATCCATGAGTGCTGCTCCGGAAAGCATCGTCGCCATGAGCGTCTCATGACCTGGTGAATCAACCAGGGATATCACTCGTAAAAGCTCAGTTGGTGATTTGCACACCGGGCAAGTCTTCTGGGTTGTGTAACACTCGGGTTCCCCGCATTTCGTACATTTATAAAACGCGACATCTGCGTACCCCAGACGTATGGAAATCCCTCGTTTCAACTCCTCAGAATGCTCATCAGTCCATTTCCCAGTTAAACGCTGGGTTAACGTGGTTTTTCCATGGTCAACATGACCGATCATGCCGATATTGATTTCAGGTGGTTTCGGGAAACTCATTTCTTTTCCTCTACCGCGGGTTTTTGTTCCTCGGGTTTCTTTTCAACAGTGATGATCTGTTCAATAGGTTTGGCGCCTTCTTTAACGACTTTCATATTTATCTGAACGATATCCTGATTTATCGTGTTGCCTCTGACTGATTTTTTCATTCGTTTCCCGCGGACTTTTGGTTTACAGCCGATTGTTTTACTTAAGAGTAATCGTCTTCGACTTTGCCCTGGAACATCTTTTTTCATCGGGAATCCGTCTTTGTCTGTGCCGCCAGCTATTTTGAGTTTGTATCCGGGTAATGAGACGAAGATGCCATCGACTTCATCGCCGAGTTTTTTCCCTATGAGGGAGTTCGCATGATGTCCGGTTACTGGGATCTGGTATGATTTTCCGGTTTTAACGTCGTTTACTACTACCTTGAATTCTACCATGGTTATGTCTCCTTGAGGATGTCATTTTCTGTGTGTTATTTTCTTCCGGGATAATATTGTTATCTTTTAATAACTTATTGTCTTGTTATGTATTCTGCGAGTATTGTCCTGTAGAGCGGTAGAATGAGGGTATTTTTTTCTTAGTTTTTTTGTATGGTTTTGGTTTTTTTATGTGTTTGAGGATGGTGTTGAAGAGTATGTTTTTTTCTGGTGGTTAAGGAACATTATTTAAATATACATATTTATATATTATAATGTTGAAAGCGATGATACTTAGGAGGATCGTATTCGTCATGTTACTGTTCTGTGTTCAATCCCATTCATTAATATGTGTACCTATAGTAAAAGCAGATT
>JAZDGT010000019.1:0-17741 GCA_043806635.1 Methanobacteriota archaeon | reverse complement strand
TTAAATAAAATTAAAAAAAGAAAAAAAAAAATATATGCGAATATTGTTTAAAACAACGGTTAAAAAAAAAAAAAAAAAAAAAAAAAAAAAAAAATTCGCGGTGAGATCACAAAATTTGTTTGATATCTCACCAGTACGGGTTTGATAAAAAGGCGGTTATTTTAATTTGATTTTAATTTTTTTATCCTTCGGCGTGGAAATAATCCTTGTTTCGATTTTATCCTCTCGCGCAAGCCACCCCAAAGCAGAATACGCATCCTGTTCCTTAATTCTCGTGACCTTTGATATAGTAGAAATATCGATTTCTTTCTTTGTTGTTAACACGGTCCAGAGTTTTCCTGCATCATTCCCAATTTTCGGGGCAAGGTTGGTTTCGCCAAGTTTGTATACAGTTCCGTTTTTACAGATTTTATTCTCTCGTGCAAGCCAGCCTATTGCAGCCTTAAGTTTTTTCTCATCCAACATTGTTTTATCTAACAATTTTGTTTCTGAAAGAGGACCGTCCGTATTCAACGTGTGCCATATTTTCCCTGCGTATTGACCAAATTCTTCTATAAGGTTCATCATATCCTTCCACCTTCACTAGTAGGCAGTAACACTGGGTGAGATAAAAATATTGTGCTAGTATGAGGATGGTTTCATGAAACAAATGTTACAGTCAAAGGAGGACTATGTGATATAATAGTCTGTAGTGGATGAATCGAACCCCTGAACAAGCTCGATAGGGGGGACCGCTCCTGGTGGGAACCATCCATGGATCGGGTACACGAGGTCAGGAAAAAAATTTCTGATGTCAGTCGATAGCTGAGTCGCAAGGTGCTGCTGACCAAAATAGTGTTTACTGATTTCGAAGGTTTTCTGCTGTGTGATAGACTCGTCAAGAAAACCTAAAGAGTGGATGTATTCATGGAGGAGAACGTGGAACGTGTAGGGTTTCAGGAGGGTTTGGTTCGTTTCCGTGATGCGTCGTAAAGGAGTTTTATTCACCACAATAATGTTCGATGCAACCGGGTAATACGCACCTATGAACCCATCGAGTGAGGCACCGATTTCCTGTAACCCAAGCATGAGCCCAGCTCGGGAACGCTGTTCACTTTTTCGTACCGCATCCTTCACTTCTTCAAAACTAGCGATCAGGGTATGTTTGATTTCGCTTTCTGAAATCTTGTTGATTTTCATCACCCTTTACCATTATTAACAATTGTTAATAAACTTTGTGTTTCCTGAAAAAACCTAAAATCAGAACAAGAAACCATTCCTTTTTTAAACGAGCCGCTCTTACTCCTTCAAAAAAAGAAGGTACCCCTGAATGATCACCTGCGAAGGACTCACCAAATCATTTGGACCCATCACTGCCATTGCCGACTTCACCGTCACCATACCAGATGGACAAATCTTTGGGCTCCTTGGACCAAACGGCGCCGGAAAAACCACGACCATGCGCATGCTCAGCTGCCTCATCGCACCAACCAAAGGATACGCACAAATAGACCACTACACCACGACAAATAAAAACGATAGACAAACCATACGAGGAATCATCGGATTACTCCCCGAAGTACCAGGATTATACGAGACACTCGGGGCATACAAAAACCTGGATTACTATGCACAATTCTACGGCGTTCCAAAAGAAAAACGAGAAAAACGCATACAACACACACTACAAAACCTGGACCTCTGGGAACGAAAAAATGAGCCAGTCGGCAGTTTCTCAAAAGGGATGAAACAAAAAATCGCAATCGCCCGCGCCCTGATCCACGAACCACGATACATCTTCCTCGACGAACCCACCGCAAGCCTCGACCCCCAAGCAGCAAAAACCGTCCGCGACTACATCCAAGAACTCAAATCACAAGGTAACACGATCCTCATAAACACCCACAACCTCAGCGAAGCCGAACGCATCTGCGACCGCGTCGCACTCGTAAAAAACCGAGTCATAAAAATTGGTACCCCAAAAGAACTCGCCCGAGGACTATTCGCACGAACCATCAAAATAACCGTAAATCACCTCCCAGAAACACTCATCAAAAACATCCAAACACTCCCCCTCGTCTCCAACGTCCGCGCAGAAGGAAATCACCTCCTCCTCACCGTAAAAAACCCTGAAGAAGACAACCCCCAAATCATAGCCTGGCTACTAAAACAAGGAATACAAACACAATTCATTTCCGAGGAAGAATACTCACTCGAAGACGTCTACCTCAAAATCATTGGAGAGGGGTGACCACACCATATGCACTGGAGAAACGCATGGATACTCCTCCGAAAAGACCTTGACGAATTCAAAAAACAAAAACTCGTCATCGGATCCATCGTCGCCATGCCCATTGTCCTCGGAGTCATACTCCCCCTCATCACATTTCTTCCTATCATCACCTTAACACCAGTTGGCGACTCCTGGGATATCGAAGGACTCATCCTCATCGGCGACTTCCAAGGCCCCTTCCATGATCCCCTCATAAATCAGACACGAGAAAACACGTCGATCTCAACACAACTCCTCACCAATACCTCTCTCGCTAACACAACAATCAACCGATGCATACTCACCTCATGCTACATCGAGAATTCACACCTCATCAATACAACCGTACAAGAAAGCATACTCACCAATTCAACACTCGAAAACGTCCTACTCATTCACTCACAAGGCACTCAACTCGACGGCAGAAACATCCAAGTCGTAAATTCTGATGTCTCCTTCACAAAAAAGAAACCATCAGAAATCCTGACGGTGCTTCCCATGTTACTCAGTATGGTCCTCATGATCTTCATCATCATCCCCGCAACACTCCCCACCATCATCGCCTCCTACAGCATCGTCGGAGAAAAAAACAACAGAACCCTCGAACCATTACTCGCAACACCCACCACCGATGGAGAACTCCTCGCAGGAAAGATACTCTCCTCATTTATCCCAACCATGGCATCTACCTTCCTCGCCTTCACCCTCGGCGTACTCCTCCTCAACATCGTCCTCACGCCCTACGTCGGATACCCACCACTCCCCACCATAACCTGGTTACTCACCATTTTCCTTTTATCACCCACAGCATGTCTCATGAGTATCCTTGCTTGCGTGCTGATCTCCTCAAAAGTTTCTGATGTCCGAGCAGCACAACAAGTCGGCGGGTTCGTCGTCATGCCCGTCGTCGTCCTCATGCTTGGTGTCGTATCAGGACTCGTACTCCTTTCACCTCTCATGATTTTCGTTGCTGCAGGGATATACCTCGGTATCGATCTTGGTCTCTTCTATTTCGCCCGAGCGGTCTTCAACAGAGAAGGCATTCTTGTGAAATGGGCCTAACCATCAAACCCCCTGAACAACCATCGTGCAAAAGCCCTTTCCTGATGCCCAAGAAGCAGAAAAATGGGTAAAAATATTTATATAAGAAGCGGTATTACGGGTAGGCCGTTTCGATATACTATCAGCTTAGTGTGTAGTATATAAAAATAAAAGCCCCGGCCCGACGAGGGCCTGTAGCTCAGTTAGGTAGAGCATCTGGCTTTTAACCAGGTGGCCAAGGGTTCGAATCCCTTCAGGCCCGCCTTAATTCATTTAAAAAAGAGCCCAGGAGGAAGGATCTTATCACGGTCACCGAGAAGAAACATTATGATATCATGGGACATGTGCTAGTCCCTGAACATACAATTTTATCCGAAGAAGAGAGCCAGGGACTATTAAAAAAATATAATATTAGACCTGATCAACTCCCGAAGATCCTTCAAGCAGATCCTGCGGTGATAGCAATTGGGGCGAAACCGGGGCAAATCATAAAGATAGTACGGAATAGTCAAACGGCGAAATATGCAGTTGTATATCGATTTGTGATCGAGAGTGAGGGCACAATTAGTCCAGATGTCATCCCTGATATCAGTGTTGATATTAGCTCTGATAGCACGGATGGTTAGAAACATAATTTGGGTGTGTAGGTACTATGAAAGAACTTATTGATGCTTTTTATCGTGAGCGTAGCATTGTGAACCATCAGATAGCCTCGTACAATGATTTTCTTGATCGACGGCTACAAAGTATCGTCGATAGTACGATTATCGGTCAAGAAGAGGAGATCCAAAAAGGGTATATTTATCCGGAGATTGAAGGATACAAGATTAAATTCGGGAAGATCAACATCGGGTATCCTGAGGTAAAAGAGGCGGATGGTACTGTGCGACCGTTGACTCCGATGGAGGCGCGGTTACGGGATCTTACATATGAGGCCCCTTTAGAGTTAGAATTCATACCGGTTATCGATGATGTAGAATATGAGCCGGAGAGCGTGCGTATAGGGGAACTCCCGGTTATGATTAAATCTAAGAAATGTAACCTGTATCGGAAATGTATCGAGGAGAAAAAAGGACATGGGTTAGCCGATGAAGAGTATGATCAGGAACTTCAGAAGCTGCAGGAGGACCCGTTGGATGCTGGCGGGTATTTTATTAGTAATGGGACCGAGCGTGTGTTGATTACGGTGGAGGATCTGGCGCCGAACCGGGTTCTTGTTGAGAAGAGCAGTCGGTATGGTACTGATGTTGAGGTTGCAAAGGTTTTTTCTCAACGTGAAGGGTATCGTGCGTTGACCGTGGTTGAGAAACGGAAGGATGGGATGTTGATGGTGAGCCTTCCGACGACGTATGGTCAGATCCCATTGATGGTGTTACTCCGTGCACTTGGTATGGAGAATGATGAAGAGATTGTTGATGTGATTAGTGTTGATCCGAAGATGGAGCCGTATGTGTTGGCGAATATCGAGGAGTGCGCGAAAGAGTACGGTATTACGACGAAGGAGGAGGCAGTCGCGTATCTGGGTAAGAAATTCGCTGGTGGTCAGGCGAAGGAATATCGGGTGAAACGTGTGGAGACGATCATGGATCGTCACCTGTTGGCGCATCTGGGGAACTCGCCTGAGGATCGGTTGACGAAAGCTATTTTTATGGCGCGTATGGGGATGGCTGTTCTTGAGCTTGCGTTGGGGAAGCGGGAGCCTGATGATAAGGATCATTATGCGAATAAACGGTTGAAGCTTGCGGGGGATCTGATGGAGGATCTGTTCCGTGTTGCGTTCACTGCGTTGTGTAAGGATTTGAAGTATCAGATTGAGCGTGTGCATGCGAAGGGGAAGGAGATCAAGGTTGGTTCTTCGATTCGTTCTGATGTGTTGAATCAACGGATTCATCATGCACTAGCGACGGGGAACTGGGTTGGTGGTCGTGCTGGGATTTCTCAGCTTCTAGATCGGACAAGTAATCTTGCGGCGTTGAGTCATCTCCGTCGAGTTACCTCACCGTTGACGCGATCGCAGCCGCATTTCGAAGCGCGAGATTTGCATCCGACGCAATGGGGACGACTGTGTCCGAATGAGACGCCTGAGGGGCCAAACTGTGGGCTAGTGAAGAACCTAGCACTCACGGTGGAGATATCAGAGGGTTCTCCTGAGAAAGAAGTGGAGAAGGTATTGAAAGATCTGGGTATTAAGGAGATCACGAAGAAGATGACCGGGTCGCGGGTGTATCTGAATGGGGATCTGATTGGTATGCACCCTGATGGGGGGAAACTGGTGGATAAGCTCCGTGAGCGACGACGGAAAGGCCTGCTTCATAATGAGATTAACGTATGTTTTTATGCTGAGGAGAACGATGTGATCGTGAATTGTGATTGTGGACGGTTACGTCGACCTCTTGTCGTGGTGGAGAACGGGAAATTATTGTTTACCGAGACTCATCTGAAAGAGTTTCAAATTGGGAAGAAGAAATGGACTGATCTGATTAATGAAGGGATTGTTGAGTATATTGATGCGGAGGAGGAAGAAAACACTCTTATCGCATTAACCCGGGAGGATATCACTCCTGAGCATACGCATATGGAGCTTGACCCGATTTGTATCCTGGGTATTGGTGCATCATTGGTTCCGTACCCTGAACATAATTCGTCTCCGAGGATTACCATGGGGGCGGGTATGGGGAAACAATCCCTTGGTTTTGGTTCATCGAATTATCGTATACGACCTGACACTCGTGGGCATCTGATGCATTATCCGCAGACGCCGATAGTGCAGACGCATCCGATTAAGTACGTGAACTTCGGGGAGCGCCCCGCAGGACAGAATTTTATTGTTGCTGTTGCCTCGTTTCATGGATATAACATGGAGGATGCGTTGATTTTTAGTAAATCTGCTATTGAGCGGGGTCTTGCGAGGAGCACGTTTCTCCGGACGTATAGTAGTGAGGAGAAACGGTACCCTGGTGGTCAGGAGGATCATTTTGAGATTCCGAACCCAGATTGTCGTGGCGTCCGCAGTGAGGATGCGTATAATAATCTTGGTGAAGACGGTTTAATTTCGCCTGAATGTAATGTGAATGGTGGAGATGTTCTTATTGGGAAGACGTCGCCGCCAAGGTTCCTTGAGGAACCCACTGATTTTCTGACGCCGCAGAAACGTCGTGAAACCTCAGCGACGGTGCAACATGGTGAAGGCGGTATCGTCGATAAAGTGATGCTGTCCGAGTCCGTGAACGGTTCTCGTATGGTGAAAATCAAAGTGCGAGAGCAACGTATCCCGGAGCTCGGGGACAAGTTTGCTTCGAAGCATGGTCAGAAAGGAGTCATCGGGTTTATTGTGCCTGCGGAGAGTATGCCGTTCACTGAACAGGGACTCATGCCTGATTTAATCATTAACCCGCATGCGATTCCGTCGAGGATGACGGTCGCGCATGTGTTGGAGATGATCGGCGGAAAGATTGGTTCTCTTGAGGGTCGTATGGTGAATGGGACCGCGTTCAGTGGGGAACCCGAGGAAGACCTGAGACGCGCGTTGAAGAATAACGGGTTTAAGCATAACGGGCGGGAAATCCTTTATGATGGTCTAACCGGGAAGAAACTAGAATGTGACGTGTTCATCGGTTGTATCTATTATCAGAAACTGCATCATATGGTCGCTGGGAAGATTCACGCGCGTTCTCGTGGACCGGTGCAGATCCTCACCAGACAACCTACGGAGGGTAGAGCCCGAGAAGGTGGTCTGAGGTTTGGAGAAATGGAGCGTGATTGTCTCATCGGTCATGGCGCCGCTATGGTGATTAAAGATCGGTTGCTTGATGAGTCTGATATCACGACGAAGTATGTGTGTAACACCTGCGGGCATATCGCAATTATTGACCGTCATGGACGGTTGCAATGCCCCGTGTGTGGTGATAAAGCTGATATCTACCCGGTACAGATGAGCTATGCGTTTAAACTGCTTATTGATGAGTTGAAATCGCTCGTGGTTGTACCACGGATTAAACTAGAGAGTTTGGTATGATGACGAGAGAGGATGGTTTACGACTATGGAACGATTAAAAAATGTGACGAAGAAAATCGGACGATTAGAATTCGCGTTACTCTCTCCAACTGAGATACGGAAAATGAGTGCGACGAAGGTGATCACTGCGGATACCTATGATGATGACGGGTTCCCAATCACGATGGGGTTGATGGATCCGAAACTCGGGATAATCGAACCTGGTTTGCGGTGTAAAACCTGTGGTCTCAAAGTGGGGAAGAACGGGTGCCCTGGTCATTTTGGTCATATCGATCTTGCGATGCCGGTCGTTCATGTGGGGTTCGTGAAAACCATCAGGAACTCGTTACGATCAACCTGTCGAGGATGCGGAAAACTTCTTCTTACAGATAATCAAAGGATAGAGGTTCAGGGGACGATTGAGAAACATCGGAGAGAAGGACGCGACATCGCCTATATCCTGAAAAATATTATTAGCGAATGTCGATCCTCACCGAAATGCCCCCGGTGTGGACGAGAAGTAGGGAAAATTGATCTGGATAAACCGACCTCGTTCCGGGAGAACGGTAAAAAATTGACTCCTTCAGAGATTCGGGAGTGGCTTGAGAAAATCCCGGATGAAGATATCCCGTTTCTTGATATTAACATCACTTCTGCGCGACCGGAGTGGATGGTGCTGACTGTTTTGCCAGTGCCGCCGGTCACGGTTCGCCCCTCCGTCACCTTGGAATCTGGTGAACGTTCAGAGGATGATCTGACACATAAACTTGTTGATGTCATCCGTATTAATCAACGATTGCAGGAGAACAGGGATGCGGGTGCTCCACAACTCATCGTGGAGGACCTCTGGGAGCTTCTGCAGTATCATATTACGACATATCTGGATAATCAGACGTCGGGTATCCCCCCGGCGCGTCACCGGTCAGGACGACCGTTGAAGACTCTTGCGCAGCGGTTAAAAGGGAAAGAAGGACGTTTCCGTAGCAACCTTTCAGGGAAACGAGTGAATTTCTCCGCGCGGACGGTAATCTCTCCTGATCCAAACCTGAGTATTAACGAGCTTGGTGTCCCTTTTCAGATAGCACGGGAGTTAACCATTCCGGTACGCGTCACGCTGCATAATATGGACTGGTGTAAACAGTTGATTCTGCAGACGAATGAGAAAGCCGCGTCTGATGATTTGAATTATATCCCTCAGGTGAACTATGTGAAACGATACCGGGATGCCGGTGTTGAGCAACGTATTAAGGTGACGGAGAAGAACGCGCAGGAGGTTGCGGAGAAACTCGAGCTCGGCTCTATTATTGAGCGGCAGATGATGAATGGGGATATCGCTTTGTTCAATCGACAACCGAGTCTTCATCGGATGTCGATGATGGCTCATCGGATCAGGATCGTCCCGTTTAAAACATTCCGGTTTAATCTCGCGGTCTGCCCGCCGTATAACGCGGATTATGATGGGGATGAGATGAACCTGCATTTGCTCCAAGGTGATGAAGCAAAAGCAGAAGCGGAAATCCTCATGAAAGTCCAAGAGAACATCCTTTCACCACGGTTCGGCGGCGTCATCATCGGATGCATCCATGATCATATCTCCGGGTGTTTCCTCCTTACGTATAAGGATAAAAAATTCGAGAAAGAAGACGCGAATCATATCCTCGCCTCCATTGGATACATGGGGAAATACCCTGAGGTCCATGAGGAGAACGGGAAACAGTACGTGTATGGGAGAGACCTGTTCAGCGTGCTTCTCCCAAAAGATCTGAATATCTCGTTCGCTGCGAAATCCTGCTTCCATTGCGATACGTGTAAAGCACCGGATTGTCCGAACTGGGCGTACGTGATCATTAAAAAAGGACGGCACCTGCAAGGAGTCATTGATGAAAACGCAGTCGGTGCGTTCAAAGGAAAAATCCTTGATAGAATCATCCGAGACCATGGGACTGAAGGCGGTCGGATTTTCATTGACAACGTGACGAAACTCGGTATTGCTTCGATCACGAAATATGGGTTCACTACGAGTATCGATGACGAAGATATCCCTGAGGAAGCGAAACAACAAATCGGTGAAGGACTCGATAAAGCACAGAAGAAAATCAACGACCTCATCGCCGCCTACGAAAACAATGAACTTGAATCACTCCCGGGTAGAAGCCTCGAAGAAACCCTCGAGATGGAGATCATGCGGGTTACGGGTCGAACGAGGGATATGGCTGGAGAAATTGCTAGTAGACACCTTGGGCTGAACAACAGTGCTGTTATCATGGCGAAATCTGGTGCTCGAGGATCCATGCTGAACCTCTCGCAGATGTCAGGAGTCGTCGGACAACAAGCAGTTCGAGGAGAACGCATCAGCCGAGGATACCAACAACGAACCCTCCCCCACTTCAAAAAAGGTGACATTGGAGCAAGCGCGAAAGGGTTCGTCGCATCAAGCTACAAAAGCGGGTTGAACCCCACTGAATACTTCTTCCACTCCATGGGAGGACGAGAAGGACTCGTGGACACCGCAGTCAGAACATCACGATCAGGATATATGCAACGTCGGCTTGTTAATGCCTTAGAAGACCTCAAAGTCGAAAGCGATGGAACCGTCCGCCACACCGGAGGAGAAATCATACAATTCCTCTACGGCGAAGACGGCGTCGACCCCGCACGCAGTAAAAACGGGGAAGCAGTCGACATAGATAGAATCATCAAAGACGCGAAGGAGGGGTACCTTGACTAAAAAGAAAACCACCAAGAAACCACTGAAGAAAAAAGTCGTACCACAAAAAAAGAAAATCAAACCACTCGCCACAAAAAAAGTGAAGAAAACACCAGTCATCAAAAAAACCCTTCCGAAAAAACCCATAAAAAAACTAATAAAAAAACCCATACAAAAAGTGGAGAAACCTGTTAAAACAGTAAAAACAGCACCAACTAAAAAAATAAAAAAATCTAAAACCACTAAAGAAACCAAAGCACCCGTAGAAAAAGAAATCAAAATGGTTCCCGTCCCACCAAAAAAAGACAGCGAACCACCAGAATACAAAACCATCAGACAAGACATACACAAACTCCTCAAAGGACGACACCTCTCACCCGCGCTCATCGACATGATCCTCCCAAAAATAGCGAAAGATAAACAACTCCTCACCAAACTCCCTGCCATCATCGAAAAAACCCTTGAGGAATACCAGAAAAACTTTATCGACCCCGCCGAAGCATGCGGCATGGTCAGCGCACAAAGCATCGGAGAACCAGGAACACAGATGACGATGCGTACCTTCCACTACGCAGGAGTCGCAGAAATCAACGTCACCTTAGGATTACCCCGTCTCATCGAAATCGTGGATGCCCGATCCTCGCCGTCCACCCCAATGATGAACATCTACCTCCTCGATGAATACCGAGTCAATCCTGACCTCGCCAAAGAAATCGCGAACCAAATCGAGATCACCAGACTCATCGACGTCGCCGACACCGAAATGGATCTCACCAACCTCATCATCAGCCTCAGACTCAACAAAAAAACCCTTGAAAAAAAGGGAGTCACCGCCGAGGATGTCCTCGCCTGCGTCCAATCCATCAAAAAAATCGATGCGAAACTCGACAAACACGACATCATCAAAATCAGCCTCGATGACCCCGGATTCAAAACCCTACAAAACGTCAGCGAAACCCTTAAAAGCCTCAAAATTAAAGGAATCGACGGCGTCAAACGAGTCATCATACGTAAAGAACCCAACGAAGGATACGTCATCTACAGCGAAGGCAGCAACTTCAAAAAAGTACTCGAAATCGAAGGTGTCGACCCCTACCGAACCACTACCAACGACATCCACGGTATCGGCCGAGAACTCGGCATTGAAGCCGCCCGCAACATGATCATTAAAGAAGCACACGGAACACTCTCAGAACAAGGACTTATCGTCGACATGCGCCACATCATGCTTGTGGCAGACGTCATGACCGCAGACGGCACCGTCCGCGCCATCGGACGACACGGAGTCAGCGGAGAAAAAAGCTCAGTCCTCTCACGGGCAGCATTCGAAATCACCGTAAACCACCTCCTCCAGGCAAGCCAACGAGGAGAAACCGATAGCCTCAACGGAGTCGCAGAGAACATCATCGTCGGACAACCCGTCAGCCTCGGCACCGGCGCAATCGAACTCGTCATGGGTCACGCGAAACCCAGTAAAAAGAAGGGAACATAACCATGGTTGAATTAGAAAAAATAGAAAGAACACTTAAAAACGTCGTAAGCAAAGGAAAAGTACAGATAGGCGCAAAACAAACCAAGACCGCGATGCAGAATAAAACCGCGAAACTCGTCATCATCGCGAAAAACTCTCCCTACTCCGAAGAAATCACGAAGATAGGGAAAGAAAACAAAATCCCCCTCTACAACGCTGACCTTAACAGTGTAGACCTTGGATACGCCTGTGGGAAAAACTTCTCAGTCTCTGTGTTCGCCGTCCTTGATGATGGAGACACCAATGTGATGCAACTCATAAAGAAAAAGGTTCAGAAATGACTGAGATCACGCTCTCGAACGAGACCGTCCAATTTATCAACATGGCGACTACTTACACAAAAGCCAATATTATTGATTGTATGGTGGAGGATGACCGGGTCGTGTTCGTCGTCGAAAAAGGACAACTCGGGATAGCGATAGGTTCTAAAGCAAAAAACCTGGAGCGACTCCGCGCACTTTTTAAGAAAGCCGTGAAATTCGTTGAGTTTGATGAGGATAAAAAAACCTTTATTTTGAATTTGTGTAAACCGTATAAGATACGAAACGTCGAAATCAAAGAGACCAGTGACTCGTTCATCGCTTTGATAGAGGCGGATCCGAGTGATAAATCTCGTCTTATTGGAAAGAGTGGGAAGAACATCAACTTGATCAGGAAGCTTGCTCAGCGTCATCATCCTATTCGAGATGTGCAGATCATCTGAAGAAACACGCTGCTAGCCCTTCTTGTTTTTCTCCTAGAGGGGGAACAATACTTTTTAACCGGTTCGGCGTTTACCGGGTGGGGAGGCGACCCCTGTTGCGAATCATTCAGCATCCTATTCTCTCATTTGATCGGAAGAAGAAGATACCGTTCTTTTTTAACGAGAAAAAAACAGTGGCGTATGAGGGGGAGAGTATTGCTGCTGCGTTGCATGCGGATGGGGTGCGGACGCTTTCTCATAGTCTCCGGTATGATCGTCCTCGTGGTTTTTTTTGTGGTATCGGGAAATGCTCCTCGTGTTTCATGACCGTGGATGATGTCCCGAATATACGGACATGTATTGTTCCAGTGCGGGAGAATATGCGGGTGCGGGAGCAGGAGAAAGTTGGCGAGTTGTCTCTGAAGAAGCAGCCGGTTCAGAAGAAGAAAACAATTCATAATACCATTGTTATTGTTGGGTGTGGGCCTGCGGGGATGATAGCTGCACTCTCTGCTGTTGGTCAGGGGGCGGATTCGGTGTTGTTGATTGATGAGAACCCGCAGCCTGGTGGTCAGCTAATTAAGCAGACGCATAAGTTTTTGGGTTCCACGGTTGAGAAAGCAGGGACGCGAGGGATTCATATCGCGGTTGAGTTGTTGAAGGATATTCAGAATCATCAAAATATTCACGTGTTGCTGGGGACTACGGTTGTCGGATATTATATGGAGGAGAAGGGACATCATCTGGTTGCGGTGACACGCCATCCGAATCATGACCAGCTCGTGGATATTTTTTGTGAGCGGGTGGTGTTCGCGTGTGGTGCGATGGAGAACATGCTTGCGTTCCCAGGGAATGACCTCCCTGGAATCTATGGTGCGGGTGGAGTGCAGACGCTCATGAACGTGTTTGGGGTGAAACCTGGGAATCGGGTGGTGATGGTGGGTGCGGGAAATGTCGGGTTGATTGTGTCTTATCAGTTGTTGCAGGCTGGTGTTCAGGTTGATCGGGTGGTGGAGGCGATGCCGAGGATCGGCGGGTATCATGTGCATGCGGCGAAGCTGTGTCGTTGTGGTGTCCCTATTATTACGGGTTGTACGGTTCAGGAGGCGTATGGTGATGGTAAGGTGGAGGGCGTTCGGGTGGTCAGGTTGGATGAGCAGTATCAGCCGGTGGATGGGTCTGAGGAGGACGTTGTTTGTGATACGGTTTGTCTTGCGGTGGGTTTAACACCGTCTATTCGTTTGCTTGAGCAGGCTGGGGTGGAGACTCGGTTTATCCCTGAGGCTGGTGGGTATGTCGCGTTGCATGATTCTCTGATGCAGACCAGCATCAAGGGGGTGTACGTAGCGGGTGATGCCTCCGGGATTGAAGAGGCGTCTACGGCGATGATTGAGGGGCAGCTCGCTGGGGTATCAGCCGCGTACTCGTTAGGGTTCAATAAGCAGGATGCAAAGAAGGTTCAACAACAGTGTCATGACTCGCTTGCTGTGTTCCGCTCTGGGCCGTTTGGGAGGAACCCGCGGACATGTAAGGAGAAGATCGCGGTGTGCTGCGAAGAAGGAGGCTGGACCCATTATTAAACAGTACGAGAAAACCGGGGTGCTGACAAAAGAGGATATTCAGGTTCCTTCGGATGCGTTGCTAGAGAAGGGTGTCGCAATCATTGAATGTATCGAGGAAATCCCGTGTAACCCCTGCGTCGCTATCTGTCCGGTTCATGCGATCTCTATGAAGGATATTAATGCGTTACCCCGAATTGATTTTGAGAAGTGTACGGGGTGTGCGAAATGTGTGGGTGTCTGCCCGGGTTTAGCGATCTTTGTCGTGAAAACGAAGGGTGACAAGGGATTAGTGACGTTACCATATGAGTTCCTCCCTATTCCTAAAGTTGGGGAGATGGTGGATGTGATAGATCGTGAGGGAACCACACGGGGTAACGGTGAAATAGTTCGCGTAAACACTCGTGGGAACACCCCGGTGATTACGGTTCAGGTTGAAAAAAAGCTGGTGATAGATATCAGGATGATACGGGTGCATGATCATGGTTGAGAAGACGTTTATCTGCCGCTGTGAAGACCTCACCGTATAGGAGATCGAGGACGCGATCGATGAAGGGTTTACGACGATAACTGAGTTAAAAGGTCGGTTGCGGCTGGGTATGGGACCTTGTCAGGGTCGCGGATGTCTCGCGCTTACCCGGCGTGTCCTGTGTAAGAAACTCGGATTAACACCTCAGGAGATCATGCTGCCGAAGACGCGGCCACCGTCCGTGCCCGTGTCGCTTGGAACGCTTGCAAGTGAGGACGAATGAGTACACTACCGAAGAAAGCAGATGTGGTAATCATCGGCGGCGGGGTGAACGGCTGCTCCTTAGCGTATCAGCTCGCCCGAAAAGATTTGGATGTGGTGTTGTGTGAGCGGCGGTACCTGTGCTCTGGTGATACAGGGCGGTGCGGTGCAGGGATTCGTCAGCAGTGGTCAACACGGGAGAATGTTGAGCTGGCGATCGGGAGTATAAAAATCTTTGAGCAGCTCTCTAAGGAGCTCCAGATGGATATCGGGTTACGGCAGGGCGGGTATCTGATCGCGGTGCATAATGAGAAGGAGATGCAGCAGGCGGAGAAGAACGTAGCGTTGCAGAAATCACTTGGACTAGATGTGTCGATTCTCTCCCCAGATGAGATGATAAAGGTCGCCCCGGTTCTTGATCCGAAGGGAATGCGTGCGGTCGGTGCCACGTTTTGCCCGACAGATGGTCACGCGGACCCGTTTAAGACCACGTACGCGTATGCGCAGGCGGCGATCAGTGCTGGTGCTCAACTGTATAAGTTTACTGAGGTAACTGGGATAAGGAAGAAGAAAAACAGGGTTGCATCCGTCCAGACTAATCTAGGAGTTATTGAGACGGATACTGTGGTGAACGTGGCTGGGGCGTACTCAAAAGAGATTGCTGCGATGCTAGGGGTGACTCTCCCAAATTATCCTTTAAGGAAGGAGATCTTGGTGACTGAGCGGGTGAAACCATTGTTCCAGTGTATGGTGATTTCGTTTACAGATGGGATCTATTTTAGTCAACAGGAGGAAGGCCAAATCCTTGGAGGGATACCAGTCCTGGGGGAAACACCTGGATATAAGAATGCGCCGACGTTCCCGTTTCTTGTGCATATGTCACGAACACTGACCAGGTATGCGCCGATGCTGCGACCAGTGAACGTGATCCGACAATGGACCGGGTACTATGACATGACACCTGATGCACGCCCCATCCTCGGGGAAGTCAACGGAGTAAAAGGGTTCCTGCAATGTAACGGGTTCAGTGGGCATGGGTTCATGCTCTCACCGATGGCGACAAAACTGTTAACAGCGTATATTGTTGAGGGGAAGTCTTTACCAATCCTTGAAAACCTTCAGCTGAGTCGATTCGAGAAAGGATCGGATATTGAGCGTGAAGCGTCTGTCGTCGGATAACTTGGTGTGCTTAGTTTGTCTTATGTTATGGTGAACCAGAGGAGTGCTCCGGTTTTTTGATCAAGGTAGACGGTGAAAATGGTACCGCTGCTGTGACTAAACGTCACCATGTATTCTGTTTTATTCAAAACAGGTTTCCCGAGCACAGTGGTTTCGGTGAACAATGAACCGTAGATGACATCGTTTTGTAACACCTTGTTTGTTGCGTCCCATGCTTTCTGGATAATCACAGTGTTTGCTTTCTCATTGGTTTGAGGTGTTGCTCCTCTTTGTTGAGCTGATTGTATTAGTTTAGCCTCGTTTGATGCGAAACCAGTGATCACGGGAGTAATTGTGATATCACTACTATCGGGGTTTATCTGAATGCCTCGTGGTGGATCTGTGACCATGACGCGTTTACCATCATTTGGGTTACCCGGTAGGTTCAGCGGGAGGAAATAATTATTGATGAAATAGTCTGCAGTAACGTACGTGTTTTCACCAAGACCACCCGGGGTAGGGTCATTGATCCAGAATCCATAGAGACTCACTGGGTTAGAGATGATATTGTGTCCGTCCCATAAAGACCGGTTCGTATGAATCCCACGAATATTCATCCACCAATCGTAAGTACCAGCGGCGATAGCAACAGGGACATGATATGGGTGACCCATCTTCGGGACGTCCACATCCCGGACGTCGTTATAAGCGCTCAGGTTGTAATCAACCCAGATTGCGATGGTTTTCAATGTTTCGAACCCTTGAGACGCATCATAAACAGAAGGGGAAAAGAAGTATCCGTACTGCCAGGGTGGTGTTTGATGCTGATCATCGATCTCGGTATTGAGTCCAGCGGCCAAATCATTGGCATCGATATGGTTTCCTCCACTGTAGAGATCGTAGAGGGTTTGTTCTGAGTAAACATCCTGTGGTTCACTGTAGAGGGTGTTATTCCACATGAGGTAATCCATCATTTGTTTCATCACCATCGCACCACTGTTTACTTGGGAAAGGTAGAACGGGAATTTCTTCAAATCCCGGTAATGAACACTAAGGGTTAAATCACGGAGGATGAACCCTGCGCTTATATCTTGCGCGGTCACAATATAATCGGTGACGTTTACTGATTCATCACGGTCGCGGGCAATGAAACGAAGAGTCTGACCTGCAGAAAGATCAGCACCAATAATCAGCGATAGAGAGTAGTGATTATCATCCGTATCCGCTTGCCACTGTTCACCAGTATTAAGATTCATGATTTCCACACTCATGTTATTCACTGGGTTCATATTTTGGTAGAAACAGTTACCTGATATAAGGAATAACATGGGTATACCAATGTAGAAGTTCATGATATTAGTACAGATCACATTCCCGCTCGTATCTTCATAGTAAATACGCCAACTAACAGTTGTCTCCTCAGGAATATTTGGGTTCTGCCACGTGAAGTTTGACCATTGCCACTGATTATTATGTTCCATATCCATTGGGGAACCATAGGTGCTACTACTCTGGAATATCTCTTCCTCGCTAATGGTGAAGAAGGTTGATGGCTGGTTTTGGTTATTATACTCGGTACTAATCCACTCAAGGCTACACGCTTTCTTTAATATCCGTGGTTCATCAATGACCCCATTATAATAATAGTTTGACATCACATCCCACCGAGCAATACTCGCGCTATTCACCGAAGGAGCAGTTATAGAAATTGAACTGGTTTCTTTTAATATTCCGTCCACGTAAAAATAATGCATATTGGAGCTGCTTGATACACCTACCGCATGATGCCATAGTCCATCTCGATAGTTTGGCGAGTCAATTGTGATCTCCATTTCATTCCCGTTTTTCACATTCCAGCGGAGTTTTCCCGCGGAGAAATACAGTTGCACACGAATATTACCATTTGCTGAATCCCCCTGGTAAAGCATCGTCATATCATTATCAGTTGATGATGTCTTAAACCAGCATTCAAACGTGAACGGATACGACTCCACCGTCCCCATATCCGGGAGACTAACATAATCATCGGTTCCATCAAAATCAAGACCATACCCGATCTTCCCCAGCACATGATCACCAGAGTTCATC
>JAZDGT010000018.1:0-54449 GCA_043806635.1 Methanobacteriota archaeon | reverse complement strand
GGAGCAGTTGGGGCGAGTTGTCCACCAGTCATCCCATAAATGAAGTTATTTATCAGGATCACCGTCATATCAATGTTCCTCCGAGCAGCATGGATGAAATGATTCCCACCAATGCCTGTACAATCACCGTCGCCAGTGAATACAATTACATGAAGGTCAGGATTTGCCGCTTTCACCCCCGTAGCAAATGCAATTGCTCGTCCATGTGTTGTGTGCAACCCATCCGCATTAATGTACCCAGGGAGCCGAGATGAACAACCAATCCCGGAAGCAAACACGACCTTATCCATATCTAACCCTAGTTCCTCGATCGCCCAAAGGGTGTACTCTAATACGACACCGATTCCGCAACCGTTACAGAAAATGGTCGGCCACATCCCATCACGGAGGTATTTTTTATTTAACTCTTCAGCTGTTTTTGCTATGACCATTTCTCAAGCCTCCAGATATTTGAATAACTCCATAGGGAGATGCATTTCACCACCGATTTTTGGTGCAGAAACAACCTCACATCGCCCAGTGCTGTATTCTCTCACAGGGTGAACGATCTGCCCAAGATTCATTTCCGGTACAATGATCTTTTTCACCTGACCCGCGAGCTCCTCAATAACTTCTGAAGGGAACGGCCAAACAAGCTGCAAACGAAGAATTCCGACTTTTATCCCTTTCTCACGGGCAATCTCCATAGCAGTCTCTGCTGGTCGAGCGGTTGCTCCATAGGTGACAAAAGCGATTTTTGCGTCATCCAAGTTCATCCGCTCTATCATGGTGAATTTTTTTCGTTCATCAGAGATTTTTGAAACAATTCTTTCAATGAGTTCTTCATGATCCTTCTGTTTGTCTGTCGCTGGGAATCCTTTCTTGTTATGGGTAAGTCCAGTAACATAGGTGTGATACCCTGTCCCAAAGGTAGGAAAATCCGGAACTTTACTCTCACGTGTCTGTGAGTTTGTGAACGGGATGAATTTCTTTTTATCGATTGTTGCAGGAGTTCGATCAACGAGTTTAAGATTTTTCTCATCAGGGACGATAATGCGTTCCCGAAGATGTCCGATTTCTCCATCGGTCATGACGCATACTGGATTTCGAAATCTCTCAGAAAGGTTGAATGCTTCGATGGTAAAATCTAGACATTCTTGTACGCTACTTGGGGCAAGCGCGATCGCTTCGATATCTCCATGGGTCCCCCAGCGTACCTGCATCATATCTCCTTGAGCCCCTAATGTCGGTTGTCCCGTGGAGGGACCAGTTCGTTGTACGTTGATAATGACACAAGGTGTTTCTGTCATGACTGCGTATCCATAGTTCTCCATCATGAGGGAAAACCCGGGTCCAGAGGTAGCAGTCATGGATTTTGCTCCTGCCCATGATGCTCCAATGATTGCAGCCATACTCCCAATCTCATCTTCCATCTGAATGTACGTGCCTCTGACTCGAGGGAGGAGACGTGCCATTCCCTCGGCAACTTCTGATGCAGGTGTAATTGGGTATCCTGCAAAGAATGAGCATCCTGCGAGGAGACCACCGTAGACACAGGCCATATCCCCTTGTAAGAATTGTACTTTTTCACCAAGAACTTCTCGTATGCGTTTCGGGTCTCGTATATATCTCATTTTTTTCTTCCTCCAACTGGTCTAAGAACAGGTTGTTTCGGTTGTTTTTTACTCTCATCCTTCAAATCTTTATCAGGTGTAACCGCGATAGCGAGATCTGGGCAGAGAAGTTCACAAAGTCGGCAGTAGTTACAGTTGTTGTTCGCTTTTAATTGAGGTGGGTGAACACCTCGTTTATTTTGTTTCTCAGATTCTTCTAATGCGTCGAGAGGGCATCGTTCGATACAAATCCCGCATCCTTTACACCAATCCTCAGTAACAACGATCATAGGTTACATACCCCTTTTTCTGTTTCAGCTTTTCACCATGTTTCATAGTCGTTATTCCTCATCTCAGAAAATATCTAAGGCTCGAGAAATCGCCATTTCACCACGGTACTCTGGGAGGAGTATTGGAGCTGTTTTTTGTGATTGAATGTGTGCTTTTTCAAGTGCTTTATTATAACTGTCGATATGGTTCAATGTGAGTTTTCCGATCTTTGCTTTTTTCACATATTCAGCAGCATAGATGCCTGCTCTTCTGCCAAACACGTTATAATCAAGAAGCGAGTTGCCCATAAGCCTGTTTTTTCCATGAACGCCACCGGTGACTTCACCTGCAGCGAACAATCCAGGAATCTTGGTCTCGGTTCTTTCATTGATCTCGACACCACCATTCTGGTAGTGCAGAGTTGGGTAGACTAAGATTGGGTGTTTTGCCATGTCAATACCAAATCGTTTGAATTTCCGGGCCTCACCAGCTAATTTCTTTTCGATTGTCCCGTTTCCATGGATAATATCGATCATAGGGGAGTCAAGCCATACCCCTGGCATCCCTGTCGGTGTAACGATACCTTTCCCTTGTTTGCATTCCTGAATAAACGATGCGGATTCCACATCACGAGGTTCCAAAGGAAATACAAATATGTCTCCATTCTTGTTGATTGGTCTTGCACCGAGTCCTCTGATTTTTTCTGTTGATAAGACTCCAACCAAAGGTTCTGGAAACGCATCTCCTGTCGGATGAATCTGAATGGTGTCTAGATCAAGAAGGTTCGCTCCCACATGATACGCTATGACTAGTCCGTCACCAGTAGCGCCATAATGATTCGTCGTTGGGTAATTTGCTAAGTGCAGTCGGCCGCTTCCTCCAGTGGCTAAAATCGTGGCTTTCGCCCGTATAACATAATACTCAAATGTTTCAATGTTAAAGGCGATTCCGCCAGCAACCTGTCCTTTATCATCCATGAGTAATTCAATAATAGGGCAGAATTCTATGACAGGGATTTGGAGATTTCTCGAGGTATCCCTTATTACTCGTAGTAACTCCATCCCCGTGTAATCCTTAGCACTATGCATACGATTCCTGCAAGTTCCACCACCAGAGAGTTCTTGAAATTCACCATCATCCTGGCGGTCATACATTACCCCAAGGTCTTCATGCCAACTGATAATCTTCGGAGCATCCAACGCAAGTACCCGTGCAAGATCAGGTTTATTGGTAAAATGTCCTCCACCATAGATGTCCAAATAATGCAAGAGAGGGCTGTCATTTGGTCTATCTGCTGCTTGGATACCTCCCTGAGCCATGATAGAGTTTGCATCACCATGACGAAGTTTTGTCGCAATTAATATCTTTTCTTTTGGGACTCCTGATTCATAGGCAAAGAGCGCGGCAACAGTTCCTGCACCGCCCCCTCCGGTGATAAGGATGTCAACATCATAATCTATCTTACCAAGTTCAACATCTTTTGTGTTGAGCACGGATCTTGATTCGAGTAAATCCACAATGCCATTGTACATGAGTTGGCCCTTGTCAACACCTATATTCACTGTCCGTTTTGTATTCCCCATATAATCAGGATGATACTCTCTGAGTATATGATCCCGTTCTTCCATGCTCATAGGCTTGATAGAAGCAGCCATGTTTTTCTCTCGTTTTTCCTCTATTAATTTGATAGACTCCATCATGTAGTCTGGATAGCCATCTATCATCTTCATTGAATCACTCCTCCTTTGTAGTTATGTCATGGTGTCCTTCTGTTTCCATATTTCTTTTGGAGTATATCTCAACGATTTCTTTCTTGTCTTTTTTCATCAGTTTCTCAATCTCATCATCATACTTTCTACTCTCAACTTCCTGGAGGCGTATCTTGAGATTCTCAGACCTTTTATCCAAATATTTTCCACGTAATCTCCGTGCGAGCTGTGAAACATGATAATGTTTAATATCGGCTGGACATCTCATTGCGCACAAACCGCATTGAATGCAATCAAAAGATATCTCAGCGCATCTATTGATATCTCCTCGAATAGCCATCTGAATATACTTCATTACTTCGACATCCTGAGGACAGGATTTTGTACAGGTATTGCATGAGACACAGCGTGCAATTTCAGGATAAACCGTTAATAGTGTGCTCTCCGCTGGTTCAAGTTTCTCAATGTTGTACTCTGCTTTGATTGTTGGTACAAAAGGCAGTTGAGCAAGGTACATCCTCTCTTCAACGAGTTTCTGGCAAGCGAGTGCAAAACCAAGTTTTTGTTCATTTTCCATCCGATATACCGTGGAGCATGCTCCACAGAATCCTGCTCTACAACCGCATCCTCTGACAAATTTGTAACCGGCGTATTCAATCGCCTTCATTATCGTTATTCCAGCAGGAACTCGGTAGCTCTTTCCCATGATGAATACTTCTACTGTTTCTAATTCCTTTTCTTCGTTCACTGTTTTTTTCTTTTCTGATTTCTCTACAAGGACTTGGCTTTTTTTACTCATAGGCTCGCCCTCTTAAAACAAAATTTAATGTTATTTTTGGTTTATCAAAAAATCTAAAAAAATAAGTCGTTTTCATCTTCTGGATTTGGATAATATTCTCTACCACTGCCTTTGTCAAGACAGTTCCTCCCAAATTAAGACGATTTCATATAAATCTTTTATGATATAAACTTTTTGTACGACATTCTCAAATCAATAAAAAAAAAATATAATATTGTATAAATGAACAAGAAATGTAATTTTAATGCCCCATTTTATAATAATAATATATTTTTTTATGAAAATGAGAAATTATTAAATACTAAAAAAACATATTCATAAAAACGATGAAAAGGTTTGCATTAACAAACAAAGAAAAACTCATGTTATTCGGAATGGTAGAATATCCCCTGTTGACAGACAAACAACTATCAGAAAAATTGGGATTAAAACACTCTACGGCAACTGCAATCCGACATCGATTACGAGACAATGAATATTTTAGAACTCTTATCATACCCAGACTTCAGAACATGGGATGTACTATGTTAGTTGTGATTTATTTAAACTTTAGCCCCCTCATCTCCCTCGAGGAGAGAATCAGGATCACAGAAAGCTCTATAACCGTATTTGACGAATTATTTTTATCTATTGGTGAACAAGACAAAGGGTTTTCTTTCAGTCTTGCAGAAGACTATGCCACGATTGGAAAAATTAATGATATTCGAACACAAGCTTTTGGAGGACGTGGTATCTTAGAAGATGAGTACCCGAACATGGTGGTATTTCCTTTTGAAATCAGTAGAATTTATCGTTTTTTTGATTTCGCTCCATTACTTAGTAGTAGTTTCGAGTTGGAAGTAGAAACAGATCAAGAAGCAAGAGATTATAGTGTAAGAAATACGGAGAAAGTGGTTTTTAATGAAACTATGAAAAACGTATATTATATGTTGGTGAAATATCCTGAATTATCTGATAATGATATAGGGAGAGAACTTGGGGTTTCACGTCATACGGTTTCGAGATTACGACGAAATTTTGAACAAGAAAATTTAATGAGAAGGATTAATTTACCTAATTTGAAGAAACTCGGTTTTGAGATTTTAACATTTGTCCACATTCAATTTAATCCTCGGAATCCACCAGATATGGAGAGAAATGAAGCAATAGCATTGATGAGTGACGCGACTATTTTTATGGCGAGTAGGATGTTTGAAACCGTTATGCTTTTTGTCCATAGTGATTATGATGCATACAAACGGGAAAGAACGAGAATCATGCAGGTTTTAAAAGAGAATAAATGGGTTACGAAAGATCCTGTGATACGAACGTATGGTTTGAATACCTTGGTTTTTATGAAGGATTTTAAGTTTGCCCCTATAACAAGGAAAATCGTGGGTTGTACTTTACTGATTTAAAAAGATATTATATATAGGAATTTGTATTCCTGAAAACATGAAACTTTTTGAGTATCAGGGGAAGCGATTTTTTGAAAAGTATGGAATTGAGATTCCAAAAGGAACGTTAATTGAGAAAGAAGATGACCTGTCTCATCTGACTATTCCTTGTGTGTTGAAAGCACAAGTTCCTACTGGGGGACGAGGGAAGGCAGGTGGGATAAAACTCGTTGATACGAAAGAGAAAGCAAAAGAGGTAGTTGCACAAATTCTTTCAATGAAGATTGGAGGATATCCAGTTAAAAAAATTTTAGCAGAAGAAAAAATCGGGGTGAAAAAAGAGTTATATCTGAGTTTTACGTTGGATCGTTCTCGCCGGATGCCTCTTCTAATGATGAGTGGCAAGGGAGGCATGGATATCGAAAGTGTTTCTGATGATTTGATTTTCAAAAAATGGATTAATCCGCTCATCGGGATTCAATCGTTTCATATTCGAGGAATTCTTTCAAAACTAAACCTTGATGGCGACGAAGGAAAGAAGATCGCCCCGGTTCTCTCCAAACTCTATCGTCTGTTTCGAGAGTATGATTGTGAACTCGTTGAGATCAACCCTCTTGTTATCTCCGATGATGGGCGTGTCATTGCGCTAGATGCAAAAGTGATTGTGAACGATGATGCATTGTATCGACATCCGGATGTTATTGCTGAACATGAGGATCTAACGGTGTTGGAGAAGGAAGCAAAGGAGAAGGGTATTGCGTTTATTCAATTGGAGGGCAATATTGGTGTGATTGCGAATGGTGCGGGATTGACGATGGCAACATTGGATGCTCTGACGCATTACAAAGGTCGAGGCGGTGTGTTTCTTGATCTCGGTGGTACCGATGATCCTGAAAAGGTGAAGCAAGCGTTCGAGCTGATGAAGAAGGCAAAGCCAAAAGTTATTTTATTGAATTTATTTGGTGGTATTACAAAGTGTGATACTGTTGCAAAAGGAGTTAGTGCGGTGATTTCAGAGAAGGGGATTGATTGCCCAGTGATAACGCGGATTAAAGGGTGTAATGAGGAGATTGCTAAAGATATTTTGAAGGATGCAGGGTTGATGACTGCAGATAGTTTGCAGGATGCAGCAAAAAAATCATCTGATCTAGCAGGGGGGTAAAGTATGGCGATTTTTGTAGATACGAAAACCAAGGTGGTGGTGCAGGGTGCAACTGGTCATCAGGGACAGTTCCATATTGGGGAGATGTTGAGTTTCGGAACAAAGGTTGTCGCGGGAGTTACCCCTGGGAAACAAGGAGAAGCGGTCCATGGTGTTCCTATCTTTAATACGTTGGAAGAAGCGGTCATAGAAACAGATGCGAATACGTCACTCGTGTTAGTTCCAGCGCGATTCGCAAAGGATGCAGTATTTGAAGCTCTTGATGCTGGGGTGAAAACAATTGTAACAATCACAGAAAATATTCCCTTTCATGACGCCATGGAATTCGTCCACTACGCAAAGTATAAGGGTGTAGTCGTAATTGGTCCGAATTGTCCAGGGATTGCAAGCCCTGGGAAGAAAGCCAAAGTGGGTATTTTACCTAGTGGTATTTTCGTTAAGGGGAGCGTAGGTGTCGCAAGCCGTTCAGGGACGTTAACCTATGAGATTGTAAATTCCTTAAGTGAGCGGGGGATTGGTCAGAGTACATGTGTTGGGCTTGGTGGTGATCCAATTATTGGCACTACGTTCATTGATGCGCTCGAAGCGTTTGAAAAGGATAGAGAAACCAAAGCAGTTGTATTAGTAGGTGAAATCGGTGGTACCGCAGAGGAAGATGCTGCTGAGTATATTATAAAAAATATTAGTAAACCCGTCTTTGCATTTATTGCAGGTCGAACTGCACCACCGGGGAAACGAATGGGTCATGCAGGTGCGATCATCGCTAGGGGTAAAGGGACAGCTGCATCAAAAATAAAAGCTTTTGAGAAAGCAGACGTGAAACTTGCTCGTTTCCCAACAGAAATCGCTGATCTCGTTGAACAATATAGCTAAAAAAATTATAAATCAATGATCTCACTGTGTCAATATTTAGTTATCAACATTTTTTCAGAGACCATAATTATTATATAAACGATAGACATTCAATTTTTTAGATTTTTTTTTGAAAAGGAGGCAAAAACTATGAAGACTATTGGATATTTAGAAGGAACAGACCCGGAATTTTTAACAAGACTCGTATGTAAGGGATACAGAACCCTGCCGCTGGGGAACAAAGCAGATGGTCGTGCAAAAAACATTGTATACGTATCAGTTGCTGATGAAATCGACCTTATTGTCGGTTACTTTCACAAAGTATCTCCTCATCCAAAAGTTACGAGTTCGCTGAAAGAATTATTGACCCCGGGAATAATCCATAATATCCCCATTTTATTGGTTGCCCCAGGAGATGTACAGACTGAGGCAAAAAGGATACTCGCTGAAGTAACAGATAGTCCATGTATAAAAATCATTGATCCAAAAAATCTCATGGATGAAGCCATGAAGCTACTGAAATAAACCAGAACATGAAAAAATTTTTTTAAATAAAAAAAGGATAGCTACGTAGAAGAAAGGAGGCGTAAGTTCAATGGCATTAGTAGAAGGATATAATTTCCCTGAGGAGTTATACTACCACAAAGAACATGCATGGATAAAAAAAGAAGCAGATGGAACCGTTCGTATTGGTATGAATGATTTCTATCAGAAAAGTGCTGGTGATACGACCTATATTGATCTCCCATTTGAAGGAGACAAGGTTTCTCAAGGGGAAACCTGTGGGAAGATCCAGTCGGCGAAATGGGTAGGGAAATTTGTCTCGCCAGTTTCTGGGGAGATCACCCAAGTTAATACTGACTTGGAGGATGATTGCACCTTGATCAACAAAAGTCCGTATGAAAAAGGATGGATTATGATGGTAAAACCCTCGAAGTTTGACGAGGAATTAAAGCATCTATTTCATGGGAAACAGGTTGACCAGTGGATACAGAAAGAGATAGCGGACGCGGAGAAAAAGAAAGCATAATGTATTAGTATCTTTTCGTTAGTATTCCTATTCTGGATCTTCTTAATTCGGTTTTTTTATTTAAACCGTGTCCTCTATGAAAAAATCTATTTATCCTTAAAAAAGGTGAATTAGTATAAAAAATAAGTTTAAGTATAGTATAAATATTATTGGTTACGGAGGTGCATTGTAAAATGGTGATTTATAAGATTGTAGATATAGTTGGTACATCAAGAAATAGTTTTTCAGAAGCAGCGAAGAATGCAGTGATTGAAGTAGCAAAAACAGTGAGAAAGATTCGGCGAGCAGAAGTCACAAAATTTGATGTAAAAGTAGAAAACGATAAAGTAATGCTGTACCGTGCTGAGATGAAAATATCCTTTGAAATTGAGCGATCTTAACTTGGCTTTTTATCCTTCTACACCAGACTCGAGAGTATCACGGTGTTGTGGTATCCCCTCAGTTAGTTGATGGTTTGGTAGTTTGCATTACCCGACTGGAGATTGGTAGGACCACAGTTCTTCTTTTATTTTTAGAATATCCTTTCTTTCTGGGATAAAGGGAAAACTTCTGATTTCTTCACCAGGGAGACAGTCAGCATATGGTCTATTACAAGAAACCTCCCCATCATCCCCGGGACAACCGCTCGTCATAAATGGTTTCCCTGAATCAATAATCGACAAAAGATTCTTGTCAGTCAGGCTGAAATCTCTCAACCTCTCTGATGCATCAAACCCGAAGTCCTCTGCCCTGCTTCGCCCCTCATCAATTAAGAATCTGGCAAGCTGTACCCTTCTAAACTGGCCTATCGGTGGCTGGGGATGATGGGAAAGCAATGATTCTTTCTCTGGGAAAAAAGAAAACAGATGGGTTGTTCCCCCCAGGTCATAGACCTTTTGAATGGTGGTGATCATCTCTTTCTCGGTCTCTCCTAAACCTACAATTAAATGGGCACCCACCTTTCGCTTACCAAAAATTTCGATCGCTTCTTCGAAGCATCCCCAGTATCTCTCCCAGGTATGGGGGCCTCTCACACCAGGGCCTCTCATTTTCCTGAAGAGCTCGGGGGTGGCTGCATCAATCGCTATCCCGATCCTGTTTGCACCATCATTCTTGAACCTCTGTAGGGCGTCTTTCTTTAGGGTGGTTGGGGAAATGAGAAGAGAGAGTGGGATATCGATGGTCTGGGTGAGGGTTCTTGTGATTTGAGAAGTATCAGCTATTGCTTTTTTATGTGTTATCATGGAGAGACATATTCTTTTTATTTTTTCTTTATGGTGAAAGATTCGTTCTGTTACGTCTGTTACCTTGTAGATGGGCCATACTACTCGTATGAAACTTTTTTCGCCATAGCTCCCTGCTCTCCTCTGTGACAAGCCGCAATAGGCACAGTTACCAGAACAGCCGGAATCATAGGTGAGGAGGAGATTGATGCAGAATAACCGTGCGTTTCGATAGAAGAGCCCATCTTTGAATCCTAAGGTCATTGCTGCTGCAAGGCTTGTTCGAACATAGTCCGGGCTTTCCTTTTTCATTTACCGTTCACCTCATGTCGAGTTGGGGAAACAGAACAGCAGCTCTTTTCCCAGGTTATCTTCAAACCGTATTTCTTTGCTTGTTCAATTGCTTTTTCTGATGGGAGAGCAATCCTGTTTACTCCACAGTCTATAGCTAATACATCGATTTCTTCATTCCCTCTTTCCCGAGCACATCCTAGGGAAAAGGGAACAGTAGGTATTTCAATCCGTGCAGTAGCTATCACTCTCGCTATTTCTTGCGGGGACGGAGGCACACTCCGTTCCATCGGTGTTCCTGGGAGAGGCATTAGGGAGACGAAGACGAGTGCTTCTGGGTTGTACTGTTTTATTATCTGAATCGCTTGATATTCCCCCTTGATTTCTCCGTGATTCAATCCAATGACAATATGGGGAACAGTGGGAATACCAGCCTGTTGTAAAGCTGCTAGGCTCATTTTTATTTTTTTGAGTTCAAAATCAGCGTGATAGACGTTTTTCAAGGTTTCTTCATCACCGATGATATCAAGTAGCGCCTGATTCACTCCAGCAGATTTCAGTTTTCGTGCAGTCTGAAAATCTACTATTCCACTATGAATCGATACGAATAACTTTGTTGTTTCCTTGATTGTTCTAATAGCTGGGATAAAATCATTCCAGGGTAATGTCCCGTCTTTTCGAAATCCACCCGTGAGGAGACACCCCACGTCCCCCCTTTCCTTCATCCTTCTGCATGTTTCAATCAGCTCATCAGGTGTCGTCACTGCGATCATCGACTCAAGGAGTTTTGCTTTACAGTGCTCACAGTGAAGTTCACAACGTTTTCCTGTAATTGATATCGCTGGGTATCTCCCCCATACGTCCCCATATCGAAACATTCCTGGATGGTAAAAGATTATTTGCTTTCCAAACATCTGCCAAGAAAGACATCGTGCATTTTCAATTAATTTCTGTAAATCATTCATAATATTCCCTAAAGATCACCCAACATTGTTTCATGATCGTGTCAAGCTTGTTCCATTGTGATTCAAGCAATCGTCGTTTCATGCGCGCTCTTTCCAATTCCGCTCCAAAAATACTTTTCCATTCTTTTTCATAGTCAAGTAACCTGTCATTTCGTCCTTCTTGAACCGCGGTAGCAGCAACCCTTCCAGCAATTTCGCCACAAATCATTGCCTGAGGGATTCCCCCGCCAGTAATCGGATGGGTTTGACCCGCAGCATCACCTACGAGGATGATGTTCTCTTTTACGGTGGGCAATGGTCCTCCCACAGGAATGACTCCTCTTGTTGCTGAGAGGATCCTGTTCTCAATTTTACCTTCGTCTTCTACTCTCTTCAAAATCTTTTTGAGCAGCTCCTCCGCTACCTTTGAAACTCCCAGCTGATGGTGGTATCTAATTCCTATTCCAACATTTGCTACGTTCCCTTTGGGGAACAACCAGGCATACCCGCCAACGAAGTCAGCATCAAAAAAGATTTCGGTACAATCATGAGACTCTTTCAGAGGAACCTGATATTGATACCCGAGAATAAAATCATGGTTGATGCTATGGATCCATTTCCCAACCGTTGATTTTGGTCCATCAGCACCAATGATCACCTGAGCGCCAACAATCTCCTGCCGTCCGTTATTATTAAGAAGTACTCGTTTCCCTCTCTTTGAAACACACATTGTCCCCGTAAGAAGATCAGCACCATTCTCCTTCGCGTACCCAGCTAATTCTTTATCAAAGCGCGACCTATCAAGCATAAAACCTGGCGCGTTCGTCTGAACATATTCACCGTTTGGGAAATAAATCTTCATACCCCTAATCTCCTGCACAATACACCGGTGATCAACCTGAGAGTTATGAAGAAGGAGCTTGGGTATAAACTCAGCACACCGAACCGGTTCCCCAATAATTTTCTTTTTTTCAATCAACAACACCTTTGCCCCCGCCTTTACTGCTGCTGAGGCTGCCGAAGATCCTGCAGGCCCTCCCCCGACTACTAAAACATCATACTGTAACATTCAAAACCTTCTGTAATAAATCGATATTTACTTCAGTTTGACTCTCAAAATTCCCTTGATACGCGCTCTGTTCCTTCCCCAGATCATAACAAGTTTTACTGTCAATATCAACGAGAATTGCTAGAAGACCTGATTGTTGAAAATCTTCGAAATGTTTTATGTAAAAAGCTTCACAGCAGCATCCGATAAAAGAAGAAAACCCTTGTGTTTTGAGTTCTTTAAATGTGGCTAACAAATCTTCGAAACTCTGAATAGTAATAACCTGCATGTTTTTCTTTTTCCCCAGTTTAGAGGTTACCCCAATGCTACACTCACCACATTCAGGACAACCTTTTTTATATCGATACTCGCACTGTAAAGATTTGGCGCAATACGGGAGGAGAAGATGAGACGGAGACTTTTTCGCC
The DNA here is from genome assembly GCA_043806635.1 of Methanobacteriota archaeon. GTDB lineage: Archaea > Thermoplasmatota > E2 > DHVEG-1 > DHVEG-1 > JAZDGT01. The sequence continues at coordinate 41,746 of JAZDGT010000018.1, read as the reverse complement.
ACCTCGCGGAACGAACCATTTACCATAAATATGCGATTGGTCAACGAGAGCGGTATGCCAAACTCTGTTAAATGAACTTTTTCTAATGCCTTCATAATAGCATTTACAAAATCCAAAACAGTAAGGTGAAGAATCTGAGGCCTATGTTGTTTAAAAAATCTGGTGATTTTCTCTTCTATAGCCTTTCGTTCAGTGGGAGTATCCTTTAACTCAGCTTCCAAATCAAAAATAGCCCTCTTCGGATAGATGAAAAAATCCCCGGTTATCAAAGTGCTTCGGATGCGATTAGATCTTAAATTAACCACTAAAGATGTTCTGATAAGCCCTCCTTTTGCTTTATATACCGAAGAGAGTATCGGTTGCTCAGAACCCGGAACCTTGATTTTATTGATCCAGGTCTCAGACGTAAACGTGTTTTTTCTTTCTTCAAAAAGTAAACGTTCCTTAGAAGTTAGTCCTCTTTTAAGAAGTTTGATAGAAAATATTTTTTCAAAACTCTCTTTCAGGATATTCTTTAAATCATCTCTCGTAGGCACATACCCTAATTCTTCTCTAAGACAAGTCACTCTTTTTTTCACTGAGTCTATCTCTTTATCTTTCAGTTTTTCAATCGGAATCCGAAGAGATCGCATCATGGTATTCACATCAAAGTCGACCAAGATCGTCCCTTGAAACAGAAAAGCATCACCATCTTCTGTACCGCCCACCCCAGAAATCTTTCGACCATTCACCTCAATATCATTTTTAGGGCGAAAAACAGCGATAACTCCAAGCATTCTCAAAGCAGAGATTAACGGTTGACACAATCGTTCAAAGAAATGAACATCAGCGATCCCCAAGTTGAAAAACTGTTTGTCACAAATAATCTCCCAACCAAGTTGGGATTCATCAAAAAATATGGCTCCACCACCAGTTATCCGCCTATTTATATCAATCCCGGAAGTATCGCAGAAATCAACCCGTACCTCCTGCTCCACACTCTGATGATAGCCGATTAAAACCGCGGGAGGAGAAAACTGCAAGAATCGAATCGTATTAAGACTCTTCCCGCTCTTCTTGACTTCAAGCAGTACTTCATCAAAGGCAATATTCTCAGCGGATGTCCGCTGTCCTGTGTCAAGCAAACGCCAAACCTGCATGGTTCACTCTCCTTCTCATCAATGTTCACAATTGTTGGAAGTCTCGCTCATGATAGAAATACAATCGATTTTTTTAGGAATTTTTTTTTTTTAGGTAACTAGTTAGACATTAGATTCCGTTACTTCTACTGTTGTTATTCTGGTTTTCTGTAGAGCGACGTCCCATGGGCGTCCATAGCCACGACAAGAGGTCCAAAGTCTTTGACCGTAAAAATCCAGACGGCTTCGGGCATCCCAAATTCATCAAGCCAGTACACCGCGGGAACGTCTTCTACCCGCTCTGCGGCTAATGCCCCTGCGCCACCGGTGTACGCGGTGTAGACAGCACCATGTCTCTGTAATGCTTCCTTGGTTTTTTCCCCCATGCCACCCTTCCCAATAATAATGTTTACCCTAAATTTTTCGATGAACTTGTCTTCGAAAAGTTCCATCCTCCCACTTGTTGTAGGTCCAGCAGAGACCACCTGCCATCCATTCTTTATTTTTTTCATAAGCGGTCCACAATGGTAAAGCGCCATCTCTGAGGGATTGAAAGGGAGACTGTTTTTTTCTTTCTGAAGCATCACCTTGTGGGCTTCGTCTCTTGCAGTAAAAATATTCCCCGTGATGTAGATGATATCACCCGCATGTAATTTTTTAATCATCTCAGTGGCTACTGGTAGGTGCAGATGGTACTCCATTTTACTTCACCTCCCAGCGTCCATCAGCATGGATCACCATAGTTGAGCGTCTATCAGCCCAGCATTGTACCGCGATACCAACAGGAAGGCTTGCTGGGTGTCGATGTGCTTTTTCGATGTGGACGTCTAGAACCGTGGTTTTCCCCCCGAGTCCCATAGGGCCAATACCGCTTTTGTTAATTCGTTCAAGTAGTTCTTGTTCCATTGCTGCGATATGCTTCTCTCGGTGTCGTTCTCCGACGGGTCTGAGCAGCGCCATCTTCGCTATCTTCATCGCGATATCAGCACCACCACCGATGCCGACACCAATCACGGTCGGTGGACAGGGACTTCCCCCTGCTTTTATCACCTCCTCGACAATGAAGTTCTTGACACCTTCAATACCAACCCCTGGTTTTAACATCCCAAGACGACTCATGTTTTCGCTCCCGCCACCTTTCGGCAAAGCTGTTATCCAGACATCACTTCCCTCAGAAAAATCCCAGGTAATAGGAGGGATATAATCGCCGGTATTGTCCCCATGGTTTTTACCAGTAAATGGGTCTACTGTGTTAGGACGAAGAGGAATGTCTATGGTAGCCTTTTTTACCGCATCATAAATAATTCCTTTTATTTTTTTTATATACGGGGAATCAACACCGACAGTGACAAAAAACGTTTGAATACCAGTATCCTGGCACATGGGACGCCCTGATTTTTTTGATAAATCAATATTTTTTAGCACGGTTTCTATCTGTGTTTTTGCAATACCTTCTTCAATTTCATACGCGTGTTTCAGAGCATCAACAACATCCTGAGGTAATTCAGTTTCTGCTTTTTTTATCAACATGATGATACCAGTTTCAATACTTTCATTAGTCATGAGATCACATCATATTCAAAATGGTATAAATTCTCCTTCTATAGTTTTTTCTATCGAGATTCAACATTTCCCCCTCTTTTTCTCATACGTTGTAATGAGTTAAAAAAATATTCGTGGAGATTTTTTTTATGAAATTATAGTGTACTCCACATAAGTGTTGGAGGAGTTCCAACAGTCATATAAATGACTTTTTCAGTTCCGATATTTTTTGCGCGATGCTTCAACGTTGAAGAATGCCAGAGGATATCTCCTTCACTGAGTTTATACGCTTTTTCACCCACTGTATATTCCATCTCTCCTTGAAGTATAAGGTGCATTTCTTCGCCTTCATGTTGAAACCATCGTGATTCTGCATGAGGATCAAGCTCAGCGATGATTGCTTCCATATGATGTGATTTCACCATGAGACGATACAATTTTCCTGGTCTCTTTGCTTCGCTTTTTTGCTCCCCTTTTTTAATTAATATTGCCTCATCAACCATTGATGTAACCATCCTCACGAAGAAATCATGGTTTAATAAATATTTCCATATAAGTTTTCTTACCCGAATAAAATATCATACAAATAGCAGAAAATGGTTTAAAAAAAAGAGAGGAGAATTTTTAAACAGTTTTAAATATTCATAATATCGGGAATAAGTAAAAATATGGTGCTTGTTTCAATTAATCCAGCTACAGAAGAAATCCTCAAAAAGTTTACAGAATGGGACACAAAGAAAATAAATACACAACTTATCAACAGTCAACATGCATTTAATGATTGGAAAAAGGTTGATTATTCTGAGCGGAGTAAATTACTAAAAAACATCGCTCAAATCCTTCGAAAAAACAAGCAGAAGTATGCGCATCTTATGACCCTGGAGATGGGGAAACCTATCACTCAATCAGAAGCAGAAGTAGAGAAATGCGTATGGGTTTGTGAATACTACGCAGAGCATGGAAAGCAATTTCTAAAAAACGAATATATTGATACCGGGGTAAATACAAGCTATGTTCGTTTTTCCCCATTAGGTATTATTCTTGCGGTGATGCCGTGGAACTTCCCGTTTTGGCAAGTGCTGCGATGTGCCGCTCCTGCATTAATGGCTGGAAATGTTGTTCTGCTTAAACATTCTTCAAATGTTCCACAATGTGCACTCACTCTTGAAGGAATTGTGAGCGATGCTGGGTTTCCCCATGATGTGTTTAAGTCACTCTTAGTAGGCTCACAAGCGGTTGAGAACATCATTAAAGATAGAAGAATCGCTGCGGTGTCACTCACGGGTAGTGGGTCAGCGGGTCGAAATGTCGCAACAGTAGCGGGATCTTGTCCAAAAAAAGTGGTGTTAGAACTTGGAGGGAGTGATCCCTTTATTGTCTTATCCGATGCCGAAATTGATCACGTTGTTGAACAAGCAGTAACAGCACGAATGATTAATAATGGTCAGAGTTGCATCGCCGCAAAACGGTTCATCATCGACCAAAGAGTCTTTGGTCGTTTCTCAGAAGGTTTCTCTCAGAAAGTCCAGGAATTAATTGTGGGGGATCCTCTAGAGAGAACCACAGACATCGGTCCTCTGGCAAGAAAAGACATCCTTGAGCAGTTAGATGATCAGGTAAAACAATCTATTCTGAAAGGCGCCCGTGTTCTCACTGGAGGAAAAAAAGTACATAGTGGCCCTGGTTATTATTATCTACCAACTGTTCTCTCTAATATTAAGAAAGGAATGCCCGTGTATGAAGAAGAAGTCTTTGGACCTGTTGCATCACTCATAAAAGTAAAAGACTCAGAAGAAGCAGTCAAGGTGGCAAATGACACCAGCTATGGTCTAGGGGCAAGCATATGGACAACAAATATCAAGAGCGGTGAAACTCTTACAAAGGATATTGAGGCGGGTGCTGTGTTTGTGAATGAGATCGTGAAATCTGATCCTCGGCTGCCTTTCGGGGGGATAAAAAACTCGGGATACGGTCGAGAACTATCCCATTATAGTATGAAAGAATTTGTGAATATTCAGACCGTGTATATTAAAAAATAAAGAAACGTCTTATCCGACTTTTTTGTTATTATCAGTATGGCAAAAACTCTTTTCCAAGGAGTTCTCGTGCGATGATGATTCTCATGATGTTCATGGTTCCCTCAGCACCTATGGAATAGGAACGTACTCCTCTGATTCCCATCTCGATAGGATATTCTTTTGTGTACCCGATAGCGCCTAACCAGTCCGCGACCTCGTTCATCACGGTAAACGCGTGAATTGGTGCACGAAGTTTACACATGGCTGCTGCGAGAGCAACATCGTGATGAGTATACATGTTCTTCTTGTACATCTTATCCATCATCCATGCTGCTCTGTAGGTGAGGAGTTTGATTTCTTCTAGAGCACAATACTGATCCGCTAACGGGAATTGAATCCCCTCAAAGGTTGCGATGGGTCGACCAAATGCGTGTCGTGTTTTGATATGGTCAATTCCGAGTTCGAGTGCTGCTTCGGCAGCGCCGATGCAGGTTGCACCGATGAGGACACGTGCTGCGGAGAAGCCCTCCATCGCATAATAAAATCCTTTGTTCAGTTCCCCAACTAAGTGAGTCTTAGGGAGTTCAACGTTTGTCATTGAGAACCCTCCCGTGGAAATCCCCATTCGCCCCATATCCTCAAACACAGTAGTTTCAACACCAGGGGTATCCTGAAGTGGTACTAAGAACAAGGAGAATCCTTTATGGCCTTTCGAAGGGTCAGTCCGAGCAAGGGTGAGGTGAATCCCGCCCCATGTTTTGGACTCAGTGACACCACTAATAAAATTTTTCTCTCCGTTGAGAACCCACTGATTCTTATTATATTCAGCTTTTGTTTTTGCTGCCCCAACAATATCAGATCCTCCCTCTGATTCGGTGACTGCGATCCCACAAAACGATTCACCCGAGGTTACCTGTGGAAGATATCTTGTTTTTGCCTCTGATGTTCCATATCGATTGAAGATAAACCCCCAAGCCGCCTCAACTAAATAGAGAACTGGTATCGCAAGACTGATATCTGCTCGTCCGAGTTCCTCAGCAGCGATACAAGCCATCGTCCAGTCAATCTCCGCACCCCCATAGTCTTTGGAAACGGTTGGAGCAAGCAACCCAAGCTTCGCCATATCCTTAATAATCGACTGTGGTATCTTCTTGTTCGTATCAATCTCTCGAACCTTCGGAGTTATGTTTTTCTGCGCAAACTCTCGTACTGTTTTCCGCCAAATATTCTGCTCGTCAGTCCACTCAAAATCCATCTATGATCCCCCTGTCAATAAAGGTATAGTAAGGCTCCCTTGAGGCATCACCACAACCCGGGGTTCTCTCCCTTTTTCCTTCATTATCTTTACCGCGTCATCCACCGCAGATTGAATCTTTGTATAGGGTTTCAGCATTGCTTTTCTCACTATGGCGTCATCAAGATCAGTAACCGCCCACATCTGTGCACGTGTGCCAATCTGTGCCATCTTCGCTGCTTTATGGTACCCCAGCTTATATTCATCCCCGAGAATCTCTAGCACCTCTTGTGGTGAGTCTGCTTTACATAACAAATCTAAAAACGCGTCTTCACCAACACCCATACGACATTTTGAGACAAGAATAATAATTCCATCGTTTTCTAATGCCAGGTTCCCATTATCTAATGCTTTTTGTGATTGATACAAATCAATATCCATGGGGTAGGGTGCTACCGTGAGAACGATATTGCCTCTCTTCTCCAGGGGAACACAAAACACTTCTTTTGCATGAGAGATGGCAGCAGAAAACGATTGAAGTAAATCACCAGCAGTCACTGCATGAATCTTATGGTCAGCTGTCAGAACAGTCTGTATAGAAAACACATTCAAGTCTTTCAACACGTGCATCGCATCAACCATATCCTCATGAACAGGATTACCCTCGAGAGCGAGCGAACATGCATGATCGCTTAACGCGAGTTTATGGTTCATCTCAATCGTTTTGAATGAGGCTACCCCGGGGAGAAACGATTTTCTCCCACCAGTAAATCCTGCAAAATAATGTGGCTCAACACTTCCGATCACAAGAATATTTTTACTCTCAGGAACCATAGTGTTGATATACATCTCTGTTCCATTTTTTGATCTCCCGAGGTACGTCATATTCTCTTCTTTTCGCGCATCATGGGCAAAAATGTGTTCTTTGAAAACATCGTAAAATTTCCCAAAAATAAAACGATATTCCTCAACCGTAGGTTCTCGATGAACCCCGGTTGCTACCAAAAAGTTCACATGGGGATGAGATTTGAGAATAGGATAAAGTTGTTCAAGTATTGTTGCAGTAGGGGTAGGCCGTGTTGCATCATTTACAATGACAAGTAACTGTCGAGCTTTCTTAGCAAATGCTTCAAACGATTCTTTTCCAATCGGGTTCTTTAATGCTTTCTGAATAATGGTATGTTGATTTTTTGGTTTCATTGTATTTGGGGTAAGGATTGTACACGGTTTGGGAATGTTAATAGCAATTGTTTCTTTACCGTAAGATATTTTTATTTGCATAGAAACCTTCTCTCCAAAGACCGGTGAGCATTTCACATGATCAATACCTAATATATTTATATAATTCATGGTTATGTCTCCGCCGAATGAAACGGTTCCAGATAGCAATCATCGGAGGAGGTGTTATTGGTTCTGCAATCGCTTGGGAGCTATCAAAATATAAAACCGATGTGATCGTTTTTGAGGCAGGAAGTGATGTTGCTTCTGGGACAAGTAAAGCCAATAGTGGTGTTCTTCATAGTGGTATTAATTCTCCTCCTTCGTCATTGAAAGCTCGTTTTTGTGTTGAAGGAAACAACATGTTTCGGACACTGGCGAATGAATTAGGTTTTTCAGTGCAATGGATCGGAAAATATGTGATAGCTAAGAACGAGGAAGAGGTCAAAGAACTCGAGCGATTACAACACGTTGGTACACAAAATAATGTCCCTGGTTTGACTATACTAGATGGGTCAGAGGTAAAAAAAAGAGAACCATATGTATCTTGTACTGCAGCATTATGGGTTCCAACAGCGGGTATTATCGAACCGTATGAGTTCACGATCGCTCTCGCTGAGTCTGCTGCAGAGAATATGGTGAAGTTCTCTCTCGAGACAAGAGTCACGGGTTTGAAGAAACGCGATTGTTTTATCATAAAAACTTCTAAAGGAGAGTTTCAGGCGGATCTTGTGATAAATGCTGCTGGGTTGCAGTGTCGGGATATCGCTTCTTTGCTTGAAGAGCCAGATTTTCAGGTGTATCCCTGTCGAGGAGAGTATCTGGTTTTGGATAAAACATGTGGTTCGTTCGTCACGTCCATGATTTATCCTGTGCCTGTGAAAGAGCTTGGTGTTCTCGGTGTGCATATCACACCAACGATTGAAGGGAATATTCTTCTTGGTCCTAGTGCAGAGTTCATTGCAGATCCAGATGATACAAGCACCACCAGAGCGATGATGAAGACGCTGATGAAAGAAGCACGCGGGATCATACCGGCGTTGCCGGATACTGCGGTGATCAATGCGTATTCTGGAATCCGCTGTAAACTCGCGTCACCTGAGTCGGGTGGATGGGCGGATTATCGAATCGAAGAAAGTGCACAAGTTCCTGGGTTTTTTCAATTACTAGGGATAGAGTCACCAGGGTTGACTGCTGCACCTGCTATCGCAAAGGAAATCGTGAATACGCTTACTGATCGTATCAGGTTAACTAAGAAAACAAATCTAAAGCTGAGGAAGACAAGGCGTAAACGATTCTCTCAGATGTCACCAGATGAACAAACAATGTTGATTAATCAGGATGAGCGATGGGGAAGGATTGTGTGTCGATGTGAGCAGGTGACAGAGGCGGAAGTGGTCGAAGCGTTGTCAAACCCCTTAGGTGCGCGGACGCTTTCGGCAGTGAAATATCGCTGTCGAGCAGGGATGGGGCGTTGTCAAGGTGGTTTTTGTACGCAGCATATTGTGAGGATTATGCAGGAACAGTTACACCGGGAGGTCAAGGAGTTGACGTTAAAATCACCGAGCTCTTATCTGTTTTCTGGGAGAGTACGAGAGGATGATTTGTGATTGAAAAAAATGTAGATGTCGTCATTATTGGTGGTGGACCCGCTGGTTTAGGTGCGGCCATCTCTGCGAAACAACATGGTGCAAAACATGTTCTTGTTCTTGATAGGAATAGTTGGCTTGGTGGTATTCTTCCTCAGTGTATCCATGATGGATTTGGTGTGGAAGAAACAGGGACCTCGATGACTGGACCTGAATACGCAGAACAGTATATCGAGATGGGAAAACAACATGATGTCATCTTTCTCAGGGAAACCATGGTGTTACGATTGACGCAGAACCTCGATGTCATTGCTGTGAATAAACAAGGGCTTCATCACATTAAAACAAAGGCGTTGATTCTTGCGACAGGATGCCGGGAAAAAACACGATGGAATGCAATGATACCTGGTACGCGCCCCAGTGGTATCTACACCGCAGGAGTAGCACAGGCGTTCATTAATCTGTATAATATTATGCCCGGGAGGAACGTCGTGATCCTTGGATCCGGTGATGTCGGGTTAATCATGGCACGACGGTTACGGTTCGAAGGTGCAAACGTGCTGGCGGTAGCGGAGCTGTTACCTTATGCGAGTGGTCTGCCGAGGAATATTGTGCAATGCCTTGATGATTATGACATCCCGCTTTATCTGAATCATACCGTCACCTCAATACAGGGAAAAGAGCGTTTAGAACAGGTGACTCTTCAACAAGTGGATGAGCACCTGGTTCCGATCTCTGGGACGGAGAGACAGATTCCGTGTGATACTCTACTTCTTTCTTTAGGTCTTATCCCTGAGAATGAACTCGCAAAGAATATCGGTATCGACATCGATCTCTTAACGGGTGGACCTGTTGTTGATCAACGTCTAGAGACATCGCTTCCGGGCGTATTCTCCTGTGGGAATTGTCTTCAAGTCTATGACACCGTGGATATGCTGTCTCTTGATGCAAAAAAAGCAGGGGAGCATGCAGCTGAATGCTCTATCAACAACCAAAAAATAATTGATAAAAGCGATACACAGACCAGTATTACTGTTTCTCCTGGTGTCGGTGTAAGATATATTGTTCCCCAGCGGGTAACCAAACCGGGTACGATTCATTTTACTCTTCGGGCTCAGAAACCAATGAGTACGGGTACTCTTCGGATGCTTTCAGGCAAGAAAGAACTCTATAAAAAAAGACTCCCTGGGGTAAACCCAGTTAGTATGATATGCGTTGAGGTGAAGATCCCCCCTGAACTCTTCACTTCAATACAACCCGTGGAGGTGACGCTCCAATGACCCATGAACAAGAAATCACCTGCATTGTCTGCCCCATCGGATGTAAAATAAAAATACAAAGAACTACTAATGAGAAAACCGTAGAAATCCTACCGGGAAATAAATGTAAGAAAGGAATAGAATACGTAAAAACCGAGGTATGCGACCCAAGACGTGTGTTAACAACTTCGATTCTTGTGAAAAATGGCGAATGGCCGCTTCTAAGTGTGAAAACCTCCCAACCGTTACCGAAGGATAAAATTTTTACGGTACTGCATTTACTTCAAAAAACATCAGTACCTGCTCCGATAAAAAAGGGTCAGATCATTATTCGAAATATTGCAAACACCAAAATTCATATCATCGCCACAAAAACAGTTGAAAAACGAATAAAAAAATAAGAACCATCATGTATCTTTTGCATAAGTTCCAGGTAGGATTTTAATATACGTATGTAAAAAAATACTTATACTACAAATAGTTATACCGGTAAAACCAATCTTTATCGGAGACGTGGAGGTAAATTCTATGATGATCATTGTGAGATTATCACCAAAAAGCGATTTGAATAAAATATGGGATTATGTTGAGAATCATATAACCAAAGAAGACGCAACAAAATATGTGACACCGTTGTATGCGACGCAAGCAGAAGGAATGATGAGTGTCGCTGTTGTTTTTGATGTGAAAGACCCTGATAATATCGCGCATTTCCTCGTTGAAAATCTCGCGAAATGTAACGAATGTCATCACACGAGTACGATCTCGTTGATGAAACCAGTATTTTTTCCGATCCCGAAAAAAAGACCTGCAACCATTCATCGGTATGTTATTCGTCTTTATACCCATCCAAAATATTATAAAAAAATCTACGAGTATTTACTAAACTACGAATATCCCTTTAATCTGTTCCCTATCTATATCTCGTACTCTCTTGGGGACGAAGACATTGTCATGAATGTTGCTACTGACTCTTCAGAAACTGTGACTAAATTCGTACGAGAAAAAATTAGAAACCTAGATGGCGCAGACTCAGTCCTATTCTACCCTGTCGTGAAAGCAAAACGATTTGCTCCTCTTGAAAAAATAATTGAAGAACAACAGAAATACCTTTCTGAAAAAGGTAAAGAAATTTCTGAGAGCGAAGTAGATAAGGATTTCGACTGGGTAGAAGATTTCGAAGAGTACGCATTGTTAACTGGAGCATTCCCTGGGGATCTCTAAAGCAACCTTTATATCCCCTTTTTTTCCTGTAACAACGATTAGGATACACTCTGCAGAAAAAAAAAGTTACAATATTAATGTAAAAAAAATTGTTGTGAGGATGGTCTTTAGATCTCAAAAATATTATGTGGTGACCCAGTAAGTACTTTTGAGATTTTTATTTGATCCTCCGGGAATTTATCTGATGGGTATTTCTCCTCAGCGAGTTTCAGAATGTCTTCGATGTTTCTACTATGGTCAATGATTTCGTCGTTAAAGAGGAGAATCCATTCACCAGAAAACTTTTTGAGTTCATCTTCTTGGATCATCAATCACCTCATTACTTGCTTATTGTTTATATATTTTTCGTTGTTTTTTAAGGTTAAATGCGAAAAAACGGGTGTTATTGGTAAGAAATCATCACCCGAAATTTTCAGTTAATAGAGCGTTTATTGGTACGTTTTATTCTTGTTTTTTCTCTATGGACAGAGAAAGCAACGTCCCAAAGAGTCCCGCTACTACGAACACTGCAGTAATAGAATAGATACCGATGTCTGCCCAAACGCCGTAGTACGTACCCCATAAAATGTAGAAGATGATTCCTGCGATTAACATGAGCAGTGACAATATTGTCCATCCACTAAAATTCCTTATCTGTATTGGGTTTTTTATTTCCATAGTCGAGTTCCTTCCTTATTTTTTTATCCTTTTTTCATTTATTAGTAAATTTGGATGGGAGCACTGGGACCTCTACTCTCCAACAGGAGGGAAATCAGTTAAGCTGCTCCCTTTACGCGGTATTTTGGGTAATCGGTTCTCTCTCTTTAATCTTTTCTTTCTCTTTTTCTGAGGTTTTATTAGTTATCACTTCCCAAGTATATCCAAGGTTTTGTTTACAAAATCGATGGCTTTTTTCTTTATCAGCTCGACCTCTTTCTTTTCGTAGGATGTTTTAATCGTATAGCTTGCTTCTTCTCTTTTTACCTTTAGAAAATTGTAACTGAACAGCAAGTCTCTATCGACTGTTTTCTTATGAAGGTCATCAAAAAAATTCATCTCGTCTTTATCAAATGTGGGATAATAGCACTTTATTAGTAACAATAATGTGGCGGTGTGATTTTTTGAATAGAATCCTTTGTTTAGTATTAACGCAAGAGATGCTTGATAGACTGCATAATAATAGGCAGTGATTACCCAGTCTGAATAACCACCCATATCCAGTACCTTATGTGCGAACATGAGATTATGTTCCATTTTCGCAAGATGTCCCTGTATCTCCTCGTCACTTCGACGTGTTTTCTGTATCACCTTTTTTGATACGTAAAAACGAAATTCTTTATCCCGTGCTTGTTTATCAGCTATCCATCGTTCAATTTTATCCTTCATAATTCCCACCTATCAGTTCATAAAAGTGTTCCTGTCCCTGGATAGGAAAACCAGATTCTACAGCACTCCTCACTGTAGAACCAGTAGTCTTTAAATTCGCAATAAAATCTTCTTGAGAGAGCAGAAAAACCTGGAATCGTAGTCCTGTGACACTCTCAGCTTTAAGACGAGATTGCTCGATATCATTCTTTATTTGCTTTGTTACACTCTGGTATACTCCCAAAACATCTACATCGCTCGTTGTGGTATATGATCCTTTGGCGGTTGAGCCAAATAGCAAGAGAAAATACGGTTTAATATTCATGGATTCTTGAAAAATATTCAACGCTCGTTTTCTTCGCCCATCCAATTTTTCAAACCTTTCAAGATCAAAAAGTCCAAATACTTTCTGAGTTATAGGATTTTTCCGATCTATAATATATATTTTCGCATTCGCTTCGTTCTTTTGCTTTAAGAGCTTTTTTTCCTGGAGATTACTCAAGATTTTTAAAATTGTTGGTTTGGAAACCCTGGTTTTTCTATACAACTCATTCAAATAACTCTTCTTTTGTTTGTAGAAGACTTCGATGATCGTCATAGTATTCTTGTCAAGTTCCATACAAAAAGATATATCGGTTTAAAATTTAAACCTATCGGTTTAATAATGAAACTGTTTGTAAGTTGTATTGCCATGATCGATAAAGAATCAATCTATGCTAGGATGACAGATGCTGAAAAAGAAGTTGCAATTGTATTGAAATCGTATGGGATTCAATGGTCGTTTGAACACCCGGTTTTTGTCTGAGATGAGAATAATAGACCACGGGTATGGGCACCAGATTTCTACTTAAAACATTTTGGGATGTACGTAGAGGTTTGTGGTTCAGACCATTTTGATTATAATTATCGAAGAAAGATTTTTCATAAAAATGGGTATCAAGTAATTTTTTTACATCTGTATAAAGATACCAATAGATGGAAGAATCATCTCCTGAATTATCTCCGGTTGTTCACTAATTTAAAAAGTCTTAAATTCCATGAAATTTTCAGAAACAAAGGTAGTATTGTTGTATCTCACTGATTTCCTCAAGAGATGTTGTCATAAAAAATTACTTCTTTTATTATAGTATTGATATCTGTTCTGGTGCCCCGGTTTTATCATCGAGGGAAATTTCGAACCGAATCGTACCATCATTACTTGTGAAGTCGACGATGCAGTGTGTTCCACGAAACGTGATACTATGTAGTGTACTATCTGTAAAAAGCGGACCATATTCAGGATCGTTTTGTAATACGTTATCACCGAATTCTTGTGCTTGTTGATAGTATATTTTCTGTCCTACCGAATGGAACATAGGTATTCGTTTTGTGTTTTCTACTAACCGTATTTCTTCAGCTGTGAATCCCTCTATAGGTGATGTACAGGTTAAGTGAAGGTTCTGAACGTCTAAAGAAGGTATGTTTTGTGGTGGGTCTGTGATCACTACGTATTCGTTATTATAGTAATCACCGGGAACATTTAATTGTTGGAAGTATGTTTGATTGAAGTACTCTGCGGTCACATACGTATTCTCGCCAAGACCACCACTCGAGGGGTCGTTAATCCAGAATCCGTAGATGGTGACTGGACCGTTTATGAGGTCGTGGTCACCTGGTATGTTGGTGTTCCACATGCTGCGGTTAGTGTGTATACCATGGATTACCATCCAGTGGTCATAGTCCCCACCGGTTGGTACCGCGAATGGGACATGATAGGGATGACCTGGCTTTGGGACGTCCACTTGTCGATGCTCGTTTGATCCACTAATATTATAATCCAGCCAGATGACTGCGCTTTTTAATGCATCAAGGGGTTGGTCGTGTGCTGAGGGTGCGAAGAAGTACCCGTAGATCCAGCCGTGATGATAATCATCGATCTCCGTGTTGAGTCCGCTGCAGAGTTCACTACTGTTTGTCCTGTCTCCTCCAGCATAATTGGTGTAGAGTGTTTGTTCGCTATAAACACTCGGTGGTCCATACGAATCAAGAGTTCTATTCCACATCAAATAATCCAATATCATCTTCATCACTGCAGCACCAGTATCGATGGTTGCTTGGTGGTATGGGAACTTGATGAGATCTCGATAGTGGATATTCACGATGATATTTTCGTATATCTCGTGTTGATAAATATCGATACTGGTAATCTCTTTATCGATTAAACCTATAGAGTCTTCTGTGTCTTTTGCGATTAAACGAAGTATTGCTGGTGTTGGTTGACTTGCGATGTCGAACCCGTAAAGGAGGAATCTCCACCCTTTATTGTCTTGAACAGTGTCGATGGCCCCTAGCAGGGTATGGTTTCCCCATCGGATGTTCTTGATAGTGAACTCACTTAGTGGAGCAGGTGTTCCACCAACGTGGTTATAGAATGCATGACAACCGTATTTTATCGCATCCCAGTTGTAAAAGAGTTGATAGTTTGTTTCGTTTTGCCATTCCCAGAATGTTGTGAATCCGTATTCGGATGTGTCCCAGGCTCGAGGCGTTGTAACTATTGGTGTTTCTGGATCTGAAACGTATGTATAGAGACCATCCCAGGTTTGTCCACCATCGTAGGTGATAAACATGTATATTGAATTATTGTAGAAGATTTTACCGACGTAGGTTTCTTCTTGCACCAGGGTGATATCTGGCCATCTGAATTCTTGTCCCTGACCAGCGTTGATTTCTGCCACTTTTACTAAATGACCCGGGTTACCATCACTAGTATGCCAGATTTCAATATTTCTGCGATCTATCATATTTTTTTCGAATGCAACGATCAGGTTTCCTCTATCAGCCACAACACAAGGATACTCTATCGAGTAGCTCTCGTCTCCATATATCCACAGGCCACTGGCATACGTGGGAGGGATTGACCAGTCCCAACCAAAAACTGACATGGCTAGCCAGTCGTCAAGACGTATTGCGAGTTCATGGCGATTTGTTGTTTCATTCTTTGGATCAAAAACAGAATATGCAACATAGGGGAGATGGTCCATATCCCTCCCAGGGATAGACCAATCTATTATCTCTGAGTAGGAGTCGTTCCAGTACAGGTTTGCGTTATTATCAATGATGCAGTCCGTGCTAAGACATTCACCGACTTGTTCGTACCAGCTGATTTCACTCCATTCTTCTTCACCGCCAACCTGATATTGAACGAATCCTCCATCGGTTTGGTAATGATCATCTATCATCCCTGAATAGGTGTATGTTGTATCCATGATATAGGAGTTGATGCCCCATGCCCAATCTGTGGAAGCTGAGCCTTCTTTGAATAACGCTGGGGCATGTTCCGCATGTGGAAATCGTGATTTATTATTTACTGGTGCATCATCCGCCATGTTCCAGCCGTATTGTCTCCAATTCCAGTACACACAATAATATGAACTATTAATGCTTGTATCGCAGGCGACTTTGAAGAGTGTTGTTGCACCGCCATGGGTATAACCACTTCCTGAAAATGTATCATACGGATCAATTGCGGTGCCTGTGAAGCAGTAGCAACCATTATGATCGTATCCTCGGAAATGCATCGAGGGATATGCAAATTTTATTGGATCATAATGATTATCCATCCAATATATTAAAGGCGGTCCAGGGGGTGCATAGTAACAATCAAAGAAGCAATCATCTCCTTCTCCTGTAATTATTAGTGCGTATTCTGGGGTTCCACCTTGGTCGTACAACTCATAAGCAATAACTCCTGCACCATTAGGTTCCATACTCACAGCAGGATGCTCAGCCCTATAAATTCCTCTTGTTGATGTTAATGCTATCGCTGCCTGTGCATGCTCTGCTTTCGTGGATAAGACATGTTTCATCGAACCCGAGATAGAAGTCATTTTCGTTGTTGGTGATCTACTTTCAACATCAGTTTTTAGAGAGATGTCTGATTTTCGAATATGTGTTTCTTCGAGAAGTTTATAAGGTTTTATTAAATCATCTTCATTGTTTATAGTCATTGATGTTTTCTGAGCAAATATCGAAAAAGTTGCACTGATAATTAATAGTAGCGCGATTACGAAAACGAACATATATTGAATAATTGTTTTTTTCATAAATTTTTTCTCCCAAATAATAACTTATATGATATAAATCATTATATATACTTTTTGGATATTTATTTGGAAAAAATGTAACTTTTTTAACTTCAATAAGTAAAAAATTATTTATAGTATTTTAGATATGAGAAATTGAAGAGTGTTGTTTATAGGGGGGTAGAAAAAAAATGAAATTAAAGAGTAGAAGGAAAAAAGAGATAAAAATAGTAGAACTAATTATTTGTTTGCTGTTGATTATTCTAATTTTTATATCTGTAATATCTGAAGAAGAAGGTAATACAGCAATACCTCTGAATTTTATCGAAGAATCTTTGTTTGTACCTGGAGAACTGATTATAAAATTTGAAGAAAATGTTTCTGCAATAACTTTTACTCTATCTGATGAAGGTTATGTACAAACTGGTATTCCTTCATTTGATTTATTAAATGAACGCTATAAGGCTATGGGGATGAAAAAGGTGTTTACCAATAATAATTCGCCGCGTCTATCACATTTTTACAAATTAACACTCCCTGAAGATACCAATATCGATTTAGCTGTAAATGATTACGGGGAAGATCCTTTTGTTGAATTTGCTGAACCAAATTATTATATGAAAGCTTGTGATGTTCCAAATGATCCTTATTATAATTCTTCTGGAAGTTGGGGGCAAGAGTATAAAGATCTATATGGATTGTACTTAATACATGCAGCAGATGCATGGAATTTATCTGTTGGTGATGACAACGTTGTTGTTGCAATCATTGATACTGGTATTGATTACACCCATGAAGACATTGCAGATAACATGTGGATCAACGAAGATGAAATCCTGGGAAATGGCATAGATGATGATAACGATAGCTTTATCGATAACATCTATGGCGCTGATATAGTCAATAATGACGGTGATCCAATGGATGGAAGTGGTCATGGTACGCACTGTGCAGGGACAATTACTGCAATAGGAAACAATACACATGGAGTTGTCGGAGTGAATTGGTGCACTCGAATTATGGCCGTCAAAGGACTTAGTGATAATAATAGTGGAAATTCAATTAATCTTGCCGAGGCTATAGTATGGGCATCTGATCAAGGTGCTAAAATTCTTAGTAACAGTTGGGCATCTAATAAACCAGTCTATCAACCCTCCCAGACACTAATAGAAGCTATTAATTATTCCTATTATGAAAAAGGGTGCATTGTTGTCTTTGCTGCAGGAAATTCTAATAATTTCGTAGGGTTATTTAGCCCTCAGAATATGAAGGAGACCTTCACGGTTGCGGCAACAGATTGGAATGATCAAAAAGCAGGTTTTTCGAACTATGGCGGAGAAATTAATGTTAGTGCTCCTGGTGTTAATATTCTTTCACTACGGGCAACAGGTACTGATATGTATTTAGGTTCTTATGGTTATGTTCCAGGTTCGAGGTTTGTTCCAGCCTTTGATCCAAATGCTCAATATTATCGAGCAAGTGGAACAAGTATGGCATGTTCCCATGTTGCAGGATTAGCTGCTTTAATCCTTTCACTTGTTCCAGATATGAGTAATGCCGAGGTTACTGAAATAATTGAATCAACAACAGACTATATAGATGATCTAAACCCAGGATATGAAGGTTGGTTGGGTAGTGGACGGATTAATGCATATAATGCTATTTTTAAAACGATAAATGATACATATAATCATAATGTTCGTATCAGATATATAAAGAATCCCAATCATCTAAAATATAATGAGAATGGTTTGATTAATTTTAATGTAAGTATCGTAAATGTTGGCAAATACAATGAAACTAATGTTACCGTACGATTTTTTGTGAATGGTACAGAGGAAGATAATACTACAATATCATCTTTAGAAAAATATGAACATAAGGAAATCAAATATACATGGACACCACCTGCTTCAGGAAAATATAATATCACAATTAATATAACCGTTCCAGATCTTGATGAAGATTATTACGGGGACAACGAAAAAGATAAAACAATACTTATTGGTGTTTATAATATTAATACCGGTGAATGTTTTAATACTATCCAGGAGGCTATTAATGATACAGATACCACAGATGGTAACATAATTTTAATTCCACCTGGAATTTATTATGAAAATGTAACGGTTAATAAAAATATTTCTTTACTTGGAAAATATGGATATAATACGATTATAGATGGAAACAAATTCGATGTTAAAGTGATGCAAATAACAAATACAAATTTTGTTAATATAACCAATATTGATATAAGAAACGGAAAAAATGGAGTATATATTGATTCCTCTTCAAATACCGTCCTTACCGATATTATCATTTTAAATAATAATGGATCTGGGATGTATACAGAATTATCGAATAACCTTACATTGTTAAATTGCAAAATATATAATAATACTGAAGGTTCCTTTTTCAATTCAACAATAAATATTACCCTTACTGCAAGTGAGATATACAATAATAATGGGCCAGGAATCTATTTAAAATCATCTAATAATAATAGCATAACGAGTTGTACAATATATAATAATACCATGGGAATTTTTCTAAATTCAACAACAAATATCAATATAACAAATTGTGAGATAGGGAATAATTCAAATGGTATTTATTTAAATTCGGTAGTAAATAACAGTATTACAAACTGCTTAATTCATAATAATATTTGGAATGGAATAAATATAACTTTTTACTCAAACAATAACACGTTTACAGAAAATACTATAATACAAAATAACAAAAGCTTCATAATAGACGCTTATAGTCAAGACAATCATATTTATCATAATAATTTTATTAATAACATACAGAATGCGTTAGACAATTGTGGTAATAATCAATGGGATAATGGGTATTATACCGAGGATGAATTTCATCCGTGCGGAGGGAATTATTGGGATAATCAAAATGGTAACGATTTCTTTCGTGGAGTGGCTCAGAATGAAAATGGAAGCGACGGCATCTGTGATATACCATTTAATATTTCTAGCGGGGATAGTCAAGATAAGTATCCATTGATGGAACCTTGGATTGGAGAGCCGCTTACGCTAACTATCTATGTCGATGATGACAACACCGGAGGTCCATGGAATGGGTCATGTGATCATCCATATAAGAGCATTCAAGATGCATTAGATAAAGCAACAATTCCTAGAGACACAGTCTTTGTCTACAATGGGACCTATTATGAGCACATTATTATTGATGAATCAATAGATATAATTGGGCAAAACAAAGAAACGACCATAATTGATGGACAAAACGAGCAGGATAACGCGGTTAAAATAACCGCTGATTGGGTTAATATTAGTGGGTTTACTATTCAAAATACTACTTATGATTCGGGTTTTCCGTCAATATATTATGCTGGTATAAAAATAGATAATGTAGAATATAATATTATTGAAGGAAACATAATAAAAAATAATGATTATGGCATAACTATAAGGTGTTCATCCAATAACATCGTTACAAAAAATATAATAAAATTTAATAACATGTGTGGTGTCTATTTTGATACTTTTATAAGCAATCCACCAATTATCGAAAATTATATTTATCATAATAATTTTTATAATAATACTCAACATATTAACTATGCTGCCAATAACTTTTATGATAATAATTATCCTTCCGGTGGAAACTATTGGGATGACTACAATGGAATAGACAATTACACGGGTCCAGGACAGAATATATCCGGATCTGACGATATCGGCGATACACCATATAACATATCTGAATATGGTGGTCAAGATCATTATCCACTCATGAAACCCTATGAACAACCTGAAATAACAAATATTTCCGTCACCCCCTCAATATTGGGTTTCGGGTACAATATTTCAATCACAGCAAATATAACAGATAACATACCAGGAAATACAAGCAGAATAGACACAGTGAAAGCTAACATCACCTACCCAGATACCACCAAGAAAGAATTCACCATGAATAACACGTACAATGATACCTATCAACTTATTTTCACAGACACCTGGTTATATGGTCAATACAACTACTCCATCACAGCAATTGATAACGATACAAATACCAATACCTCTCCAATATCTTATTTTACCGTCTCCGCAAACGCAACACTCACCATACAAACCATCCACGATTACTACAAGTCAAACGAAACAATCAATATCACCGACCCACCACCACAAAACCCACAGGCTAACACCACCTTTGGAAACACCTACCTCCCTGAATCATACAACATC
The DNA here is from genome assembly GCA_043806635.1 of Methanobacteriota archaeon. Taxonomy (GTDB): domain Archaea; phylum Thermoplasmatota; class E2; order DHVEG-1; family DHVEG-1; genus JAZDGT01. Next base: position 20,904 of record JAZDGT010000018.1, on the reverse strand, counting down.
ACCATAACCGAAAACCAAGACCACCTCATCCTCACCAACGACGGAATAACATGGAAATTCTCAAAAAGAAACGAAACCGAAATCTGGCATAACCACACTAAACTCGTCGCAGCAGAAAACTGGACCCTTGAACAATACGACAATCACCAATGGACTCCCCAAGGCTTTCCATACAACATAACCTACACTCAACCTGAGCCGTACCACGCCACCGTCACCAGACACTATCAAAACCATACTGGCACCATCTTTTCTATCACCTACGACTTTTACGCAGGAGCACGGACAAAAATCACCTTCACTGGAGAAATCAACCAAAACGCTCATTACCGTCTCATCTGGGAAACCACAGGAGTCAATACCGACTCTATAGAAAACAACATCACACACCATCACGTTAAAATCTGGGACATAAACAATACTTGCTTCACCTTTGACTACACCGACGTCTCCGACATTCTTGGAAACAATAATATTTCAATAGAAATCATCCCAGCACCCACGAACTCCACGATTCGACACATCTTCAACCTCGGCCTCCTCACACCAGGTCACTACACACTAGACCCAACCTTCGGCTACACCTCACAAGGCACCTCCAGCATCAGCACCGGGAATGCTATACGTGGTAGCTGGTTCGAATGCTCCAACGACGGTGCTGCCACCACCATCAAAGCATACATAATCCATACATCCCTTGGAGGAGGCGGTGGTGTCACCTACGGAAAAGCCGCCATCTACACCTACCAAGCAGACAATAACGCAACACTCCTCATTGCGAACACCAGCCAAACCACCCTTACCACAGGATGGAACACATTCCCCTTCACCACTGCACCCACCCTGGAAGGAGGCACCAACTACTTCCTTGTAGTATGGGCATCCACTGCATCACTCACATCAGATTATCTAGTCTATACAACCGAGACGTCAAAAGGCATCGCAAAAACATCATGCACCTACAACGGGACGTATCCAACTAACCTCTCCGGTGAAGTAGGCGTGAACCATAAATACTCCATCTACTGCGTCTATAACGCGTCACCATGTCTTAGCAATTTCTATCCCAGTAATTTATCAGATGGAGTACCAAAATACCCGACATTTCACGTCGACATTAACGACACCGAAGGAGACAACATGACCATCGGTTTTTACTCGAACTCCAGCGGATTCTGGCAACAATTCGGCGAGATACACCCTGGGACCAATAACACCTTTGGGGACACGCAGACAAGTACAACCAACGAAAGCGTCCACAACACAATACGTGGGACATGGTACACGTGTCCCGCTAATGGAACAGCCACAAGCATTGTCGTCTATACTTATCCATGTGGATTTGACATTAACCCATCCTATATGAAAGCCGCGCTCTACTATGCCTCAAATTACACTCTGCTCGCATCAACACAACAAATAACCTATCGGAGCATGCCCCAAAACCCGGTATGGGAAACGTTTACGTTCTCAACATCACCGACCCTAGTTGCAGGCGAACAATACTACGTAGTCCTCTGGGGATCTAGTGGTGGAGGGACACCGATTTATTATCGAAATCAATCAGATATCAACCGAAGCATCATGCTATCCGAATCATACGGGACATGGCCAACAACACTGAATAACCCCACCTATCTCACCGATACAGTCTATGACATCTATGTAAAATATAATACAACGTCAACTGGTAATGGCACGTACTACATGAATCATTTAAACATGAGTGATGCTGCCTGGACATATTACTGGAATGTCTCACTCTCCGATGGGATGAACAACGTGAATAGTGCTATCTACCAGTTCATGGTTGGATATCAATCCAAGATCAAAAACATTGGTGAAACGAACATCAGCGGGTATTTATTGATACAAGTACAGTATTATAATGAGACGTTTGGGGAGTGGGTGGTGGCTAATGATACGATTAATGAGACCGCCCCTCGCGTTATTACTGCTGGTAGTGAGTTTGGTCTTGATACGGTGTTTAATGGTTTGGTGAACACATCGGATCTTTTGGATGAATTCGGTGAAGGAACGTATCGTGTCTATGCAGCATTCAGGGATCCATATGGTAATGTTCTTGTCTGTGATGATGAAACAGCGTTATCTGCAACATGGGAATTCATAATTAAAACGAGCTAGAAACATATCGAGGAATCAGAAAAAATCATCCTTTTTTTTACTTTTTATCAAGAAATTAAAAAAGACACGAAGAATAACACCAAGAAAACAGATCCTCACCTCAAAAACACATAAAAGCTTCAAGAACTGGATCAACTACTGGCGACCCAAAGTCGCAAACCAATACTCAGGAAACGCATTGTTCCTCTGGAAAAACGGGAAACCAGTCACAACACGGAAACTCGGACAACGGCTCAACGAACAAGGAAAACTCGTCTGGCCTGATTTTCAACTCTATGACATGAGATGGTGGTGCACCATTGCCTTGTTGATCGAAACCAAAATCGATCACGGGAAATTTGATGAATTCGAAGTCTGCGACTGGCTTGGACATGACGATGTTAAAACAACGATGAGCTACATCAAAGATGCGAAACAGTACTACGATCGTGCTCCGTATAATTGGTTGAAACGTGTCCTCAAATTTCATAACAAAAGGAAAGAGGATAACACGTTAAACCAAGAAAAGCCTGTTTTACCCCTGTTTCGAGTGGAAACAACAGGAGTAACAGGGTATGGGAGCACTGGGATTTGAACCCAGATCGGCGGGTCTCTTCTCAGGTCATCGCTCCAGTTAATCATCACGATTCAGATGACCCTCTTCTAATCATACCCGTAACTGGAGCCCGCAATGATGCCGGGTTACACCATGCTCCCGATGTGATTACTTATTTCGTGATCGTCGTGCTCGCTTTTCACGTCGCATTCTTTTCTTTCGCCACTTCCATCGCATTTTTCTTCTTTTTTTCCAGACTCGTGAACTACGTTTCATTTTCTCTGTTTCCTCGGTTTGTTTGTCGCGTGCCGTAAAACAACTGGTTATATATAATAGTTTATGAGGCAGTTTAAAAGAGAACAATTATAGTTTCAGGACGGAAAAAAATCAAGCGTTCACAAGCTCGTAGCAGGTTTCTTTTTATCAAGCCAGACGTATTTACACCGTGTGCAATACCAGCCTGAGGAGATGAATTGTTGTTTCCCGTACACTGGGTTTTTATGGAGGAAGATCCGTCTGAGTTGCAGGTCGCATTTCGGGCAGATCCCTTGATACGATTCTTTGTATTCTTCTCCTCCGATAGGATAGATTAGGGTGTCTGAGGCGACGGAATACACATACGAACATTTCGTACAAACCCATGCGATAGGATACCAGGAGCGTTTCCCCTCCATTGTTTTATTCTGGTATAATCGTACCGCTTTCGATCCGCACTCCGGGCATTTCTTCTTAACGGTTTTCACCAACCACTGAATCGTTCACTTTAGATATTCGTATGTTACCCTTAATGACGTGATGATTAATAAAAATATACCCAAATAAACGAATAGTTGTTTTTTTGAGATAGTCCTCCAAAAATATTAATATTCCTCTCATGTTCTGTATCGTTTGAAAGGATGGGAAACAACCGTAGGCTCTTCTGGCATTTACTTATACCCTTAATTTTCTGGATGAGTATTGCACTTGCGCTCCTTTTTTTGCTTCCACCGATTCCCCAAGAACCCGCCAATCTGCCTCAGGATACCTGGAGTTATTATGGAAGCCAGGCTCCAGCATCGCATCAGCTACTCAGATATCGTAACGAACTCCTTTTCATCATCGTCATCTGCGCGATATCATCCGAAATACTTTTTTATGTATTTGAAAAAAGAAGACGGACCAAGTAACTCTTGTGTATTCTTCATAAAAAATATACGCTTCCTCATCTTTTTTCTTCTATAAAAAACATGGGAACATAAGTAGGGTTATATAGAACAAGTCGATATAAACACAGGAGTATCCCGTGCAGTACTCTCTGGAGGAGAGACGTATTCCCGTCAATGTATCAGAAAAAAAATATGTACGTGAAAAAGAGGATGATGGTATGAATACTCTAACGTTTTCCTATACGAATAGTTTAATCTCTGAAAAAGAACTACTTCAGACTGCATCAAAATTGACTGAAGAAATTATACGAATGAACCGTGCAACGCAACAAGGGTATGAGGATGAACGTGCCTCTCTCAATCTTCCCTTTGATACACAAGCAGTCGGCAATGTGAAACAAATCATACAAAAAAAGAAGATCCATCAACCACGGTATCTTATTGTCGTTGGTATCGGTGGCAGCAACCTTGGAACCATGGCGGTTGCGGATGCGGTACAAGGGAAATTCTCTAATTATCTCACGAATACCACGAAGGTGTTCTATGCGGATACCGTTGACTCTGACTTACTGCATCCGATTCTTCGTCTCACCGAATCTGTGTTACAGAAAAAAGAGAATATACTCGTGAACGTGATCAGTAAATCTGGTCATACTACTGAGACGTTAGCAAATTTTGAGGTTCTCGTTGATCTGTTGCAGAAAAAGGTTCCTCGTTATGCTGAACATGTTGTAGTGACCACGGAAAAAGATTCTGAGTTCTTCAGATTAGCGGTGCAGAAAGGGTTTGATGTGTTGGAGATCCCTAAAAAAGTTGGGGGGAGATACTCTGTGTTTTCCCCGGTTGGTTTATTTCCGCTGGGTTTCCTTGGTGTCAACATCGATGAACTCCTTCACGGGGCACGGATGATGCGAGAACGATGCCTTTCATCGAATCTGTTAGAAAACCCTGCGGTGGTGAGCGCATCATTCATATATCTGTATAAACAGAAAGGGAAATCTATCCATGATTTATTTTTATTCAACCCTGATCTTGAGTCTATTGGTCGATGGTATCGTCAGCTGATGGGGGAGAGCATCGGGAAGGAATTCAACAAGCAACATGAACAGGTTTTTGAGGGAGTCACTCCGACGGTATCCATCGGTTCTACGGATCTGCATTCGATGGCCCAGTTGTATCTCGGCGGACCGTTTGATAAGTTCACGACATTCGTCCGGGTTCTCCGGAACAATGCGGATGTTCGCATTCCGAATCTCATCGACTATGCGTCGTTAGTCACAGGTATTCAGGGGAAATCTCTCGATGATGTCATGACGGCAATCTTAGATGGTGTTCAGGCTGCGTTCCGGAAAGGGAATCGACCATATGTGGAGATCGTGTTACCGGATAAATCTGCGGGTTCAATCGGTCAATTATTACAGTTTAAAATGATGGAGATGATGTATCTCGGGTTTTTATTCGGGGTGAACCCGTTTGATCAACCAAATGTCGAAGCATATAAAAGTGAGACCCGGAAGATTCTACAAGGAAATTAATCATAACATAATAGCGAAAGAATGGTTTGAGTGAGTAATATGAAAACGTATAACGTGATCGTTGTGGGGAGTGGCTCTGGTGGGGAAATTGTTGAGGCAGCACTATCGCAGGGATTAACAGTTTCTTGGGTAGATAAAGGGCCACTTGGGGGGACGTGTTTAAATGTCGGGTGTATCCCATCGAAAATGCTTATTTACCCCGCGGATAGGATCATGGAGATACAGGAAGCAGAAAAACTTGGGATCACGGCAGAAATCAAGAACGTTGATTTTCATGCGGTCATGGAGCGGATGCGAACACCGATTCGTGAGAGTCATGCGTCGATGCAACAAGGAATAAAACAGACGAAGAATCTGGATTATTACCATACCGAAGCCTTTTTTACTGGAGACTATACATTAGAGGTCCAGGGGAAGACGATACGTGGTGAGAAGATTTTTCTTGGCTCAGGTGCACGCCCGTTGATACCCCCCATACACGGGATTGATTCTGTTGAGTATTTAACAAATGAGAACATTTTTGATTTAGCTGAGAAGCCGGAGAGTCTCATTATTATTGGTGGTGGGTACATCGCTGCTGAGTTCGCGCATTTTTTTGCTGCCATGGGGACGAAAGTCATTATTTTTCAGCGGGGAAACAGGCTTATTCCAAATACAGAACCTGAGATTTCGGAGATACTGAGGAAGCAGATGGAGAAACGGATGACGATTTATTTTAACACGGAGGTCACCGCGGTAAAAAAAGAGAAGAATGGTGTCACCGTCGTTGGTATGAATTTGCAAACAGGGAAGGAGATATCGGTTACCGCGGAGAAAATCATGGTTGCTGCAGGGCGGGCTTCTAACGCTGATACGTTACATGTGGAGAACACGGGAGTGAAAACTGACCCGCGTGGGTATATCCTAGTGAATGAGTATCTTGAAACAAGTAAAAAAAATATTTGGGCGTTTGGTGATGCGATCGGTAAATACATGTTTAAACATGTGGCAAACGAAGAAGCAATACTTGCATGGCGGAATGCGTTCCATGAGCATAAAACCAAGATGGAGTACTCCGCGGTCCCTTATGCGGTGTTCACGTATCCGCAGATTGCTGCGGTGGGGATGACGGAATCAGAGGCGAAACAACATCATGCCATCCTCGTTGGACGAGCCCAATACCGTGATGTCGCTATGGGTGAGGCGATGCAAGAGACGACCGGATTCACCAAAGCGATTGTGGAACAGCAGACAGAAAAGATCCTCGGGTTCCATATCATCGGGCCTCATGCTTCGATGTTAATTCAAGAGGTCATAAACGTTTTAGCGATTAACGGAAACTATTCGTATCTAACGCAGGGGATGCACATACATCCTGCGTTACCAGAACTCATTCTCAGAACTCTTGGTAATCTTCAAGAACCGAAACCATAACACACCACTACAAAGAACAATAGAAAAAAAGTGTGAACATGAAAGGGGGAGAACTGATGAAGAACAAAATCACTAAATCAGAACAAGAATGGAAACAAACATTAACTGATAAAGAATTTTATGTTCTCCGAAAAAAAGGAACTGAGTCACCATTCAGCGGAAAATATGTTCATCAAAAAGAAAACGGCGTCTATGTCTGCGCAGGATGTGGAAACGAATTGTTTTCTTCAGAAGTAAAATACGATTCCGGGAGTGGATGGCCGAGTTTCTGGAAACCACTATCGGAGGAGAACATTGAGGTGAAATCAGAAACCACTCTAGGTATGCGAAGAATTGAGGCCGTTTGTAGCCGATGTGGTAGTCATCTCGGTCATGTTTTTAATGACGGTCCTCAACCTACGGGTAAACGATTTTGTATCAACTCCGCAAGCCTGCGTTTTCAAAAAAAAGAATAAATGCTCAGTGCGAGATATGACAGGATGCAGAACGGTTTTTTTCAAAATATTTTTGATGATATTCTTCTGCCGGGTAGAACACTGATGCTCTAGTGATTTCTGTGGCAATCGGTTTCTTGTATTTCCCTGATTCCTGGAGTTTCTTCTTTGATTCTTCAGCAAGAACACGTTGTGCTTCTGTATGGTAAAAGATCACGGATCGATATTGTGTTCCCCGGTCCGGTCCTTGTCTATTTCGTTGTGTGGGATCGTGGATATCCCAGAACCTGGTGAGGAGTTCTTCGTAGGATACCTGCTGAGGATCATAGAGGATTTGTACAGCTTCTGCATGACCAGTTGTATCGGTGCAGACGTCCTCATAGGTAGGGTTTTTCATGGTTCCCCCCGTGTAACCAACGGTGGTGGATTGCACTCCTTTTATTTTTTGGAATGCTGCTTCAACACCCCAGAAACATCCTGCAGCAAATGTTGCTTTTTCCATGGTGTATTCCTCAGCAAGAATACGGGTAACCGGTTTTGTAGTTTACGCTCTCATAAGTACGAAAAAATACCATAATTATTTTCACAGGAATTGTAGTGGTTTAGTACCCGAAAAACGTGGGATATTCCGAGACTGGTATCTCGTGATATACTAGGACTGGGTCTCCATGTGGCTCCTGATCATATATGCTTAATGCTGGAAACACGTATTCTCGACATCCAGCAAATACTGGGTAAACCTTTCCTCTGGGTCGTAACCAGATTTTTGACCAGTTATACGGGTACATCATCACGTGGTAACAGATCCTCATCTCCCAGTTTTTGTATAGGAACGTCCAGTGTTCCACGACCAGGATACCCGGGTAGGTGAAATACGCATATGAACTCTGGTTTGAGAACCTCCCGAACTCAGGATGCTCGGTTTCCAACCAACTGATGAGTTCATCTCTCTTTATCAGCGCGTTCGGAAGATTTGCTGATGAATAATCCATGATTTCGACGTCCAACTCAAGCGTCTGTATGCGATAGCATGAATGCTCACTCTCCGGAATAATCTCCTCTTGATTCAAAGTCACCGGAGTAGAGACGGGGAATTGATACGCGTCTACTTCGATGGTGTACGTACCAAGGTCGATAGACTCTTTTGGATGAATAGTGATCTCAGCGACTCGATCGTACAAATCTAAATATTTCTTATCGATTTGTGCACTCAGATTCGAGTCAGCAGTGAGTTGAAGATACACTCTACCAGAAAAATGAGTTGTCGGTTGGATAAACACGATGAAGATTCCACCGCCGTCAGGGTAACTGCGGATATACGAGTATTTCGCATAAACCGTAATATTAGATGATAGATTTGGAGATGAAGACGATGACTGCTGAGTCGTATCATCTAGGGCTGTGAGGAGTTCATTGGGTGTGATAGGAATACTTTGAGACGCACTTGTTGTTAACAATGTAATAAGAATACTAAGGAATAGGAACGATACCGTTATTTTCATACGATTCCCCTACAAGTAGTACTATTATAGATATTTATCATATATATAATTTATTATCAAAAAATAATAAATATATGTGAAAAATGTTATCTGGGTACTACGTCTCAGACTCGTTCTATAAGGAATACATACCTCTGAGTCTTCGTGATGAGTACGAACCGCATCTATTAAAAAACCCCTGAAGTATCATGAATGCAGAGAAAAAAAGCAATGATTCATATCCTTTCCTTTGACCTTGATGGAACCTTGGTGAAAAGCACGTTCGCTGATGCCGTATGGCTCGAAGGGCTCCCTCGACTCTATGCACAAGAAAAACAGACATCACTAGAACACGCAAAACACCTTCTCTATCAAGAATACGACCGGATCGGAGAAAACCGGAAAGAATGGTATGATATCGCCTGGTGGTTTCAACGGTTTCACCTCCATGCATCGTGGGAGGATCTCCTCTGTTCATATCGTAAAACCATACAAGTATATCCTGAGGTGCAGAAGACGTTACAGCATCTTTCACACGAGTATTCCTTAGTGGTTCTCTCTAACGCAAAAAAAGAGTTTATCGAAATACAATTGGAGGAGACTAAACTCGAACAGTATTTTACCAGAACATTCTCCTCAATATCTGATTTTCATGCGGTGAAAAAAAGCCCTCAAGCCTACCAGAAGATGTGCCAGAGTCTTAATCGAAACCCACAGGAACTTCTCCACATCGGTGATCATAAAGAGTTTGATTATCACAGCCCTCGAACGATAGGCGTCGAAGCATATTTTCTCGATCGAACAGGTGTTGATCAAGGAGATACTGTTCTCCATACATTACATGAGTTACGAGCAATCCTTGAGAAAAAAAAGAGATAAAAAAAGGAAAAAGAGAGGCTGTTACTCGCCTCAACACAAATTTTTTTTAGTATTTATGTTGTTGTCTGTTCTGCCAGTATTCTTTTAACTCGGCTAACGCAATAGTCAAGTTCACGGTATCCTTCACATTGCTGATATAGTTGGTTTCAATAGGTAACGTGGTGTTATACGGCAGATGCCATGTTTCACAGATGTACGGGTCTAATAATAATCCGAAGTTGTTGATGTTCCCGTTGGTTTCCACCCATGAGGCGAATGTTCCTACTCGGGAGTGGAATTTATCATACACTGGCATTTCAACAAGTTGCTCTACTGGGCAGGTGACTGGGCCGCATGGGACGGTTTTGTTCCAAAATCGGCATAACTCATCAATGGTTTTCGTCAACGTGATATTGTTTCCTGTTGTCCGGATGTATTCGTTGTAAATAGGTACCAGCTTATATGCCCCACGGAAATACGTGTTTCGGACATGGTCGTTCGTTTTAATTCCGAAAAAGTACCCAGGGTAGTCCTCATTCCAGCTGTGCCAGGTCTTATCCATCCAGCCGATTGGTGTTCCATTGGCGTCAAAAACTTCTTTTCCTATTAGCTCATTAGGATTCCAAATTTTCATATCTCTACCTCCTAGTTATAATTCGTACCACTATCATAGAAACAATATTTAAAACTTCTGTCTTCATTGATACGGTTTTAATTGAAAAAAAATTTCAATAATATTCGATAATTATTTTCTCGATAATCTGGATAATTTAAATGATGTCAAACAACTTTTTCCTGACACTATCAAAGTATTCGGTACCGATATAATTTTATAGAAAACATCTAATGTACTCTTAGTACTACAGTGTGAGGAAAAAATGAGTCTATGCCTACGAATACCGATACCGCTGAATATAATTTCATTGATCGAACCCTTATGGGGGATGAACGAAACCGGACGCTCTTTGATTGGTCGCCAATGGCGATCGTGATTATCAATCAGCAAGGAGTCTTTCTCGATGCGAATAAAAAACTTTTTGAGTGGTTAGGATACAAACCTGAGGAAATCATCGGGAAGCATCTCACACGGATCCCGTTTTTCCCAGAACACACAAAACAGACAATAATACAGAATTTCACCCAACGATTGAACGGGAAAGATATCCCATCATACGAGGTTGAATTTATCCATAAAGATGGAGCCAGTAAATGGGGGGAGGTCCATGGTGTGTTACTCAAGGATACCATGAATCAAATCGTTTTTGATCTGGTGATGGTGTCCGATATCACCGAACGAAAAGAGACCATGAAACGATTACAGGTAAGTGAAGAAAAATACAGGAATCTTTTTGAAAACGCCACTGACCTTATCCAAAGTGTCAATGAACAAGGACGTTTTGTTGATGTTAACCCTCAATGGCTTCACACGTTAGAATATACAAAAGATGAGGTAGTAAATCTTCATTTTATTGATATTCTCCGAAAGGATCAAATTCCTCATTGTCAAGATATATTTTACCGTGTCTCGAAAGGTGAAACCATTAAAAACGTTGAAACCATCTATCTATCAAAAACTGGGAAAGAAATCCTTGTAGAAGGTAACATTAGCCCTTTTTTTAAGGATGGACAGTTTATTGCTACCATAGGGATATTCCGTGATGTCACTGATAAGAAAAAACGCGTGACCTAGGTATGATATTTTTTGAATTTGTGATTTTATACTGAGGGATGATGATGTCCGATATGTGTTGTCAGGTATGTGATATCTGCGAGATTAATGCTTTCATCCCAGAAGAAATCACCATGAAAATCATACAGGCTGAAATAGATCTGAGAAAATAAGGTGATATCAGTGAGATCGATTCTCCCGTTTGTGTTTATATCTGCTGAGTTACACCAGAGTGTTAATGATTCGGATAGAGTTACATCCCGTACGTTCGCGGTGATACTAATGTTTCCTACAATTGAGGTATTTGCTTGTATCATGAACTGAATCATGCCTCGTTCATCTGTTTCTGATTCCTCCGGATTAACGGTAAATTTTGTTGTGGTTAGATATGGATCATGGAAAGGGTAACCGAACCAGGATGTGTCATCAGGAATGTTCAGCACCATGAATGTGAAGTCACTTGCTGGTATGCCCTCAATCGGATATCCAAAGCTATCGATCAGGGTGATGTTGATTGGATAGAGTGATCCATCTCCTGCTGGGCAGGTGAAAAGACCTCGAGGCGTATCACACCCAGACGTTAGAGACGATTTTGATGAGTGTGCCTTGTCGATACTAATTAAGTACGTGGTATATTGAAATTCATCATCGACGAATACCGCTCCCCCGTGAACGATTTTATTACCGTATATCCCCTGTCCTTTGATTAAATACTCATTCTTAGTGAGCTGTATTTCTCCACTGTCATCATCTGTTCCATAGATTCCATCTAGACCAAGATCATAAAAAAAGAGGTCATTGATATAGATAGTCGGGTTTTCGTTTCTATCACCTTTCCAGATGATTTTATTTCCAGAGATACTAGGGGTCTCATCGCTGGATGGTGCGGTTGTGATCTGAACCTCACCTGAGTCATCATCCGTTCCGTATACGCCATCAGATCCGAGTTCGTAGAGATAAATATCCCATTGGCCGTCTCTGTAATCAGTCCAGACTATTTTTGTTCCATTGATGGTTGCATCACAAGGGACACTCTCAGATGTTGTGATTTGAACCGTCTCAGAATCATCATCGGTACCATAGATTCCGTCAGGTCCAAGATCATAGAGAAAGACACCCATAGTATAGCCAATCGATGTCCAGACAATCTTATTTCCGTCGATGTCTGGATTATCCTGATAATTATTGTATGTCATTCGTATCTCCCCTGAGTCATCGTCAGTTCCATAGAGACCATCAGAGCCGAGATCATAGAAATAAATATTTGAAGCACCATTTCTCCGGTCTTCCCAGACAATCTTCGTATCATAAATATCAGGGTATTTTTGATTTGAGTAGGCGTTTGTAATACAGAACTCTGCTCCGAGGTCAAGATCGTACATGAAAATATCACTTTTATTGCCACTATTTCTAAAATCTTCCCACACAATCTTGTTTCCAAAGATGGCAGGATTCAGTATCCAATATGAACTTGTCGTGAGACGGATTTCACCACTGTCGTCTTCTGTGCCATATCGCCCGTCTTGACCGAGATCATAAAAAAGAAGCATATACTCCCCGTTTCGTTCATCCTGCCAAACAATTTTATTTTCATAAATTGCAGGTGTACTCCCCATCCCGATAGCGGAAAAGTAATATGTTTCATTTACAACAAAAAATAATGATTGACTCAGGTTATTGTTTTCATAGAGTTCATCTATTTCTCCTTCTCTATCGATTATAAGAAATAACTCTGTGTAAAAATTTCCGCCCCATTCTTGTTGAAGAGGTATGGTCAGTGTGTACGACATGGTTGTCTCTGCAGGAACATCACGATAGTGTGTAGCGTCTTGAATAAGCACTCCTTCATCAAATGGATTCCGATTAAAGAGCTCAACGAGGACATTTGTTGCATCACTTAATCCCAAATTAGAAATCGAGATATTAAACGCAACATTTTCTGCGACAAGCACATAATTATGAAGTGAACAGGATAGCTCTGGTTTTTCTGATACCGTTACCGTTTGTGACATATTCAATGCAGGATCACCAAGAAGATTGTACAGAAGACGGTTAAATCCAATTACTCGCGGCCCTAATTTAGCTTCAACAATACAACTCCCAAGGACAAGATTATCTTCAACAATTATCGCATCCATAATATTTGTTAAAAATTTTTTGTTCTCATCTTCATAACTAGGTCTTGATGATCCTAAAAAAGCAACGGATCCTTTACCTAACGAGTTGACAAACACCTCAGCTAACCCTTGACGACCAGAATAATCAAACATACCTGTCCAACAAGACATACTAAATACTACAGGTAATCTATCAGCGTTTGATAACGAATCAACATCACTTGTGGTAAATGAGATACTAGAACCAATATGCCATAATGTTGCTCCACCATGACTCACATGGGCAAATAATGCATGTCCTTCATCGATTTTTGATTTCATCGCCTCTTTTGCGTTAAGATAGTTGCTATATTTGTCAGCATAGACCTCAGAGACTTCACGGTGATACGGTAAGAGATATATATCTCTAATTTGTTCCATGGGATTAGGGAGTGGAGGACTACCTTTTGCATGGGTCAACAGAGTTTTACCTCCCCAGTCTTCTTCAGGATAACTTGGTGGGTACAACTCATACTGAATTGTTTTCTCAACAACAACGGCGAGTTCTTCTTCGGTTTGTACACTAAAACGACCGATAAACACATCAGCAACTGTGTCTGAATCATTCACGTAGCCATCACCGTTATCATCATTGATGCAACTGTACCAGTAATCAGTGACAATTTGAGTTCCCTCTATTCTATATAGTGATGGATGGAACGGAAGAAAAAAAGATGCTGTATCTGGATAGGGATCGCCGACGAGTAACACATATTGAAGGCTATGCGCTCCGTCATCCCAAAAATCGTACACATATTTAATAAACGTTTTAATCCTCAAATCGATGTCTCCTTCAGTGTCATTGAGCGTTGGATCAATTGGTATAGTATCCCCAATTGCTGCGTAGATATCACTTGTTTGTACTACTGCAACATTCATTCCACTGAACACCGCTCGATGATGTGCGATGTTTTCTAATGAAGGGCTAGTATAGAATTGCTCTGCGGTAATGATCAAGTAAGTAGCTTGATTGGTTGGATCAGATAAATCTGTTGGGTAGATCACCTGAGCGTTCTTGATAAATGAAGTGATTTCTTCTACGTCATCGTCATTTAACATCTGTAATCCTTTGATTGTGTGTTGAGACGGTTTCGTGGTATTCTCAGAAACAATGTTATCATCGTTAATCCAGGTGACTTGAATAGTCATCTCTTCTGAAAATCTGAGGATATTCTCACTTGCTTGGTACTGCAACGGATAAATGTTCACAGCTAAATATCTGTAATCTCTCATTTTTCCGATTTCTGCGATCTCCACCTGATTGGCTGGGTAGAAATTTTCTGAGTATGCATAAAATTCTTCATCGTAACAAAACTCAGTATACGCATAGGAAATCCCAAGGTTACTGTCATCTCTGATGACTTGCTTCTCAGCAGGATAAATAGGAAATACTACTCGTTCCTCATGTTGATTATCTGATAGGATGGTAACTTGTATGTCTTTGGCATTGGTTGGTATATGGATGTATGATGTTGTAAATGGTAGTTTTGGTTTTCCTGGTTCAGATAGAAACTGGCAGTTTTGGAAAGAGTACAAGAGAAATACCGCCTCCTCGGATATCGTTTGTTCTTCCTGAGTGAGTTGGGGAAGAATATAGTGAAATTCGTATTGTGACTGTTTATCAAGTTTTTTCAAGGCAGGAATACTTTGCAATGGTAGGACTAGTATCGTTGATGAAAGAAGTAGGAGAAGTATTAGATAACTTGTCCATAATTTATTGTTTATTTTATGTTTCACGTATACCTACTTCTTTATTATAAATATATAAATAGTCTATGGTTCAAGCTTCGAATACAATCGTAATAATACCCGGAGAAATGAAGCAGGTTATAACGAAATAAAGAATGAGAGAAACGAAAAAGTGGGCTCGTTGAGAATTGAACACGTCAACAGGAGTAGTTCCAGGTGAAATTATACCAGTTTTTGGTGGTTTTGATTCTTGAGTTGATTACATCTTTTTTTTCTCCTTTATTCTATATGTGGTTGTAGCAATTTCTTGTTGGTAAAGTAGGTCAAAAGACAGTAGCAACCAAACCGGTAATGCTTCTCCATTCAAAACGTTTTTATTGCAGGAAATAAGTAACTATTTATAGATAAAATTCGATAATGAAAAAATAAGAAGGATGGGAGAAATTAATCGATGTTCATCCTCCATGGAACATGGTTCTCGAATAGAGATATCATATCAGGCAGGTTCGGTTTTTGGGGTGAAACGACCTCATTTCAGCAAAAAGGAAAGAAAGCATATGTAAAACATCGTAAAGACAAAAAACGCCAAGAGCATCCATTTCAGGTAAACACCAAAGATATTCTTTCTTTTCTACAGACAACACCTTCATTTCTTTTAGAGAACGAACAATCAGAAATGGAAACAGTACTGTTCCACCAGCGACCACTCATTCGATGGCGGACGCTCAAGATGCCGACTTCGAATATGATTCCAGCATCTTCACAGGGGTTCATCGGCGAAGATGCTTTCATGTCATCATGTGAAAAAAAACTCCGACCATGGAAGGTCTGTCACGTAGAACTTTCTGTTGTTGACGCCTTTCTCTGGCTTGCCCGACTTCCAGAAAAACAGGCAGAACATTTCCAAGAGAATTTCGTTGGAGACGATGTACGATTCTGGAGCGCAACCGCAAAATTTGGTTTAGAACTTCTTGCACGACAACGATTTCTTCCCTCTGTTGTTGACCAAAAAAACAGCCTTCATGCTCGATGGATTCCTGTATTTAATGATTCTCGAGATGCGGATCGCATGACCTTTCTTGCAGCATTGATGCCACCGATTTGTCTTGCGGAAGTCGCTTCGCAACAAAAAACACCGCGCGAACTTATAACTGATTTTCTCACGGTTGCCTTTGACGAGACCATTCGGATGTGGCTTTCAAATCATCTTGATACAAATGTCTCCTGGAGAAATAGATTGCTTGGAGGAAATTCTCTAGCATCCATCTGGTTCAATGGACTAAGTTCCCCATCACATACCAGGATCAGGTGCACGTCTCATCAAGAGTCAACGTTACAGGAGTCCATGGGGAATTGGATGGCAGGTATCCAACAGCAAGGAGAATACCGTCGCTGGCGCGTCTGCTTTCGATTGGAAGAACCGGGGGGAGAAACAGACATGCGTTCTCCCATGAATGATTGGCGGCTTACCTATCATCTTCAAGATTCAGAGGACAAAAGTTTACTCGTTCCGGTGTACGATTTTTGGAAAAACAGAAGCAAAACCATACCGTTTGTCAACGAACAAAGCGGTCATCCCGAGGATAGATTTCTCGAGGATTTAGTCCATGCATCACGATTGTACTCTCCTATCGAACAGAGTTTGAGAACGAATCTTCCTACTGAGTGTACCATCAATACGCAACAGGCATATACTTTTTTAAAAGAAGGGGCCTGGCTTTTAGAGGAATGTGGTTACGGAGTCCTTGTTCCCTCGTGGTGGAACTACAAAAAACAACAGACACAATTAGGATTGAAATTAAAGGTGCAGCCTCCGAAACAAAAATCTCATACCAGCCCAGGATTTTTTTCCCTTGATCATCTTGTTGACTTTCAGTGGGAGGTTGCCATCGGTGACGACACGTTGAATCGAACCGAGTTTGAACGATTAGCTCAGTTGAAAACACCGTTGGTGAGGATCAGAGGGAAATGGGTTGAACTCAGTAAAGAGGACATCACCGCAGCGATGAACTTTCTGACGAATGCAGATGCAAAAGGGTTGACACTTGCAGAATCATTACGGGTGGGAATAGGGCACGAGGATGTAGGGCTGCCTGTAGTGGGATTCCATGCTGACGGGTGGATCGCTGATTTTATAGGAGGAGGTGAGCAGGCAGCGTTCGCAGAGCTTGCCGTATCAAATCGGTTCAATGGCGTGCTCCGTCCTTATCAGATCAGAGGTTTTTCCTGGCTTTCGTTTCTGCGTGACCGCGGCATGGGTGCGTGTCTTGCCGATGACATGGGACTTGGGAAAACGATAGAGTTGATCGCGTTGCTGCTTCATGAGAAATACAAAAAACACGTGAATCAGCCGGTGTTACTCATCTGCCCCACCTCGGTTGTTGGAAACTGGAAGCGAGAGCTTGAACGATTTGCCCCCTCACTTCAGGTGATGGTTCACCATGGATCGGAGAGACGAACTGGAAGGGGTTTTGTCTCTGAAGCACGTCACCATGATCTTGTCATAAGTACGTATGCGCTCGCCTATCGCGATGAACCGGTGCTGAAAAAAATCAAGTGGACTGGGGTGGTTCTTGATGAAGCGCAGAACATTAAAAACCCTTGGACGAAGCAGACGCAAGCCATCCGGCGACTCCCCGGTGGATATCGTATAGCGTTAACAGGGACGCCTGTGGAGAATTGTCTGGATGAGCTGTGGTCAATCATGGCGTTTCTCAACCCCGGGTATCTGGGTTCGCTGAAGGAGTTCAAACGACGGTTTGTTGTTCCCATTGAACGGTACGGAGATCGTGAAACATCGGAGAAGCTTCGCCGGTTGATCCAGCCGTTTGTCCTCAGGCGGCTGAAAACCGATAAACGTATCATACAAGATTTACCTGAGAAGCTTGAGATGAAAGTGTACTATACGCTCACTAAGGAGCAGGCGACGCTGTACCAAGCAACCGTGAACGACATGATGCAGCAGATAGAAACATCGGAGGGAATCCAGCGGCGGGGACTTGTACTGTCAACGCTGTTGAAATTGAAACAGATATGTAACCACCCTGTGCTGTTCCTTCAGGATGAAAGCGAGATAAAGGATCGGTCAGGCAAGCTCACCCGTTTTATGGAGATGCTTGAGGAGGCGCTTGCAGCAGGGGATCGTGCGCTTATTTTCACGCAGTATGTCACTATGGGAAAGATATTGCAGGATCATCTTCAATCCACGTTTGGGCGTGAGGTGTTATTTCTTCATGGTGGAACGCCGAGGAAAACCCGAGATGCGTTGATCGCGAGGTTTCAACAGGAGAACGGGGGGCCTTCGTTGTTCATTCTTTCTTTGAAGGCAGGGGGTTTTGGGTTGAATCTCACCGGGGCAAACCATGTATTTCATTTTGATCGCTGGTGGAACCCTGCCGTAGAAAACCAGGCGACTGATCGTGCGTTCAGGATAGGTCAGCGGAAAAACGTTCAGGTTCACAAGTTTGTTTGCCTGGGTACTCTTGAGGAGAGAATTGACCAGATGCTGGAGCATAAAAAAGGTATCAGCGAACGCGTTCTTGGAGCTGGGGAGACATGGCTTACTGAACTTTCGAATGATCGGTTGCGGGATATGTTCACGCTTCGAAGTGAAGCGGTTCAGAACGGAGAGGGTGAGCGTTAATGGGGTACTGGGATTATGAGTATTATACGCCTGCGCAGCCGAAAAAGGTAAGAAACGGGATAAAGCTTGAGGGAAAGAAAATCGGGGCGACGTGGTGGTCTCAGCGATGGATATCTGTTCTTGACTCGTTTGGCTGGTCCAATAGACTCGAGCGGGGGAGACGGTATGCTCGGAGTGGCCAGGTGACGAACATAAAAATCGAACCTGGTGTCGTCACCGCAGGAGTGCAAGGTACGCGACCGAAGCCATATCTGGTTACAATTAAGGTTAAACCGTTTACTGATCAGCAATGGAAAAAGATAATCCAAGAGATGAGTACACAAGCACTTTATGCAGCTAAACTCGTCTCTGGCGACATGCCATCAGACATTGAAAACGTATTTTCTGCGGTACACGTAAGTCTTTTCCCGTTGTCAAAAAAGGATTTGAATACCGATTGTTCTTGTCCTGATGTGGCAAACCCGTGTAAACATATCGCGGCGGTGTACTATGTTCTCGGTGAGGAGTTTGATAGGAACCCGTTTATGATTTTCCATCTTCGCGGTCGGTCGAAGCTGCAGTTTCTTGATGAACTTCGAAGTGTTCGAGGAGAAATGGTATCGGGTCAAGAAAAACCGGAGAAAAAGCGTAAAGAACGCCGTGTAAAACGGCAAGATTCTCCCAAGATTTCTCATCGACAAGAGACGGCAGAATACGTCGATTTGGAACAATGTGTCGATCGATTCTGGAGACTCGGTGAAAAATTTCCATCGTTTTCAGTGTCTATTCAACCACCAGCTGTTTCTATTGCATTGCTCAAACGATTAGGTCCTCCGACGTTTTGGCGTGGGTGTTCGTTAGATTTTTATGTGGAGATGGAACGAATCTACAAGAAAATTCAGGAAGATGCGATACAAGTAGCTTATGAAACAGGTGTCGATCGGTCAACGACGAAAGAACAAACAGATTAACTGGAGATTCCAGTGAAGTAATAAAAGTTTTTAGTGATTTTAACACCTTATAAAAGACCATACGAGAATCTACAACAGAGAGTAACCGAAACATAGAAGAGAAAACACCAGATATTACTCTTGAACAGAAATGGATGAAAAAGCTTTGAAATCCACCTTGAAAGAAAGCGAAACAGTTGAACTCAAGAAATCAACTTCTGAACTGAAAGAAGCAATCATCTCTATCGCAGCCATTCTGAATAAACACCAGAAAGGAGACCTCTATTTCGGAGTAAAAAATGATGGAACTATTGTGGGACAAGTTGTTGGTGAGAGTACAATTCGAGATATCTCGAAAGCGATTTCTGATCACATTGAACCGAAGATCTATCCAAAAATAAACAAGATACCTCTTGAGGGAAAAACGTGTATTCATGTTGAATTTTCTGGTCATGAAATTCTGTATTACGCTTACGGTCAAGGGCATATACGCGTGGGAGATGAAAACAAGCGATTAAGTGCAAAAGAAATCGAAAACATCATTTTAAAGAAACATAAAGAAAAGCTACGATGGGATACAACAATCTGTGAGAAGGCAACCCTTGATGACATCAGTAGCATAAAGGTAGAATCGTTCGTAAAAAAAGCAGGTTTAACCTATGATTCTTTAGAAAATGCACTGAAAAAATTACGGCTCTATCAAGATGGCAAACTATCGAACACGGCGGTCATGTTGTTTGGTAAGAAACCTCAATCATTTTTCCCAAATGCGAAATTACGATGTGCCGTATTTGGGACAACCGATACCGCGTATCCCATTGATATGAAGGACTTTGAAGGAGATGTTTTTTCTCTAATTGAAAAAGCAGAGGATTACATCCTGCAAAACATCCATATCGGCATGAGAGTGGAAGGGTTACGACGGATTGATATCCCCGAAATAGACAAGGAAGCATTTCGAGAAGCGATCATTAATGCCTTCTGCCATCGAGACTACTATGAATATGACTCAGTCAATATCGCGGTGTTCAAGGATCATGTAGAAATCAGAAGTCCAGGGTTGTTGTATGGTGATTTAACTATTGAGAAAATAAAAACAGGGATGGTTTCTGAACGAAGAAACGAACTCATCGCTGAATTATTCCATCGCGTTCACTTTATTGAGAAATGGGGACGTGGTATTCGTTTGATACTTTCAAAGGAACCAAATGCAGAATTTAAGGAGGTTGGGACACATTTTATCGTCGTATTTTACAGGAAAGAGAAAGGAAC